>JAUSFB010000052.1 GCA_030651575.1 Phaeospirillum sp.
TGAAACGAATTGTGGTGGTGGTTACTCGGGCGGGGCGTCGGCCCGTACGGGCTGCGGCTGGCCGTGTTCATCGAACGCGAAGCCGGCGGGGATACCGATCCAGCGGCGCTCGCCCAGCGTGTCGAGGTAGAAGAACTGCCGCCGTTCCACGTCGAAGACGACCTCGGCGTGCCCGCCTGGCGCGCCCTCGCGCCGGACCTTCCGCGGCTCCGGCTGCTCTTCCGGTTTACGCATTGTCCTGCTCCTGCTCCCGGATGATGCTCCGCTCCGGACTGTACTCCAGCACGCCCACGCACTCCAGATAGCCGCTGAACCGGACAGGCCCGGGTTCGAGTACCGTCCACGAATGGACCCGCATCTCCACCCGACCGGTGTACAGGCAGTCGCCCGAGGACGTTTCAATGCGCCATGGACGGCCCTGCGGCTCCATCGTCCGCTCGTAGGCGATCCGGTAGATGCTGGTCTTGCTACGCGCCATAGAACGCCGCCACCTCGCACGTGGGGCTGCCCGCGCCGACGCTGATGGTCAGCTTGTCGTTGCTGCCCGTGGTGAGCGCCGCCGTCCCCGCCTTCTTGTAGAGGCAGTTCCAGTCGCCCGACGCCAGGGTGATACCGTCCCCCGCCGCGACGAAGATCGGCAGTCCGTTGACCGCCCCCTGCACGATGGTGATCGTGTTCGTGGGGTCCGTGTTACGGATATACAGCAGCTTCAGCTTGCTACCGGCGACTATGAAGCCGGTCGGGTAGACGCTGTCCCCCATGCCCTGGAACGGGTCCGTAGCGTGCGCCAGGAGCCAGTCCCCCGCCGCGCAGGTGACCTCAGCCGAGTACAGCCAGCCGGCAATCGTCGGTGCGTCACCACCGGTAAATGCCCACGTGAGGCTCTGGAGGATCCGCAGAGCCGGCCCCGCGCTGGCGTCCACCGTGTAGGCCGCCTGCGCGTTGATGGAGAGGGAGACCGCGCCGGTAAAGGTTGCTGTGACTGCCATTTAGGAAAGCACCTGATAGACCCGCGCCCGCGCCGCGATGGCGGCATGGTGCGCGCGAAAGCTCTTGTCGCCCTCGGCGATCTCGCGGATACCGACCTCTTCCGACAGCACGTCCTCCAGCGCCACGAAGCCGGTGAGGCCCAGGCCGAGGAGTATCTGCGCGAGGGTGTGCTGTGAGGCCTGGAGCCGGTTGAGTACTGCGTCCACCAGCCGCTCCCAATCCGTGGTGACTTCGCTCGCCGCCACGAAGCCGCGCCATCCCTCGATCCGCAGCTCGTAGAACCGGAACACCGGGCGGCTGGTGCTGCTCCCAAACGTCGCCGGCTCGTCTCGCATCCGGCCCACGGTGACGCTCCAGTACGGGTTGACCGTCAGCGCCCGGAGCTTCTGCGGCGCGGTCCGCACGTCGAGACTGCTCGTCTCCACGGTGCCGATATTGGCTACGGAGGCCAGCAGGTCCCGCACGCCGATCTTCACGCGGTCAGCGCTCATCAGGCCCCTCGCAGCGCGCGTTCAATCGCCTGCTCGTACTGCACCCGTATCCAAACCTGCTGCTCTTCCACGGCCTGCTCCTGCCACTGCACGGAGCGCGTGGGGCTCTCGCCACTCTGCTCCCCTGCCTGGCGGTGGCCGGGCAGACCGAGGACGTACCGGGGCGTGGCGTATTCCATCGCGTTGACCAGCACGACGCTGAACACGCCCCGGTCCTCGGTGCGGAAGGCGACCCTTTCGTTGTTGAGCAGGTCGCCACTCCGCACCCAGCGCCTTATCCGCCGGCCCCGGTTCCGCTGCCGGGAAGTGCCGGCGAACTTCGCCCGCTCCTTTTCCGTCGCCCGCTTCAGGAACGGGGCCTCCACGCTGTAGATGTCCCGCACCATGATCCGCTTCGCCTCGGCGTTCAGCTTCGCCCCGATGCGCTGGTTGGCGGCCCGCAGCTCCTCTTCCAATCTCTGGTTGAGGTGCGCGGCCACGTCCCGAAGCACGTCGAAACTGGCGCTGTGCGCGTCGATCTGGATCATGGTGCGGGCTCTCTCGCCTAACCGCCCGCCACGATGGCGTACACCGTCACGGCCTCGGAAGCGCCGGTGACGTTGGTCAGCCGCACGAGCAGCTTCGCGTTCTCGTTCTGGGCGATGGTGATGGACGCCGGAATCAGCGTGACCCCGGCCCCGGCCGTCACGGTGATGACCTCGGCCGCATCGGCCGTGTTCACCAGCCACGTCTCGAACGTGTCATCCACCGCCGCGCCTACGATGCCCGCCACGATAGCCGCCGCCGTGGGCGTCACGTCGGAGCGGCTCGCGCCGGCGGGGTCGCGGAGGATCAGGCCACCGAGCATCTGCGCGATGGTGTAGGTCGACGCGCCCGCCGTGGCGTCCGTGGTGGCCGCGATCTTCTTCACCGGCTCCGTCGCCGACCGGATGTACACCTGCCCGTCCAGCCGCGTGGCGCCGTCGTCCACGTGCAGCGCGAAGTTCAACCCGCCCTCGGTGGGTGCCGCTTCGATGTACACCGAGGCTGCCTCGGTGATGGTGCCCGTCGCCGTGAGGTTCGGCTCGTCTACGCGCAGACCCGCCACGATGGCCGTCGTGCCCGCCGGGATGGTC
>JAUSFB010000062.1 GCA_030651575.1 Phaeospirillum sp.
TCGGCATTATCCAGCGTGATGGTCATGGCCCCGCCCGTCGAAGCCCAGTTTGTCGTGGCGTCGGCGGTGTTGATCGTGGAATAGCTGCCCCACGTCGCGTTTTTGTCCTGCGCGTCGGCGGCGGCGGCGTTCCCGTGGTACATATAAATGAACTGGGAGTAGTTGCCGAGCGCCGTGAGGCTTGGGACCTTGACCCAGAGCGTCCCGACTTGCCCCGCCTGATTCCAGTAGGCTATCTCGTAGGACAGCGGCGTCGCGTCATCCGAGCCGAGGAAGCGCACGTCCGTGCCGTCGCTCTTGGCCTGCGCAAAGTCAAAGTTGGCAGAGGTCAGTGAGACCTTGACAGGGAAGTCCGTCAGCGTGGCGGACAGGCTGGACGCATTGAAGGATAGGGCCTTGCGATAAAGCCATGATGCATTCCACCAAGAGCTATGCGTTAGATCGTAGTAGTACGTGCCGTTGATGATGAGCGCGAGGACGGCGCGGGAGCCGAACTTACCGTCCCACGTCGCCATCTTCCCCGTCTGCACGTCAAACTCTACGGTGCGCGTGCCGCCAGCGAGCGGGACGGATTGAAGGTTGGTCAGCGTCTTCTCTGTGCGCTTGTCGCGCATCTGGACGGGCGCGGTCTGCGCCAACTGCTTCGCGTACTGGACAGTCTTCGTGACGGGGTGGGTGTCCAGCGCGGCCTTCGCCGTCGCGGACAGGGCGTGAAGCTTCGCTTCCTCGGCGGTTAGATTACCCCCACCCTTCGCCACGGCCACACCCTTGATCGCCTTCGCCACGGCGCTTATCTGCTTGCCGTCCAGGGTGCGAAGCTCCGCCTTCGTTGCGGCATCTGGCGCTGCGGCTATCACGTCGTCAATGGTTGTGGCCTGCGTCTCCGTGACGTGCTGCTCTTTAGCCGCCGTGCTCTGCACAACGTCCGTCATGGTGATCTTCTGGACTACCTGCACGGTCGCCTGCTGGGGCGTCAGGCCCGCCAAGACCTCATCATAGTTAAGGATGGCGACGGTCATGGACGTGGGGATGTTCGGCCCCGTGATGACGGCGCGCACCGTCGCGCTCGCGGGCGTCACCCGGACGATGGTGAACGCCACGGTGTAGGGCGGCGCTTGGGCTAGGACGGACGCGGGCGCCGCAAAGGCGATCCCCAAGATGACGAGGACTGCCAGAATCCGTTGTGCTGTCTTCATTGAAGATCTCCCTATTCCCGAACGTGAGCGCCGCTACCGGGCTTTGCCTTAGCATACCGCCAAACGTACAGCCCCGCAACCTGGCGGGCGTATTTTGCAATGGTGCCAGAGTTCATGTATGTGCTCTTGCCGAAGGCCCGCGTCCCGAAGGTTATCGGTATCTCGCGTATCTTCTCCGGCGGGCACTTGACCAGCACCTCCAGGAGCACCTTCGGCGCGTACAGGTCAACGGCGTTGAAGCAAAACGCCTTTGTCGGCATGGCGAAAAAGCCGCTCGTGCAGTCCTTGACCCTCGTTAGCAGGGGATAAGCCAGCGAGCAGGCCAGCCGGGACATCGCCTCGCGCCGGAAGCCCTCATGCCAGCCGCCGCCCTCAACGTAGCGGCTCCCAATGGTCAACATCCCGCTGGAGAGGCCCGCCGTGAGCGCGGGGATGTACTTGGGGTCGTGCTGTAGGTCGCCGTCCATTATCACAAAGCCCAACTGAGTCACGCGGGCGATTCCAAAGCGTTCTGCCGCCGTAAGCCCACGCCCAGGGCCACGGATGCACGTCACGCCCGCCCCTCGACAAACGTCCGGCACGTCGTCGCTCCCATCATCCACGACGAGAATATCGTCATCCTTCCCGATGTATCGCTTGACACGAGGAAGCAACACGGCAAGGTTTTGCGCCTCGTTGAAGGTGGAGATGATGACGGTGTAGCTCACAATCCCTTCCTCCTCTCCTTGCGCAGCGTCTCCAACCATCGGAGCCTTGACGGTCTAGTTAGAGCGTCAGGGTGCATCGTAGGTAGTCCATTGACGCGAGCCGTGGCGCGTGGCCTATCGTCATCCTCATCGTAGGTCGTTATCTCGTCCAGGCGACGGCGGTACGCCAGCCGCACCTTTTCCTCGCCATCTTGCCGATTCGTCATAAGGTCATGGAGAAACTTCCCAAACACAATGAGGGACATAAGGCCCGCCAGAAGGACAGTCCAGTGCCACAGCGCGGCGTTCCCGACCGGGCTGGGAACGAGAGTATAGATCCAAATGCCAACGGCGGGCCACATGAACCCCGCCATAAGGTAGAATAATGCCGACCTCAACATGAAGCTGGCAATAGTCAGTCCTATCGCGGAGAACACGAGCATCCCCAAAAAGATGGCGTCTCCGGTCACCATGTTAGACTTGCGCCGCGCCTGATTCTCTCACCAGCCCATCACGGAGCAAGCCCCGCACGTAGGCGTCAACGGCCTTGTCCGGGATGTTGCAGGCGGGGCCGAGATCGTCCACGTCGGCGGGTCCAGCGGCCAATAGATGCGCTAACACTGCATCCTTGCCCCCGCCGCCGCTAAACCCGGACTCCGCCTTCTGCTTCCCTACTGGGGTCAGCACAATAACCATAAGCGCCTCCTATTCGTCGTCCTCTGGGTCGTACCCGATATCATCGTCCTCATCGTCGCCCGCGCTATCGGACTTGACGCTCACGATGTCCGTTTCGGGGATGCCCTCACGAAGCATGACGTTCCGCTTGGCTTGGTCTTCGGTATAAGCCCAAGTATAGACCTCCCTGTCCTTCGCTGAGTTGGGGTCCAACACCGTGACCATGTACCGAGTCTTGTCCTCTGCCATTGGGGGTACTCCTTTCTATTTTGCTTTGCGAAACTTTTTGCGAAACTTGGTGATAAGATGCGGTGAAAGCTCGACGGGCTGGTCGGTGACGTACAGGCCCGCAACGTCCTCAATCGGGAAGCTCTGGACTAGCTTCGGGCCACGGGCGCGTAGAAACGAGGAGCCGCTGCGCGAGTCCATAAGGCCAGCCCTGTGGATATACAGTTGGCAGGTCTTATGCACTTTTTCCTCATCGTCCGTGAATATCTTCATGGCTGGCCGTCCGACATAGTGCAATTGGACGCAAATCTTGTCGTCAAGGTCAAGCTCGCCGCGCGGCGATGCGATCAGGAGTGTCGCGTGGACGTGCCGCAACGTCTGGCCGAACTCCGCCACGATTTGCCCGATGCTCGACATGACGCGGCGCTTCCCGAACAGGTTGCCCGCCTCGTCCGCTACAAGGACGTTACCGTAGATGGTGACGCCGTGCCGCTCGTAAAGTGCGTGCAGGTCGCGCACCGTCGCGTCTGGGTTTTTTGCCTCTGGCGCCGCCGCCGCCTCGCTGATGCGGACAAGCTGGTCAATGAACCCGTCATACCCCAGTTCCGTCGATGGGCCAAACTTCGGCTTAAGCCCCAGCTTTGGGCCTATGGTTGTTACTCCTGCCCCCGTTTTCGGGCGGTCTTCCGTGAGCCTCTGTATTTCGTGCGCGGCCTTCACCATGCTCGCGGTTTTGCCTGTCCCTTGCTGCCCCGAAAAAAGCGTGTTCTTTTCGTTCATGGTCAGCCAGAAGTTGTCATGCCGCTGCTGAGTCGCGCCGTGCATGATATCGACGAGCGTGCGAAGCTCCTCGACGGTCAACTCGTCAATGCTGTCCTGCAACTGGAGAATGCTCACGCTTGACCCCCAAGGTCCGGCGACTGCGCTCTTATCTGAGCGCCGAGTATGCGCTGCGCGTCCTCTATGCCCAGTCCGCCAGAGCCTACCGTCAGGTTCAACATGGTTTCCAGAGTGATGGGGATGATGCGCCCCCTCTCGCGTGGCGAGACGGTCGCCATGACCATGCGAAGGAACAGGACCGCCATCTCGCTACCGCGCCGGATGCGCCCCATGCGTATCTTGCCGTCCACGTCCTCCGGGTTGAGCTTATCGAGCGCGACGTTCCCCTGCTGCGTCTGGGCGACAAGCGCCGCCACCTGGCTCACCAAGTCGGCGCGAAGCTCCTGCTGTTCTCCATTCT
>JAUSFB010000065.1 GCA_030651575.1 Phaeospirillum sp.
CCCCATTGTTCGGGGAAGTGCTGATGGGTGCGCTCTGGCTGGAACATAATGGGATAAGAGGTGATATCAGCACTGTCGAATCACTGGTAACTAACCGGCTGGAGGGGTTGAGTCAGACAGACCTGCTGTCCCGAAAAACAACGATACAGCAGGCCATTGACGCGCTCAGTCAGAGGGTTGACACGCACACTTCCGAAGAAGAAGTAGTGCTGAAGATGCTTGAGAAAGCGCTGGAAGCCGAAGGCCAGGGCAAGGGTTACCGTGCGCTGATATAACGGTGAGCCAGTGGCGAGTTCCGGGGAGGATGTCCAGCTATGGCGGAACTAGCATTACCTTTTGAGTCAAGGTACTTTCCCCTGAAAAAGTTGCTTAACATTCACCAGGCGTCACTGGCCAAACCGGAAGAGTTCTGGGCGGAGCAGGCGCACAAACTTGATTGGTTCAAGACATGGGACAAAGTGCTGGACTGGCAGCCGCCCTTTGCCCACTGGTTCGTGGGCGGGCAGTTGAACGCCTCCCACATTTGCGTGGATGTGCATGTCAAGACCTGGCGCAAAAGCAAGGTGGCCATCTACTGGGAAGGCGAGCCGGGAGACTCGCGCGTCCTCAGCTATTCGACGTTGTACCGCGAAGTGAACCGGTTTGCTGCCGTACTGAAGAAGTGCGGGGTGGGTAAGGGGGATAAGGTGGTCCTCTACCTGCCCATGATACCGGAGCTGCCCATTTTCATGCTGGCCTGCGCCCGTATCGGTGCCATCCACACCGTAATCTTCTCCGGTTTCAGCGCCCAGGCGCTGTGCGATAGAGTCAATGATGTGCAGGCCAAACTGCTTGTCACCGCCGACGGCGGATTCAGAAGAGGCAAGGTCATCCCGCTGAAGAGTATAGTTGATGAGGCGCTGACTGCCTGCCTTTCTGTGGAAAAGGTAATCGTGGTCAACCGGGCCAACACGCCGGTCAACATGAAAGCCTCCCGTGACCTGTGGTTACATGACCTGCTTGACCGGGAGATGCCCTATATTCCGCCCGAGCCGGTCGAGTCCAACCACCCCTTGTATATCCTTTACACCTCGGGCACTACGGGCAAGCCCAAGGGTATTGTTCATAGCACCGGCGGCTACCTGGTGCACAACTACTCGGCCTACAAGTGGGTCTTCGATATCAAGGAGGAATCGGTCTACTGGTGTACGGCAGATGTAGGGTGGGTCACCGGCCACAGCTCGATAGTCTATGCGCCACTGGCGCACGGGGCGTCACTGGTGCTCTACGAGGGAGCGCCCGACTACCCGTCAATCGACCGGTGGTGGGACATAATTGAAAAATACGGCGTCACCATATTCTACACCTCGCCAACAGCCATCCGGATGTTTATGGGCTACGGAGAAGAAGTGCCCCGGAGGCACGACCTGAGCAGCCTGGAACTGCTGGGGAGTGTCGGCGAGCCAATCAACCCGGAAGCGTGGCTCTGGTTCTACCGCAACATCGGCGGGGAGCGCTGCCCGATTGTTGACACCTGGTGGCAGACCGAGACCGGCGGCATCTTGATTTCCCCCCTGCCGGGCGCCACCCCGCTGAAGCCCGGTTCGGCGACCCGTCCGTTCTTTGGCGTCGTGCCGCTGATGGTCGATGCCGAGGGCGTCGAGCTGAAGGGCGCCACCGAGGGCAATCTGTGCATCGCCGATTCGTGGCCGGGCCAGATGCGGACCCTGTGGGGCGATCACGAACGCTTCAAGCAGGCCTACTTCACCACCTATCCCGGCCGCTACTTCACCGGCGACGGCGCCCGACGCGACCAGGACGGCTATTACTGGATCACCGGCCGCGTTGACGACGTCATCAACGTGTCGGGCCACCGCATGGGCACCGCCGAGGTCGAATCGGCCCTGGTCGCCCATCCCAAGGTGGCCGAGGCCGCCGTGGTCGGCTATCCGCACGAGATCAAGGGCCAGGGCATCTATGCCTATGTCACCCTGATCGGCGGCGAGGAGCCGACCGAGGAACTGCGTAAGGAGCTGGTCAACTGGGTCCGCAAGGAAATCGGCCCCATCGCCAGCCCCGACCTGATCCAGTGGTCCCCCGGCCTGCCCAAGACCCGGTCCGGCAAGATCATGCGCCGCATCTTGCGCAAGATCGCCGAGAACCAGTTCGACGCGCTGGGCGACATCTCGACCCTTGCCGATCCCGGCGTGGTCGAGGATCTGATCGAAAGCCGCATGAACCGTATCTAGGCCTTACGCCTGAGGTACAGCGAGGCCCGTGGAGCAATCCGCGGGCCTCGATTTTTTAAGACAGGAATTCATGGTGAAAATCTTGCTCGAAGCGATCCTCGCCTTCGGAGGATTGTATCTGGCGCTGATCGGGGTCTTGGCCCTGTCGCAGCGCAGCATGATCTACCACCCCGATCCAACCCGGTCGGACCCGGTCGAAGCCGGCGTGCCCGAAATGGTCCCGGTACCGCTCAAGGCCGATGACGGCTGGCTGATCGGCGGCTGGTACGCCCCGCCCCGCGATCCGGCCAAGGCCACCGTGGTGTTCTTTCACGGCAATTCCGGCACCATCGGCTCGCGCGCCTTCAAGGCCCGCGTCCTGCTGGATGCCGGTTACGGCGTGTTCCTGCTGGAATATCGCGGCTATGGCGGCAATCCCGGCCGCCCCACCGAAGCCGGGCTTTATGCCGATGGCCACGCCGCGATCCAATGGCTGACCAGCCGAGGCGTTTCCGCCTCCCGGCTGGTGCTGTACGGCGAGTCCCTGGGCTCTGGCGTCGCCATGGAAATGACGCGGCTGATCGAGCCCATGATGGTGGTGCTGGAATGCCCGTTCACCAGCCTGCCCGATCTGGCCCCCAGCTATATCCTGCCGGTTCTGGCGCGGGCGGCCATGGTGGACCGCTTCGACAATCTGTCCAAGATCGGCGGCCTGAAGGCGCCATTACTGGTGGTGCATGGCGACCTGGACGAAACGACGCCGGTGGCCCTGGCCCACATCCTTCTCGACGCCGCCGACACGGTCAAGAACGGCGTATTCCTGCCGCACGGCCATCACAACGACCTGTGGGACCACGGTGCGGCCGAACACATCCTGAACTTCATGGCGCGGCGGAGCGACTGATACCAACGGCCATAACGGCTAACCTTCGGTCAGTCATTATGGCGCCCTCAAACGCCGTCCAACGGTCGAAAGTTTCGACCGCTGGCATCACTTCACCGCGACGTGATTGACCACCCATTTGACACCCTCGACCTCGCGGGCGAAGGCCATCGCCTTGGCGACATCCTCGGCGTCGCGGGCGGTGCCCATCAGGGTGACGACGCCGTTCACCATGCGGACCACATAGGCGCCGGAAATGTCGGTCTGTCCCAGCAGACCGGCGTAAATCCGCTGCTCACGACCGACTTCGGGGAAAAAAGCGGTGGCGTCAGGAATTTCGGTCACGATCAGATCGTTGAACACCGTATCGACGCCGTCCATGGCCTTGGCCACCTGCTCGACGCGGCGGCGATGCTCGGGTTTGGCGACGGCCCCGGTCAGCAGCACGGCGCGATCCCAGGCCAGAACCGAGACGCCCTTGAAAACGGCGGCGTCGCCCTGGCGCAGTTGGAACATGATATTACGGCCGATGGAATCATCCTGGTTGCGCTCGGCGCGCCCGCGTATGACCCGACCGGAGGAGTCGACCGCCACTGCCGAGGTCCGCGGCGCTTCGCCGCCCGGCGTAACGCCGCAGGCGGCCAGCAGCAGGACGGGAAGGAGCAGGGAGAGCCTAGATTTTTTCATTGTCGCCATTCTCATCAAGGGCCGCCTCGGTGGCGGCATCCAGACGCCGGCCGTGGCGATAACGCTGGAACAGCCAGACGCCGATCACCCCGGATGCGACGAACAATATCACGCTGGCCCCGATCCGAAAGACCGGATCGACCTGGATGCCGCTGCCCAACAAAGCGAACACCGCGGTCTGCGGCAGGTAGCCCAGCAACGAGCCCAGAAAGAACGGCACCGCCACCACGCCGGACACCCCGGCGGCGAGATTGGTCAGCAGATTGCTGCCCACCGGCAGCAACCGCATCAGTAGCGACATGGAAAAGGTATTGCCGGCCAAAAAGTCATCGACGCGGGCGATGCGGTCGGGAAAGCGAGTGGCGATGAAGGCGCGGCCCATGAACCGGGCGTAAAAGAACGCCCCGACGCAGCCCGCCAGCGAGGCCAGGCTGGACCACAGCAGCCCCTCGGCGAAGCCAAAGGCGTAACCACCCAGGAAACAGACCGCCTGACGCGGCAGGCCGATGGCGATGGCGATGGCGCCCATCAGGACGAACAGGGCGTCGCCGGACAAGCCCTTGCCGCGAATCTGGGAATCGACCCACTGGGTGTCCAGCGCGTCCTTGATCCCCATCTCCTCGATCAGAAAACCGATGGCGACGAAGGTCAGGATCAGAATCAGACCCCGCAGCAGGGCGCGGGGATGCAGCAAGGGATGGCGCGAACGGGTCATGCGGCGGCGGGGCTTCCGCCCCGCGTCCCGGCCGGAGACGAGGCCCCCGAACCTTCATCGCGGAAGCCCCGGAGCATCACTCCAGCCCCTCGACCACCGGATTGCGCGCCCGGCGGATCAACCACATCATTCCGACGATATCGACGATGCCGACCCACAGCCGGTTCCACACCCCGTATTTGGAGACGCCGCGTTCGCGCGCCCGGTGGTTGACCCGCACCGTCTCCACCGTGCCGCCGGCCCGGATCACCAGGGCGGCCATGAAACGATGCATATGGTCAAAGCGCGGCAAGTCGAGAAACAGGGCGCGCGGCAGCAGTTTGATGCCGCTGCCGGAATCGGGAATGCCGTCCTTCAGCAATTTGGACCGGACGGTATTGGCCAGCCTGGATGACAGGCGGCGCAGGCCGTTGTCGCGACGATTGGCGCGCCAGCCGGTGATCATCAACCCCGGCCGCGCCAAAGCGGGAGCGTTGCGCCAGCGGTCCAGCATGGCCGGCAAGTCGGCGGGGTCGTTTTGTCCGTCACCATCCAGGGTGCCGATCAAAAGGCCGGCCGCATGCTTGACCCCGGTGGCGACCGCCTGGCTCTGGCCGCAGCTGGCGCGATGACGCACCACCTTGAGACGGGGATGCAGGGTCTTGGCCTGGGCCAGCACGGCGGGAGTGGAATCGTCCGAGCCGTCATCCACATAGACGACCTCGAACACCACCTTGCCCTGCAAGGCGGTGTGAATCTCATCCAGCAGCGGCAAGATGTTCTCGGCCTCGTTCTTGACCGGAACCACGACGGAAAGTTCCGGGGAAAGCTCCGACCCGGCGAGGGCGATCACGACAGCCCCGCCCGCCCCATCTCCAGGAACTTCTCGCGCCGTTTGGCCCGCAGCACACCGCCTTCGGTGTCCGACAACTCACGCAGCGCGGATTCCAGCGACATGGACAGGGTCTGGAACATCTGATCGATATTACGATGGGCGCCGCCCATGGGCTCGGGAACCACCGCGTCGATGATGCCCAACTTCAAGATGTCCTGGGCGGTCAAACGCAGTTGCTCGGCGGCGTCCTTGGCGTTGTCGCTGGAGCGCCACAGAATCGAGGCGCAGCCCTCGGGGCTGATCACCGAGTAAATGGCGTGTTCCAGCATCAGCACGGTATTGGCGGTGGCCAGCGCGATGGCGCCGCCAGAGCCGCCCTCGCCGATGATCACCGAAATCAGGGGAACGCGGATGCCAAGACAGGTCTCGATCGAGCGTGCGATGGCCTCGGCCTGACCGCGCGCCTCGGCATCGACGCCGGGATAGGCGCCGGCGGTATCCACCAGGGTGATGACCGGAATCTTGAAATGGTCGGCCATCTCCATCAGGCGCACCGCCTTGCGGTAGCCCTCGGGCTTGGCCATGCCGAAATTATGCTTGATGCGGCTTTCGGTGTCGTGGCCCTTCTCGTGACCGATCACCATGACCGACCGGCCCCGAAAGCGGCCCAGCCCGCCGACGATGGCCAGATCCTCGCCAAAGGCGCGGTCGCCGGCCAGCGGCGTGAAATCGTCGATCAGCGCGGCGATATAGGCCAATGCGTGCGGCCGCTCGGGGTGGCGGGCCACCTGAGTCTTTTGCCACGGCGTGAGCTTGGCGTAAGTCGACCGCAGCAGCTTGTCGACCTTGGCCTGGAGCTTGCTCACCTCGTCGGCGATGTTGACATCACCGCTATCGGACAGGTGGCGCAGCTCCTCGATTTTGCCCTCGAGCTCGGCGATGGGCTTTTCGAATTCAAGGATATGCATGCGGCATGTCATACAAGCAGCCGCGCTTTGGAGCAAGGAGGGTTTTTACTTCGCCGGGCTGCCGTCCTTGCCGGGCGGGGTGACGCGCAGCGATGTGATCTGGTTGCGCTGGCGCCGGGCAATCTCGAACCGGAAGCCGTAGAAGCGGAACACCTGCCCCACATCGGGGATCTGACGGGCCTCGTGCAGGACCAGACCGGCGATGGTGGCGGCCTCGTCATCGGGCAACCGCCATTCGAACTCGCGGTTGAGGTCGCGGATCGGCACCGAACCATCGACGATGAACGACCCGTCCGACTGCGGCCGCACCCCGGCCACCGTCACGTCATGCTCGTCGGCGATCTCACCGACGATTTCCTCCAAGATGTCTTCCAGGGTCACCACCCCCATCAGCGAGCCGTACTCGTCCACCACCAGGGCGAAGTGTTCGCGACGCTTGCGAAAGGCCTGCAACTGCTCCAGCAGGGTGGTGGAATCGGGGATGAACCAGGGCGGCGAGGCCAGTTCGACCACGTCGAGCCGGTCCACCTCGCCATCCAGGCCCCGGACCGCCCGCAGCATGTCCTTGGCGTGGATGATGCCGACGATATTGTCGGGATCGTCTTTCCACAGCGGCAGACGGGTATAGGGGCTGACGACCACCTGATCGAGGATGACGGAGGGTATCTGGCCGGCGTCGATGGTGATGGTATTGCGGCGATGGGTCATCACCTGCCCCACCTCCACATCGTTCAGTTCCAGGATCGAGCGCAGCATCCGCCGCTCTTCCCTGACCTCATCCTCGCCGGCATGAACCTCGATGGCGCCCCGCAACTCCATCATGGAGCTTTCCAGGGTGACGGTCGGGGCATAGCTGGCTCCGAACAGGCGGAACAGCAGACGCACCACCACATCGACCGCACGAACGAACGGCGACAGGATGGCGACGACGAAGGTCACCGGCCCGGAGAACAGCAACGCCATACGGTTGGCGTGGTAGATGGCGTAGGTCTTTGGCATCACCTCGCCGAAAATGACGATGATGATGGTCATGGCGGCAGAGGCATAGGCGATGCCGGCATCGCCGAACAGTCCGACCAGGACGCCGGTGGCCAGGGAGGACGACAGGGTATGGGTCAGGCTGTTGCCCAACAGCAGCGACCCGATCAGGCGGTCGCGCGAATCGGTCAGGCGGTTGACCCGCCGGGCGCTGAGGCTGCCATCTTGTTCCAGCTGGTGCATCACCGGCCGCGACACCGCCGTCAGCGCCGTCTCGGTCCCGGCAAAGAAGGCCGAGCCCGCCTGTAAGACGATGATGGCGACCACGGACAGGGACAGGAACAAGGTGGAGTCGATCATGGGGCTGATTCCCTCGCCATCTCGGCCAGCAGAGCCGCCAGTTCGGCCTCGGGCACGTCGCGGGTCAGGAAGCTTTGACCGATGCCCCTGGCCAATACAAAGGTGACCTTGCCGTCCTTGACCTTCTTGTCGCCCTGCATGTGCGACAGCAGACGGTCCACATCCCATTCGCGCCGACCGGGCAGGCCCGAGGGCAGACCCAGCGCGTCCAGATGCCGGACCAGCCGCCCGGCATCATCCGGGGCCGCCAGACCCAGCCGGGCCGACAGGCGGAACGCCATCACCATGCCGATGGCTACCGCCTCGCCATGCAGCATCTCGTCGGAAAAGCCGGTTTCGGCCTCCAGGGCATGGCCGAAGGTGTGGCCGAGATTGAGCAGGGCGCGCACACCGCCCTCACGCTCATCGGCGGCGACGATGCGGGCCTTGGCGCGGCAGCTGACCGCCACCGCATGGCGACGGGCGTCCAGGTCGCCGTCGATCAGGCGGGCGGCGTTGGTCTCCAGCCACCCAAAGAACGGGGCATCGTCGATCAGGCCGTATTTCACCACCTCGGCGTAACCGGCCAGCACCTGGCGGCGGTCCAGGGTGTCGAGGGTGTCGATATCGGCCAGCACCAGCCGGGGCTGGTGAAAAGCGCCGATCAGATTCTTGCCGTGCCGGGTATTGATGCCGGTCTTGCCGCCCACCGAGCTGTCGACCTGGGACAGCAAGGTGGTGGGAATCTGCACAAAATCGACGCCGCGCAGCAAAATGGCCGCGGCAAAGCCGGTCAGGTCGCCGATAACGCCGCCGCCCAGCGCCACCACCATGACGCCACGCTCGGTGCGGGCCTCCAGCATGGCGTCCAGCAGGGATTGCAGATGGCCGAAATCCTTGGTCTTCTCGCCGGCCGGCAACACCGTATGCATGGGCGTGACGCCGGCAGCCACCAGACTGCGCTCCACCCGCTCCAGATAAAGCGGCGCCACCCGGTCATCGGTCACCACCAGGGCGCGGTTGCCGCGCATCGCCGGGGCGATCAATTCGCCGGCCCGGTCCAGCAGGCCGGGACCGATATGAATGGGATAGGAACGCTCGCCCAACTCGACGATTATTGTCGTTGTTGTCATGTTTTATCCCTCAAGCGCCGGGCGGTCACATCCGTGACCTGGGCTACGCGGCATGGGCCGCGCCGGCCGTTGGCCGCAATTCCGCGCCAGGGCGCGTCGGTATGTTGGTCCCTCAAGCGCCGGGCTCATTTCGCGGGCTCCAGATACTCGATCACCCCGGCCATCACGCGGGCGACGGTGGCCTCGGGGGCTTCGTCCGAGGAATCGACGATGATATCGGCTTCGGCGTAAATGGGATAGCGGACCTCCATCAGCCGGCCGAGGATCTCGCGCGGGTCGCCCTGCTTCAGCAGCGGCCGGTGGTCGCGGCCGGTGGTGCGCTTGATCAGCAGATCGAGGCCGGCGCGGATCCAGACCGAGATTCCGGTCTGTTTGATCCGCTCGCGGGTGGTGGGATCGATGAAAGCGCCGCCGCCGGTGGCCAGGATCACCGGGGCACCGTCCAACAGCCGACCGATGACCTTGCGCTCGCCATCACGAAAGCTGCCCTCGCCAAAGCGGGCGAAATAGTCGCTGATGGTGCAGCCGGCGGCGGCTTCGAATTCCACGTCGGCATCGACGAAGTCCAGCCCCAACCGGGCGGCCAGCCTTCGGCCAACACAGGACTTGCCCGCGCCCATCAGGCCCACCAGCACCACCGTACGGTCGATACGCCCACTCAGCCGCGAGGCCAGCAGGGCGAGATCCTCAGCCATTGCGACGCTTCTCCCGGAATTCTGTCTTACCAGCCCGCAGCCGGCGTTGATCCATGGCGACGAGGCCGATACACTGCCCTGCCGCCTTTTAGCCGTCCCGCCCCGGCCGTGTCCACAAATCCATGTCGCCGGGCGTTCAACGAGGTCGTTCTTATCCCATGAGCAGACTTGCCATCCTGTTGGTCGTCGCACTGCTGGTCGTCGTGGCCGGTGGCGCCGTGCTTCTTTCCTCTTGGGACCCGCAGCCTCCCTCGGCAAAGGTCGAAAAGGTGGTTCCCGATGAAAAGTTTCCGCGCTAGCCGTCTGGCCGCCCTGGCGATCGCCGCCGGGCTGCCGCTTTGGCTGACCGCCGCGCCGGCCTTGGCCCAGGCCCCGGAACAGGGCCAGCCCATGCCGCTGGGGCCGCATTCCCAATCCGCTCCGCCCCTGCAGGACGAGCCGACCCCCACCTTCCTCAAGGTGGTGCCGTCGCCGCTGCTGGAACCGGCCAAACCCCCGGTCGCCGGCGGCCGCTTTGACATGGAAGAGCTGAAAGCCCCCGATATCGAGGCGATCGGCGTGCTCGACGACAAACAGGGAGGGCTGGGAGCCGGCCTGTGGCACGGCAGCCCGGCCACGCTGGTCCGTCTGTTGCTGCCGCAATTGCCGGCGGCCCCGGCATCGCGCACTCTGCGCTCGCTGGAACGCCGGCTGTTGCTGACCGCCGCCGCCGCCCCCGAGGGGGGCAAGGGCCTGCTGCCGCCGCTGCTGGAACTGCGGGCCGAACGGCTGTTCGCCCTGGGCGAGATCGAAGGGCTGGCCGGCCTGCTCAAGGCCGCGCCGGGGGCGCTGACCTCTCCCGGCCTGTCGCGGCTCAAGATCGACACGTTCCTGCTGGCGGGCGACGCCAAGGCCGCCTGCGCCGAGGCCGCGGCCTCCGGCTCCGGCGAACCCGGCATGCAGGTGTTCTGCATGTTGACCGCCGGCAAGACCCTGGAAGCCAATATGGCGATCGACCTGATGCGCGAGCGCAAGGATGCCGATCACGCCTTCATCGCCGCCGCCGAGGCCATGGCCGGCACGCCGCCCGCCAAGGTGACCAGGCTTCCCCATCCGACGCCGCTGCATCTGGCCACCTTCAAGGCCGCCAAGATGGCGTTGCCGCCCGACGCCGCCACCTCGGCGTCGCCGGCGCTGCTGCGCGCCATGATCGACTCTCCCGGTCTGGCCGTGGAAACCCGCCTGCTGGCGGCGGAGCGGGCCGAGACGCTGGGGGCGCTCGACACCGATTCCCTGCGCAAGCTCTATGGCGCCGTCACCTTCACTCCGGCGGAACAGCAGGCGGCCCTGACCCAAAGCGACAAGACGCCGCGCGGCCGCGTCCTGCTGCTGCGCGGAGCCGGCGGCGAACCGACGCCCTCCATCCGGGCCGAACTGATCAGCCGCATCCTGGCCGCAAGCGCCGAACGGGGGGCGTTCAGCGCCACCGCCCGGCTCTATGCTCCGGTGATGGCCGAGCTCAAGGCCGCCCCCGAACTGGCCCCCTTCTCTCCCATGCTGGCCCGCGCCCTTCATGCCGCCGGCCGGCCGGAAACAGCCAATGCCTGGATGGCGCTGGCCAAATCCAACCCCGCCACCGCCAGAGCCGCCGACGATCTGTGGCCGTTGACGCGCCTGAGCCGTGGGGGAGCCGGCGAATCCGCCTCGCCCGAGACCTATGCCGCCTGGCTGTCCGCCCGCGAGCTGCCGGCGGATCAGGCAGAGCGCCGCGCCGTCATGGCGCTGGAACTGCTTCAGGCCGTGGGTGAAAAGGTACCGAACGCCCAATGGCTGGCGACGCCGCCATCATCGACCGCCGCCGCGCCAGGGCCGAAACCGGCGCTGAAGGCCATGCTGCGCAACGCCGCCGAAGGCTCGCGCACCGGCGAGACTCTCCTGCTGGCCCTGGTGGCGCTGGGCGAGACCGGCCTGGACAAGGCCGACCCCGACACCCTCAACCGCATCGTGACGTATCTGCGCCTGATCGGTTTGGAGCGGGAAGCCCGCGAACTGGCGGTGGAGGCGGCCCTGGCCAACGGGGTGTGACGTCAAGGCCCCCTACACCCCCTCCTTGCCCTTGAACCCGCACAGATCGCGGACGATACAGACGGGGCAGGCGGGCTTGCGGGCCTTGCAGACATAGCGGCCGTGCAGGATCAGCCAATGATGGGCGTGGTCCAGCCAACGCTTCGGCGTCGCCTTCAGCAGGCCCTGTTCGACCTCCAGCACCGTCTTGCCCACGGCCAGCCCGGTGCGGTTGGCGACCCGGAAACAATGGGTGTCCACCGCGATGGTGGGTTCGCCGAAGGCGATGTTGAGCACCACATTGGCGGTCTTGCGCCCGACGCCGGGCAGGGCCTCCAGCGAATCACGGTCGTGCGGCACCGCGCCGCCGTGCTTTTCCAATAAAATCCGCGACAGGGCGATGACGTTCCTGGCCTTGGTCTTGTAGAGACCGATGGTCTTGATCGCCTCGGCCAGACGCTCCTCGCCCAGCGCCACCATGGCCGCCGGAGTGTTCACAGTGGCGAACAGCGGCCCGGTCGCCTTGTTGACCCCCACATCCGTGGCCTGGGCCGACAGCACCACCGCCACCAGCAAGGTATAGGGGTCGGAATGCTCCAACTCGCTCTTGGGCTCGGGATTGGCCACCGCCAGCCGGGCGTAAAATTCATCGGCCTGCCTGGGGGTCACGCCAGCACCCGCAGCGCCTCGGCATGGACGCGGGCGTCGCCGGTGGCGCAGACCCGGCCTTCGGAATGGATGGTCAGCGGGTTGCCCGACCAGTCGGTCATACATCCGCCCGCGCCCTCGATCACCGGAACCAAGGCGGCGAAGTCATAGGGCTTCAGGCCGGCTTCCACCACCAGATCGACGAAGCCCGACGCCACCAGGGCATAGGCGTAGCAGTCGCAGCCATAACGCGGCCGCTTGACCCTTGCCGCGACGCGGTCCCAGGCGGGGCGGGTCTGGGGACAAAACAGCTCGGGCGCGGTGGTGTAGGCATAGGCATGGGCAAGATCGGGACAGGCGCGCACGCGGGCGGGGACGCCGTTGAGGGTGGTGGGCCGCCCGACCGCGCCCAGCCACCGCTCCTGGGTGAAGGCCTGATCGATGATCCCCAGCACCGGCCGGCCACGATGGGCCAGGGCGATCAGGGTGCCAAAGCTGGGCTTGCCGGTGATGAAGGCGGCGGTGCCGTCGATGGGGTCCAGCACCCAGACCCATTCGGCGCCGCAATTGGTCCGGCCATGTTCCTCGCCCAGGACGCCATGACCGGGCGCCTCGGCGGCGAGGATGGCGCGCATGGCGGCCTCGACCTCGCGGTCGGCGATGGTGACCGGGCTGTCATCGGCCTTGTCGTCCACCGCGACGGGGGTGCGGAAATACCGGGCGACCACTGGCCGGGCGGCATCGGCCAACCGTTCGGCCAGGGTGACGAATTCTGCGGGGATCACGGTCATGGCGCTTGGACTCGGGTCTGGGGAGGGCTCTGGCCCAAGTGTGGCGCGAAACGGAGCGGATGAACACCCGGCTTTGACCCGATCCCCCAGAAACCCCACCATTGGCCGGAAACGCCTTGCGTGCTATGGTCCGGCCGGCATTCGTGCGCCTTATTGGGAAGTCTGGGTTAGCGTCTTGAATAAGCAGAAGATTTCTCTCGACCACTCCACCCTTGTCCTGGTCCGCCGCCTCTTTCGGGAGGGGATGCGGCCCTATCTGGGCAAGGTGATGATGGCGGTGGTGTGCATGGTGGTGGGGGCGGCCGCCAATGCCGGCTATGCCTTGCTGATGGACCCGGTGGTCAACAAGATCTTCACCGAGCGTCAATCCGACTTCCTGTGGCCGCTGGGGCTGGCGGTGCTGGGCACCTTCCTGCTGAAGTCGGTGTGCAATTACGGCGAGGCGGTCTTCCTGTCCAAGGTGGGGCTACGGGTCATCGCCGACATGCAGGCGCGGCTGTTCGGCCATCTGATGCGGCTGGACATCGCCTTTTTCCACGCCAATTCCACCGGCCGCATCCTGTCGCGGCTGACCAACGACATTTCGTCCATGCGCTTTGCCGTGTCGGACGCCCTGACCGGAGCCGGCAAGGACGCCTCGTCGCTGGTGTTCCTGGTGGGGGCCATGTTCTATCAGGACTGGCGGCTGTCGTGCTGGACCTTCTTCGTGTTTCCCATCGCCATCCTGCCCATCGCCAGGCTGGGCCGGCGCATGCGCAAGGTCACCGACAACACCCAGGAGCATATGGGCCAGCTGACCACCTATCTGGAGCAGGCGGTCCAGGGCATCCGGGTAGTCAAGGCCTATGGCATGGAAGAGTACGAAAAGGCCAAGGTCCACTCGCTGGTCGAGATGCTCCAGGAACTGACCTACAAGGCGGCCCGGGTGCGCTCGGCCTCGTCGCCGATCATGGAAATGCTGGGCGGCGTCGCCATCACCGTGGTGATCCTGTACGGCGGCACCCGCGTCATCGACGGCCAGACCACGCCGGGCGCCTTCTTCTCGTTCATCACCGCCCTGATGCTGGCCTACCGGCCGCTGAAGTCGCTGGCCTCGCTCAACACCAATCTTCAGGCCGGACTGGCGGCGGCGGCGCGCACCTTTTCGGTGCTGGACGCGCCGCCCTCGATCCAGGACCGCCCCGACGCCACCGAGCTGGTGGTGCTGGAGGGCAATGTCCGCTTCGAGGGCGTGTTCTTCACCTATGACGGCGCCAAGGCGGTGCTGGACGGCATCGACCTGATTGTTCCGGGCGGCAAGACCGTGGCGCTGGTCGGGCCGTCGGGGGCCGGCAAGACCACGGTGCTGAACCTGCTGCCCCGCTTCTACGACGTCACCGACGGCCATGTCCTGATCGACGGCCAGGACGTGCGCGGCGTCGCCATGGCCAGCCTGCGGTCCAAGATCGCCCTGGTCAGCCAGGAAATCACCTTGTTCGACGACACCATCCGCGCCAACATCGCCTATGGCCGTTTCGGTGCGAATGACGAGGAGATCGAGGCCGCCGCCCGCTCGGCCGCGGCGCACGACTTCATCGTCAGCCTGCCCGACGGCTATGACACCGTGGTGGGCGAACGCGGCCTCAACCTGTCGGGCGGCCAGCGCCAACGTCTGGCCATCGCGCGGGCCATGCTGAAAAACGCCCCCATCTTGCTGCTGGACGAAGCCACCAGCTCGCTCGACACCGAATCCGAGCGTCAGGTCCAGACCGCCCTGGAAAAGCTGATGAAGGGACGCACCACCATCGTCATCGCCCATCGCCTGTCCACCGTGGTCAACGCCGACCTGATCCATGTGATGGATCGCGGCCGGGTGATCGAGTCCGGCGATCACAACGCCCTGATTGCGCGGGACGGCGTCTATGCCCGGCTTTACGCCATGCAGTTCGTCGACGACGCCGCCGCGACCTCTGGTCCTTGAGGAGGGCCGCCATGGGGCTGGCCAAACGCATCGGCAAGAACGAGGGACTGCGGGGGCTGCTGTGCTGGCTGGGGTCGCTGTACATCCGTCTGGTCCATGTCACCAGCCGCTGGCAAGTCGTCAACGGCGACCACGCCAACCGACTGTGGGACGCGGATAAACCGTTCATCCTGGCCTTCTGGCATGGCCGCATCCTGATGATGCCCAAAAGCTGGCGGGGCTCGGTCCCCATCCACATGCTGATCAGCCAGCATCGCGACGGCCAGCTGATCGCCCGTACCGTCGCCCATTTCGGCATCGACACCGTCGAGGGCTCGACCACGCGGGGCGGCAGCGCCGCGTTGCGCGCCATGCTGAAATTCCTGAAAAGCGGGGAATGCGTCGGCATCACCCCCGACGGTCCCAAGGGGCCGCGCATGCGGGCGACCATGGGCATCATCAACGTCGCCAAGCTGGCGGGGGTTCCCATTCTGCCCGCCACCTTCTCCACCAGCCGCCGCCGGCTGCTGGGCAGCTGGGACCGCTTCGCGGTGGCGCTGCCGTTCTCGCGCGGGGTCTTCGTCTGGGGCGATCCCATCGCCGTGACGCGCGACGCCTCCGAGGCCGAGCTGGAACAGGCGCGCCGGACGGTGGAAGCCGGGCTGAACGCCATCACCGCCGAGGCCGACCGCCGCCTGGGCCTGACTACGCCGGAACCGGCCGAAACGGAGGCGGCATGATCTACCGCCTCTATCGCGGGCTGACCAGCCTGGGCGCACCGCTGATCGCGCTGTATCTCGACCGCCGCAAGCGGCGCGGCAAGGAAGACGCCCTGCGCTTCCCCGAACGCCTGGGCCGGCCGGGCAGCCCCCGCCCCGCCGGACCGCTGGTGTGGATTCACGCCGCCTCGGTGGGAGAATCGCTGTCCATGCTGCCGCTGGTCGAGCGCCTGTGCGCCCGCCGGCTGGGAGTCCTGCTGACCACCGGCACCGTCACCTCGGCCCGCCTGATGGCCGAGCGGCTGCCGGCCGGCGCGGTGCACCAGTATGTCCCGGTCGACCGCATGGCCTATGTGCGCGGCTTTCTCGACCACTGGCGGCCCGATCTGGCGCTGTGGGCGGAGTCCGAATTCTGGCCTAACATGCTGACCGAAAGCCATCGGCGCGGCATTCCGCTGGTGCTGGTGCAAGGCCGCATCTCGGCCCGCTCCTTCGCCGGCTGGAAGAAGGTGCCCGGCTTCATCCGCCGCCTGCTGTCCTGCTTCGACCTGTGCCTGGCCCAGACCGAGGGCGACGCCCAACGCCTGAAGGCGCTGGGCAGCCGCGACGCCCGCTGCCTGGGCAATCTCAAATACGCCGCCCCGCCACTGCCCGCTGACGAGGCCGAGCTGGCGCGGCTGCGGGCCGCCATCGCCGGCCGGCCGGTCTGGCTGGCCGCCAGCACCCACCCCGGCGAGGAAGGCATCATCGCCGAGACTCACCGCGTCCTGGCGGCGCGCTTTCCCGGCCTGCTGACCCTGATCGCACCCCGTCACCCCCAACGCGGCCCCGACATCGCCCGCGAGATGCTGGCGCTGGGACTGTCGGCCGGCCTGCGCTCCACCGGTGGGCTGCCCCATGCCGGCACCCAGATTCATATCGCCGACACCATGGGCGAGCTGGGGCTGTTCTACCGGCTGGCCGACATCGTCTTCATGGGCAAGAGCCTGACGGTGGGTGGCGGTCAGAACCCGTTCGAACCGGCCCGCATCGGCGCCGCCATCCTGTTCGGCCCCGCCATGGACAACTTTCCCGACATGGCGCCGCGCATGATCGAAGCCGGAGCCGCGCTCAGGGTCGCCGATGGCGACGGACTGACCGAGGCGTTGGAAAAACTGCTGGCCCAGCCCGACCGGGTGGCCCGCATGAAGCAGGCGGCACTGCGCTGGGCCGAGGCCGAGGCCGGAGTGCTCGACGCGGTGGAGCAAGCGCTGGCCCCCACTCTGACCGTACTGGAGGGCCGCCATGCGCGCCCCTGAATTCTGGCGAAGCGACAACATCCTGGCGCGCGGTCTGGCGCCGCTGGGGGCGATCTATGCCTGGACAGTGGCGCGACGCCTGGACCGGGCCGAGGAATACCGCCCGGCGGCGCCGGTGATCTGCGTCGGCAATATCGTGGCCGGCGGGGCCGGCAAGACTCCCGTCGTCCTCGATCTGGCGCGGCGGCTGCTGGCGGCGGGGCGGCGGCCGCATCTGCTGACGCGGGGCTATGGCGGCTCGGAGGTGGGGCCGCGCGCCGTCGACCTCGACCGCCACGATTCCATCCGGGTCGGCGACGAGGCGCTGCTGCTGGCGGCCGAGGCTCCCACCTGGGTGGCCCGCTGGCGGCCCGACGGCGCGGTGGCGGCGATGGCCATGGGGGCCGATCTCATCATCATGGATGACGGCTTTCAAAACGGCAGCATCGCCAAGGATCTGTCGCTGGTGGTGGTGGACGGCCCCTATGGCTTTGGCAACGGCCGCCCGATTCCGGCCGGCCCCTGCCGCGAGCCGGCGGCGGTCGGTCTGGCCCGCGCCGACGCGGTGGTGATCATCGGCGAGGACCCCACCGATGTGGCGGCCCAGGCGGAGGCGGCCAAGGTGATGGTGCTCCGCGCCCGCCTGCGCCCCGGCCCCGAGGCCGCCGCGCTGACGGGCCGCAAGGTCGTGGCCTTCGCCGGCATCGGCCGGCCGGAAAAGTTCTTCGACACCCTGCGGCACTGCGGCGCCCGGCTGGTGACCACCAGCGCCTTTCCCGACCACCACCCCTATACCCGATCCGAGATTGAAGACCTGCTGGCCGAGGCCGAGGCCAACGAGGCCATCGCCATCACCACCGCCAAGGACCATGTTCGTCTGGCGGCGGATCTGCAAGCGCGGGTCCAGGTTTTATCGGTGACGCTGGACTGGCGCGACCCCAGTCAGCTATCTCCTTTGTTCGACCGCATCGGAGTGAGTGTGTGAAACGTTTCCGTCAACGCCTGGAATACTTTGCCGCCCGCGCCATCTGGGGACTGTTCGGACTGCTTCCCGTGGATGCCGCCTCGGCCCTGGGCGGGTGGCTGGCCCGCACGGCCGGGCCGTTGCTGCGCGCCAACCGCATCGCGCGGCGCAATCTGACCCGCGCCTTCCCCGACAAAAGCGCCGCCGAAATCGAGTCCATCATGCGCGGCATGTGGGACAATATCGGCCGCGTCGCCGGCGAGTTCCCCCATCTGGAACAAATCTCCACCGAGCGGGTCGAACTGATCGGCGGCGAGAATATCGATCTGCTGCGCGACGACGGCCAGGCCGGCATCTTCATCTCCGGCCATGTGGGCAACT
Source organism: Phaeospirillum sp. (assembly GCA_030651575.1). Classification (GTDB taxonomy): domain Bacteria; phylum Pseudomonadota; class Alphaproteobacteria; order Rhodospirillales; family Magnetospirillaceae; genus Phaeospirillum. The sequence continues at coordinate 18,182 of JAUSFB010000065.1, forward strand.
GGGAGCTGAACGGCGCGGTGGCGGTGGCGCGCGGCCTGCCGCTCCATCTGGTCTATCGCGCCGCCAACAACCCATGGGTCGAGGACCTCTATCGCAAGGGCCGCAAGAGCGCGGCGGTGGCCTTGATCCAAAAGGGCTCGGAAGGGGCACGCCAGGCCCTGATCGTGCTGAAGAAGGGCGGCCATCTCGGCATGCTGGTCGATCAGAAGATGAATGACGGCGTGCCGATTCCATTCTTCGGCCGCGACGCCATGACGGCTCCGGCCATGGCCCAGTTCACCACCAAGTTCAAATGCCCGCTGGTGCCCGCGCGGGTCGAACGCCTGAACGGCGTCAACTTCCGGGTGACGATTTATCCGCCCATGGAATTCCCCCATACCGGCGACCCCCACGACGACAACCGCCTGCTGCTGATCCGCATCAACGCCCAGCTGGAAGAGTGGGTGCGGGAACGCCCCGATCAATGGCTATGGGTGCATCGGCGCTGGCCGGAATGAGCAATGCGACCGAGGGACATCAAGTATGACCGCCTATCTGGCCGCGCCGGGCTTCGAGGCTGATCTGCGCGCCGAATTGGGCGAGGTGGCCGAGGAGCATGGCCGCCTGATGCTGGTTCCCGGCCCGCCCCGGCCCGCCGCCTGGGCTCAGAACATCTGGCTCGATCCCGTCCTCCACGAGGTGGCGTCCATCGGCGAGGCGGCCAAGGCGTTGCGCGCCATCCAACGCAACTGGTGGCCCTATGAATTCCATCTGCACCGCCGCACCGCCCTGCTGGTGGACAAGCTGCCCAAGGTCTCGGCCAAGCCGCTGGGCTTTGGTCAACCGGCCCCCGCCGCGCCACTGGGCTCGTTCGTCTGGCTGGACGAGCGCCGGCTGCTGGCTTCGGCCGCCTGCTCCAGCGCCTTTCCCAATGGCGAGGTCAGCCTGATCGAGGACCGCCAGACGCCGCCCAACCGCGCCTATCTCAAGCTATGGGAGGCCCTGACCCTGGCCGACCGCTGGCCCAAGCCGGGCGAACGTTGCCTCGATCTGGGCGCCAGTCCGGGGGGCTGGACCTGGGTCCTGGCCTCCACCGGGGCTCGGGTGATCAGCATCGACAAGGCCCCGCTGGCCCCGGCCATCGCCGCCATGGCCAATGTGGAACACCGTCTGGGCAGCGCCTTTGGTCTGGAACCGGCCGAGATCGGCCCGGTGGACTGGCTGTGTTCGGACGTGATCTGCTATCCCGAGCGGCTGTGGACGCTGGTGGAGCGATGGCGGACCTCCGGCCTCGCCCGCAACTTCATCTGCACTTTGAAATTCCAGGGCGACACCGACCACGCCGCCGCCCGCCTGTTCGCCTCGGTTCCCGGCTCGCGTCTGGTTCACCTGTCGCACAACAAACACGAACTGACCTGGATGCTGATCGCGGAAGAAAGCTGAAATCCGCCAAACGCTGAAAACCACCGGCCTTGCCTGATTATATCCTTGGGAGTAAACCAGTACCCATTGGAAATAATTCATCGGGTTCGGGGGCTTCATGGCCGTACCAACACTTCCACCGCCGGTCGAAATCGACACGGACACCAAGAAAGCCGTCATCGAAGGCCTGAAGAAGGTGCTGACCGCCTTCCAGCAGGCTGGGCTGGTGGATGGGGCCACCACCTATCAGCAGATCATTTCCAACCCGGCGGTGCTGCAATCCTTCATCCGGACCTTTCAGGACCAGCGCGCGCTGGTCGATGACATCGTGCGCGCCAAAAGCGGCGGGGAGCCGGTGCGGGACGAGGCGACGCCGCTGATCTGCGGCATCAGCCTGGCTCAGATCCAGCAGCTCCTGGTCCGCACCTGCGCCAAGAAGGTGTTCGAGGCCGGCAAGCCCATGGAGACCGTCACCGAGACGATCACCAAGAAAAGCATGTTCGGCCTGATCAAGAAAATCGAGCAGGTCGAGCGCCAAAGCGTCGATCCGGTGGAAGAGCGCAAGGTCCGCGAACTGACCCGCTACATCGCCTTCGGTTGGCAGCTGTCGCTGCTCGACGCCTATCGCTCCATGCTGAGTTATCCCCAGATCATGGAAATCGGCGAAGATATCGTCGCGTTGCAGTCGATCGAGAATATCGAGGCGGTGTCCAGGTTCGACCCCGGCCAGTTGAAGAAAGTCAAGACCGCCGTCGGCGCCGATTTCGGCGCCATCCTGGCCGACCGCCCCCAGGCGATCAACGGCATTTCGGTGTGGAACCGGGAGATGTACGAGTTCTACCGCAAGACCCTGGGCGACAAGGCCTGGGCGTTCTTTGCCCGCGATTCCGCCTTCTTCAACGTCTGCGCCGCCCTGGACAAGCCGGTGGCCAAGATCTTCGGCGAGATGCTGTGCTATATCGCGGCCGAGAATCTGACCGAAATCCAGCGCCTCAATATCGACAAGGTCGAAGTCGTGGTCCACGGGCTGACCAGCGCCTTCGGCAATCGCCTGCCCCATATCCTGGCCATTCCGTCATTCGGCAAGGATATCTTGCGCAAGATGGTCGACAACCTGATCCACATGCAGCAGGAGAAGGATAAACTGATGTTCTCCTTCGCCCTGTCCTTCAAGGCGATGGTCCCCGCCGTGGATGAATGGATGGCGAATCTCAAGCATTAGCCGGTCGGCGTGACGATTCCCGCCAACCCTTCGCGATAGCTGGGATATTTCAGCGCGACTCCCAGCTCATCCTTCATGCGGCGATTGTCGACCCGCTTGTTGTCCGCGTAAAAACTGAGCGCCATGGGCGACAGGGTGGTCTTGGCCTCGTCCCAGGGCAGTTCCGGCGGCGGCTCGACTCCCAGCAGGCGGCAGGCATGGGCGATGACCTCCTGGGGGGGGGCCGCGTCGTCGTCGCACAGATTATAGATCGCTCCCGGAGCCGGCCGCGCCAGCGAAGCCAGGACGGCCTGGGCGATGTCATCCACATGGATACGGCTGAACACCTGACCCGGCTTGTTGATCCGCCGCGCCTCGCCGGCCCGGACCGTGTCGATGGCCGAGCGGCCCGGCCCATAGATGCCGGCCAGCCGAAAGATATGAACCGGCAGGCCGCTGGCTTGCCAGGCCCGTTCAGCGGCAAGGCGGCGGCGCGAGCGGTCGAGGGTAGGGGCGGGCGGCGTGCTCTCGTCGACCCAGCCGCCGCCGTGATCGCCATAGACTCCGGTGGTGGACAGATAACCGACCCAGCCGGGGGCCAGAGCCCGGATCGCCGCGCCCATGACGTCCAGCACCGGATCGCCGGCCCCGTCAGGCGGCACCGAGGACAGAACCGCCGTCACGCCATCCAGCGCGCCGTCCGGAAGGGGATGATCGCGGTCAAACGGCAGGACGGCGATGCCGGGCAGGTCGGGACACTCGCCGGACCGGCTGGTGCCGGCGACGCTCCACCCGGCGGCCAGCAGGCGACGCGCGATCACCCGACCGGAAAACCCCAGCCCGAACAGGAAGAGCTTCACCTAGCCGGCCTTGGCGCGATGGCCAGCCTGGGGGGCCTCGGGATCGCGCAGGACATAGCCGCGACCCCATACCGTCTCGATATAGGACTCGCCGCCGGTGGCGGTGGACAGCTTCTTGCGCAGCTTGCAGATGAAGACGTCGATAATCTTCAGCTCGGGCTCGTCGATGCCGCCATAGAGGTGGTTGAGGAACTGTTCCTTGGTCAGGGTCTGGCCCTTGCGCAGACTCAGCAGTTCCAAAATACCGTATTCCTTGGCGGTCAGGTGCAGCGGCTCGCCGGACACCGCGACAGTACGGGCATCCAGATTGACCGACAGCTTGCCGGTCTCGATCCTGGACTGGGCGTGGCCCTTGGAGCGGCGAACGATGGCCTGGATGCGGGCGACCAGCTCGCCCTTGTCGAACGGCTTGGTCAGGTAATCGTCGGCGCCCGAGCCCAGGCCCTTGATCTTCTTGTCCGGCTCGGTCAGTCCCGACAAGATCAGCACCGGCGTCTCGATCCGGGCCGAGCGCAGCCGGCGCAACACCTCGTAACCGTCCATGTCGGGCAGCATCAGGTCCAGCAGGATGATGTCGTAATCATAGAGCTTGCCGATCTCAAGGCCGTCCTCGCCGAGGGCAGTCGTATCCACGACCATGCCTTCGGCCTTGAGCATGGCTTCGATGACTTTCGACATCATCGGATCATCTTCGACTACCAGAACGCGCATCGATAGGGTTCCCGGTTTCTTTCCGTCTCCACGATATCTTAACCATAAGGGGGTATTCTGGCCAGTTCAAGCCGACTAAACTTCTTGGACTGAATGACGGGAGAGGCTCGCCTTGAAATTTCTTGTCCGCAACCTGATCAATGACATCGAGCGGGTCTCCAATATCCAGGTTTATGGTCGGGTGGCCGGAGTCCAGGGCATGCTGCTGGAAGCCGGCGGCGTGCAACGGACCATCTCGGTGGGCGATCGCTGCAACGTCATCGCGCGCGACGGGCGCAAGGTGGTGTGCGAGGTGGTGGGCTTCCGCCAGGGTCGCGCCCTGCTGATGCCGTTCTCTGCCATCGAGGGAATCGGGCTGGGCTGCCGGACCGAGGTTCAAGACGCCGAGCCGGTGATCTATCCCGACCATGGCTGGCTGGGCCGCTGTATCAACGGCTTTGGCGAGCCGGTGGACGGGCTGGGGCCGCTGCCCAACGGCGACGTGGCCTTTCCCATCCGCAACCCGCCACCGCCGGCCCATTCCCGGTCTCGGGTGGTGGGCAAGATCGATCTGGGCGTGCGGGCGGTGAACAGCTTCCTGACCTGCTGCCGGGGCCAGCGCATGGGCATCTTCGCCGGCTCGGGTGTCGGCAAGTCGTCGCTGTTGTCCATGATGGCGCGCAACACCTCGGCCGACATCTCGGTGATCGGGCTGATCGGCGAACGCGGCCGCGAAGCGCGCGAATTCATCGAAGACGACCTGGGGCCGGAGGGCATGAAGCGCGCTGTGGTCGTGGTCTCGACCTCGGACGAAAGCCCGCTGATGCGGCGCCAGGCCGCCTATGTCACCCTGGCGGTGGCGGAATATTTCCGCGACGACGGCCTCGACGTGCTGTGCATGATGGATTCGGTGACCCGCTTCGCCATGGCCCAGCGCGAAATTTCACTGTCGGCGGGCGAGCCGCCGGCCTCGAAGGGCTATACCCCCACCGTCTTCGCCGAGTTGCCCCGCCTGCTGGAGCGCGCCGGACCGGGCGTGGGCAAGGGCTCGATCACCGGCCTGTTCACCGTGCTGGTGGACGCCGACGACCATAACGAGCCCATCGCCGACGCGGTGCGCGGTATTCTCGACGGTCATATCGTGCTGGATCGCGGCATCGCCGAGCGTGGCCGCTATCCCGCCATCAACATCCTGCGCAGCGTATCGCGAACCATGCCAGCCTGCAACAATGCCCAGGAAAACGATCTGGTCCGCCGCGCCCGCTCGCTGCTGTCCACCTACGAGGACATGGCCGAACTGATCCGCCTGGGCGCGTATCGTCGCGGCACCGACCCGGCGGTGGACGAAGCCATCCACTATTACCCGGCCATCGAGGCCTTTTTGGGCCAGCTGAAAACCGACGCCACCAACCTGCCCGACTGCTACGCCCAACTGGCCGAGATCCTCGGCATGCCGTTCGACGGCGACGGCATGGGAAAGAAGTAGGGTGCCGGCGCCCGAGGCCCATTCACACCGACGAACCGACCGGCTCGGAATTACAGCCACGGGCCGGCGCGGCCCATGGTGTGCGAGCCAAGGGGCCGGACGGCCCCGCCCGGCGCTTGAGGGCCATTCATAATGGCCCAGAAAGGTCTTAAAACCCTCATCCGGCTGTCCAAGTGGACCGTGGACGAGAAGCAGCGGATTTTGGTGGGGCTCCAGGGCCGCGAGGACGAAATTCTGTCTTGGATCAAGCAGTCCGAGGAGCAGTTGAAGGAGGAACAGCGGGTCGCCGCCGAGGATTCCACCGGGGTCGGCTTCTCCTATGGCGCCTTCGCCAATGCCTGGCTGGGGCGGCGGCAGCAGCTGTTCGCCATGCTGGAGATGATCCGGGCCGAGATCATCCGAGCCCGCGAGGAATTGGCCGAAGCGTTCAACGAGTTGAAGACCTACGAACTGACCCAGCGCGAGCGCGACCGCCGGGCTCAGGCCGAGCGCGACAAGAAGGAACAGGCCTTCCTCGACGAAATCGGCCTCAATATCCACCGCCGCAAAGATAAGGACGAGGGTTAAGGGCCGGCGAGGCCAGCACGTTCTGTGGGTGCCGGTCCTCGCCGTCCGTGGCGGTCTCGCGCTCCGAACGGGGGGAGGGATACGCGGGATCCGTCATCGTCCCGCGTGGTCTCCCTGAGATTGGAGCGCGGGGCTGCCAGGGACCGCGAACAGCGGAAGGGGGGGATGCCGGAGGCGACCCTGACTGCACAGTAGAATAATTCAACACTATGGGCCTGACAAGATCATTCTGCGGCGCTAATGGCGGATCAGTAGCCGCACAGCCGGTGTGGGCCGATATCCAGGTGGAGATGGTCGTTGTGCAGGCGATTGTGATTGGGGGTGAGCACCACGTTGAAATGCTCGCACGAGGCCCGCGCCACCTCCTGGAGGAACTCGCTGCGCTTACCGGCGCCTTTCCAGTCCTTCTTGACCGAGATCGCCGTACCGTCGGCCAGCTCGAATCCCCCGATATCGATGGCCTGGCCCCTGGCGTGCTCGGACAGGCGGCCACCCCGGCTGCCGCCCGCGCCGGCGGCGGCGACGGTGGTTTCGGTCCGCCGGGTGCGGCAGTCATAGGTGCCCATATGGACCAGCCGCGCCACCCTTTGGCCAAAGACCTTCATGGCGGCGGGTTCCACCACCAGGGCCTCGAACCGCTCGATAGTGCGGGCCATGGAGCAAGACAGCATACCCGGCCGGTTCCAACTCAACCGGGCGTCGCCGCTGACCTTGACCGGATTGGGGATGCGGCAAGCGCCCGCCGGACCGGGGGCCTGGGGCTCGAACACGACACGGCGGTCGCGCAACTCCTTCAGGCAGGCGGCATCGGGGTCGAGAACCGGCGGCGGCGCGACCGCGACCGGGCGCAGCGGCGCGGCGCAGGCCCCGACCAGCAGAACACCCAGGATGACGATGGCGCGACGAATGGACAAGGGGGCGCATCCGCAAGATGGAATTCCAACCATCTAGCGGAATTATCGCGGAAAAGTCACGACATATCATGTCGCTGCGGACAGATCTTAATCAAACAGGTTAATGATTGGTTAAGATCTTACGCCAGCTTGACCGCCGTTCCATTGGCCGAGACGATCAGCATGGTCTTGCTGTCGCCGCCCACCACTTCGTAATCCAGATCGACTCCGATCACGGCGTCGGCGCCCAACTCGGCGGCGCGGGCCTGGAGATCGGCCAGAGCGGCCTGCTTGGCCTCGCCCAAAATCTTCTCGTAGGAGCCGCTGCGGCCGCCGACGATGTCGCGCACGCTGGCCAGCATGTCGCGAAAAATATTGGTGCCCATCACGGCGTCGCCCGACACGATGCCGAGATAGGTGGTGACGTTGCGGCCATCGACGCCGTCGGTGGTGGTGATGATCATGCGGTCCTCCTCGGAAGTGAAGTCCAAGGCTTCATCATAGCCTTGACCTGGGGCGGTGGCTGTCTCCAAACTCGCCGCCTCGAAAATTTGTCAGGACCGCTCTCCCATGACCGAGCAAGTGCCCATCGGCATCGTCACCATCTCCGACCGCGCCAGCCAGGGAGTCTACGAAGACAAGGGGGGGCCGGCCATCCATGCCGAGCTGACCCGCTTCTTGTCGACACCGTGGCGGCCGGTGGCGCGGGTGATCGCCGACGAGCAACCGCTGATCGAAGAAACCCTGAAGGAGTTGGCCGATCAGGAAGGCTGCGCCCTGATCGTCACTACCGGCGGCACCGGCCCGGCACCGCGCGACGTGACGCCCGAAGCCACCCAGGCGGTGTGCGACAAGATGATGCCGGGCTTCGGCGAGCTGATGCGCCTGGAAAGCCTGAAGGTGGTCACCACCGCCATCCTGTCGCGCCAGACCGCCGGCATCCGGGGCCGCAGCCTGATCGTCAATCTGCCGGGCAAGCCCTCGGCCATCGCCGATTGCCTGGTGGCGGTGATGCCGGCCATCCCCTATTGCATCGACCTGATCGGCGGCGGTTTCATCGACACCGACCCGGCGGTGTGCAAGGCGTTCCGGCCCAAGGCGAAGTGACGCCGGCTGTCCCGTGACATAACTTTATATCGGACTATTGACCGGGCTCAAGGTGAAGCGGCGGCGCGCCTGTTGATGTGATGCTCCACCTTCGGAGCTTCCTCGCATGACCGTGATCGCCGCTTCCCTCGACCCCAAGGCCGAAATGCTGGCCCTGCTGAACAACGCCGTCGCCGCCCACGCCAATGTGGTGCAAATCCGCGTGGCGGGAGACGACGCCATGGTCGAGACCCTGGCCACCGGCGCGGTAGTCGCGACGGCGGGCTGGACCCTGGCGCGGTGCGCCCAGGCCCTGCCGGCGGTATTCGGCCTGTGCGACGGCGCCGACGACTACGAATACGGCAGCACCCGCACCGCCCGCATGACCGGCGAGAAGGCCCCCCTGCCCCCCGGCGTCACCATGGTGTTCATCCAGTTCTTCCCGGCCCGCGACGGCCAGCGCCACTTGGTGGCGCGGCTGACCTACGACTCCGACACCTGCTGCGGCACCTGCGGCGGCTGATATATTTCCGAACATGGACGGCGGAGAATCCGGGAGGCGTCAACCTCCCGGTTGGGACTCCCCAGGCTTACCGCAAGATCCGAAGCGCCAGCGGCCCCAGCGCCACCACCGCCCCCAGTGAGGCAAAGGCCAGTCCCCAGGCCAGACCGGTGGTTGCTCCGCCGGCCAGATCCAGCACCAGGCCAAAGGCCAGCGGCCCGATGAATCCAGCGCCGAATCCCAGCAGGGAGTGGATGGCGATGGTGGCGCCGCGCCGCGCCGGCTCGGCCTCGATCACCGCGCCGGTGGTCAGCGCCGCCGAATCGATCTGGATCAGCACACTATATAACAGCATCAAACCGACCACGACGCCGTAGGGCAGCCCCCCGCAAAAGCCGATCCCCGCCGCCCCGAGACCAGAGGCCGCCATGGCGGCGGCGCAGACCCGGCGACGGTCGAACCGCACCGCCATATCGGCGCCGACGATGCTGGCCGCCATGGCCAGCAGGGCGGCGAGAGTGGCGACGGCGGTGGGTGACGGGCCGGCAGCGCCGGGCTGCGACGCCAACACCCAGGCCAGGAAAGCCACCATCCACGACCGCGCCCCGAACAGCTCCCAGACATGGGCGGCATAGCCCAGCACATATCCCATGGCGGCGCGGTTGCGCAGAACCGGCGCGAAGTCGAACGGATGGGTCTTATGAACCGGCGCCGCGATCCGCACCGCTGGCAAGCTTGCCGCGACCAGGACCGCCGCCGCCAGCGCCGCGCCCGCCGCCAGGGCGAAGGCGGCCCGCCAGCCAAAGCCCTCGGCCACCACCCCGGTGATCAGGAACGAACCCGAACTCCCCAGCGAGAAACTGGCGGTGTAAAAGCTGATCCAACGCGCCTGCTTCGGCCCGGTCGCCCGATCGACCAGGGCCTTGAGCCCCGGCATATAGGTACCGGCCAGCCCGACGCCGCCCAGCGCCCGCCAACCCAGCGCCGACCAGAAGCCCTCGGCGGTCAGGGTGAAGCCCAGGGCGGAAACGGCGGCAATCAGCGCGCCGGCCAGATAAACCCGCTTGGCGTCGATGCGGTCGGTCAGGGTGGTGAGGACCGGCACCGCCACGGTATAGCCGGCGAACACCACGCCCGAGATCCATCCGGCCTCGGTATTGGACAACCCCCACTCGGCGATGAAGCCGGGCAACAGCGCCGGAAACGAAAACACCCCGACCATGGTCAGGACTTCCGCCGCGCACAGGCAGAAGACGGCTTTGGCTCCGGTCGAGGCGGCGGCGGCGGTCATGAGCGAAGGGTAACACCACTTCGGCGATCAGGCGACGGAGAGGAACCGCGACTTGTTCAATCGATAAGAAAGCCCGATCCCGACTCGGCGAACGTTTACAAGGTTGATAAGATGTTGCATGGTCTGTTCGTTATGACCTTCATCATCGATTCCGTCCGTCTGCTGATTATCGAAGACAACCCTGGCGATCAGCGGTTGATCGAAATTGAACTGGCCGATGCAACGCAGGGCTGGACCACCCGCGGCTGCGCCACGCTGGCCGAGGCGGCGACGCTGGCGCCCTTTGATGATTTCGACTGCATTCTGTCCGACCTGGGACTGCCCGACGCCTCTGGAATCGAGTCGGTTCTATCGCTCAAGGCCTGGGCTCCCGACAAGACCCTGGTGGTCCTGACCAGCCTGGATGACGAGCGGGTGGCCCAGGAAGCCATCCGGGCCGGAGCCCAGGACTATGTGGTCAAGTCCGAGGCCGGTATGACCGTGCTGCCACGGGTCATCCGCCACGCCATGGAGCGTCAGCACGCCCGCAGCGCGCTGGAGGCCTCACACCGGACCGCCCAGGCGTTGCTGGACGCCAGCCACGACGTCGCCCTGCTGCTGGACTCGAACGGCGTCATCTTGACCCTCAACGCCGAGGCCGAGCAGTATTTCGACCGCTCGCTGACCGACCTGATCGGCTATTCGATCTTCGAGTTACTGCCGCCCAGTCTGGTGGCGCACCGCCACGCTTACCTGCTCCAGGCGCTGGAGACCGGCCAGACCGTCGAATTCGAGGATACCGACGGCCTGCATTGGTTCGCCAACCGCCTGTTGGCGGTGATGGGGATCGCCCCTGGCGAACATCGCTGCGCCATGTTCTCGCGCGATATCACCTCGGCGCGGGCCGCCGCCGCCAAATTGGCCGAGGCCAAGGAAGAAGCCGACTTCGCCAACCGGGCCAAGACCGACTTCATGGGCCGCATGAGCCGCGACATCCGCACCCCGCTGAACGACGTCATCGGCTTTTCCGAGATGATGTCGTCCGAGATGCTGGGGCCGATGCTGCCGGCAGGCTACCGCGAATACGCCGACTCCATCCTCAACTCCGGCAGCCAGATCCTGAAGCTGCTCGACCGCATCACCGACGTATCCATGCTGGAATCGGCGCTGCTGAAGGACGAGGTGTCGTACCGCGATCTGGTGGAGCTGTCGCCCGACCTGATCTGCGTCTGCGTCGACGGCGTTATCGAACGCATCAACGCCGCCGGCCTCGGCATGCTGCGCGCCCCCTCGTCAAGCGCGTGCGAGGGCAAGCACATCACCGAGTTCATCCATCCCGACTACCGTTCGATCTTCGACAGCGGGCTCGACACCTTGTACGAGGAAGGCCACCCGGTGCCGGTCAAGGTGGTGACCTTCGCCGGACGGGTCCGCGACGTCGAGCTGTCGGCGGTGCCGCTGCGCCGCGAGAACCAGAACGCCACCCTGCTGGTGGGCCGCGACACCACCGAGGTGACCGCCGCCATGCGGGCGGTGGCGGCACGCGAACACCGCATCCGCGCCATCATGGACACCGTGCTGGACGGCATCATCACCATCGACGAAGATGGCACCATCTTGAACGCCAACCTGTCGGTAGAGCGGATCTTTGGCTTTTCGCTGTCGGAAGTGGTCGGCGCCAATGTCTCGATCCTGATGCCCGAGCCCGATGCCGGCCGGCATGACGCCTATATCAAGAACTACCTCGCGACGGGGGTCGGCGCCATCATCGGGGTCGGCCGCGAGGTCCTGGGCAGGCGCAAGGACGGATCGGCCTTCCCGGTCCATCTCTCCATCTCGGAACTGCGGGTGGAAAAGCGCCGGCTGTTCACCGGCACCATCCGGGATCTGACCGAAAACAAGCAGCTGGCCCAGCGCGTCGCCTATCTCGCCAATCACGATTCGCTGACCGACCTGCCCAACCGCGCCCTGCTGTCCGACCGTCTGGGACAAGCCGTGGCCATGGCGCGGGCCAGCCGCCAGCATGTGGCGATTCTGACCATCGACCTGGACGGCTTTACCACCATCAACGACTCGCTGGGCCACGACGCCGGCAACACCTTGCTGCGCGAGACCGCGCGGCGGCTGGCGCAGGGGGTCGGGACCACCGGCACGGCGGCGCGGCTGGCCGGCGACGAGTTCGCGGTGGTGCTGGCGCAGTTAGGCGACCTGGGCGCGGTTTCGGCGGCGGTCGAGCATATCCGCGAAATCCTCGCCAAGCCGTATATGGTGCATGGTTCCGAACTGGTCATTCCAGTGGATATGGGCGTGTCGATCTATCCCCGCGACGGCGAGGACGCGTTGGACCTGCTGCGCAACGCCGAAATGGCGCTGCATTCGGTCAAGCGTCAGGTGGACGAACGGCTGGGGTTCTTCGACACCGCCATGTCCTATGCGGTGACCGAGCGCCTGACCCTGGAACGCTCGATCAAGGCCGCGCTCAAGGCCGGTCAGTTCGAGCTGTTCTTCCAGCCGCAGATCGACCTCGGCAATTACCGGCTGGTGGGGGCCGAGGCCCTGATCCGCTGGCGTCATCCCGAGCTGGGCATCATCTCGCCGGACAAGTTCATTCCCGTCGCCGAGGAAACCGGCCTGATCGTCCCCATGGGGACCTGGGTCTTGCAATCCGCCTGCGCCCATCTGCGCCAGTGGAACGACAAGCGCCTGGTGAGCAAGGACTTCCGCCTGGGGGTCAACGTCTCCGGCCGCCAGTTCCGCGAGCAGGATCTGCCCGCCATTGTCGCCGAGGCCATCGCCGAAGCGGGGGTGAACGCCCGGAACCTCGACCTGGAACTGACCGAAAGCATGCTGATGGCCGATGGCGAGGGGACGCTGAAAATGCTGCGCGCCCTGGCCAAACTGGGCGTCACCCTGTCCATCGACGATTTCGGCACCGGCTATTCGTCGCTGGCCTATCTCAAACGCTTCCCCATCAATACGGTCAAGATCGACCGCGCCTTCGTGCGCGACCTGGACCAGGACGAAGACAGCCGCGTCATCGTCAACGCCATCATTTCGCTGGCCCATTCGCTGGCGCTGAAGACCATCGCCGAGGGTGTCGAGACCGAGAGTCAGGCGGCGCTGCTGGCCAGCCATGGCTGCGACGAAATCCAGGGCTACCTGATCGGTCGCCCACTCCAAGTTGAAGATTTTACCACGTTCGTTGCTGGATATAATACAAGAGGCATCGGTAAGTTTCACCCGATCGGGGCGAGACAACAGTGAAGGGATGGGGACTATGACGGGAACCGTCGTCATCGTCGAAGACAACGCGATGAACATGAAACTGCTGGAGCAGGCGCTCAGCATTGCCGGCTATGCCACGGTCAAATCCTCCGATGGCGACGGCTTGGTCGATCTGACCGCATCCAGCGGGGCGGCGGTCATCTTGATGGATATCCAGCTGCCCAAATATTCCGGGGTGGACCTGCTGAAGCTGCTGAAAGCCGACGCCCGCACCAGCAAGGTTCCGGTGGTGGCGGTGACCGCCTTCGCCGACCCCGATTCGGTGGCCGGCTTCCTGGCCGAAGGCTTCGAGCAAGTGATCACCAAGCCGATTTCCATCCGCAAGCTGCTGGACGAGGTGGCGCGCTATTGCAGCGTCACAGCCTGATTCCGATTCAACGTCGCCGCCCCTTGCAATCGGATTTACCCCAGGCTATAAGCGTCCCCTTCCTGAATGAACAAGGCTGTTAGGGCTGCCTTGCCATTCGTGCTCGCTGAGACACTTCAAGATCAAGGATAAGCGAAAATGCCCAAGATGAAGACCAAGAGCTCCGCCAAGAAGCGGTTCAAGCTCACCGGCACCGGAAAGGTAAAGGGCAACGTCGCGTTCAAGCGCCACTGCCTGAGCGCCAAGACGTCGAAGATGAAGCGCCAGGCGCGCGGCACCTTCATGCTGTTCAAGACCGACAGCGACAACGTCAAGAAGTTCTACCTGCCGAACGGAGGCTGATCCATGGCTCGCGTCAAGCGGGGCGTGACCACTCACGCCCGTCACAAGAAGATTCTCAAGCTCGCCAAGGGCTATCGCGGCCGTTCGTCGACCTGCTTTCGTATCGCGATTCAGAAGGTCGAGAAGGCGCTGCGTTACGCCTACCGCGATCGTCGCGCCAAGAAGCGTAATTTCCGCGCCCTGTGGATCCAGCGCATCAACGCCGGCGCCCGTGCCCATGGCATGGTCTATTCGCGCTTCATGGACGGCCTGAAGAAGGCCAACATCGCGCTCGACCGCAAGGTGCTGTCCGACATCGCCATCCGCGAGCCGGAAGCGTTCAAGTCGCTGGTGGACAAGGCCCAGGCCGCCCTCCAGTAGGACTTCCTTACGGAAGCGAAGTGATGGAGAGGGGCCGGCCCGTTTGGGGCGGCCCCTTTTCCTGTTCCAGGGGATAGGACAAACCCATGCAGGACCTCGATAAGATCCGCGCCGAAGCACTGGCCTCCGTCACGGCGGCCACCACTCCGGAGCAGTTGGACGCCGCCCGTGTCGCCGCCCTCGGCAAGAAGGGAACCATTTCGGGCCTGATGAAGGCCTTGGGCGCCATGAGCCCCGACGAGCGCAAGGCCGCCGGCGCCACGCTGAACGCGGTGCGCGACGAAGTCGCCGCCGCGCTGGACGCCGCCAAGGCCGTGCTGGACGCCAAGGTGCTGGACGCCAGACTGTTGCGTGAACGAATCGATGTCGCCCTGCCGGCGCGCCCCGATGCCCAGGGCCGCATCCACCCCATCAGCCAGACCATCGAGGAAATCACCGCCATCTTCGCCCAGATGGGCTTTACCGTGGCGGAAGGCCCCGATATCGAGGACGACTTCCACAACTTCACGGCGCTGAACATCCCGCCCGAGCATCCGGCCCGCCAGATGCACGACACCTTTTATTTCGGCGAGCGGCCCGAAGGCGGCCGTCATCTGCTGCGCACCCACACCTCGCCGGTGCAAATCCGCACCATGTTGAGCGGCAAGCCGCCGATCCGGGTGCTGGTGCCGGGCCGCACCTATCGTTGCGACTCCGATATGACACACACCCCCATGTTCCATCAGGTCGAAGGGCTGGTGATCGACGAGGCCACCCATATGGGTCACCTCAAGGGCTGCCTGATCGAGTTCGTGCGCGCCTATTTCGAGGTCGACGACGTGCCGGTGCGCTTTCGCCCCAGCTTCTTTCCTTTCACGGAACCCTCGGCCGAGGTCGATATCGGCTGTTCGCGCGAGGGCGGCGAGTTGAAGATCGGCCCCGGCGCCGGCTGGCTGGAAATCCTGGGCTGCGGCATGGTGCACCCCAATGTGCTGCGCAATTGCGGCATCGACCCCGACCGCTACCAGGGTTTCGCCTTTGGCATGGGCGTCGAGCGGGTCGCCATGCTGAAATACGGCATCCCCGATCTGCGCACCTTCTTCGACTCCGACCTGCGCTGGCTGAAGCATTACGGCTTCGTCCCGCTGGATGTCCCCACGCTTTCGGGAGGGTTGACCCGATGAAGTTCACCTTCGCCTGGCTCAAGGATCACCTTGAGACCACCGCCACCCTGGATCAGATCGAAACCGGTCTGACCGCCATCGGCCTGGAGGTCGAAGGCATCCATGATCCGGCCAAGCAGCTGGACGGCTTCATCGTCGGCCATGTCCTCGCCGCCGACAGGCACCCCAATGCCGACAAGCTGCAACTGTGCACGGTCGACACCGGCAACGGCGCCATCCAGGTGGTGTGCGGCGCTCCCAACGCGCGGGTCGGGCTCAAGGTGATACTGGCGCTGCCCGGCACCTTGATTCCCCATAACGGCGAAGTCCTCAAGAAGGGCAATGTCCGGGGCGTCGAAAGCCAGGGCATGATGTGTTCGTGGCGCGAGTTGAAGCTGGGCGAGGACCATGACGGCATCGCCGAGCTGGCCGCCGACCTTGACCCCGGCGTCAGACTGCTCGACGTCATGAGCTTCGACCCCATGATCGAAATCTCGGTCACCCCCAACCGGGCCGATTGCCTGGGCGTGCGCGGCGTCGCCCGCGACCTCGCCGCCTTCGGCCTCGGCAGCCTGAAGCCGCTGAAGGTCGAGCCGGTACCCGGCGCCTTCAAGAGCCCCATTGGCGTCCGCCTGGAGTTCGAGGCCGAGACCGCCAACGCCTGCCCGCTCTTCGCCGGCCGCCATATTCGCGGCGTCCGGAACGGCGACAGCCCGCAATGGCTGAAGGACCGCCTGACCGCCATCGGCCTGCGGCCCATTTCGGTGCTGGTGGACATCACCAACTTCTTCACCTACGACCTCAGCCGGCCGCTGCACGTCTTTGACGCCGCCAAGGTCAAGGGCGACATCCGCGCCCGGCCGGCCAGAGCGGGCGAGACCCTGGCGGCGCTGAACGGCAAGACCTACGCCCTGGAAGAGGGTATGACGGTGATCGCCGATGATGCCGGCCCCGAGGGTCTGGCCGGCATCATCGGCGGCGAGCATTCCGGCTGCACCGAGGCCACCACCGAGGTCTTCCTGGAAGCCGCCTATTTCGATCCCATCCGCACCGCCGCCACCGGCCGCAAGCTGGAAATCCTGTCCGACGCCCGCTTCCGCTTCGAACGCGGCGTCGATCCCGCCTTCGTGGTGCCGGCCATGGAGCTGGCCACCCGCATGATCATCGATCTGTGCGGTGGCGAGGCCTCGGAACCGGTGATCGCCGGCACCGAGCCCGACTGGCAGAAATCCATCGTGCTGCGGCCCGAACGGGTCGCGGCTCTGGGCGGCGTCGAGGTCCAGACCGCCCGCCAGGAAGCCATCCTCAACGATCTCGGCTGCGCCGTCGCCGAGCACGATGACGGCCTGCTGATCAATCCGCCGTCCTGGCGCGGCGACATCACCGCCGAGCACGATCTGGTAGAGGAAATCATCCGGGTCAACGGCTATGACAACATTCCGTCGGTGCCGCTGCCACGCTCGCCCATGCCAAAGCCGATCCTGACCGCCGGTCAGCGCCGGGGCGGTTGGGTGCGGCGTCAGCTGGCCTCGCGCGGACTGGTGGAAACCGTCACCTGGTCGTTCCTGCCCGAGGCCCAGGCCAAACTATTCGGCGGCGGTCAGCCCGAGATGCATCTGGCCAATCCCATCTCCAGCGATCTGGACGTCATGCGTCCCTCGGTGCTGCCCAACCTGATCGCGGCGACGGGCCGCAATGCCGATCGCGGCATACGCGACCTCGGCCTGTTCGAGATCGGGCCGCAATTCGACGGTCCCGAGCCCGGTCAACAGCGCCAGATCGCCGCCGGCATCCGCGCCGGCAAGGCCCGTGGCCGCCACTGGGCCGAATCCGCCCGCCCGGTGGACGCCTTCGACGCCAAGGCCGACGCCATCGCCGCCATCGCCGCCGCCGGGGCCAATCCCGACTCGCTGCAAGTGGTGGCCGAGGCGCCGGGCTGGTACCACCCCGGCCGCTCCGGCTCGCTGAAGCTGGGCAACAAGCTGATCGCCCTGTTCGGCGAGATCCACCCCGGCATCCTGGGCAACCTCGACGTCAAGGGACCGGTGGTCGGCTTCGAGCTGTTCCTGGAGGCCCTGCCGCCGGCCAAGACCAAGGCCACCAAGGCCCGGCCGCTGCTGAAGGCTTCGGCCTTCCAGCCGTTGGAGCGCGACTTCGCTTTCACCCTGGACAGCGCCGTCTCCGCCGATGCGGTGGTCCGCGCCGCCAGGGGCGTCGACAAGGCCCTGGTCGCCGATGTGACGGTGTTCGACCTCTACGAAGGCGACAAGATGGCGGCGGGCAAGAAGTCGCTGGCCATCACCGTGACCCTGCAACCGGTGGAAAAGACCCTGACCGACGAGGAAATCGAGGCGGTCGGCGCCAGGATCGTCCAGGCAGTCGCCAAGGCCACCGGCGGCGAGCTGCGGGGATAGGGCACTGTCCACGCCCGCCGGGGACAACTCCCTGGCGGGCGTGGGATTCCTTGACCGTCGAGAACAATCGCGCGCCGTGATCATGCCCACCATCATTCTGGTTCGCCACGGCGAGACCGCCTTCAACCTGGAGGGCCGCGTCCAGGGCCACCAGGACTCGCCGCTGACCATTCGGGGAACCGAACAGGCCTGTCGCTACGGCCTTGTCATTCGCCGGCTGATCACGGATGGCCGGGACTGGCGGGTGGTGTCGAGCCCGCTGGGCCGCTGCGCCCAGACCACCGGCATCCTGTGCGAGATCGCCGGCCTCGACGCCTCGACCGCCACCTTCGATCATCGCCTCAAGGAAGTGGACACCGGCAGCCTGTCCGGCCGGCTTAAAGCCGAATTGCCGCCCGAGGCAAGCGGCGGAAGCGGCCTCGGCCACTGGGTCTTCCGCAGCCCCGACGGCGAAAGCCATGCCGCGGTCGCCACCCGGCTGGCTTCCTGGCTGGCCGATATTCCGGCGGGGGACAAACTGGTGGTGGTCAGCCACGGCATCGCCGGCCGGGTGCTGCGCGGACTCTATCTCGGCCAGGACCCGGACGAGGCCATGCGCGGCGACAGCCCCCAGGACGCGGTGTTCATCCTGAGGGCCGGCCTGATCGAGCGGATCGCGTGCTGAACCGCAAAGCGCCCTCGCGCGGCGGCTACAGATTATCCTTCAACCACGCCTGCAACCTGCCCCAACCGTCCCTGGCCGGCGCTTCGCGGTAGGACGGGCGGTAATCGGCGTGAAAGGCGTGCGAAACGTCGGGGTAGACCTTGATCTCCACCGGCACCCTGGCCAGCTTCACCGCCGACCGCATCTTTTCCACCGTATCTTGCGGAATGCCCTGATCGGCGCCGCCATAAAGGCCCAACACCGGAGCCTTCAGCTCTGCCGCCACATCGACCGGATGCTTTGGAGTCATGGCCGAAACATCGCCGGTCAGCTTGCCGTACCACGCCACCGCCGCCTTGAGGTTGGGATTATGGGCGGCGTACAGCCAGGCGACACGCCCGCCCCAGCAAAAGCCGGTGATGCCGAGCCGCGCCGGGTCACCGCCATTGCCGGCCACCCAGGCGGCGCAGAAGTCCAGATCCGACAACACCTGGACATCGGGCACCTTGGAGACGATGGAAGACAAGATGGTGGGAATGGCCGGGATCACCGAGGGATCGCCCTGGCGGAAATACAGCTCCGGGGCGATCGCCAGATAGCCCAGCTTGGCCAGCCGGCGGCAGATATCGCGGATATGCTCGTGAACGCCAAAGATTTCCTGAACCACCAGCACGGTGGGAAACGGCCCCTTGGTCGCCGGCATGGCGGCATAGGCCGGCATGGCCGTGCCGCCATCGACGGGAATCATCACCACCCCGGCCGACAGGCCGCTGGTGTCCGTGGCGATGGCGGTGGCTTCGGCCGGACTGACCGCCAGTGCGTAACCAGTCGCCAGCACCGCCGCCGACACGAAACCGCGCCGGGTCATATCCATATTGGGCCGCAGGCTCTTCACATGATCGTCCATCGCCATCACTCCCCGGCTGAAGTCCTGCCGCAAAGATGGCATCGCAGTATCGGGGAAACAATGGGCTGGTTGACGGACGAATGCCCACGGCCCATTTTGACGCCATGTTTCCCTTGTTCATGCATTTTGGCCATGCGCCCGACCCGCTGCTGCTGCTGTTCATGGCCATTGCCCTGGACGCGGCATTGGGCGAAATGGGCTGGCTGTTCCATCTGATCCCCCATCCGGTGGTGATGATCGGCCGCACCATCGCGCTGCTGGACAAGCGATTGAACAAGCCGGAACGCTCGGACCGGGATCGCCGGTGGCGCGGAATCATGCTGGCGCTCGGCATGTCGGCGCTGGCCGTGGCCATTGGCGGAGCGATCGCCTTCCTGGCCCGCGCCCTGCCTCATTTCTGGCTGGTCGAGGTCTTCATCGCCGCCACCCTGCTGGCCCAACGCTCGCTGTTCGAGCATGTCCACGACGTGGCGGTGGCGCTGGCCGCCAACGGGATCGAGGCCGGACGCTACGCGGTGTCGCGCATCGTCGGCCGCGACCCCCAGTCGCTGGACGAATACGGCGTGGCTCGCGCCGCCATCGAAAGCCTCGCCGAGAACTTCGCCGACGGGGTGGTGGCGCCGGTGTTCTGGTACGCCGTGGCGGGGCTGCCCGGCCTGATGCTGTACAAGACGACCAATACCCTGGACAGCATGGTCGGCTACCGCAACGACAGGTACCGCGCCTTCGGCATGGCCTCGGCCCGGCTGGACGATCTGTTGAATCTGGTCCCCGCCCGGCTGGCCGGCCTGATGCTGGCGCTGGCCGCGCCCTTCGTGCCCAAGGGCAAGCCGGTGGCGGCGCTGACGACCATGATCGCCGATGCCCGCCACCACCGCTCACCCAATTCCGGCTGGCCCGAGGCCGCCGCCGCCGGCGCGCTGGGTCTGGCCCTGGGGGGGCCGCGCAAATATCCCGGTCTGGTGGTGGATGAAAAATGGATCGGATCGGGCCGCGCACGGGCCGGCATTACCGACATCCACCGGGCCTTGCATCTGTTCACCGTCGCCTGCGTCCTGAATACTGGGGCGGTGATTCTGGTGCTCTGGCTGCAATCCCAAACTTAGGCTATAGTCGCCGTAGCGGACGACTCCGGATGTGCTCATGGCCAACCCAGACGATCCCATGCCGGCGCGCATCGCGTCATGGCTGGATGACGGCAAAATCCGACGCCACAACGACTATATCGGGCGTGGCCGGTGCTATGGCCGCTTGTCCGACGACCTCTTGCTGCGCAGTTGGAGCATCTCGCGGCAATGCAGCCTGATCTGCCCCGGCGATCCGGACCTGATGCACGAACAGGCCGATCTGAGTTCGGAGATGGAGTTGCGCGGCATCCAACTGCCGGGCGCGCCGAACCACGACGCCTTTCAGACCGCGCTGAACAGCAGGATTCCGCCGGCGCTCACCCCGGACGAGTAGCGATCCGCCACAGCCGATCAATCTCGACATGCCGCTCCAGATGGTCGGCCAACCGATCCAGCACATCGTCCACCAGAGTCTCATAGGCCAGGCCAGCCCCCCGACCAGGACGCAGTCCGGCCAACAGCCCGGCGCGGAAGGTGTCCGAGGCGAACAGGCCGTGCAGGTAACACCCCGAAACCAAGCCGTCGCGCGACATCGCGCCATCGGGCGCGCCACCCAGGG
The DNA here is from genome assembly GCA_030651575.1 of Phaeospirillum sp. Classification (GTDB taxonomy): domain Bacteria; phylum Pseudomonadota; class Alphaproteobacteria; order Rhodospirillales; family Magnetospirillaceae; genus Phaeospirillum. The sequence goes on from JAUSFB010000065.1 coordinate 39,284, forward strand.
TCAGCATGGGCCGCGCCGCATCGGGGCCGGTGGTGCGGCCCATATGCATCTCGTAGCCCCGGACCGCGACGCCCTCGGCATCCAGGCCGGAAACCTCGGTCAGCACCTTGTCGCCGGCCATCACCGTGTCCACCGCCAACAGCCCCAGGCCGCTCGCCACCGAACCGGCCGGACCTTCCACCCCCAACGGATCGGCGATGCTTTGCCCCAGCATCTGATAGCCGGCGCAGATGCCCAATACCCGACCGCCCCGCCGCAGATGGGCCTTGAGATCGATGTCCCAACCCTGCTGGCGCAGGAAATCCAGATCGGCGATGGTGGATTTCGAGCCGGGCAGGATGATCAGGTCGGCGTCAAGGGGCAGCGGCCGCCCCGGCGCCACCATGTCGAGCCGCACATCGGGCTCGGCCGCCAGCGGGTCGAAATCATCGAAATTGGCGATGCGCGACAGCCGGGGAATGGCAATGCGGATGCCCTCTCCCCCACTAGACCGACCGGTCAGGGATGCCGCGTCCTCGGCCGGCAGCAAGGCGGCGTCGGCGAACCAGGGAATGACGCCGAGGCAGACGAGGCCGGTATGGGCCCGGATGATCTCCACCGCCGGGGCGAACAGGGCGGGGTCGCCGCGAAAGCGGTTGATGACATAGCCCATCAGGCGCGCCCGCTCGGATTGCGGCAACAGGGCATGGGTGCCGACGATGGCGGCGATGACGCCGCCCCGGTCGATATCGGCCACCAGCACCACCGGCACGTCGGCGGCCTCGGCAAAGCCCATATTGGCGATGTCGGCGGCGCGAAGATTGACCTCGGCGGCGCTGCCGGCCCCTTCGATCACCATCAGGTCGGCGGCGGCTTCCAACCGCCCATAGCTTTCCAGCACCCTGGGCAGCAATGACGGCTTCAAGGCGTGATAGTCGCGCGCCGTGGCGGAGGCGATGACCTTGCCCTGGACCACCACCTGAGCTCCGGTCTCGCTTTGCGGCTTCAACAGCACCGGATTCATGTCGGAGCGCGGCCGCACCCCGCAGGCGCGGGCCTGCAACGCCTGGGCGCGGCCGATCTCGCCGCCATCCTCGGTAACGGCGGCGTTGTTGGACATGTTCTGCGGCTTGAACGGCAGCACGCGCAGACCGCGCCGGCTGAACAGCCGGCACAGCCCGGCGGCCAACAGCGACTTGCCCACGTCGGAGCCGGTGCCTTGCAGCATCACGGCCGGGGTGCGGGATGGAATTTCGATCATGCCGGCGACTGTCGCAGACCAAAGATGCGGGGGCAAGGGCTGCGGACGCGGCCCACCCGGCACTTGCGACCTTTATAAAAGTTGTTTTCACTGGTCCTACCGCGCTATGACCGAGGCATGAGCACCTCGCTTCGCCTTGATATCGCCGGTCGTGAGTTGGTGATGGCGGTCCGCCGGTCGGGCACCGCTCGCCGCATGAGCCTGCGCATGACCCCCGGCGGAGTGGTGGTGGTGGTGCCGATGGGGGTTCCGCTGGCCGAGGCCGAACGCTTTGCCCATCACCAGCGGGACTGGATCGCCGGCCGGCTGGACGCGACGCCCGAGCGGATCGCCCTGGCTCCCGGCGTCGAACTGCCCTTCATGGGCATCGCCCACACCATCAGCCACCAGCCCACCGCCCGACGCGGCGTCTGGGCCGAGGAGGGACGGATCAACGTATCGGGCGGCGCGGAGCATGTGGCGCGACGGGTCGAAAGCTTTCTGCGCGATGAAGCCCGGCTGGTGCTGGCCCACCGCTCGCGCATCCTGGCGGAGGGTATCGGCCGCCGGGTCAACCGGGTGAGCGTGCGCGACACGCGCTCGCGCTGGGGCTCGTGCACCGCTGCTGGCGATTTGTCGTTCTCGTGGCGGCTGATCCTGGCCCCGGCCTGGATCTTGGACTACGTCGTCGCCCATGAAGTGGCCCATCTGGCCGAAATGAATCACGGCCCCGGTTTCTGGCGACTGGTCGAAACCCTGACCGGCGACCCGAAGCCTGCCCGCTCCTGGCTGAAATCGCACGGCCCCGGCCTGCACCGATATGGATTGTCCGCATGACCCCCATCACCCCCACCCGCACCCTGGCGGTGCTGCTGACCCTGCTGGTGGCGTTCGGACCGGTCTGCACCGATCTCTATCTGGCCTCGCTGCCCGACATGGCGCGCGACCTCAAAACCGACACCACCATGGTCCAGATGACTCTGTCGGCCTTCGTGATCGGCTTTGCCGTGATGCAGTTGGGCTATGGCCCGCTATCGGACCGTTTCGGCCGCCGCCGCGTCATCATGGGCGGCGTGGTGCTGTATGTGGTGGCCAGCCTGTTCTGCGTCGTCGCCCCCACCATCGAGACCCTGATCGCCGGCCGTTTCGTCCAGGCGCTGGGGGCCTGTTGCGGCCCAGTGGTCAGCCGCGCCGTGGTGCGCGACATCTTCCCGCGCGAGCAGGCGGCCAAGGTGATGAGCTACATGGCCTCGGCCATGGCGCTGGCGCCGCTGGTGGCCCCCACCATCGGCGGCTGGTTCCATATCTGGTTCGGCTGGCGCTCCAACTTCCTGCTGCTGGCCCTGTTCGGAGTAATTTTGCTGGTCATGGTCTGGCGGCTGCTGGGCGAAACCAATCAACAGCCCGACCCCACCGCGCTGGACCTCGGCCGCATGCTGGAAAACTACGGAGCCCTGCTGCGCGACCGCACCTTCATCGGCTATGTCCTGACCGTCACCATGATCTTCGGCGGCGTCTTCATCTATCTGTCCAGCGCATCCTTCGTGCTGATCGACACCTTGGGGGTGCCGCCGCAATATTTCGGCCTGGGCTTCTCCATGGCCTCGGTGGGCTACATCATCGGCGGCTTCATCGCGGCCCGCGTCACCCACCGGGTCGGAATCGAGCGCATGGTCGGAATCGGCGTCACCGGCTGCACCATCGCCGGCAGCCTGATGGCCGGTCTGGCCTGGGCCGGCTTTCCCCAGCCGGGACTTGCCGGAGTCGCCTCGGTGATGGTTCCGGTGATGCTGTTCTTCTCGTTCGGCGCCCTGGTGCTGCCCAACGCCACCGCCGGGGCCATCGCGCCGTTCCCCCACATGGCCGGCACCGCCTCGGCCGGAGTCGGCTTCACCCAGATGGCGGGCGGGGCGGCGATCGGCTGGGTCGCCGGCCTGGTGTTCGACGGCAGCGCCCGCCCCATGGCCACCGCCATGGCGGTACTGGGCGCAGCGGCCATGGCGGTGTTCTTCAGCCTGGTGCGGCGGGAAGCCAGACCGTGAAGGTCGTGCCCTCGCCGACGGTGCTGTCGATGGTCAGCAGGCCGCGATGGCGGTTGACGATGTGCTTGACGATGGCCAGCCCCAGGCCGGTGCCGCCCATCTTGCGCGACCGGGCGGTATCGACCCGGTAGAACCGCTCGGTCAGGCGGGGCAGATGCTCCTTGGCGATACCGTCTCCGTGATCGCGGATCGAAACCCGGACCACCGGGTCGGAGCGCAGCAACGAGCCGGCGGCGCGCGGCAATTCGACGGCGGCGGCGGCGCGAACCTCGATCACGGTATCGTCGCGGCCGTATTTGACGGCATTGTCCAGCAGGTTCTGAAACACCTGGGCCAGATCGTCGGGCTGGGCCATCACCGCCGCCAGCCCGGGATCGAGGTCGAGAGCGATGGTCATGCCCCTGGCCTGAGCCAGCGGCTTCAGCGCCTCGGCGGCGACGGCGACCAGCCGGCCGAGATCGACCCGCTCGCCCGGAGCGGTGTGCTCGTTCAGCTCGATGCGCGACAAGGACAGCAGATCGGCCACCAGCCGGCTCATGCGGCCGGCCTGCTCGCCCATGATGCCAAGAAACTTCCCACGCGCCTCCTCGTCGTCGCGGGCCGGCCCTTGCAGGGTTTCGATGAACCCCGACAGCGCCGCCAGCGGCGTGCGCAGCTCGTGACTGGCATTGGCGACGAAATCGGCCCGCATGCGCTCCATGCGCTTGACCGTGGTCAGATCGTGCAAAGTGAGAATGGCGGTGCCGCCATCGGCGGGCTGACCCTCCAACCGCTCGGCCCGCGCCAGGAACACCCGTTCCAGCGGCACCATCTGGGTGAACTCGCACTCGCGCGAGGCCGCCTGCCCCGCCAACACCGCCTCGGTGATCTCCAGCACCCCCGGATCGCGTAAAAAAGCCGCCATGTCGCGTCCCGCCAGATCGCGGCCGAACAGCCGCGCCGCCGCCTGATTGGCCCGAACCACCCGGCGCGCCGGATCAAGCAGCAGCAGTGGATCGGGCAGATTATCGAGCAGGCTTTCGTTGCGCCGCGCCGATTCGGCCAACTCGGCCGATTTAAGCTGCCAGGTGCGGCGCAGGCCCCCGACGGCGGCCACGGTCTCGGCCAGGGTGGCGTCCTCGCGCCCCGGCGGCGGTCCCGCTTCGCCGCCCAGCGCCAGCGAGCGGATCCACCGCGCCAAGGCGTCCAGATCGCCGAGATGCGAACGCACCATCACCGCCAGGGCCACCGCCACCGCCGCCCAGGCCGCGAAAGCCGGCCAGGGCGCCAGATGACCGGCAGCCGCCAGAATCATCAGCACGACCCCGGAGGGACTGGACAGCAGCACCGCCACGGAAACGACCCGCCCGATGGTAACGACGCCACGCTGCGTCATGGGTTACTTCGTCGCATCATAGCAGGCCAGCACCGCCATATTGACGATATCGTTGGCGCTGGCGTCCATGGAGGTGATCTGCACCGGCTTGGACAGGCCCACCAGGATGGGGCCGATGACGCTGGCGCCTCCCAACTTTTGCAGCAGCTTCGAGCTGATGGTGGCGGAGTAGAGGCCGGGCATCACCAGCACATTGGCCGGCTCCTTCAGGCGGCAGAACGGATAATGGCCCAGCAGTTCGGGGTCGAGCGCCACATCGGCGCCCATCTCGCCGTCATAGACGAAGTCCACATTGCGACGGTCCAGGATCTCGACCGCTTCCCGCACCCGCTCGGCCCGGTCGTTACTGGGATTGCCAAAGGTGGAATAGCTGATCATGGCGACGCGGGGCTCGTGACCCATCTGGCGGGCCTTGTGGGCGGTCTGCACCGCGATATCGGCCAGCTGTTCCGGAGTCGGCGTCTCCATCACCGTGGTATCGGCGACGAACACCACCCTGCCCTTGGCGATGAACACCGTCATGCCGAACATCAGTTCGCCCGGCGTCGGATCGATCACCTTTTGAATTTCCTCGAACGCCTGCCAGTAATTGCGGGTCAGGCCGGTCACCATGGCGTCGGCGTCGCCGGCCTGGACCATCAGGGCGGCAAAGATATTACGCTCCTGATTGACCAGACGCTGGGCGTCGCGATACAGCGCCCCCTTGCGCTGCATACGCTGGTACAGCATGTCGGTGTAGTGCCTGGTCCGGGGCGACAGCCGGGAATTGACGATGTCCAGGGATTCGGCGGCGGGCAGGCCGATATTCTTCATGGTGGCGCGGATGCGCTCTTCCCGGCCGATCAGGATGGGATGACCCAGGCCGGCATTGCTGAAGGCCACGGCGGCGCGGATCTGCTTTTCCTCCTCGCCCTCGGCGAACACCACCCGCTTGGGATTGGCCTTCACCACCTCGGTGATGGCCTGCATGCTGTTCGATGTCGGGTCGAGCCGGGCCGACAGCTCGCGCTTATAGGCGTCCATGTCGACGATGGGCTTGCGCGCCACCCCGGTATCCATAGCGGCCTTGGCCACCGCCGGCGGAATCGCCGCGATCAGCCGGGGGTCGAACGGCACCGGAATGATGTAGTCGGCCCCATAGCGCAGGCGGCGGCCGGAATAGGCGGCGTCGACCTCGTCGGGCACGTCCTCGCGCGCCAGGGCGGCGATGGCGCGGGCGGCCGCCATCTTCATGGCCTCGTTGATGGTCGAGGCCCGCACGTCCAATGCACCGCGAAAGATATAGGGGAAACCCAGCACGTTGTTGATCTGGTTGGGATAGTCGGAACGGCCGGTGGCGACGATGGCGTCGGCGCGCACCGACTTCACCTCTTCCGGGGTAATCTCGGGATCGGGATTGGCCATGGCGAAGATGATCGGCCTGGCGGCCATGGCGGCGACCATCTCGGCCGTCACCGCGCCCTTGACCGACAGGCCCAGAAACACGTCGGCGCCGTCCAGCGCCTCGGCCAGGGTGCGGGCCTTGGTCGGCACCGCATGGGCCGACTTCCACTGGTTCATGCCTTCGGTACGGCCCTGGAAGATCACGCCCTTGGTGTCGCACAACAGCGCGTTCTCGTGCCGCACGCCCAGGCACTTCATCAGTTCGAGGCAAGCGATGCCGGCGGCCCCGGCGCCGTTGACCACCACCTTGACCTTGGCAATGTCGCGGCCGGTAAGGTCCAGGGCGTTGATCAGGCCGGCGGCGGCGATGATGGCGGTGCCGTGCTGATCGTCATGAAACACCGGAATCGGCATCAGCTCGCGCAGGCGCTGCTCGATGATGAAGCATTCGGGGGCCTTGATGTCTTCGAGGTTGATGCCGCCGAAGCTGGGACCGAGATAGCGCACCGCCCCGATGAACTCCTCCACATCCCTGGTGTCGACTTCGAGATCGATGGAATCCACGTCGGCAAACCGCTTGAACAGTACCGCCTTACCCTCCATCACCGGTTTGCTGGCCAGCGCCCCCAGATCGCCCAGACCCAGCACGGCGGTGCCGTTGGAAATCACCGCCACCAGATTGCCCTTGGCGGTATAATCATAGGCCAGCGCCGGATCACGGGCAATGTGCAGGCAGGGAAAGGCCACGCCGGGGGAATAAGCCAGCGACAGGTCGCGCTGGGTGGCCAACGGCTTGGTCGGACATATCTCGATCTTGCCGGGCCGCCCGGAGGCGTGCATCAGCAAGGTGTCGCGCTCCAGCGCGTCGATCGCCTTGGACTCGTCGCCGCCGGATGCGGGCGTGTTGAAGGTCGCTGCCATGATTCGTATCATCCCTGTTTATTGCCGTCATAGCCTTGGACGATTAAAGCGCGGCCCCGCCTGTGCCGTCACCCTCGGAAATCCGTCGGATGAATGTCCTCAGTGACGCTTGCCCATGGCGCGCTCGAAGATGTGGATATTGGTGCCTCCGGTCTTGTCCAGCAGCGCCCTGGCCGCGATTTCCTCGGTCGGGCTCTCGACGCTGACCCACACGATGACGCTGCCGGCGGCCAGGGCGCGGGCGAAGTCGCCGGAATCCGGGATGGCGGCGACCTCGTCGAGCAATTCCTTCAAGGCGACGCCGCCGACGCCGGCCGCCACCAATCCGGCGATCGCCACGCCCACCGGGCCGGCGGCCAAGGCGATCAGACCGGCGGCCACCAGGGGGCCTTCGTATTTCAGTTCGCCCACCAGGGCGACGAGGCCGTCGCGCCACTTCTGGGCCTTGCCGCCAGCCACTTCCAGCGAATCGTGCGAGGTCAGCACCGACAGGCGATCCCGTTGGATGCCGGCCTCCAGCAGGGCGCTGATGGCGGTCTCGAACTGGCCGCGATCGGCGAAGGTGCCGACGACTTCACGCAGGGCGGCGGTGCGGGATTGAGTAATGGTGGTGGTCATGATGGTCTCCTCGTCATCGCCTGGGGCATCAATTGTGCGCCATGGCGGCGACGCTGCCTAGGGCCGGCGTGACAGTTCCGCCAGGATCACCGCCTTTAACGGCGGCAATTTTGCGGTCAATGACATTCCGAACCACCGATGCGTCGATTCCGCCGAGATATCCATGAACCAGGATGTTACGGAATCCGGAGATTCGATGCCAAATCCTCGCTCCGAAAGGCCGACCCGGCTGGAAAAGAGCGTGGACCTTGCACCCGCCCTTACCCATGATAGTGTGCCCGACTATTCATCCTTCCTGAGGCAGCAGACCGCCCGTGACCGCCCACCAGCCCCCCATTCCGGACGACGCCACCCCGATGATGGCGCAGTATCTCGCCATCAAGCGGGCGCACGCTGATTGCCTGCTGTTCTACCGCATGGGCGATTTCTATGAATTATTCTTTGATGACGCCGTCCAGGCCTCGGCGGCGCTCGACATCGCGCTGACCAAGCGCGGCAAGCATCTGGGCGAGGATATCGTCATGTGCGGCGTGCCGGTCCGCGCCGCCGAGGCCTATCTGGCCAAGCTGGTGCGCTCGGGCTTCAAGGTCGCCATCGGCGAGCAGATGGAAGACCCGGCCGAGGCCAGGAAACGCGGCTCGAAATCGGTGGTGGCCCGCGACGTGGTCCGCATCATCACCGCCGGCACCCTGACCGAGGACACCTTGCTGGACTCCCGCAGCCATAACTATCTGGCGGCGGTGGCCGAGGCGCAGGGTGGGTTCGGCCTCGCCTGGATCGATGTCTCGACCGGCGATTTCTCGACCCAGGCGCTGTCGCCCAAGACCCTGGCCGCCGCCCTGGCGCGACTGTCGCCCGGCGAGCTGCTGGTCGGCGACCGGCTGATCGGCGCCGAATCGCTGTTCGAGGTCTGGGCCGAGTGGAAAAACGTACTGTCGCCGTTGCCTTCTGCCCGGTTCGATTCCGAGAACGCCAAGCGCCGGCTGGAGGCGCTGTACGGCGTCGGCGCCCTGGACGGCTTCGGCGCCTTCTCGCGCGCCGAACTGGCGGCCGGCGGCGCCCTGGTCGACTATATCGAGCTGACCCAAAAGGGCAAACTACCCCGGCTGTCACCGCCAAAGCGCCTCACCGAGGGCGCGGTGATGGAGATCGACGCCGCCACGCGGCGCAACCTGGAACTGGCCGAGACCCTGACCGGCGAGCGGCGCGGCTCCCTGCTGGCGACCATCGACCGGACCGTCACCGGAGCCGGGGCGCGGCTGCTGGCGGCGCAACTGGCGGCGCCGCTGACCGCCCCGGCCAAGATCGACCGCCGCCTCGACATGGTGGCGTTCTTCGTCGAGCATGACGGGGTGCGCGGAGCCCTGCGCGACTCCCTCAAACGCTGCCCCGATATCGAGCGCGCCCTGTCGCGCCTCAGCCTGGGACGCGGCGGGCCGCGCGATCTGGCCAGCATCCGCGACGGTCTGGCCGAAGTGCCGGCCTTGCGCAATCTGGTCTGTCAGCCGGCATTGGACGCCCCGCCCGGCCTGGCCGACTGCGCCGTGGCCCTGGGCGAGCATTCGGCGCTGGTGGATCGCCTGACCCGCGCCCTGGCGCCCGAACTGCCCCTTAACGCGCGGGACGGCAACTTCATCGCCGAGGGCTACCACCCCGCCCTCGACGAAACCAAGGCCCTGCGCAACGAGGGCAAGGGCGCGGCCATGCGCCTGCAACTGCGCTATGTGGAAGAGACCGGCATCCCCAGCCTCAAGGTCAGCCACAACAATATCATCGGCTACCATATCGAAGTGCCGGCCCGTCAGGCCGACAAGATGGGCGACGCCTTCATCCACCGCCAGACCATGGCGACCTCGGCCCGCTACACCACGCCCGACCTGATCGAACTGGCTGCCAGGATCACTGGCAGCGCCGATCGCGCCCTGGCCCTGGAGCAGGAACTATTCAACGATCTGGTGAACGAGGTCACCTCCCGCGCCCCCGAGATCGCCCGCGCCGCCACCGCCCTGGCGACCCTGGACGCCAACAGCGCCCTGGCCCTGCTGGCGGCGACCCGGCGCTGGACCCGCCCCTCCGTGGACGATACCGACGCCTTTTTCATCAAGGGCGGCCGCCACCCGGTGGTCGAGGCGGCGTTGGAGGCCGCCCAGGCCGGCAGCTTCGTCGCCAATGACTGCGACCTGTCGGACGCCCAGCGGCTATGGCTGGTCACCGGCCCCAACATGGCGGGTAAAAGCACCTTCCTGCGCCAGAACGCCCTGATCGCGGTGCTGGCCCAGATGGGATCGTTCGTACCGGCGGAATCGGCCCATCTCGGCGTGGTCGACCGGCTGTTCTCGCGGGTGGGGGCCGCCGACGATCTGGCGCGCGGCCGCTCGACCTTCATGGTCGAGATGGTGGAGACCGCCGCCATCCTCAACCAGTCGGGGCCGCGCGCCCTGGTGATCCTGGACGAGATCGGGCGCGGCACCGCCACCTTCGACGGCCTGTCCATCGCCTGGGCGGTGGTCGAGCATCTGCACGAGGTCAACCGCTGCCGCGCCCTGTTCGCCACCCATTATCACGAGCTGACCCGGCTGGCCTCCAAGCTGGACTCGCTGTCTTGCCACATGATGAAGGTGAAGGAGTGGCAAGGCGACGTGGTGTTCATGCACGAGGTCGGCGCCGGCGCCGCCGACCGCTCCTATGGCATCCATGTGGCCCGCCTCGCCGGTCTGCCCGCCGCCGTGGTCGGACGGGCGGAAGAGGTGCTGAGCATTCTGGAAAAGTCGGATCAGGCCTCGGGCATGGCCAAGCTGGCCGACGACCTGCCCCTGTTCGCCGCCATGTCCGCCCGCCCCAAACCGGCCGCCCTGCCCAAGCCCTCGGTGGTTGAGGAGACCCTGAAGGGCGTCAACCCCGACGACATGACGGCACGGCAGGCGCTGGATCTGGTCTACGAGCTGAAGCGGCTGTTGTAAGCGTCAGGAATCCTCGCCCGTATCCTCGATGGTGGCGGCCCCCATAGCCAGCAGGGCATCGACGCCGGTATCGGGAATAGCCTCGACCGAGCGCAGGCGGCGGTCGATGGCGCGGCGGCGAACCGCGACGGCGTCGATGCTGGACGAGGCTTCCTGCAACTTCTTCTGCACCTTGTCGAGCACATCGCCATACTTGCCGAATTCGGTCTTGACCGCGCCCAGGATCTCCCACACCTCGGAGGAGCGTTTTTCGATGGCCATGGTCTTGAAGCCCATCTGAACCGCGTTGAGGATGGCCCCCAGGGTGGTCGGCCCCGCCGCCACCACCTTGTAATCGTGCTGAATCATGTCCATCAGGCCGGGACGGCGCAGCACCTCGGCATACAGGCCCTCGGTGGGCAGGAACAAGATGGCGAAGTCGGTGGTGGTGGGCGGATTGATGTATTTGTCGCGGATATCGCGGGCAAAGCTCTTGACCCGAACCTCCAGCGCCTTGGAGGCCGTCTCCACCGCCTCCGGATCGGCGCGTTCCACCGCCATCTGGAGCCGCTCGTAATCCTCGTTGGGGAATTTGGAGTCGATGGGCAGCAGCACCTCCGGCTCGTCGTCGCCCTTGCCCGGCAGACGGATGGCGTAGTCCACCCGCTCGGCGCTACCCTTGCGACAATTGGCTTCCCGCATGAACTGATCGGGACGAAAAATCTGCTCCAGCAGATTGCCCAGCTGGACCTCGCCCCAGGTACCGCGGGTCTTGACGTTGGTGAGCACCCGTTTCAGGTCGCCAACGCCATTGGCGAGGCTTTGCATCTCGCCCAGGCCCTTATGAACCTGCTCCAGCCGGTCACTGACCAGCTTGAACGATTCACCCAGGCGCTTTTCCAAGGTGCCCTGAAGCTTTTCGTCCACGGTGTGGCGCATCTGCTCCAGCTTGGCGGTGTTCTCGCCGCGCAGCTTTTCCAGCTGCTCCGCCACGGTGCGGGTCTGCTCGGTCACCGCCTTGGTGACGGTCTCCAGCCGCTCCTTCAAGGTATTGGTCAGGCTGTCGCCCTGCTGCTTGAGGCCGGTGGCGACCTCCTCACGCAGGTTGCGGCCCTGAGCGGCCTGATCGGCGCGGAATTCCGCCAGCTTTTGCTCTACCAACACGCGCAGCTCGGTGTGGTTCTTTTCCGCCATGGTCACCGCGCCGTCCTGAAAGACGCGGATCAGGCCGCTGATCTCCTCGCGCCCCAGGCGGGCATGGGTGGCGGCCTCGTCGCGGCCGCGCCCCGCCTCGTCGCGCAAGACCCGCTCCAGCCGCTCCAGCCGTTCGGACAGGTCTTCCTTCCGCCGCAGCAGCAACACCAGCACCGCCGCCAGGGCGGCAAAGGACAACGCGGCGGAGACGATGGAATAAATCATGACGTCCTCTGATAAACCACGAACACCAGTTGAGCCGCGCCGTGGCGGCGGCGGTCCACCTCCTCGAAGCCGGCGGGCGGGACAAACTCCTCGTCCGCCGCCACCTCGACCACCACCAGCGCGTCCCCGGCCAGCCAACCCTTGGCGGCAAGGCCGGCGAGGCACGGCCCCACCAGCCCGGAACGATAAGGCGGATCGAGGAAGGCCAGGGCGCAGGGAGCGGGCGCGGCGGGCGGCTTGGCGGCGTCGGCGCGGATCACCTTGGCACGGCCCTCCTCGCCCAACGCCGCGACATTGGCGTAGATGGCGGCCAGGGATTCCGGGTTCAGTTCGAGAAAACTTGCATGGGCCGCGCCACGCGACAGCGCCTCCAGCCCCAGCGCCCCCGAACCGGCGAAGGCGTCGACCACCACCGCGCCCTCCAGTTCCACCAGATCGGTATGGGCCAGGATGTCGAACAGCGCCTGGCGCACCCGGTCGGCGGTGGGACGGGCGACCCGGCCGGACGGGGCGGCCAGCCGCCGGCCCTTATGGAGTCCGGCGACGAGGCGCATGGGGCTTTGCCCTATCGGTTGTCGCCCGGCCGGGGGCCTCGGTCCTGGTGCCGTCGGCGGCGTAATAGGGCTTCACCTGCTTCTTGGCCTCGGCGGCGTATTTATCGTCGGCCAGCTTTTGCTTGCGGGCCTTGGCGGCGACGCGCTGATCCTTCTCGCGCTCGCCGGCCGGCTTTTCCTCGGCCTTGGCGTGCAGCACCGCCTTGCCCTCGCCCATCTGCTCGCGCAGCACCTTGCCCGGAACCTCTTCCACCGCGCCCTCGTCCAAGGTGCCCAGCTGGAACGGGCCATAGGCGATGCGGATCAACCGGGTCACCGGCCAGCCGAGGAAATCCATCACCCGGCGGATTTCGCGATTCTTCCCCTCGCGCAGGCTGACGGTGAGCCAGGCATTGGCCCCCTGCTGGCGGTCGAGGATGGCCTTGATCGAACCATAGGCGGCGCCATCGATGGTGATGCCCTGCTCCAGCCGGGCCAGGACCTCGACCTGAACTTCGCCATGGACCCGCACCCGATAGCGGCGCACCCAATTGTTGGAAGGCAGCTCCAACTTGCGCGCCAGCTCGCCATCATTGGTCAGCAGCAGCAGACCCTCGGAATTCAGGTCGAGCCGCCCGACCGAAACCACGCGGGACATGCCCTCGGGCAGCTTATCGAACACGGTCGGCCGACCCTCGGGGTCGCGATGGGTGGTCACCAACCCGGATGGCTTGTGATACCGCCATAGCCGGGTGCGTTCCGGCTCGCCCAGCGGCTGGCCGTCCACCACCACGATGTCCCTGGCCGTCACCACACAGGCGGGGCTGTCCAGCTTGGAGCCGTTGACCACGACGCGGCCGGCGGCGATCCAGCGCTCGGCATCGCGCCGCGAGCACAGGCCGGCGCGGGCCAGCCGCTTGGCGATGCGCTCACCCTTTTCTTCGGTCATATATTTTGTCCCTCAAACGCCGGGCGGGCGCATCCGCGCCCTTGGCTCTCGCGGCATGGGCCGCGCCGGCCCTTGGCCACAACTCCGAGCCGGGTGGCTCGTCGGTTATTTTGTCCCTCAAACGCCGGGCGGGCGCATCCGCGCCCTTGGCTACGCGGCATGGGCCGCGCCGGCCCTTGGCCGCAACTCCGAGCCTGCGGCTCGTCGGTTATTTTGTCCCTCAAACGCCGGATGCCCGCTCATGAACACGCCTCCACGAAGGCCCGCAGCAGGGCGGCGTCGGCCGGGCTGATATGGTATTCGGGATGCCACTGCACCCCGATGCAAAACCGCCGGGTCGGGTCCTCGATACCCTCGATCACCCCATCGGGGGCGACGGCGTCGACCACACAGTTGGGGGCCACCGCCTTGACCGCCTGATGATGGGCCGAGTTGACCGCGATCCGCGCCGCGCCGACAATGGCGGCCAGCTTCGAGCCCGCCACCACATCCACGTCATGGCCGGGTTCGGTACGGGGATTGGGCTGTTCATGGGCCAGACAGTCGCCGATCTCGTCGGGGATGTGCTGGATCAGAGTCCCACCCAGGGCGACGTTCATCAACTGCTGACCGCCGCAGATGCCGAGAATCGGCAGGTCGCGGTCCAGCGCGCCCCGCACGATGGCCATCTCGAATTCGGTCCGCCGCGCCTTCAGGGTCACGGTGGCGTGGCGGCTGGCGGCCCCGAACAGCGCCGGATCGACGTCGAAGGCTCCGCCGGTGACGATCAGCCCGTCGATCAGGTCGAGATAAGCCGCCGCCAATTCCGGCTCGTGCGGCAGCAAGACGGGCACGCCGCCGGCGGCAACCACCGTCTCGCAATAGTTCTGGCGCAGGGCGTACCACGGCATCTTGGAATAGCCGCCGGCCTTCTCGCTGTCCAAGGTAATGCCGATGATCGGTTTGGAACTCATTATTGGTCGATCCCTCAAGCGCCGGGCGCGAACTCCGCTAAAGCTCCAGGTCGCTCAACGCTCCCGCGCTTCGCATCGCTTTGCGATGCCTTCCTATACAGTTCCAGCCGGCGCGAAGCCATGCTAAAGCGGAGCCATGAACGGGTTCATGCAGATCGCCTTCGAGCAGGCCGCCGCCGCCGCCCAGCGCGGCGAGGTGCCTGTGGGCGCGGCGCTGGTCAGGGACGGCGTGGTGCTGGCCGCCGACGGCAACCGGGTCGAGGAGCTGCGCGACCCCTCCGCCCATGCCGAAATGCTGGTGATCCGCGCCGCCGCCCAGGCCGGCAACGGGCGGCTGGAAGGCTGTGATCTCTACGTCACCCTGGAGCCCTGCCCCATGTGCGCCGCCGTGATCTCGCTGGCCAAGCTGCGCCGGGTCTATTTCGGCGCCTACGACCCCAAGAGCGGCGGCGTCGAGCACGGCCCCAAGGTGTTCGACCACTCCACCTGCCACCACCGGCCCGAGGTTTATGGCGGCATGGACGAAAACCGGGCGGCCGAGCTGCTGCGGGCGTTCTTCAGGGAACGGCGCTAGCGGGACGTCACCCGCTCCAGCCACGCCGTCAGGTCATCGGTGATGTGATGAACATGGGAGAGGTCGGCGTCGTCCTGCTTCAGCACATCCGAATCGGGATGGTTGTCCTCGCGCACCCACAGCGTAGTCATGCCGATAGCCGCTGCCGGCGCCAGATTGCGGTGAATGTCTTCGACCATCAGCGCCGAGCGGGGATCGACGGCGTGGCGCGTCACCATCATCCGGTAGCATTCCGGCTGCGGCTTTGGGATGAACCCGGCGGCCCGGATGTCGAAGATTCCCTCGAAATGCCGGGTGACGCCAAGCCGCGCCAGCACGTTCTCGGCATGGCGCTCCGAGCCGTTGGTGAAGATCAGCTTGCGGCCCGGCAGCGTCGCCAGCGCCACATCCAGCCGGGGCGCGGCGTCCAGCACGGTGCAATCGATGTCGTGGACGAAAGACAAGAACGCCTCGGGCTCGATCCGGTGCATCAGCATCAGGCCGCGCAACGTCGTGCCGAATTCGCGATAATAGCGTTTTTGCAGGGCGAAGGCCTCGTCCATGGGCAAGGCCAGCCGGTCGGCGATGAAGCGCCGCATGCGGATGTCGATCTGGGGAAACAGGCTCGACGCCGCCGGATACAGCGTATTGTCGAGGTCGAAGACCCAGGATTCGATGTGGGAGATATCGGGTTGCATGCATGATAGGTAGTCCCCAAGCGGGGACAACGCAAGTCTTGACGCCCCGCCGGCCCCGGCGCTATGACTTGGACCGTGGTGATTTGTCCGACCGGATTGCGGCCACGTTAAACAACCCGCTAAAGAGGTTCGCGCGCTCCCCCGAAGAGCCCCGGCCCCCTTTCCACGGGCGGGGCTTTTGTACTTTCAGGAGGCGATATGAGCAGCGGCGATTCCAACACTTCCCCCAAGGCAGCCCGCAGCTGGCGTCCCCGCACCCGCGCGGTGCGCGGCGGCCTGACCCGTACCGGCTTTTGCGAGACCTCCGAGGCGCTGTTCATGACCTCGGGCTATGTCTATGACAGCGCCGCCGAGGCCGAGCAGAGCTTTGACGGCACCCTGGACCGCATGGTCTATTCCCGCTTCAAGAACCCCACCGTGGCCATGTTCGAACAGCGCCTCGCCGAGATCGAGGGCGCCGAGGCCTGCCGCGCCACCGCATCCGGCATGGCGGCGGTGCATGCCGCCCTGATGTGCCAGTTGAAGGCCGGCGACCGCATCGTGGCGTCGCGCGCCCTGTTCGGCTCGTGCCAGTGGATCATCAACGAGCTGTGCCCCAAATTCGGCATCGAGCGGGTGTTCGTCGACGGCCCCGATCTGGCCGCCTGGGCCGCCGCCCTGTCCCAGCCCGCTACCTGCGTCTTTATCGAGACCCCGGCCAATCCGACCCTGGAAATCATCGACATCGCGGCGGTGGCCGAGCTGGCCCACAAGGCCGGCGCCCGGCTGGTGGTCGACAACGTCTTCGCCACCCCCATCCTGCAAAGCCCGCTGACCCTGGGCGCCGATGTGGTGGTCTATTCCGCCACCAAACATATCGACGGCCAGGGACGCTGCCTGGGCGGGGCGGTGCTGGCCGATCACGCCTTCTGCCAGGACGTGCTCGGCCCCTATCTGCGCAACACCGGCCCGGCCTTATCGCCGTTCAACGCCTGGCTGCTGCTGAAGGGGCTGGAAACCCTGGACTTGCGGGTCGAACGTCACTGCGCCAACGCCTTGAAGGTGGCGCGCTTCCTGGAATCCCGCCCGGAAGTGGCCCGCGTCCTTTATCCCGGCCTGGAAAGCCACCCCCAGCACGCCCTGGCGGCGCGCCAGATGAGCGGCTGGGGCTCCATCCTGGCGATGGAGCTGAAAGGCGGCAAGGCGGCGGCCTATGCCATGCTCGACGCCCTGGAACTGATCGACATCTCCAACAATCTGGGCGACGCCAAAAGCCTGATCACCCATCCCTGGACCACCACCCACCAACGCCTGTCACCCGACGACAAGCTGGCCATGGGTATCGGAGAGGGGCTGGTGCGCCTGTCGGTGGGAATCGAGGACGGCGACGATCTGGTCGAGGATCTGGGGCGGGCCTTGGACCGGATCGGGACTTAAAAATCCCGGAACCCTTCCATATCGGGTGGTGGAAGCCTAATATATAGGGGCCTAACCGGCTTTCAGGACGCTTTGCATGTACAGCCAGACGACGCGCGGCATTGTGGTGACCGTCAAGACCTTTTATCTGGACGATCAGTCGTCTCCAGCCGACAACCACTATGTCTGGGCCTACCGCGTTCGGATCGAGAATCGGGGCGACCAGACGGTCCAGCTGATGAACCGCCACTGGATCATCACCGACGCCATCGGCCGCACCCAGGAGGTCAAGGGCTCGGGCGTCGTCGGCGAGCAACCGGTGCTGCACCCCGGCGACGGCTACGAGTATACCAGCGGCACGCCGCTGTCCACATCGTCAGGCATCATGCACGGCACCTATCAAATGGCGGGAGAGCAGGGCGAGACCTTCGACATCGTCATTCCGCCATTCTCGCTGGACAGCCCCCATGACCGGCCACGCCTGAATTAGAATCCTTGTAATTGGCAAGGGACGGGACCACATCCGACTAGGTCCCGATCTCCCACCATCCGAGGGGAACTGCCGTGAGCGTCGACGATACCAGTCTGGTTCTGCCCAAAGAACTGCGTCCCAAGGACAACCGGCGGCCCAGCCGCGCCCAAGCCGAAGAGGCCGTGCGCACCTTGCTGCGCTGGGCCGGCGACGACCCCGACCGCGAAGGCCTGATCGGCACCCCCGACCGGGTAGTGCGGGCCTATGAGGAATTCTTCGCCGGCTACGATCAGGACCCCACCGAGATCTTGCACCGGACCTTCGAGGAAACCGACGGCTATGATGAGATGGTGCTGCTGCGCGACATCCGTCTCGAATCCCATTGCGAGCACCATGTGGTGCCGATCATCGGCAAGGCCCATGTGGCCTATCTGCCCGACCGCCGGGTGGTGGGCATCTCCAAGCTGGCCCGCGTGGTCGAAATCTATTCACGACGTCTCCAGATCCAGGAGAAGCTGACCGCCCAGATCGCCAACACCATCAACGACGTGCTCCAGCCCAAGGGCGTGGCGGTGGTGATCGAGGCGGCGCATCAGTGCATGACCACCCGCGGCATCCATAAGCCCGGCGTCACCATGGTGACCAGCCGCATGCTGGGCGAATTCCGCGACAACCCCGCCACCCGGCGGGAGTTCATGGCCCTGATCCACAATCAGCACAATGGCGGCCTGTCGAACGTCTGATTCCTGCCCGCGCCCTAAACCAGACACGCCTGTCTTGCCCCGGCCAGGGCCGGCACGCCCGATTCCAGCAGGCGGCCAAAGGCCTCGGCGTCCACCGGGCGGCTGAACAGGTAGCCCTGCATGGCGGTGCAGCCGCATTCGGCCAGAAAATCCGCCTGACCCTGCGTCTCGACCCCCTCGGCGATCACCGCGAAATTCAGATTGGCGGCCAGGGCGATGACCGAAGCGATGATGGCGCCGTCCTTGGTGTCGTCGGGCAAATCATCGACGAAGGTCCGGTCGATCTTCAAGGTGGTGACCGGAAACAGCTTCAAATAGGCCAACGAGGAATAACCGGTACCGAAATCATCCAGCGACACCTTGACTCCCATGGCGGTCAACTGCCCCAGAATCTCGATGGCGCGATCCACGTCGCTGGCCATCATGGTCTCGGTGATCTCCAGCTCCAGCATGAAGGGCGACAGGCCGGACCGGGCCAACGCCGCCTTGACCTTGTCTTTCAGGCGTCCGTCATGAAACTGGGCCGGCGACAAATTGACGCTGATCGACGGCAGGCAAAGCCCGGCCGCGCGCCAGCGGGCCATCTGGGCGCAGGCCTGCTCCAGCACCCAATCGTCGATGGCTCCGATCAGGCCGGCGCGCTCGGCCACCGGGATGAATAGCGCCGGCGACACCGGACCGCGCTCGGGATGGGTCCAGCGGATCAGCGCCTCGGCCCCGATGATGCCGCCCAGGACCACATCGACCTTAGGCTGGTAGGCCAACTGGAACTGCCCGTCGGCCAGGGCGTGGCGCAGATCGTTCTCCAGATTGACCCGCTCGGCCACCTGGCGGTTCATATCGATATCAAAACAACTAAAAGGGTGGCCATTGCGCTTGGCATGATACATGGCGGCATCGGCGCGCGACAGCAAGCTTTCGGCATTGTCGGCGTCGTCGGGGTATAGCGCCACGCCGATGCTGGTCGAGGAAAACAGCTCCAGTTCGTCGATGACGAAGGGTTCGGCAAAGGCATACAGCACCTTGTCGATGCAGACCTTGGCGGTGCCATGGTCGGCGACGGTGGGCAGCACGACGGCGAACTCGTCGCCGCCCAGCCGCCCGATGATGTCGCTGGAACGCACGCAGGCTTTCAGGCGGCGCGCCACCTGCCGCAGCAGTTCGTCACCGACGGCATGACCGAAACTGTCGTTGATGTCCTTGAAACGGTTGACGTCCATGTACAACACCGCCAGCCGTTCGCCATTCCGCTCGGCCCGGATGATGGCGTCGGCCAGGGCTTCCATCACCGTCCGGCGATTGGCCAGCCGGGTCAGGCTGTCATGGCTGGCGTGAAAACGGATCCGCTGCTCGTTGCGGCGATGGCTGGTGATATCGCGCAGCAACAGCACATAACGATCGGCGCCGCTGTCCTCGCCGGCGATGGCGGTGACCGCCAGGGCGGTGGGAAACGGGTCGGCGTTCTTGCGTCGCGCCCAGGACTCTCCCGACCATGGACCGCCGGTGGCGGCCCGCCGCCACGTCTCCTCGATTTCGGCAAACCCGATCATTTCGACAGCGAACAGGTCGTAGGGTCGCCCCACCACCTCGACGGCGGCCCAGCCGGTGATCCGCTCGAAGGCGGTATTGACCGCCAGCACCACATGATCGGAATCGGTGACCACGATGGCCTCGCCCACCGTCTCGAACACGGCGGCGGCCAGTCGCAGCGAATCCTCGGCCCGCTTGCGCTCGCTGATGTCTTGAACAGTGCCCTCGTAGCAGAGCACCCGCCCCTCGGCATTGCGCACCGCACGGGCATTCTCGCTGATCCAGATGACGTTGCGGTCTTTGCCGTGAACGCGGGCCTCGAAATTGCGCACCACCGAATCGCGATCCAGACTCTCCTTGAAGCGGTCGCGGTCGGCGGGATTGACATAGAGGTCGCGCGCGATATCGGTCAGACCGGCGATCATCTCGGCCGGATCATCATAGCCGTAAATCCGGGCCAGGGCCGGATTGGCGTCCAGATAGCGGCCATCGGGAGTCGTGCGGTAGATGCCTTCGACCGCATTTTCGAACAACGAGCGATAGCCGCTCAGATCATCGTCGCGCAGGGCCGGAGAAGGGGGACTGCCGATCATCGGCCTCCATTTAGTGGACACGTTCTAAGTTGAACTTGCCACTGCCGGTCTGCTTGCGGCAAGACAATCCGGCGCATACCCCCTCGGCACGAAACAAAGGGCGGGATTCCGGATCAGGACAGTCCGGCGGAAGGCAGATATTCCGGAACCAGCCGGCGCAAGATGGCAAGGGCCGCGCGGGGCTGATGGGCGCGGCAGGCCTGGCCGAGTTCGGCGATGGCAACGCCCAGCTCCTCGGCATCCACCGCGCGCGGCGCGGCCACCAGGACGCCGGGCCGGCCGGTGGCGACCGGCGGTTCGGCCCCGTGGAAAATCTCCTCGAACAGCTTTTCGCCGGGGCGCAGGCCGGTAAAGCTGATCTGGATGTCCTTGTCGGGGCGCAGGCCGGCCAGACGGATCATCTGGCGGGCGAGATGGACGATCCGCACCGGCTCGCCCATGTCGAGTACAAAGATCTTGCCGCGATAATCCGGGTGTTCGACCCCAAAGGCCGAAGCCTGCAACACCAGTTCCACCGCCTCGTGCACCGTCATGAAATAGCGGGTCATGTCGGGATGGGTGACGGTGAGGGGGCCGCCCTCGGCCAGTTGCTTTTGAAACAGCGGCACCACCGAACCGGTGGAACCCAAAACGTTGCCGAACCGGACTGTGACGAACCGGGTGCCGCCCGGCTGCTCGCCGGCGGCAAGATCCAGCGCCTGGGCGTACATCTCGGCCACCCGCTTGGACGCGCCCATGACATTGGTGGGATTGACCGCCTTGTCGGTGGAAATCTGCACCATCAGGCCAACCCCGGCCTTGATGCAGGAATCCACCACGATCCGGGTGCCGACCGCGTTGGTCAGCATGCCCTCTTCCGGATTGCACTCCACCATGGGAACGTGTTTGAGGGCGGCGGCGTGGAAGACCAGTTCGGGGCGATGCTCCGCCATCACCGAGCCCACCCGCACCGCGTCGCGCACATCGCCCAGCACCGGCACATGCTCCAGCCCGCCATTCAGGCGCGAAAGCTCCTGATCGATGGTGTACAGATTGAACTCGCAGGCCTCGAACAACACCAGCCGCGCCGGTCCAAAGGCGCTGATCTGGCGGACCAGCTCCGAACCGATGCTGCCGCCGGCGCCGGTAACCATCACCCGGCGGCCCTTGATCAGGCCCTCCATGCTGGTCCGGTCCAGCGCCAGTTGCGGCCGCCCCAGCAGATCCTCCACCGCGATCGGCCGCAGGGTCAGTTGCTCCTCACCGACCCCGGCCCGCAGGTCGGTCAGGCGCGGAATCCGCGCCAGCACCATGCCCAGCCGGTCGGCGGTGTCGAGCAGATCGCGCACCACCGCGCCATCCAGGCGATGATCGGTGATGATGAGGTGGTGCGGACTCTGTCCCCGACGCCGCAGCCCTTCGACCACCGCCTCCAACTCGTCGATGGAGCCCAGCACGTCGATGCCGTGAATATTGCGCCCGACCCGAGCCCCGCGCTCGCTGACCAGACCGACCGCCCGATATTCGGCGTCATCGGCCCGCGTGGCGCGAATGAACAGCTCGGCCTCGTCGCCGGCTCCCACCAGCAGGGCCGGGATGGCGTCGCCACGGGCCGAGCGAACCGCCTGAACCCGGTCCTTGAACATGCGATAAAAGAAACGCGGCCCCCCCAACAGGGACAGCAACACGAACCAGTTGATGATCAGAACCGAGCGCGGCAGGCTTTGCAGCCGGGTCATCAGGAACAGCAGGGCCATGAAAATCAGCACGGTCAGCGTGCTGGCCCGCACCAGGGCGGTCATGTCGCTGACCGAGGCATACCGCCACACCCCGCGGTAAAGTCGCTGGGACAGAAACACCGGCACCGCCACCGCGGCGAACAGGGCGGTCCCCAGCAGCAGATCGCCGCTTCCCCAGTATTGCCAGATGCCATCACCCAGGCGCAGATACAGCGCCGCGACGAACGATGCCGCCGCCATGACGACGTCGTGGGCGAAAGCCACATGAGCGCGAGACAGTTTTTCCTTCATTCCCCAGCCTTTGGCCCCCAGCCTTGGGATTGCGTTCGGACCTCATACTTAGCCGACCCCGCCCATCAGTCCAAGCCGGAATAGTCATGGCGGCTGGAACCGGATGGGGAAATGCGCTATGGCTGAAGCCTACACCCTTTCCGCCGGAGTCCCGTCGCCCACATGTGTGGTCTCGCCACCATCTTCGCCTACGCCCCCGAATCCCATCTGGTCGATCCGATGGAGATGATCCGCATCCGCGACGCCATGCGCAGCCGCGGTCCCGATGGCGAGGGCGCCTGGATGGGAGCCTATGGCCGGGTGGTGATGGGGCATCGGCGGCTGTCGATCATCGATCCCAGCCCCGCCGGAGCCCAGCCCATGGTCTCCGCCGACGGCGACGCGACCATCGTCTTCAACGGCGAGATCTATAATTACCGCACGCTCCGCAAGCGGCTGGAAGCCCAGGGGGTCAAATTCCGCTCCGGCTCGGATACCGAGGTGGTGCTGGAGATGTACCGACGCGAAGGCCCGGCCATGCTGGCCTCCCTGCGCGGCATGTTCGCCCTGACCATCTGGGATGCGCGGCGCAACGGCCTGCTGGCGGCCCGTGACGGGCTGGGAATCAAGCCGCTTTACATCGCCGATGACGGCAAGACGGTGCGGATCGCCTCCCAGGTCAAGGCGTTGCTGGCCGGCGGCCGCGTCGACACCAGCCCCGACCCCGCCGGCCATGCCGGTTTCTTCCTGTGGGGCCATGTCCCCGAGCCCCATACCTTGTATCGCGGCATTCGGGCGATGAAACCCGGCGTCTGGGAATGGTGGAGCCAAAGCGGCGAACGCGAGTCCGGAACCTTCTTCGATCTGGGGGCCGAACTGCGCCACCCCCAGCCGGTGGCCGGAGTCGATCTGCGGGCGGCGCTGGAAGACTCGGTGGCGCATCATCTGATCGCCGATGTGCCGGTGGGAGTCTTCCTGTCGGCCGGCCTCGATTCCACCACGTTGTGCGCCATGGCGGCCCGTCAGGCGCCGGGACAGCTGCGCTCCGTCACCCTGGCCTTCGCCGAATTCGAGGGCACCGAGCGCGACGAGGCCCCGCTGGGCGAACTGGCCGCCCATCATTTCGGTTCCGATCATACCACGGTCCGCATCCCCGGCAGCGACTTCGCCGCCCAGCGCGAGCGGATTCTGGCCGATATGGACCAGCCCTCCATCGACGGCGTCAACGTATGGTTCGTCGCCCGCGCTGCCGCCGCCTGCGGCCTTAAAGTGGCGCTGTCGGGACTGGGGGGCGACGAGCTGTTCGCCGGCTACGACAATTTCCGCCAGATTCCCCGGCTGGTCTCCCTGCTGCGGCCCTTCGCGGCGATGCCGTCGCTGGGGCGCGGCTTTCGGCTGGCCAGCGCCAGCCTGATCCGCCGCATGGCCCCGCCCAAGCTGGCCGGCATCCTCGAATACGGCACCTCGCTCTCCGACGCCTATCTGCTGCGGCGCGGTCTGTTCATGCCGTGGGAGCTGGCCGATGTGATGGACCCCGACATGGCCCGGGCCGGGCTGGAAAGTCTGGCCCCCCAACTGCGTCTGGCCGAGGCCGCCGCCGGCATGGGCGACGCCCAGCTGGCGATCTCGGCCATGGAAATGCAGTTTTACATGCGTAACCAGTTGCTGCGCGACGCGGATTGGGCCGGCATGGCCCATTCCCTGGAGATCAGGGTGCCGCTGGTCGACACCGCCTTGTTGCGCGGCGTTCTCGCCCTGCACGCCGCCGATAAGGCGCCCTCCAAGCGCGACATGGCGCTATGCGCCAGTCCGGCCCTGCCCGACCCCATCCTCAACCGCCCCAAGACCGGCTTTTCCGTGCCGGTGGCCGATTGGCTGGGCGAACCTTCGTTGCGCGGCTGGGCCAGACGGGTCCACGCCGCCGCCATGGGGACGCCATGAGCCTGCGCGAGGCGCTGGCCGCCCCCGCCCTGGGACTGTGGCGGCTGGTGCGGCCCTTGCTGCCCCGGATCGATGGCGACTTTCGCATCCTGATGCTCCACGACGTTCCTGTATCGCAACAAAATGCGCTTCGCCAGTTGGTGAGCGGACTTGCGGCGCGCAACCTGTTGATCGATCCCGCCGAGGCGGAGCGGCGGCTGGGAGGGGGCGGGGGCAAGCCGGGAGT
This sequence comes from Phaeospirillum sp., assembly GCA_030651575.1. Taxonomy (GTDB): domain Bacteria; phylum Pseudomonadota; class Alphaproteobacteria; order Rhodospirillales; family Magnetospirillaceae; genus Phaeospirillum. The sequence goes on from JAUSFB010000065.1 coordinate 63,774, forward strand.
GTTGCTCAGCTTCGATGACGGCTTCGCTTCCAACGGAGAGGTCGCCGAGGCCATTTTGACGCCGCTGGGGGCCAGGGCGCTGTTTTTCGTCTGCCCCGGTCTGATGGCCCTGACCGGAGCCGCCCAACGATCCGCCATCGCCGCCAATGTCTTGCGCGGGCGCAGGGCCGCCCCGGAGGGCTTGATGGACTGGACGGGGGTGGAACGATTGGCGGCTGCCGGCCATGTCATCGGCAGCCATACCCTGGACCACCGCCGCCTGACCGAACTGTCGTCCGACCAGCGGGCCGAACAGATCGGAAGCGCCGCCGAGGCGCTGACGGCGCGGCTGGGAAGCCGGCCAGCGTGGTTCGCCTATACCTTCGGCGATATCACCAGCATTGATGCTGCCGCATTGGCCGAAATTGGGCGGCATCACCGCTTCTGCCGCTCGGGCGTCCGGGGAGCCAATTCCGCCGCCATCCATCCACTGGCGCTGCGCGGCGATCACATCGACCTTGCCGCCGGAGCGGCATGGCGGGCGCTGACGGTGGAAGGCGGACTCGATCCGCGCTACCGCGCCCAGCGCCGCCAGCTGGACGGGATGGTCGCCGAGGGTTAAGACCGCCTAGTGGGTGTTATAACACCCAGCGGCCGAGGTAATTGCGGATCAGCTGGCTCAATTGCTCATCGATATCCTTGGCTAGGCCCTCGCTGATATCGTAGAGCAGCCGGTCGCGTTCGTTGAGGGTGATGCCCTCGGCGACGGTGCGTGAACGGGTGGCGCGGGCCACGGTCTCGGCGATCACCATATGACGAGGGTCGAGGATCTGCACCGCCACGTCCAGCGCGGCGTCATAGCGCATCTCCTGCTCCTTCTTGAAGGCGCCGGAGATGCCCTTATCGATGGATAGCGGCACCTCGACCACCTTGGCGTCGCGGATCACCACGCGGGCAAAGCCGCTTTTGCCCATGGGCCTGAGGCGGTCCTGAGCCCAACGCTGGGCGGCGCCTTCCGGCGAGACCGGCATCTGATGCTCGATATTGGGGCTGCGGCCGGGCGCCACGTATTCCGACACGATTTCCAGCTGGCCCACGTCAAGACTGAACGGCCGCAGATTGGAAAAGCTGATCTCGGGCAGCTTTTGCATGGGCGGCTTGGTGTTCTCGCAAGCAGTGACGGCGAGGGCGGCCAGGACGACCACCGCCAGACGGAGGCGCTTCATCGGTTCGGGTTCCCTTGCATCAAGAATAGGGGCCTTATTCTGGCAGCTCGGCCGGCGGCGTCAAGGCTCCGTCCGGTCCAACTCCGCCAGCGCAATGGTATGATCAGTGCGGCAGAACTCGCAGGTGACGATGATGTTGCCCCGCTCGTCGGCCAGACTGTCCAGGTCTTCCTGCGGCAGCGAGGTCAGGGTCACCCGGACCCGATCGCGCGAACAGCGGCACTTGGCCTCCAGCGACTTGGACTCGAACACCTGAAGCTGCTCGGCGTGATACAGCCGGTAGAGCAACTGCTGCGGCGACAGGGCCGGGTCCAGCATCTCGGCCTCGGTGATGCTGCCCAGCAAGATACCGGCGCGCCGCCACCCTTCCTCGGCATCTTCCGCCACCAGGATCGGAGCGTTGCTCGATCCGGCCGGCATGCGTTGGAGCAACAGTGCCGAGGCGCTCCAGCCGCCCGCCGCCGATGGGGGCCGCACCGCCACTTCAATGGCGGTGTCCAACTGCTCGGACTGTTTGAAATAGGTCCGGGCGCATTCTTCCAAGGTGTCGCCGATCAGTTCGACAATCCCCTGATAGCGTTCGGTGTCCGGCCCCTGATCGACGGTAAAGGCCAGATAGCCCCCCCCCAGCATGAACGGCACCGAGGCGTGACGGCGCAGCTCCACCGCCGCCAGCTTGTCGGCGTCATACCGGGCATGGGCGCGGATCTGGCCCGCGCTGGTGATATCGGCCACCAGCAGCGAGACCGGGCCGGCGCCCTGGGCCTGCAAAGTGAAGATCCCGTCGAATTTCAACTGCGCCGCCAACACCACCGCCAGCGCCACCGTTTCGGCCAGCAAGGCCCCGACCGCCGGAGGATAGCCGTGCTGCTGGTCGAGGATGGCGTCCAGCGCCGGCCCCAGCCGGGCCAGCCGGCCGCGCACCGCGCCGCCGCCCACCGAGAACGGGACGACCTGATCGATGATCGCGGTCACGTCAGACACCAGGTGAGGATTCCTTTTTGCACATGCATGCGGTTCTCGGCTTCGTCCCATACCACCGATTGCGGCCCGTCCATCACCGCGTCGGTGACTTCCTCGCCGCGATGGGCCGGCAGGCAATGCATGAACAGCGCATCCGTGGCGGCAACCGCCATCAGGGCCTCGTTGACCTGATAGGGCGCCAGCACCTCGTGACGGTTCTTGTCCCTGCACCCCATGGAGACCCAGGTATCGGTCAGAACCAGATCGGCTCCCCGGACCGCCTGGACGGGATCGGTGGTCAGCACGACCGTGGCCCCCTTGGCCCGCGCCCACTCCACCGCAACCGGCGACGGCATCAGCGATTCGGGGCAGGCCAACCTTATTTCGCATCCGAAATGACCTGCGGCATGGAGCCAGCTGGCGGCCACGTTGTTGCCGTCACCAATCCAGGTCACCGCCTTTCCGGTCAACGGGCCGCGATGTTCCTCGAAAGTCATGACGTCGGCCATCACCTGACAGGGATGGGATTGGTCGGTCAGACCGTTGATCACCGGCACGCTGGCGTATTTGGCCAGCTCCACCAGCTTGTCCGGGTGATCGGTCCGAATCATCAAGGCGTCGACGAATCGCGACAGGACGCGGGCGGTGTCGGCGATGGTTTCGCCCCGGCCCAGCTGGGTGTCGCCGCTGGCCAGCATGATGACGTCGCCGCCCAACTGCTTCATGCCGGCTTCAAACGAGACGCGGGTCCGGGTCGAGGGCTTCTCGAAGATCATGGCCAGCATCTTGCCGGCCAGCGGCGCGGCCTGGCCCTTGCCGGCCTTGTAGGCGGCGCCGAGATCGAGGATATGACGCAGCGTCGGCGTGTCGAAACCGTCGAGATCAAGAAAATGCTTGGGTGCGGAACTCAATGAGGCACCTCGTCTAGCGTACGGGACAGGATGTCGATGGCTTCATCGATCTCCCCCTCGCCGATGATCAGGGGCGGCAGCAGCCGCACGACATTGTCGCCGGCCCCCACCGTAAGAAGGCCGTTGGCCAGCAGTCTAGCCCCCAATTCCGTGTTGGGGATATGGGCCTTGAGCCCCAGCATCAAGCCAAGGCCGCGAACCTCTCCGATGACATGGGGAAAAGCGGCGCAGGTCTCCTCGACCCGGCGGCGGAGCAACCGTCCCATCTGCTCCACATGGGCGAGGAAGCCGGGCTCGGCCATGACGTCCAGCACCGTTCCGGCCGCGGCCATGGCCAGCGGGTTGCCGCCAAAGGTCGAACCATGGGTGCCGGCGGTCATGCCGCGCGCCGCCTTTTCGGTGGCGAGGCAGGCCCCAACCGGAAAGCCGCCGCCCAGGCCCTTGGCGATGCCCATGATGTCGGGGGCGATGCCGGCCTGCTCGTGGGCGAACAAGGTGCCGGTCCGGCCCATGCCGGTCTGGACCTCGTCGAACATCAACAGAATGCCGAACTCGTCAGCGGTGGCGCGCAGCCGGCGCAGATAGTCGGGATCGCCCGGAATGATGCCGCCCTCGCCCTGGACCGGCTCGACCAGGATGGCGGCGGTCTGGGGAGTGATGGCGTCGCGCAGGGCGTTGAGATTGCCATAGGGAACGTGATCGAAGCCCTCGACCACGGGGGCGAAGCCTTCCATATGCTTCTTCTGACCGCCGGCGGCGACGGTGGCCAGGGTGCGGCCATGAAAGGCGCCCTCGGCACAGATCACCCGATAGCGTTCGGGATTGCCCCCGGCATGATGATACTTGCGCGCCGTCTTGATGCAGCACTCCAGCGCCTCGGCGCCGGAATTGCAGAAGAACACGGTATCGGCGAAGGTCCGTTCCACCAGCTTGGCGGCGACGCTTTCCTGACCGGGAACGCGGTAGAGATTCGAACAGTGCCACAGCTTGCCGGCCTGTTCGCGCAGCGCAGCGACCAGCCGGGGATGGGCATGGCCCAAGGCGTTAACCGCGACGCCCGACCCGAAATCCAGAAAGCGGCGGCCATCGGTGGCGAACAGGTACGCACCCTCGCCCCGCTCGAAGGCAAGGTCGATACGCGCATAGGTCGGCATCACGACTGAAACCATTTCCGCTCTCCCGAACGCCCGAAGGCCAATGCCGGCAGCCTCGCTGCAAGAGCGAAAGCGACCGGCGCGCTCATGGAAAGCGGCGGAGTATCGTCAAGAATCGTATCGATGTCAACCGCCTGGGGGTCAAAAACCTAGCTCTTCAGCTTGTAGCCGGTCGCCAGCATCCGCCAGGTCGCGGCCAGCAGGAGGGTGTCGGCCAGCAGAACCACCACCATGCCGACGGCCACCGAACCATCGCTTTGACCGATGAAACCGGCCCTGAATCCATCGATCATGTAGAAAAACGGGTTGGCTAGGGCAAAGGCGTGAAACCCCTCCGGCAGCCGATCGATGGAATAAAAGGTGCCCGACAGGAACGACAGCGGCGTGACGATGAAATTGGTCACGGCGGCCATGTGATCGAACTTGTCGGCCCAGATGCCCCCCATCATGCCCAGCAGCGACAACATCAGCGAACCCATGACGGCGTGATAGACGATCAGGCCCAGGCTGTGGACATGCATGGGCACGAACACCGCCATGGCGGCGGTCACGGCGACCCCCACCGTCAAGCCACGGGCGACGCCGCCCAGCGCTACCGCCAGGGTCTGCTCGACCCCGGTCAGGGGCGGCATCAGCATATCGACGATGTTGCCCTGAACCTTGGCGATGATCAGCGACGACGAGGTATTGGCGAAGGCGTTCTGCACCATGGCCATCATGATCAGGCCGGGGGCCAGGAATTCGACGAAAGGCACCCCCTTGACCTCGGCGGCGACCCGGCCCAGGGCCAGGGCGAACACCGCCAGAAACAGCAAGGTGGTCACCACCGGCGCCATGATGGTCTGAAAGTAGACCTTGAGGAAGCGGCGAACCTCCTTCATGAACAGGGTCCAGGCTCCCAGCCAGTTGACCGGTCCATAGCTGCGCGGCGATGGCGGCAGGGTGTTCTTGTCGTCTCTCATGCTAAACTCGCTTCCATGACCGCAAGACCGGAACGGCGCCCGCCACCCAAGATCACCGCGACGTATATCGAGAATGCGGCGTTGCATTACCTCGAACGCTTTTCATCGTCCAAGGCCAACCTGCGCCGGGTGCTGATGCGCAAGGTCAGCCGCTCGCTGGCCCATCACGGCGGCGAACCGGCCGATGCCGCACTGATCGTCGACGCCGCCATCGCCAGATTGGCCGGTCTGGGCTATCTGGACGACGACGCCTATGCCGAGACCAAGGCCCGATCGCTCCATCGTCGCGGCGGCTCGTTGCGCACCATCCGCGCCACCCTGTCGGCCAAGGGGGTCGAGGCCGAGACCACCCAGGCGGCACTGGAGACCCTGGCCGAGGCCAGCCCCGATCCCGACCGGACCGCCGCCATCGCCCTGGCGCGGCGGCGGCGGCTGGGGCCGTTCCGTCCGGCGGAAAAGCGGGCCGACAACCGCGTCAAGGACCTCGCCGCCCTGGGACGGGCGGGATTTGGCTGGGCCGTCTGCCGCGCGGTGATCGACGCCGCCGACATCGAGGCCCTGACGGATCACGAAGGAGACTCGGTTCCCTGACCCTGCTCCAGGGATGGATCAGCCTTCCTTGAGGTCTTCCCACAGCTCCTTGACCTTGGCGAAGAAGCCTTGGCTTTCCGGTGAGTTTTTGGCCTTTTCACCCTCGCCGGCCACGTCGAATTCCTTCAGCAGTTCGACCTGACGCTTGGTGAGGTTGACCGGGGTCTCGACCATGGCCTGAATGAACATGTCGCCGCGCGCCGGGCTGCGAAGCACGCTCATGCCCTTGGAGCGCAGGCGGAACTGATGGCCGCTTTGGGTACCCTGGGGAATGGTGACCTTGGCCTTGCCGCCATCGATGGTCGGAACCTCGATGGAACCGCCCAGGGTCGCCGTGGTCATGGGAATCGGCACCTGACAGAAGATATTGGCGCCATCGCGCTGGAAAATGCGATGGGCCTTGATCGACAGGAAGATGTAGAGGTCGCCGGGCGGCGCGCCGCGCATACCGGCCTCGCCCTCGCCGGCCAGCCGAATCCGGGTGCCTTCCTCGACACCGGCCGGAATGGTGACCGCCAGCGTCTTTTCCTTGCGGATCCGACCGGTGCCGCCACAGCCGCGGCAGGGATCCTTGATGACCCGGCCCATGCCCTGGCAACTGGGGCAGGTGCGTTCGATGGTGAAGAAGCCCTGCTGGCTGCGGACCTTGCCGGCGCCGTGGCAGGTGCCGCAGCTGACCGGCTGCGCCCCATCCTTGCCGCCGGTACCCTTGCAGCTGTCGCACTGAGCCGAGGACGGCACCTTGACGGCGGTCGCCTTGCCGGCAAAGGCGTCTTCCAGCGAAATTTCCATGTTGTAGCGCAGATCGGCGCCCCGGCCGGTGGCCTGACCGCGCCGTCCGCCCATGAACTCGCCAAACATCTCGTCGAAGATATCGGCGAAACCGCCGCCGCCGAAACCGCCGCCACCACCGCCGCCGCCGCCCTGCTCGAAGGCGGCATGGCCAAACCGATCATAGGCGGCGCGCTTCTGCTCGTCCTTCAAGACGTCGTAGGCTTCGGTGATGTCCTTGAACTTCTGCTCGGCCGCCGCGTCGCCGGGATTGCGATCGGGATGATACTGCATGGCCATCTTGCGATAGGCCTTCTTGATCTCATCGGGTGTAGCGCCGCGTTCGACGCCGAGAAGTTCGTAAAATTCCTGCTTGCTCATACGTTTCGCATCCGTAAAGAAGTCGGCGGCACCGTCGTGCCGCCGACTCTTGGATCAACAAACAGGCTTACTTGCCCTTCTTGTCGCCGTCGACTTCCTCGAAGTCGGCATCGACAACCTTGTCGCCATGCTGCTGACCGCCGCCATGGGACTCGGCCGCGGCCGCGCCGCCTTCGGCGCCACCGGCGGCTTCCTGAGCCTTGTACATGGCCTCGCCCAGCTTCATGGAAGACTGCATCAACGCCTCGGTCTTGGCCTTGATGGCGGCGGCGTCGTCGCTTTCCATGGCGCTCTTCAGCGCCGCCAGATCAGCCTCGATCTCGGTCTTCAGCTCGGCCGGGGCCTTGTCGCCGAATTCCTTGAGACTCTTTTCGGTGGTATGAGCCAGACCGTCGGCATGATTGCGGGCCTCGATCAGCTCCCGGCGTTTCTTGTCATCGGCGGCATGGGCCTCGGCCTCCTTGACCATGCGTTCGATATCGCCGTCGTTAAGACCGCCCGAGGCCTGGATGCGGATCTGCTGTTCCTTGCCGGTGGCCTTGTCCTTGGCCTGGACATTGACGATGCCGTTGGCATCGATGTCGAAGGTGACCTCGATCTGCGGAACGCCTCGCGGGGCCGAAGGCAGACCCAGCAGGTCGAACTGACCGAGCACCTTGTTGTCGGCGGCCATCTCGCGCTCGCCCTGGAAGACGCGGATGGTGACCGCGGTCTGATTGTCCTCGGCGGTGGAGAACACCTGACTCTTGCGGGTCGGGATGGTGGTGTTGCGGTCGATCAGGCGGGTGAAGACGCCGCCCAGGGTCTCGATGCCCAGCGACAACGGGGTTACGTCCAGCAGCAGGACGTCCTTGACCTCGCCCTTCAGCACGCCGCCCTGAATGGCGGCGCCGATGGCGACCACCTCGTCGGGATTGACGCCCTTATGGGGCTCGCGGCCAAAGAATTCCTTCACCACTTCCTGAATCTTGGGCATGCGGGTCATGCCGCCGACCAGGATGACCTCGTCGATTTCGCTGGCCTTGATGCCGGCGTCCTTCAGGGCCGCCTTGCAGGGCTCGACGGTGCGGGCCACCAGATCCTCGACCAGGGCTTCCAGCTTGGAACGGGTCAGCTTGACGTTGAGATGCTTGGGGCCAGAGGCGTCGGCGGTGATGAAGGGAAGATTGACCTCGGTCTGCATGGCCGAGGACAGCTCGATCTTGGCCTTTTCGGCGGCTTCCTTCAGGCGCTGAAGGGCCAGACGGTCCTTGCGCAGATCGATGCCCTGATCCTTTTTGAACTCGTCGGCCAGATAGTCGATGATGCGGGCGTCGAAGTCCTCACCGCCCAGGAAGGTGTCGCCGTTGGTGGACTTCACCTCGAACACGCCGTCGCCGATCTCCAGCACCGACACGTCGAAGGTGCCGCCGCCCAGGTCATAAACCACGATGGTGCCGGCGTGCTTCTTCTCCAGGCCATAGGCCAGGGCGGCCGCGGTCGGCTCGTTGATGATGCGCAGCACTTCCAGACCGGCGATGCGGCCGCCGTCCTTGGTGGCCTGACGCTGGGCGTCGTTGAAATAAGCCGGGACGGTGATGACCGCCTGGGTCACCTTTTCGCCCAGATACGCCTCGGCGGTTTCCTTCATCTTGCCCAGGATGAAAGCCGACACCTGGCTGGGGCTGTACTTGGCGTCGCGGGCCTCGACCCAGGCGTCGCCGTTGTCGCCCGCCACGATGTGGTAGGGAACCAGCGCCATGTCCTTCTTGGTGATCGGGTCCTCGAAACGACGACCGATCAGGCGCTTGATGGCGAACAGGGTGCTGGTGGGATTGGTCACCGCCTGACGCTTGGCCGGCTGCCCGACCAGACGCTCGCCGGATTCGGTGAAGGCCACCATCGACGGAGTGGTGCGCATGCCCTCGGCGTTTTCGATGACCTTGGCGGTCTTGCCTTCCATCACGGCAACACACGAATTCGTGGTACCCAGGTCGATGCCGATAACTTTGCTCATGTCGTCCTCATTCCTGTTCGGCAGATCCCGGCGGCCCTGTGGCTTCAGCAGCCGCCCTTAGAGACCCCCAGCGCGTTGAATTCCAGCATTTGATCGGGAGCGGCAAACACCGTCCCTTCGGCGTTATATAGGGCGTAGAGGGAAACGTGCAACCGACACCTGACCCGACCACCCTTCAATGACGCCCCGCCGCCAGTTTTTTCTGGATCAGCAGCAAGTCGCGCCAGGCGTCGCGCTTGGCCTCCGGAGTGCGCAGCAGATAGGCGGGATGGAAGGTGGCCAGCACCGGCACCGGACGCGGCAGGCCCGGAGAATTAAATTCAAACCAGCGCCCGCGCAGCCGGTTGATGCCCTCGGCCCTGGCCAGCAGGGCCGAGGCGGCGGTGCCGCCGAGCAGAATCAGCAATTGAGGGTCCACCAGCTCGATATGGCGGCTGACGAAGGGCAGGCAGACCGCCACTTCGTCGAGAGTGGGCTTGCGGTTGGCCGGCGGCCGCCAGGGCACCACATTGGTGATATAGACGGTGCTGCGATCCAGGCCGATGGAGCGCAGCATGCGGTCGAGCAGCTTGCCGCTGGTACCGACGAAGGGCAGACCCTGGCGGTCCTCTTCCTGCCCCGGCGCCTCGCCGATGCACATCACCGCCGCCTCCGGATTGCCATCGGCGAAGACGGTGCAGGCCGCGGCCTGCTTCAGGGCCAATCCCTCGAATTTTTCCAGCGCGGTCCGCAACTCGGCCAGGGTCGAGCACTCGGCGGCGATATGGGCGGCAACGCCGGAGGGCGCCTTGCCCTGGGGAGCGGCGGCGACGGGGGCGACCCCCGGCCGCATCGTCGCCGGGGGCGGATTTTGAACCGCCGTCAGCCGGGCCTGCTGCGCCCGTTGCGAAACGGCATAGCGATCCACCGGCGTCTCGCCGATGGTCTCGTCGACGCCGGCATCCAGATACCAGCGCAAGATATCGTGGGGATCGACCCAGGTTTGCATGGTCCGGAGCCTAGCACACCAGCCCTCCAGGCGCGACCTTATGAAATAATTGGGATACATTCTTGCGGTAAGCATAGCCATAAGGAATCGAATCAGTCGCGATTGGTGTGCTATAGAGTCAGTCAGTCTGTTGGGATCCTTGGGCGGAAACGCCTTGGTCCATCTGGGAGTTGGGGTGGTTATGGAACGTGAAAGCATGGAATTCGACGTCGTGGTCGTGGGCGGTGGACCTTCGGGTCTGTCGGCGGCGATCCGGCTGAAGCAGATCAACCCGGAACTGACGGTCTGCGTGCTGGAAAAGGGCTCGGAAATCGGCGCCCACATCCTGTCGGGCGCGGTGATCGAGACCCGGACCCTGTCCGAGCTGCTGCCCGATTGGAAGGAACAGGGCGCACCGCTGCTGACGCCCGCCGCCGATGATCGCTTCATGTTCCTGACCGAGTCCAAGGCGATCCGTCTGATGACGCCGCCGCAGATGAACAATCACGGCAACTACATCGTCAGCCTGGGCAACTTCGCCCGCTGGCTGGGCACCCAGGCCGAGGCGCTGGGCGTCGAGATTTTTGCCGGCTTCGCCGCCGCCGAGGTCCTCTATAACGACGACGGCTCGGTCAAGGGCGTCGCCACCGGCGACATGGGCGTCGGCAAGGATGGCCAGCCCACCCACAACCACACGCCGGGCGTCGAGCTGTGGGCGCGCCAGACCATCTTCGCCGAGGGCTGCCGCGGCTCGCTGACCAAGACCCTGTTCGAAAAGTTCGATCTGCGCGCCAAGTGCGAGGATCAAACCTACGGCATCGGCATCAAGGAATTGTGGGAAATCGATCCGGCCAAGCACAAGCCCGGCACCATCATCCATACCGTCGGCTGGCCGCTGGATACCCAAACCTATGGCGGCTCATTCCTCTATCACCTGGAGAACAATCAGGTGGCGGTGGGCTTCGTGGTCGGGCTGGACTACGCCAATCCGCATCTGTCACCGTTCGACGAATTCCAGCGTTTCAAGACCCACCCCGCCATCCGTCCGACCTTCGAGGGCGGACGGCGCATCTCCTACGGCGCGCGCGCGCTGTCGGAAGGCGGCATCCAGTCGATCCCCAAGCTGTCCTTCCCCGGCGGCGTGCTGGTGGGCGATACCGCCGGCTTCCTCAACGTGCCCAAGATCAAGGGCACCCACACCGCCATGAAGTCGGCCATGGTCGCCGCCGAAGCCGTCGCCGAGGCCCTGGCCCATGACGGCGGCCCCAACGAGGCGGCAGCCTATCCCGAGCGCCTGAAGAAAAGCTGGGTCTGGCCGGAGCTGCACGAGGTCCGCAACATCCGCCCCAGCTTCCATTGGGGCCTGTGGGGCGGCATCGCCTATTCGGCGCTGGAGACCTATCTGTTCCGGGGCAAGATGCCGTGGACCCTGCACCACCACCCCGACCATCTGGCGCTGAAAAAGGCGTCGGACTGCCCCAAGATCGCCTATCCGAAGCCCGATGGAGTGGTCAGTTTCGACAAGCTGTCCTCGGTGTTCATCTCGTCCACCAACCACGAGGAAAACCAGCCGGCGCACCTGAAACTGCGCGACGACGCCGTGCCCATCGCCATCAATCTCGAACATTACGACGCCCCGGAGCAACGCTATTGCCCGGCCGGCGTCTACGAGATCATACGCAATGACGACGGCTCCAACCCCCGCCTGCAAATCAACGCGCAGAACTGCCTGCACTGCAAGACCTGCGATATCAAGGACCCCACCCAGAATATCAATTGGGTGGTGCCCGAAGGTGGCGGTGGACCCAACTATCCCAACATGTAAAGCTGAGTGTTCCCCACCGGGGCGTCCGACCCGCGGACGCCCCGGTAATCAAAGGACCATCCGAAGCCGCCCGATCCCTGGGCGTCCCGGACGTCGGAAGAATCATATGGTCAATTCGGTCGCTCGTCTGTCGTGTGTCGCGGTCGCGGTCGCCGCCCTGTGGGGCTGCGCCCCCCAATCCGCCAACCAGACCGACCCGTCGTCCGACGCCCCCGCCGCCGTCTCGGGCACGGAAACCGGGCTGGGCGCCTATTTGGCCGGGCGCTATGCCCAGTCCCATGGCGACACCCGCGCCGCCGCCGAATACTACGCCACCGCCGCCAGACGCGACCGCGACAATATCGACCTGCAACAGCGGGCGTTCACCTTGCTGCTGGCCGAGGGCCGGCTGGAAGAGGCGGCGCCCATGGCCGAACGCCTGCTCATCATCGACGAGGAAGCGGCGCTGCCGCTCTTGATGATGGGCGTCCGCGACATCCGCGACGGTCAGTTCGACGCCGCCGAAAAGCGCTTTGCCCGGCTGCCGCACAAGGGGATCAACGGCTTTCTCGGGCCGCTGCTGACCGCCTGGGCTCGGGCCGGCCAAGGCAATATGGAAACCGCGCTGAAATCCCTGGCGCCGCGCACCGATACCGCCGGCTTCGCGCCGATCTATGAATTTCACGCCGGTCTGATCGCCGAACTGAACGGCAAGGACGCGCTGGCCGAAAAGCACTACAAGGCGGCGCTGGCGGCCCAGACCAGCGTTCGCACCGTCGAGGCGGTGGGCGCCTTCCACCAGCGGGCCGGGCGCATGGACGCCGCGGCCGAGCTTTACCGGCGCTATTACACCGAACACAACGACCGCTCGCTACTGGATGGACGGCGTCAACTCGCCGCCGGAACCACCCTGCCCCGGGCGGTAGATTCCGCCGCCGCCGGTCTGGCCGAAGCCATGTTCGACACCGCCTCGCTGGTCCGCCAGGGCAACGCCCACGACCTCGCCCTGGTGTTCTCGCGGCTGGCCCTGGCCCTGCGACCGGACTTTCCGCTGGCGCAGGTGCTGGTGGCCGACACGCTGGGACAGCAACGGCGGCTGGCCGAGGCCAATGCCGTCTACCGCGCCATCGATCCGGCCAGTCAGGTCGCCGGCTTTGCCCGCATGCGGCTGGCCCTCAATCAGGACGAGACCGGCGACACCGACGGCGCGATTTCCGAGCTGAAGACGCTGGCGGCCGAACGGCCCGACAGCTTTGACGCCCTGATGAGCCTGGGCGACGTCATGCGCCGCCACAAACGCTTCGACGAGGCGGCGGAGGCCTACGATCAGGCCATCACCCGCGCCGCGCGCCTGGGCGATGCCGGCATCTGGCAGCTCTACTACGCCCGCGGCATCGCGTTGGAACGGTCGCGGCAGTGGCCGAAGGCCGAGGCCGACTTCTTCGAGGCGCTGCGGCTCAAGCCGGACCAACCCGACGTCCTCAACTATCTGGGCTATACCTGGGTCGATCAGGGCATCAACCTGGACAAGGCGCGCAAGATGATCCAGCGCGCCGTCGAGCTGCGGCCCAATGACGGCGCCATCGTCGATTCGCTGGGTTGGGCGCTGTACCGCATGGGTGAATTCCAGGCGGCAGTCAAACAGCTGGAACGCGCCGCCGAGCTGAAGGCCGAGGACCCCACCATCAACGAGCATCTGGGCGACGCCCTGTGGCAAGTCGGCCGCTTTGACGAAGCCCGCTATCAATGGCAGCGCGCCATGATCCTCGACCCCGAACCGGAACAGGTCGAGGCGCTGAAAGCCAAGATCTCCACCGGTCAACCGCCCGCCACGCCCTCACGGTAGCCATAACACCATGATCACCGTCTTTGCCCCCGCCAAGGTCAACCTTACCCTGCATGTGGTCGGAAAGCGCGCCGATGGCTATCACCTGCTCGACTCGCTGGTGGCCTTCGCCGGAGTCGGCGACAGCCTGGAATTCTCGCCGGCCGATGGCCTTGACCTCCTGGTGGACGGCCCAACCGCCGCTTCGATCCCGACCGAAGGCGAAAATATCGTCTTGAAGGCGGCCCGTCTGCTGGCCGAGGCCGCCGGCATCGCCCGGGGCGCCCATATCCGCCTGACCAAGCGGCTGCCGGTGGCGGCAGGCATCGGTGGCGGTTCAGCCGACGCCGCCGCCGCCCTGAAGGGTCTGGCCCAACTGTGGCGAGTCGACCTGCCCCCGGACCGTCTGCACGCCCTGGCCCTGTCCATCGGCGCCGACGTCCCGGTCTGTCTGGCCGGCCGCCCGACCCGCATGTGCGGCATCGGTGAACAACTGAGCCCGGCGCCCAACCTGCCGCCGGCTTGGCTGGTGCTGGTCAATCCCATGGTGCCGCTGCATACCCCGGCGGTGTTCAAGGCCCGGACCGGAGAGTTCTCCCAGGCGGCCCCCCTGACCGAAAGCCCCCCCGACGCCACCGCCCTGGCCCTGGCCCTGGCGGCGCGACGCAACGACCTGACCCCGGCGGCGGTCGGCATCGAACCGGTGGTCGGTGAAATGCTGGCGGCGCTGGCCGGCCTGGACGGCTGCCTGCTGTCGCGCATGTCGGGCTCGGGCGCCACCTGCTTTGGCCTGTTCGCCACCCAGGCCGAAGCCTCCCAAGCCGCCACCCGCCTCCAGTCTTCCCATCCGGGCTGGTGGGTGGCGCCGGCCGAGTTGTTGGGAACCCCATAGCTCGACGTTGAAACCGCGCGCGGTTCGGATTATGGTGCCGATCCGCAAGTGTTGGGGCGTAGCCAAGTGGTAAGGCAGTGGTTTTTGGTACCGCCATCCCTGGTTCGAATCCAGGCGCCCCAGCCAATCCCGTGATCCTTGACGATCAGAACGGTCGATTGGCCTTGACGAATCCCCCCAGCCGCCGTCAGTGAACCACCGAAGCGGCCACCACGATGGCGAACAGCATGGTGGGAAACAGGGGCAACAGCAGGGCGGGCCTGCGGTCGGGGCGGGTCAATATCAGATAGGTCAGCGCCGCCTGGGCGCCATGGAAGATGACGACCATCAACATGGGGCCGAACGGATCGGGCAGGTCGGCGACGCCGAGGGGAAAGGCCACCGCGAACACCGCCATCACCACCACCCATGACAGCAGCTGGATCAGCGCGACCCTGCCGACCCCCGGCCGCAAGGGACGGTACCCGAACACCCGGAACGCGGCGAAATAAGCGGTCGTCAGGATGATGAAGCCGACAAAGGCGACCGCCACCAGCACCAGCATGAAAATATTCGCATCCATCTTCGCCTCGAATTAAGCAGGGTCGCGATCGGTCCGACGCATCCTATCACGCGATCCGCCGATCATTGTCAAAAGACGCCGCTCTGTATATGGTGCGACCATTCCACGCCACGAACGCGTGTGGCCTGCGGGGGCAAGCAAGCATGTTTACAAGATTTCGGATGGTCGGATCTTCCGCCATGATCGTGGCGCTTTGTGCTTGTGCAACGCCAAATTATCCCATCCCCCCGACCGAAGCCGCCGCACCGCCCGTCGCACAGCGTCAGGCGCAGCAAACGGCAGCGGTGCCGGCCGAAGGCGCCAAGCTCCTCAAGCGCAAGATCGCCATCGGCCGGTTCGGCAATGAAACCCGCTATGGCCGCACCTTCGTGCGCACCGATACCGGGGATCCCCTGGGCAAGCAGGCTTCCGACATGCTGGCCTCGCGTCTGGTTGAATCCGGCGCCTTCCTGGTGCTGGAGCGTCCCGATCTGGACAAGCTGATCAAGGAACAGCGCCTGTCCGGCAGCGGCGACATCGTCGGCGTCGATACCCTGATCCTAGGCTCCCTGACCGAATTCGGCCGCTCCGCCGTGACCCGTGGCGGCGTCTTCAGCTCGACCAAGCTTCAAAAGGTCGAGGCCAAGGTCGAGATCCGGCTGGCCGACCCGCGCACCGGCCATGTGTTCTTCTCGGCATCTGGCCGGGGTCAAAGCATGTCGGAATCCGGCGAAGTGCTCGGCTACGGCTCTCAGGCCGATTACGACGCCAGCCTCAACGACAAGGCCATCGGCGCCGCCATTTCCGACGTGATGAACGCCATGGTGACCAAGCTGAAGGAGCGGTCCTGGCAGACCGACATCCTCAAGGTCGACGGCAACCGGCTTTATATCAGCGGCGGCAGCCGCCAGGGGCTGCGGGTCGGCGACCTGTTGGCGGTGATGCAGCCGGGCGACCGGCTCAAAAGCGGGCAAAGCGGCTTCACCGTCGCCTTGCCGGCGACCGAGATCGCCACCGTCAGGGTTCTCGCCCAATTCGGCGAGACCGAGACCACCGAGGGCTCGATCGCCGAGATCATCTCCGGATCGCTGGCCGGTCAACCGACCGCCGGCCTTTATATCTCCGAACGGCGGGGGAATTGATCATGATACGTGGATTGACCGGACTGGCGCTGCTGGCGCTGCTGATCGGCTGTAGCCCGGCCGAGCACACCGCGACCATCGATGATCGCCCGGCCCTGGCCATCGTCAATGCCGCCTCCGGATCGCGATTGTTTGTCGACGGCCTCGACCTGGGGGTAGTCGGCGGCCCGCTGCTGCTGGAACCCGGTACCCATATGGTCAAGGTGGTCGGCCCCGGTGGCGACGCCTATACCGAAAAGGTGTTTCTCAGCGGCCGGGGCACCCGCACCCTCAGCATCCCGGCGGGAGCCGCCCGATGACGGCCATGCGGCTGGCGGCCTGCCTGCTGGCCGCGACCGCCCTCGGCGGCTGCGCCAAGCCGGGAAACTTCGAGTGGGGAACCTATGACGAGAGCCTTTACGAGTATTATCGCGACAGCGGCAATCTGGATCAGCTGACCGCCGAGCTGGAGCGGCTGTCCGTCGCCTATGAAATCACCAGTCCGCCCGAGCTGGGCGACCTGTTGACCGAGGCGGCGTCCCCTGACCGCACCACCCGCCACAGGGCGATCAAACAGGCCGGCCAGGCCTTTCAGCCCCTCGACACCGGGCCGGCGGCCCGCCTTGCCCCCGGCCTGATCGCCGAATTGGGCTACCTCTACCTGGATGCCGGCAACCCGCAAAAAGCGATTGCCCTCTTCAAGCGGGAAAAGCGCAACTGGCCGGAAGCCGCCTATTTCATGGATGTGATGATTCAGGTGGCCAAGGGACCGGACAAGTCCACGGCCGGCGACGTCCAGGCCCTGGACGCCGAAGCCGCGCGGTTGGGGACGGAGCAAGGGAAATGATCCGCCGTCTGATTCTTGCCTGCGCCCTGATGGCCGGTCCGAGCGCCTGCGCCACCGTCGCGCCGCAGCCAAAAAACTACGAGGCCTTCGCCACCGCCGAGCCCCATTCCATCTTGGTGGTGCCCGCCATCAACCGCAGCACCGACGCCCTGGCGGCCGATTACCTGCTGACCACCATCGCCCGGCCGCTGGCCAACCGGGGCTATTACGTCTTTCCCCTCAATCTGGTGAAGCGGGTGCTCGAAGATGACGGCCTGTCGGACGCCAACATGGTCCATGCCGCCGACCCGCCCCATCTCGGCCAGCTATTCGGCGCCGACGCCATTCTTTACGTCACCATCGAAAAGTGGACCGCCGAGTATATCGTCATCGATACCGCCGTCACCGTCGACATCTCCTATGTGCTGAAGGAAACCAGCGGCGGTCAGGTAATCTGGCAGCATCGGCAGGTCGCTCAGTACAAGGCCAACAACGCACCGCCGACAGGGTTGGTGGAGCTGGTGGCCCAGGTTATCGTGGCCGCCATCGTCAAGGCCGCCCCCGACTATGTCGGCACCGCGCGAAAGGCCAACGCCGCCGCGTTCGGAACCCCGCAACAGGGCTTGCCGCCAGGGCCACATTATCGCGGCCCCCATGACATCATGGTTCAGTAGTTCAAGGCGGCGCCCACGGCCCGATCACCCGGCAAACTTAAGGCACAGCCAATAGCCGCCGACCGTGGCCGCCAAGGCGACCCCGGCGAACAGCAAGGCACGCGGCGTCATGGGGCGTCCCCATCGCTCAACAGATCAAAAACCCGGTTGCGGCGTGGATGCCACAGGCCGCGTTCCAACGCTTCCCGAAGCCGGGCGCGGATTTCGGCCAGGGCGGCGGGATTGTTGTCTTTCAGAAACGACAGCACCGCCTCGTCTTCCAGATAGGCCTCGGCCACCAGATCGAAATGATGATCCTTGACCGCATGGGTGGTGGCGGCGAAGGCGAACAGATAATCGACGCTGGCCGCCATCTCGAACGCGCCCTTATAGCCGTGACGCATCACACCCCTGATCCATTTGGGATTGACCACCCGGCCCCGGACGATCCGGGCGATTTCCTCGTCCAGAGTGCGGATACGAGGGCTCTCCGGACGGGAATGGTCGGCGTGATAGATGGTGGGAGCCCGGCCGGCGGCGGCCTCGACCGCGGCGGCGATGCCGCCTTCGAACTGGTAGTAATCGTCGGAATCCAGCAGATCGTGTTCGCGGTTGTCCTGATTTTGCACCACGACCTCGACCTGGGCGAGGCGGTCGCGGAACAATCCGTGCTCGGCATCGCCCGCAGAGCCCGCACCATAGGCCCAACCGCCCCAGGCCATATAGGCCTCAGCCAGATCCGCCGCCGAAGTCCAGCCTTTTTCATCGATCAGGGCCTGCAACCCGGCGCCATAGGCCCCCGGCTTGGAGCCGAACACCCGAAATCCCGCCCGTCGCGCCGCATCCGCCGCCGTCGCGCCGCCGGCCTCCAGCCTTGCCCGCTCGACGGCGACCCGGTCGGCCAGGGGATTGACCTCCGGCGGCTCGTTCAACGCCGCCACGGCGCGCGCCGCCGAATCGAACAAATCGATCAGGCCGGGAAAGGCGTCGCGAAAGAATCCCGACACCCGCAGCGTCACATCGACCCGTGGCCGGTCCAGCAAACCGGCGGGGATGATCTCGAAGCCGGTGACCCGACGCGAGCCCGCATCCCATTGCGGCTTGACCCCCATCAGCGCCAGCCCCTGGGCGATATCGTCACCGCCGGTCCGCATGTTCGAGGTGCCCCAGGCGGTCAGCGCCATGGTCCTCGGCCATTCGCCATGCTCTTGCAGATGGCGCTCCAGCAGCATCTGGGCCGACTTCCAGCCCAGACTCCAGGCCGCCGGAGTGGGCACGGTGCGGGTATCGACCGAATAGAAGTTACGGCCGGTCGGCAGCACGTCGGGGCGGCCTCGGGTCGGGGCGCCCGATGGTCCCGGCGGCACGAACCGCCCGGCCAGACCCAAGAGCAAGCCGGCCAGCTCGGCCGCGCCGCAGGCCGCCACCGCAGGCGCCATCACCGTTTCGATCCAGGCCAGCACCGCCCGGGTCCGCTCCCAGGCCGGGTCGGCAACCGCAAGGCCTTGCACCAGGGCCTTGCCCAGGGCCTCCAGCCGCTCCACCGTGTCGCCTATGCTCCGCCACGGCTCGGGATCGGCCAGGGCCGCCGGCCGCGCCCCCTCCCATGGATCACCCAGGACACAGTCCAGCGGATCGAATCCCAAGGCCAGATCCTCGGCCAGGGCGCGCAGCAGCGACTCGTCGGCCGGGGCGTTGCCACGCCTGATCCGGGCCAGCGCCACCAGCAGGTCGACCCGCTGCTCACCCTCGGGAGAGCGGCCGAAGATGTGCAGGCCGTCGCGGATCTGCAACTCCTTCAACTCGCACAGGTGATTGTCGAGCTTTCGCAGCGCCGCGTCGGGATCGTCGCCGGGGCGGATGCCCAGATCCTCGTCCAGGCCGGCGACGGCGGTCAGGCTGAGAATCTCGCGGCGCAGCACCGCCAACCGACGGGGATCGACTCCCGCCGCCTCATAATACTCGTCCACCAGCCGCTCCAGCTCGCGCAGCGGGCCATAACTCTCGGCACGGGTCAGGGGCGGGGTCAGGTGGTCGATGATCACCGCCCCGGCCCGGCGCTTTCCTTGCGTGCCCTCGCCGGGATCGTTGACGATGAAGGGATAGAGATGGGGCAGGGGGCCTAGCACCGCCTCGGGAAAGCAGTCGGCCGACAGCGCCAGGGCCTTGCCCGGCAGCCATTCCAGGTTGCCATGCTTGCCCATATGGATCACCGCATCGGCGCGAAAGCCGTCCTGGAGCCAGGCGTAAAAGGCGAGGTAATTGTGCGGCGGCGGCAGATCGGGGTCGTGATAGCTGGCCGATGGATCGATATTATAGCCGCGCGCCGGCTGCACCGCGACCGTTACCTTGCCGAAACGGGTTGCGGGAAGCACGAGATCGCCGCAATGCAGGCGGCCCGCGACAAAGAACGGGTCAGCCTCGGGCGCGCCCCAGCGAGCCGTCACCGCCTCGCGCAGCTTCGGACTCAACGCATTGAAAAAGCCGTAATAATCGGGCAGCGACAGGGTTTCCCGCAACTCGCGCCCAGCCAAGGCCCGCCAGTCATTGGTTGCGCCCGCCTGCATCCGTTCGATCAGGGCGTTGCCGCCATCCGGAATATGATCGAGATCATAGCCCGCCGCCTGCATCGCCCGCAGAACCTCGATGGTGGCGGCGGGGGTATCGAGCCCGACGCCGTTGCCGATCCGCCCGTCACGGTTGGGATAATTGGCCAGAACCACCGCCACCCGCCGCTCATGCGCCGGTTTTTGCCGCAGCTTGGCCCAATTGGCCGCCAGCCGGGCGACAAAGGCGATGCGGTCGGCCACCGGGGCATGACTGGCGATGTCGCACTGGGTCGCCGGATCGCGCCGCATCGCCTTGAACGAGATGGCGCGGGTGATGATGCGGCCGTCCACCTCGGGCAGGGCCACATTCATAGCGATATCGCGCGGCCCCAGTCCCTGTGTGCCATCGCGCCAGCCCTGTTCCGAACCGGCAGCCAGGATGACCTGCAACACCGGACAGGCGGCGGCGGCGAAGGGGCCGGACTCGGCCTTGCCCGGCGACGACACCGCGAAACCGGTGGCGTTGACGATCACGTCCGGCGGGCGATCGGCCAGCAGGGACTCGACGACGCCGGCGCTTAACGGGTCCTTCAGCGACTGGACGAACACCGCCGAGGCCCCCAGCCCCTCCGCCCGCAAGCCCGCCAACAGGGCGTCGATGGGGGCGGTGTCGCCGGCCAGCACCAGGGCGCGGTAGAACACCACCACAGCTTGGGCATGGGGATCGACACTGCCGTAGAGACCGGCCGGGGGCAGGGGCCTGGGCTCCAGCCATTCGGCTTCACGCCCGATCAGCGAACCGGCGAAGCTCAGGAAATTACGCGCATTGTCCGCCCCGCCATTGACGAGATAGCGCCACAACCGGTCCACCGCCTCGGGCGGAAGGGTAGAGTCCTGGGACAGGTCGGGGTCGGGCTCGTCGGCGCCGGGCAGCAGGGCCAGGGCGATCCCCTTGCGGCGACAGGCGGCCGCGATCTGTTCGACGCCATAGGGCCAGTATCCACGCCCGCCCAACAGCCGCACCACCACCAGCTTGGCCGGCTCGATCATGGCCTCCACATAGAGATCCACCGACATGTGATGGCCAAGCCGCAGCAGATTAGCCAGCCGCAGGGTGAAGGAACCGCCCGCATGGGCCGCCGCCAGACAGGCCAGTTCGGTATCGGCGGCCGACAGCACCACCACGTCGCCGGCGGTCTGGCCGAGATCAACGGCCTCGGCCCCGTCCGAGACCGTGCCGGCCTGGGTGGCGAGCAAATGCATGAAAAATCCTAAAATAACGTCGTGGGCTTGGCCTACCCCCTGACCATGGCCTCGATGGCGGCGCGGTCGAGGCCCTTGCGGCCGATCACCACCAAGCGGCCAAGGCGCTCCTCCCCCGGCTTCCATGGCCGGTCGAAATATCGTTCCATGCGCGTCCCGACCGCCTGAACCACATGGCGGGCCTCCTTGCCGGTCAGCGCCAGGAAGCCCTTGAGACGCAAGATGTCATGACCAGCGATGGCTTTGATCAGCCGCGATTCCAGCGCCGCCGGATCGGCGATGACCGGCAGATGGATGGCGAAACTCTCGAAGTCATCGTGATCGTGGCCGTCCTCCAGATCATGATGGGAGGGGCGCCGGTCCAGATCGTCCTCGGCGGCAGCGGTCAGGCCCAACACCACCAACGGGTCGATGGCGCCCTGGCGGGTAGCGGTCACCTTGACGCCGGCGCGTAGGCGGGCCTCGATCCCGGCCTTGAACGCGGCCAGGGCGGCGGCCTCCATCAGGTCGGACTTGTTGAGCAGCACCATATCGGCGCAGGCCAACTGATCCTCGAACACCTCTTCTAGCGGATTGTCATGGTCGGGTCGCGCCCGCTCCTCCTCGGTGCTGGCAAAGCGCCCGGCGGCGGCGGCGGGGCTGTCCACCACCGCCACCACCCCGTCAACGGTCACGCGCGAGCGGATTTCCGGCCAGTGGAAGGCCTTGACCAGCGGCTTTGGCAGCGCCAGACCAGACGTTTCGATAACGATATGCTCTGGCGGATCGGCGCGGTCGAGCAAGGCCTGCATGGTGGGCAGGAACTCGTCGGCGACGGTGCAGCACAGGCAGCCATTGGCCAGCTCGATGATGTCATCCTCGCCGCATCCAGCCACACCGCAGGCGGCCAGCAGCTCGCCATCGACGCCAAGATCGCCGAACTCGTTGACGATCAAGGCGATGCGGCGGCCCTGATTATTGGCCAGCAGGTGACGCACCAAGGTGGTCTTGCCGGCCCCCAGGAAGCCGGTGATCACGGTGGCGGGAATCTTGCGCTTCATGGAACGTCCTTCAGGATAAGCGGCAGGCCGGCGGCGACGAACACCACCCGGCGGCAGACGGCGGCAACCCGCTGGTTGACCCGACCCTGGTGATCGCGGAACCGGCGGGCCAGGGCGTTGTCGGGCACCAGCCCCATGCCAATTTCATTGGAGACCAGCACCACCGGCCCGGCGGGCTGGGCCAGGACCTCGCACAGACGGTCCAGCGCCCGATCCACGTCGCGCTCGGCATGCATCAGGTTGGAGATCCACAGGGTCAAGCAGTCCACCATCACCGGCCGGTCGGGACGCAGAACGCCGTCGAGGGCGTCGGGAAGATCCAGCGGCTCTTCCAGGGTGCTCCACATGGGACCACGCCGACGGCGGTGATGATCGATGCGCTCGGCCATCTCGCCGTCCAGGGCCTGACCCGTGGCGAGGTAGAGGGCGGGACTGCCTTCCAGCAGCGCCTCGGCATAGGTCGACTTCCCCGATCGGGCGCCCCCCAGCACCAGGATGGCGAGTGGCAATGGGGTCACCTGGGACATTCCTATTTCCGCTTCACCTGGGACAGGAATTCGGCCAGCTGCTCGGCTTCGACATCCGTGAATTTGCGGACATTGGCCACCATCAGGCGGGCGCGGCGGGTCGAACGGACCTCGTCGCGGATCGCCCTGATCTGAGTGGCGATGTAGTCCTTGCGCTGCGCCGCCAGGAACGGGTAATCGGCCAGCGGCTTGGTTCCATCCATGCCGTGGCAGCCGATGCAGCCGTGTTCCTCGAACAAAATCGCACCCTTTTCCGCCTTGCCGGCATCGCCCGCCGCCACCTCGGCCGCCGGCTGAAGCGCCAGCCAGTCAGCCATGGCCTTGCGCTCGTCCGGCGTCGTCTTGTCGATCGCCGGCTTCATGGGTTTGAGCGGCGGCGACGACCGCACCCCATCGGCGATCTCGGTCATCTGGCGCAGCAGATAGGCGGCGTTCTGGCCGGCCAGATGGGGCGTCGCCGCCATGGCCTTGCGGCCATCGTCGCCATGACAGGCGACACAGCCCTTGGCGGCGAACAACGCCTTGCCATCGGCGGCCCGGGCCGGGTCGGCCAGGATCAGCGCAACCCCCAGGGCCAGGACGAATTTCAACATCATTTCCACTCCATGCGGCCCGGTACGGCGCAGGCGGGACAGCACACCGCGAAAGCCAAAGCCGTCCGACCGCAGCCGCCGCAGGTCCAAGCCGGCTCTGGCCTGACGTCGCCGGCCTTGGCCAACCAGGCCAAGGCGGCGGGTTCATCGCGCTTTTCGTCGCGCTCCAACCGGGCCAGCAGGTTCAGCACCCGCGGAGATGGCCGCTGGGCCATCACCTTGTCCAGATGGGTGCGGGCCTGCCCCCACAGTTTGGCGTCCAGCGCCGCTTCGGCCAAGGCAAGGTGGCCATCGGGCGCGGCGGGATTGACCTCCACCAGCCGCTGCATGCGCTTGACCCGCTCCAGCGACGTGTCGGTCCCGCCCAGCGCCGCCCATTCGGCCACCAGTTCGGGATGGGGGGCGACGCGGAAGGCCGATTGCAGCAGCGAGGCCGCCTTGCGCTCCTTGCCTTTGTGACGATAAATCTCGGCCGCCAGGGCCACCGCCGGCACAAAGCCGGGCTCGGCGTCCCGGGCATCCAGCGCCAGCGTCAGGGCGGCGGTCCGTTCGCCGGCGGCTTCGGCCGCCTCGGCGCGGGCGAACAGCGCCAGGGCACGGCGACGCGCCAGATCGGCCGGGGGCAACGCGGCGTGGCGACGCGCCACCGACAGGGTCAGCTCGGCCTCGGCCAATTGGCCCGTTTCCATTTGAAGATCGAACAAAGTCGCGGCCAGACCGTCGGCACCGGGCTGCGCCACCAGGGCGCGAGCGGCGAAGTCACGGGCAGAGAGGCGATCGCCTTGCTTCAGCGCCAACTCCATCAGCCCCTTCAGGCCGAGAAAAGCCGTTTCCGGCCGCTCGGTCATGGCTTGATAGCGAGCGCGCAGCTGATCGGCGTCGCCGGTCATCTGGGCCGCCTGGACCGTCAGCAATCCGGTCACCGAACGATCCTTCAACAGCTTGTCGGCCTTATGGGCCAGTCGGGCCGCCTGGCGGGAATCGCCCGACGCCACCGCCGCTAGCCCGTCCGACAGGGCGACATAGCCCTTGCGGGTGCGCGAAGCGCGGCGCGCGTCAAGAACCCGGCCGGGAGCCCCGAAGATCAGCCGTCCCAGCCGGCCGACCACCGACAGCAAAACCAGCACGACCACCAGCGCCGCCAGCAACACCGGAACAGTGGTGTCGACCCGCCAACCCTGCCAGTGAATGACGACCTCGCCCGGCCGGTCGGCCAGCCAGACCGCGCCGGCCACCACCAGGGCGGTGAGCGATAAGAAGCCGAGCAGACGCCTCATGGCTTGACCCCCGCCAGGGCCAGCGCCTGGGCCGCCAGTTCCGACAATGCCTTGTCGGCGGCCAGCCGGGCCTTGCCCTCGGCCCGCCAGGATGTCGTCAATTCGGCCGGGCCGCCGGTCAAAGCCTCCGCCTCGGCGCTGGCGGCGGCCAGATCGCCACGGGTCAACGCCGCCTGGGTCCGAGCGACAATGGCCGCCGTGGTCGAACCGGCGGCGGTTCCGTCCTCGCGCCGGATGGTGACCAGCGACAACAGGCGGTCCACCACCCGCCGCCACCAACCCTCGCCCTCGGGCAAAATCTCGGCCCGCAGAATAGCGGGCGCCAGCGCCTCGAACCGGCCGGCCAGCACGCCGCGCGGCGCAATGCCGGACGCGGCCCTGTCCTTGATGGAATCCAGCGCGCGGGCGGCGGCGGCGTCATCGCCGGCCAGCACCCGCAGCACCCGCAGCTCGGTATCGAATCCCTGTCCCAGATTGACCGCTTCGCGCAACTGACTGGTGGCCAGCAGCAGGGCGGCGGCCGAGGAGCGACGGGCCTGAAGATCGCGGATGGCGGCATCGGCCTGATCGATCCGGTCGGCCAACCGCAGTATGGTGGCGGCATCGACGGCGGTCTTCCGCAACTCGGCCACCTGTTTCGTTACCGTTTCGATATCGGCGGCCAGGGGGGATAGCCCCGAGGGCGGAGTCTGGACGGCGCGAATCGCCTTTTCCAATGCCGCGAGACGGGCGTCATCGGCCACCGGAGCACCCGACTGGGAGGCCGGCTGGGCCTCCAACTGGGCCAGCCTTGCGGTCATGGCCGACAGTTCCGCCCGCAGATTCTCCAACTCGAAGCCGGGCTGCGCCGCCGGAAAGCCGGCCTGTTCGCGCCAAAGCGGGAAGCTGGCCACGGCACCCGCCGTCGCCAGCACCAGCAACAATCCCGTCACCACGCCACGCGATGACGACCGGGGCGGCTCGTCCGATTCGACCGGGGCGGCCTGGGTGAACTCGGAAGCGGGTTCTGGCGTCATGAAAGGCGTCCCCGTGCAAGATCGTCATCGAGAGCCGCAAACAGCGCGGCCTGAGTGGGTTCGGCGGCCCGGCGCAATGCCGCCCAGGGTAAATTCGCCAGTTCGGCCGTCACATTGACGGATAAACCATAGGCGGCGACGCGGACCAGCATTTCGTCCAGCCCGGCGGCGGCGATCAGCCTAGCAAAGGTCGCGGCGGTGCGGGGAGAGAAAAACAACGCCAGATCGATGGCGCCCCGCCCCAGCGCCGCCCGCAATTCCGGCGAGAGCGCCCCGGCGGTCACCGCCCGGTACAGCACCTGCCGGCGGACCTGGAAGCCCAATGCCCCCAACCGTCCCGCCAGGTCCCCGGCATTGACGGTACCGGCGGCGTGCAGCAGGACGCCCCGGGCCGGATCGACCGAAGCCGCCACCAGCGCCGCCAGACTCTCCACATCGCCACCGGCGCTATGAACCCGATCATAGCCCAGGGTGCGGGCGACGGCAGCCGAAGCGTCGCCCACCGTCCATACCGGCAAGGCGCGGTCGGGATGCAGACGGGCGAGGGCGCGAATGCCGTTGGCGCTGGTCGCCAGAATGGCCTGGGCGCCATCGGCGTCCACCACGGCGTCCGCGATGGGTTCGATATCCAGCAGCGGCTCGATCATGATTTCGAAGCCGCGTTCGGCCAGGGCACGCGCCACCGCCGCCGAATCCTCCCTGGGCCGGGTCACCAGGGCGCGCACCCGGCTAATGCTTTATGGCGTCGAAGAAGCCCGATCCGGCCAGACCGGCCAGCTCTTCGGCAGCGTCCGTCCCCATGGCGACCGCGTCGGCCTTGGCTCCGACCCGGCTGGCGGCGTGAATGACCTTGCCGTCCGGGCTGATGATCAGGCCGCGCAGGGTCAGAGTCTCGCCGTCCAGCTCGGCCAGCGCCGCGATGGGGGTCCGGCATGACCCGTCGAGACAGGCGAGGAAGGCCCGCTCGGCGGTGACGCGAATCTGCGATACCGGGCAGTTGAGGGCCGTCAGGTAACGCTGCGAGACCGCGTCATCGGCGCGGCAGGTGATGCCGATGGCGCCCTGAGCCACCGCCGGCAGCATATCCTCGGCCTCGATCGCGGCGGTGACGTGCCGGGACAATCCCAGGCGGCGCAGCCCGGCCATGGCGAGCAGGGTGGCGTCGACCACCCCTTCCTCCAGTTTGCGCAGCCGGGTCTGGACGTTGCCGCGAAAATTCACCACCTTCAGGTCGGGACGACGGTTGAGAATCTGGGCGCCGCGCCGCAACGAGGCGCTGCCGATCACCGCCCCCAGGGGCAAGTCGGCCAGACACTTGGCCTTCAGGCTGATAAAGGCGTCGCGCACGTCTTCGCGCGGCAGGATGCAAGGCAGGTCGATGCCGTCAGGCAGCACCGTCGGTACGTCCTTCATGGAATGGACCGCCAGATGGATGCGGCCGGACAGCATGGCTTCGTCCAGCTCCTTGGTGAAGAGGCCCTTGCCGCCGATCTCGGCCAATGGCCGGTCCTGGATCAGATCGCCGGTGGTCTTGATCACCTCGATCTCGATGGCGTCGGGGCCGGACAGCTCGGGCCAGGCGGCGGCGAGGCGGTCGCGGGTCTCGTGGGTCTGGGCCAGCGCCAGCGGCGAGCCGCGCGTACCGATTCGAAGAATGGGATGTTTTGTGGTCATGATCTTGCTGTTGTAGTAAGTCGTGAGCGCCTCTGCAAAGGGATTTGCATGAAAGCGGGGCCGCCAGGGACGGCGACCGGCGACTGAGGAACGAATATGTTGATTCTCGGCATCGAAACCAGCTGTGACGAAACCGCCGCCGCCGTGGTAAGCGGCGAACGCGAGATTCTGGCCGACGTGGTGCTGTCGCAGCTGGACGAGCATCGTCCCTATGGCGGCATCGTCCCGGAAATCGCGGCGCGCTCCCATCTCCAGCATATGGACCGGCTGGTGGCCGAAGCCATGAACCGGGCCGGCAAAAGCTTTGCCCAACTGGACGCGATCGCCGCCACCGGCGGGCCGGGCCTGATCGGCGGCGTCATCGTCGGGGTGATGACCGCCAAGGCGCTGGCCCTGGCCGCCGGCAAGCCGTTCCTGGCGGTCAACCACCTGGAAGGCCACGCCCTGACGGCACGCCTGACCCACGGCATCGAATTTCCCTATCTGCTGCTGCTGGCCTCGGGCGGGCATTGTCAATTGTTGGTCGTGGAAGGGGTCGGCGAATACACCCGCCTGGGCACCACCATCGACGACGCTGCCGGCGAGGCCTTCGACAAAGTCGCCAAGATGACCGGCATGGGCTATCCCGGTGGACCGGCGGTGGAAAAGGCGGCAGCCTCCGGCGACGCCCGCCGTTTCACCCTGCCGCGCCCCATGAAGGGCAAGCCCAACTGCGACTTCAGCTTTTCCGGCCTTAAAAACGCGGTCCGGCTGCTGGTCGAAAGCCTGCCCAAGCCGCTGAACCCCCAAGACGCCGCCGATGTCTGCGCCGGCTTCCAGGCCGCCGTCGCCGATTCGGTGGCCGACCGGGTCAAGCGCGCCATCCGCGAATTCCAGACCCGCTGGCCCCAGGGCCGCCATCTGGTAGTGGCCGGCGGCGTCGCCGCCAATACCGCCCTGCGCGAGACCCTGATTCGGATCGGTACCGAAACTGGCCTGGAATTCCTGGCGCCGCCCCTCGGCCTTTGCACCGACAACGCCGCCATGATCGCCTGGGCCGGAATCGAGCGGCTGCGCCTGGGCCTGACCGACGGGCTGGACTTCGCGCCCCGGCCACGCTGGCCGCTGGACCCCACCGCCAGAAAAGTCGGCTTCGCGGGGGTCAAGGCATGACCGCCCCCGAGGACGACGACGACGAGCCCCAGGGTCTCCCCACCGGCGCCAAGAACTATATCCGGCCGCAGGGGTTCCAGGCCATGCGCGACGAGCTGAACCAGCTGTTGCGCACCGAACGGCCCCGGGTGGTCGAGGTGGTGTCCTGGGCGGCCGGCAACGGCGACCGCTCGGAAAACGGTGACTATCTCTATGGCAAGAAACGCCTGCGCGAGATCGACCGCCGCATCCGCTTCCTCAACAAGCGGTTGGAATCCGCCCATGTGGTCGATCCCAGCCAGCAAAAGAACCGCGATCAGGTCTTTTTCGGCGCCACCGTCACCTATGCCAATCCCCGCGACGAGGAAATCACCATCACCATCGTCGGCATCGACGAAGCCGATCTGGAACGCGGCCTGATCAGTTGGATTTCGCCCATCGCCCGCGCCTTGCTAAAGGCCAGCGAAGGCGATTCGGTCCCGGTCCGCACCCCGACCGGAATCGAAATGATCGAGGTGATCGCCATCGGATACGCGGGGTAGAAGCGGCCCGGAGGTGTTTGTCAGCGCTGCCACGGCCTGGGAAATCGCCATCAAACAGGCCATGGGCAAGTTGAGCTTCCCCATGGCGCGATTCGGTGAAAGCCTTGCCGAATCGGGCTTTATTCCCCTCGCCATCGAAATTCCGCACGCCATCCTGGCCGGCGCATTGCCGCGCCACCACGCCGATCCATTGATCCGAAGCTACGCGGTCGCCGTGCTGGACGGCTGAACCGATCCTTCGACCGCCCGCCACACCGCATCGACGGTAATCTCGGCGACGCAGGGAAAGGCGTCCTGGGGACTCTCCCGCTTGGGGCAGCGCCACAGACAGTGGTAACAGTCCATGGGGGCGTTGAGAAATACCGCCTTGGGCGGGCGGATCTGCTCGGGATAGGGCACGAAGCAACCGAAATGACCGCCGCCGGCCAGCAGCACCGTGGGAGCGCCGACGCCGATGGCGAGATGGCCGGGGCCGGTATCGTTGCTGACCACGCAGGCGGCATGCTTCAGCACGTCGACCAACTGATGCAGCTTGAGGCTGCCGATGGTGTCGACGATGCCGGGATGGTGCAACGCCGCCAGCACCGGCTTGGCGAAATCTTCCTGCCTTGCCCCGACGAACACCACCCGAAGGCCTGAATCCAGGCATCGTTTCGCCAGATCAATGAAATGATCGAACGGCCAGCGCCGCCCCGGCTCGTTAGAGCCGAAATTCATCACCACATAGGGCGCCCCCTTGGGGACCAGCGGCGGCTGCTCGCGCCAGGGAATGGCGGGCACTTCCGGCGGCACGCGGATGCCGGTCAGGGCCTGAAGAAAGGTGAAGTGGCGCAGGCCCTCATGGGTGGGGTAAGGGCCGGTATCGATCACCCGCGTCGCCCTGGCCAGATACCAGGCGTATTCCGCCTTGGTCTTATCGGTGATGAACGGCGTGCAGACGATCCGCTCCGGCGCCCGACTGGCCCAGACCAGGGTATCGGCGGTCAGGGTCTTGCGCATGAACATGTCGCAGACCGCCGTCTTGAAGCCCTGGCGCCGCACCCACAGCGCGATCCGCAGGCGGTAGAGCCACTTCTTCTCGAAGGCGTGCTCGTCGATAGCGACAACCTTGAAGCCGGGAAACACCACATCGGCCAGCGACTGCCACGACGTGCAGCCCAGCACGGTAATCTCGGACTTCGGAACGCCAAAGGCCTCGGGATAACGTTCCAGCGCGGCGCGAAACATCACCATGTCGCCGATGCCGTCCATGCGCACCACCAGCACCCCGCGCCGCCGTCGCGGTCCCGGCCACAGCGCCACCAAAGCGTCGATCGGCCGGAACATCCACCACCGCCGCCGCATCCCCCGTGGGAAAAGGCTCAAAACACGCCCCTGACAACTGCATTGCGTACACTTTCCAGCACCTGATCGGTATCGATCTCGGCGACGCATTTGTACATGCCGTCCACCAGGGGAAACTTGCAGCGCCCCAGGCAACCCTGGCACTCCATGGGCACATAGACGAACTGGACATTGGCCGGAGCCACCCGCTCGTCATAGGGCACGCCGGCCCCGGCATAGGCGGCGCTGGCCATGCACAATGTGGGCAGACCCAGCAGCACCGCCAGGTGCAGACCGGCGGTATCGACGCCGACCGCCATGCGCGATCCCATCAGGATCGAAGCCAGCCGCTCGAAACCGGCCGTCTCCTGTCGGACATTGGGCAGCGACATCAATGACATATATTCGGGATTGCGGTCGAAGTCGTTCGGATGCCCCGCCACCAGAATCTGCCAATGCTCCGGCACCGCCTGGACCAACAGCCGCCACATTTCCACCGGCAACTGCCGGTGCCGAATGCCGGAAAACGGAAAGAACACCACCGTATCGGGCAGCTTCTCCGCCGGGGGAAGCTGGCTGTCGGGCAGCAGGGCCAGGACCGGCTGTTGACGGTCGTCGAGGATCTCGTCGGCGAATTTGGACCAGCGCAGGATCTTGTCCTGGCGCAGCGGTCCGGAATCGAACAGCAGGTCAAAGACCTTCTCGCTTTCCGCCAGCCGCTGATGATAGTTGCGTTTATAGGGCGGCGGCACCATGCCGGCGGTTTCGGCCGGGTCGGCGGCGATGATCAGGGCTTCGTCCTGGTCGTGCTCGCGCACATAGTCCAGCGATACGATCAGGCGATAGTGTTGGGCGTGCAGGTCGATAAAGGTCTTCCAGCGATAATCCAGGTCGTCCAGCCGACGAAAATCGACCCGGTACAGCCTGAGAAAGCGCGGAAACAGGAACGACATGCCGGCGGCGTCGGGACGGCACAACAGGGTAACGGTCTCGTCCAGCTTGGCCAGCCGCATGAAGCGGGACAGCACCGCCGAGACGAACACCATCTCGGCCGGACCGCGCGAGCTGACCAGCAGCACCCCCTCGGCCCGACGGCGACGCTTTTTATAACGCAGGTACAGACGCAGGACGGGATCCAACAACGCGGCAAGCTTCATGGCCTGATCTCCGTCATCCGGCGCACGGCGGCGACCACCTCGGCGCCATCCAAGGCAGCGACACAAGGATACATGGAATTCACCGGTTCGAGGCGGCAATCTCCCAAGCACCCGGCACATTCCATCGGCCGCCATAGAAAATTGACCGATTCCGGCATCACTTCGGCGGCATAGGGCACGATTTCACCCACATAGGCGGCGCTGGCCAGACACAGGGTCGGCACGCCCAACGCGGCCGCCAGATGCATGCAGGCGGTGTCGACCGAAACCACCAGCCGGGCCGAACGCAGCAGGCCGGCCAGTTCGACGAAGGGGGCCGGCTCGAACGTCACCCCCGGCAGTTCCAGCAGCGGCCGGTAATCGGGATTCTTGTCGAGGTCGCTGGGATGGCCGGCGATCCGCACTTGCCAACCCTCGGGCAATGCCTCGATGATCCGGCGGTAGAGGTCGGGGGGGCTCTGCTTTTGCTTCACCGCCGAGAACGGCTGGATAAAGACGGTGGGCCGGTCCAGCGGCACCGCGGCCGGCATCTGCTCCGGCATCAGGCGGACCTTGGGGGCCGGCGCTTTGCGCCCGGTCAGGAAGTCGGCGAAGCGCGCCCAGCGCACCACCTTGTCCAACCGGCTGCCCCCCGACTTGAACACCCGGCTCCAGCGCCGGCCATGAGCAGTCAGACGACGGTCATGTTTGGGCCAGGGCCGGGGCGCCATGGCGGCGGTCTGGGGCGCGGCGCAGGCAAAGGCCAGCGCCTCGTCCAGATCGGGATGACGCAGAAAATCGGTGGACACCACCAGCCGGTAATTGGCCCGGTACAACTCGGCAAAGATCCGGCGGCGATACGCGGGCTCTCGCAGACGGGCAAAGTCCACCTTGACCACCAGGACCCCCGGCGGAAATAAAAAGCTCATGCGGGCGCCATCGGCGCGCAACAGCACGGTGACGGTCTCGCCCTTTTCCGCCAGCTCGGCAAAGCGCGGCAGCACCAGCGAAAACAGCACGGTGTCGCCCAGTCCCCCCGCCGACAGCAGCAGCACCCCCGACGGGGTTTCACGCCGGAACGACAACCGCCGCTCCAGGCCGAACACCGGATCAGTCAGGCGGTGCAGCTTCACGACGGTCTCCTATCGAGAATACCGGGGGTCGGGATCGGGGACTCCGCCCATGGCGCACCCGATCCTAATAGGGCGCGTAGGACTTTTCCTCGACCAGGGCCGAACCCAGCAGGTCGTTGACCTTGCGCTTGGCGGCGGCGCGCTGATCGTTGGTGACATAGACGGCGCGGGCCAATGCGACAAAGGCGTCGCCGAAATCCTTGGCCCGCTCGCAATCGCGGATATCGTCCTCGATCACCCACAGTTTCTGGTTGATGGCCTTCAAT
Source organism: Phaeospirillum sp. (assembly GCA_030651575.1). Classification (GTDB taxonomy): domain Bacteria; phylum Pseudomonadota; class Alphaproteobacteria; order Rhodospirillales; family Magnetospirillaceae; genus Phaeospirillum. The sequence continues at coordinate 96,807 of JAUSFB010000065.1, forward strand.
TCGGCGGCCAACACCGCCAGCCCGGCATGCGCGGGGAACTCGCGTTCGCGCACCGCGGCCAGCTCGGCCAGCTCCTTATTGACGTTGGCCAGTTTGCCGGCATCAGTCAATTGCTCGGCCTTGATTTCAAGAATGGTGATCTTATCGATGATCTCGCCCCAGGAAACGGGCACCAGAACGGACATGGCAAACCTTGGCTCTACGGAAACTGTCGGGTTCTTAGCAGATTTCCATCAACGGGGCAAAGCGCCAGGATGGACCTTCCGGAGCAGAGCAAAGTGCCCGCCATGCCTTTGCCATGATAATCGGTTGGTATATGGTATCGACCCGGCAGCGCCTCGAAAGATATTTTGCATGAGCGGCCCTTCGCGCATCCTTCTGATCATCGCCGATGACATGCTGCGCCAGACGGTGGCGGAGCATCTGACGGCGGTCGCGATGATGACGGTGGCCCAGGCGGCCAACGCCGACGCCGGTCTGACCATGACCGGCGGCCAGGATCTGATCGTGGTGGACGAGGCGCTGACCGATCTTCAGGGTGACGAACTGTGCCGCCGCCTGCGCGAACAGGGCATGACCACGCCCCTTCTGCTGCTGAGCGGATCGCCGCCGCCGAATGCCGGCCGAGCTGTCGACGCAATCGTGACCAAGCCGCTGCGGCTGGCGACCCTGATGGCCAGGATCACCGAATTATTGACCCGCCGTCCGAAACCGGTGGAGGTCCGCATCGGTCCCTGGCTATTCGACGCCGACCGACGCCGGTTGATCGACGATTCCGGTACGGTCGTGCGGCTGACCGACAAGGAGGTGGCGATTCTCTGTCGGCTGGGCCACGCCATGGGCGAAGTGGTGACCCGCGAGGTCCTGTTGACCGAAGTCTGGAGCTATTCCGCCCAGATCGCCACCCACACCCTGGAAACCCATATCTACCGTCTACGCCGCAAGATCGAAGCCGGGCCTGGCGGGGCGGGGCTGCTGCTGACCGAAAATGGCGGCTATCGGCTGGTTGTCTTATAGGTCCAGATCGATCATTACCGGAACGTGGTCCGAAGGCTGGACCCACGACCGGGCCTCGCGCGCCACCATGGCCCCGCGCAGGGAGGGCGCCAGACACGGCGTCACCCAAACATGGTCGAGACGGCGGCCGCGATCGTTCTTTTCCCAATCGGCCGAGCGGTAACTCCACCACGTATACAGCCGTTCCGAATGCGGAACAAAGTGGCGAACCGCATCGACGAACGGCACCGAAGCCTGAAACCGCTCCAGCAGATCGACCTCGACCGGAGTGTGGCTGATGACCCGCAGCATCTGCTTGTGAGACCACACATCGTTTTCCAACGGCGCGATATTAAAGTCGCCGGCCAGGATGGCCTTGTCGGTCGGTCGCAGATTGCTGGCGTACCAATCGGTCAGTTCGCGCACGAAATCCAGCTTATGGGCGAATTTGTCGTTGGTCTCGGGATCGGGAATATCGCCGCCGGCCGGAATATAAAGACAATGGACGCTGACCCCGTTGGCCAGCCTGGCCACCAGATGACGCCGGTCCTCGCGCCCGCACCAAGACGGGGTCCGCACATCGTCGATGGGTAATTTCGACAGCACCGCGACGCCGTTATAGCCCTTCATGCCGTGGAAGGCGACATGGGGGTAGCCCATCTCCTCGCAGGCGGCCAGGGGAAACAAGGGATCATCCACCTTGATCTCTTGCAGGCACAGCACATCGGGAGCCATCACCGAAGTCAGGCGCCGCACCAGGTCGATGCGAAGGCGGATCGAATTGATATTCCAGGTAACCAGACGCAAGACAAAAGTGCTCCGACAGGTGGGCCGCCAAGGCCAGGGGCTTTGGAACCAATTCATCAAAACGGGGGGCTGTTTTTCGGGCTCTGGGACGATCCCGGTATACTTATACCACGTCCCGATGATCAGGACTCACCGAGGCGTAGCCGACCGCGACTGCGGCCACACTCACTCTATGCGATTTTGGATAACACAAGGCGGTAAGCACGAAAAGAGCGCCCGGTCAGGGGGGTAACCGGGCGCTCTATTGGCTCCGTGCGGAGCGTGGGGTTGGCAGGGGAGACCGACCCCACCGGCTGGACCATTGCGATCACGGCCGTTGTCTTAGGGATGTGGTGATGGGTCGGTCGGTTCACAGGCGGCGATCGCGCATATCAGACGCGCGTTTTACGCATAGCTTGGCCGCCCGGCGAAGGGAAGCGCAGGAAACAGGCAAAGCCGCGGCAAGCCAGCTCAGAAATCATGCAGATCCATCGCAGGCAACCAAGCGGAAATGGCCGCAATCCGCCATTAATGCGATTGCATCGAACCCTTGGGAATTCCGGCACGCTCTTTGAAAGGGGGAAGGGGCGGAAATTCGCAACAGGCTTGCGACCGATCAACCGTGGTCCGTCTCCCGACCCGTCGAACACCGACGGTTCCGCGCCGGGAAGGACCCTTGGAATTGCATGGGGACCAGAGATGAAGCTGATCATGGCCATCATCAAACCCTTCAAGCTGGACGAGGTCCGCGAGGCCCTCACGCCGCTGGGGGTACAAGGCCTGACCGTGAGCGAGGTCAAGGGCTTCGGCCGCCAGAAGGGTCAAACCGAAATCTATCGCGGCGCCGAATACGTGGTGAATTTCCTGCCCAAGGTAAAGATCGAGGTCGCCGTCAACGACGATCTCGCCGACCGGGTGGTGGAGGCGATCCAGACCGCCGCCCGCACCGGCAAGATCGGTGACGGCAAGGTCTTCGTCACCGAAATCCAGCAGGCGTTCCGAATCCGCACCGGCGAAAGCAACGCCGAGGCGCTCTGACGCTCGCTGTGGCGACTGCCGCACGAGCGACACGAAAGACGTCCATCCGTCGGTGCAAGCCAGATAAAAGCCCGGAAGGCACATGCTTTCCGGGCTTTTGCAGACCAAAAAGAGTCGCCTGGACTGGGTGCTTATTTTTTGATCACGCACCCCGGCTGCTGCTTAAAACAACGCCACTGCATCTCGCCTACCTTGCCATGTCATTGCGGCCATGGGGACAATCCCCAGGAAATCCCAGGATTCTCCCCGGTTGGCATGGTTCTTGTTAATACACTTGGCAAGCCGGCCGTCCCTGGTTGGCACGTCCTCTCGCTCCGCCGCTTCGGGGGTTACCATGAGCAATCGTTTGAAGTCCTTCTTGTCCGGCGCAGGCCCCGCACTCGGCCTTGCCCTCGTCACCTCGGCCGCATGGGCCGAAGAAGCCGCCGCTCCCGTCGCCGCCGCCGCGCCGCTGGCGGTCGATACCGGAACCACCGCCTGGATGCTCACCTCCACCGCCCTGGTGTTGCTGATGACCATCCCGGGGCTGGCCCTGTTCTACGGCGGCATGGTCCGTAAAAAGAACCTGCTCGCCACCATGATGCAAAGCTTCGCCATCACCTGTCTGGTCACCGTGCTGTGGGCCGTCATCGGCTATAGCCTCGCCTTCACCGGCGAGGGCGCCTTCGTCGGCGGCATGGACCGCTTCTTGCTGAACGGCCTCGACAAGGGTTCCATGGCGCTGCCCAATCCGATTCCCGAATCGGTGTTCATGATGTTCCAGATGACCTTCGCCATCATCACCCCGGCCCTGATCACCGGCGCCTTCGCCGACCGCATGAAGTTCTCCTCCATGCTGGTGTTCATCTCCTTGTGGCTGCTGGTGGTCTATGCCCCGATCTGCCATTGGGTGTGGATGCTGGACGAAAAGGGCGCTCCGATCGGCTTCCTGGCCAAAATGGGTGTGCTCGACTTCGCCGGCGGCACCGTAGTGCACGTCAATGCCGGCATCGCCGGCCTGGTCGCCTGTCTGGTTCTGGGGCCGCGCAAGGGCTATGGCACCGACAACATGGCGCCCCATAACCTCAGCCTCGCCATCATCGGCGCTGCCCTGCTGTGGGTCGGCTGGTTCGGCTTCAACGCCGGCTCCGCCGTCGCCGCCGATGGACGTGCCGGCATGGCCATGGCCGTGACCCAGATCGCCGCCGCCGCCGCCGCCATCTCATGGATGCTGGCCGAGTGGATCTTGCGCAAGAAGCCGTCGGCGCTGGGCATCATCTCCGGCGCGATCGCCGGTCTGGTCGCCATCACCCCGGCCTCCGGCTTCGTCGACCCCAAGGGCGCCCTGATCATCGGGCTGATCGCCGGCGTGGTCTGCTACTGGGGCGCCACCGGCCTCAAGCATGCCCTCAAATACGACGACTCGCTGGACGCCTTCGGCGTACACGGCATCGGCGGCATCACCGGCGCCATCCTGACCGGCGTGTTCGCGGTCGAGAAGATCGGCGGCACCGCCGGCCTGCTCGAAGGCAATGGCGGCCAGGTGATGACCCAGATCTACGGTGTCCTGATCACCCTGGCCTACACCGCCGTGGTGTCGTTCATCCTGCTCAAGGCCATCGACATGGTCATGGGTCTGCGCGTCACCGCCGAAGAGGAGCGCGAAGGCCTCGACATCGCCCTCCACGGCGAAACGGTTCACTGACCACTCTTCCCGCCAAGCGGGGGACAAGACGGAAGACGCCGGGGAAACCCGGCGTCTTTTTGTTTTGGTCCCTCAAGCGCCGGGCGGGTGCGTCCGCACCCTTGGCTACGCGCCATGGGGCGCGCCGGCCTTTGGCCGCAACTCCGAGCCCGGGGGGGCTCGTCGGGTTTTGGTCCCCCTCAAGCGCCGGGCGGGTGCATCCGCACCCTTGGCTACGCGCCATGGGGCGCGCCGGCCCTTGGCCGCAACTCCGAGCCCGGGGGGGCTCGTCGGGTTTTGGTCCCCCTCAAGCGCCGGGCGGGTGCATCCGCACCCTTGGCTACGCGCCATGGGGCGCGCCGGCCCTTGGCCGCAACTCCGAGCCC
>JAUSFB010000066.1 GCA_030651575.1 Phaeospirillum sp.
CGGCAGGGCGGTGCGGGAGACTTCGGTCGTGGGCTGCCCGCTCCACGCCGGAGAGGCCGCCGGCAGGGCGACGTCGAGACCGGCAATGACTTGCTTCTTGGTGATCGCCGGAGCGGCCTGGATCAGCGAAATATCGACGCACTCAGCCGACACGGCTGAGTGGTCGGCCACGATACCGGGCACCGCCCCATGGTCATGGCCACCGGTCTGAACGGCCTCGATGGCCAGATGGCCGTTGCCGCCCAGGCACAAGGCAAAGGCGTCGCCCGCTGGCCCCCCAAGAAGGACCATCAGCAGGCTGAGTAATACAGCCAGCTTACGAGCCGGGAAGGAGGCAACCAAACGGGACAAGAACGCGATCCTTTGTTTCTTAGATCCTCGATTGGGCTATCACGGAGAACCTATGATGGCAAGTTACTGCTTCTTCAGGTTGGCCGCCCCCCCACATGGTCGTGATCTCATGGGGTCGTGTCCCGCCGAGGATATCTAAGCCCAGGCCTATCAGCGCTTCGGCTCGGCCGAACCGCCAAAATCCCTGGCCACACGTCTTGCCCGCGCTTTGCGGGGACCACGGGAAGGAGTATTTTTTACGGATTAACGAACGTCAGTCCGAAATTGCCTGCCCCTATTGCGGTCATTGCCAGATCGAGACCATGCAGCTCGCATGCATGCCAATTCTTCTACGATTGCAAGGGCTGCGGCACGGTATTGCGCCCAAAGCCAGGGGATTGCTGCGTCTTCTGTTCCTATGGCAACGTACCCTGCCCACCGGTTCAGGACGACCGGGGCTGTGGCTGCACACCCGCCTCAGTTGGTAACAGCCAGTCCTGCAGAAATTTCTAACGTAAATCTCGATACGAAATTTTGCCCGCATAGCTCCCATCATCGACCAGTTCATGCTGGTACAGCCATGTCTCGATGGCTTCAATAAAGGCATATCTTGTCTGAGATGAGCTGTTGGCATTAGTTGCGTCAAGTGCATCGTCAAGCTTCGCAAGAATTTCCCGATGCAATTCGGCATGCTGACTGAGGCCTGAAAAGCCCGCTTCAGCAAGAGCCGCCTCTTCCGATGCAAAGTGCCCTGCTAGGGTTGTGCGAAAACGGGTGCAAAGGACTGCAAATTGATTGCCGCTCACTCCGAGTCTGAAGCCGTCGATCAATTCCGCCCTCAGGACATCCAGTTGAAGGTGCTGGGCAATCATGGCGTCGCCCCCATTGGGGCCTGACTTGTGAGGGCACATCTCACTCTCTCCGACATCAACCTGAAACCAAATGCCGTTTTGGGCAGTTTACTGGGAAAAAGGCAGGCATTACGCCGTTTCAGCAGACAGTCTGCCGATAAAGCTATCCACTTCGGCCCGCAGGTGTTCCGATTGCCGCGACAATTCCGAGGCGGCGGATGCCACTTCGGAAGCGCTTCCGGTTGCTTCATGGGCGGTCGATTGCACGACGGTAATCGCCTGAGAGACCGAGGCCGTTCCTGTTGCCGCTTCCGCGACATTGCGGGCAATCTCCATGGTAACGGCATTCTGCTCTTCCACCGCCCCCGCAACCGCCGACGAGGCCTCTTCGATGTTCCGGACGGTTTTGGTGATTTCCTCGATGGCGCCGATCGCTTCACCCGCCACTGAACGAATCTGGCTGACCTGGGCGGTGATGTCCTCGGTCGCCCGGGCGGTCTGATTGGCAAGATGCTTGACCTCGTTGGCGACCACGGCAAAGCCCTTTCCGGCTTCGCCGGCCCGTGCGGCTTCGATGGTGGCATTCAAGGCCAGAAGATTGGTCTGACTGGCGATATCGTTGATCAGGTCGACAATGGCTCCAATCCGCTGAGCGGCTTCGCTCAGTTCCCTGACGGTGGTGTCTGTCCGGGCCGCTGTCGTGGCGGCATTGGCCGCCACTTGGGCCGCACGGTTGACCTGGGCGCTGATCTCGTGAATGGAGGCGGAGAACTCCTCGACGGCGGAGGCCACGGCCTGAACATTGACCGATGCCTGTTCAGCGGCGGCGGCAACGGTCATGGCCTGCTGCATGGTGTCCGATGCCTGCCCGGACATGGCCGACGACGACGCCTCCAGCTCGGTCGAGGCGGCGGAAACGGAATTGACCACCGCCTTGACGTTGTTGTTGGCGAAAGCGACGAATTCCGCCTCGCTGGCTTCCATGCGCTGAAGGGAGCGGTTGATGGTGTTGGCGAACAGGACGAAATCGCCCCGCAGGCCGGTGGGGATGATCTGGCGGTAATACTGCCGATGGTTGGCGGCCTCGACGGCGGCGAAGGCCTCCTTGCCGAACGCCTCGGTCAGATCCAGCAGCCGGTTGACATAGCGCAGCAAGGTCCCGATCTCGTCCTTGCGAGCGATGCCGACAATGCGGGTGTTGAGCCTTCCCCTCGCTGCCTCGGCCAGGACGCCTTGGGCGCGGGAAAGCATATCGGCGGCAGAACGGATGGACCTTCCGACCAAGAGGGTGGCGGCCACTCCGCCCGCCGCGAATAGCAAGGCGACCGCCAGGGCCGAGATGGATATGGTTCGGGCGCGCGCCTCCACTGCCGAAGCCGCCTCGGCCTGGCGTTGAACCAGTCGGGCGACGACGGCGTCGATCCGTTCCAGGTCCTTGGTAATCCGCTCGGCCCCGGTATCGAAATCCGCCATCATGCGATTGCCGGCAGCGGGGCCATCGCTCACATAGGCGCGGGCCATTTTCTGACCGACCTCATAATAGGCGGGAAAAGTCCGGCGCGCCTCGGCCAGGGCGGCAACCAGTTCCTGCTCTCCGGTCGATCGGGCAAGATCGCCCAGCCGGGCGCTGTCCTGGTCGAACCGCTCGGCGAATGCCTTGGCCTTGGAAAAGCCGTCGTCCATGCCGTCCTGGCCGCGTGTGGCGGAAACATCCGTCAGCCATTGCTGGACCTGCACCACGTCGAAGCGAAGGTCCTTGGCGGACTGGGCAATGGGGAACAACTGGGTGCGGAATTGGCCGCCTGCGTCCGCGACGGAGCCGATCCCGGAAATACCCGACCAGATGCCGCCGATACCGGCGACCAGCGTGGCGACGCTGGCGACAAGCAGCAGCACCATCATCCGGGTCGCCTGGGCATGAAGGGAGTGATTCATGGCGGTGGCCTCCTTCAGGACTGGCGCCGGGTGCTGATGGCGAAGATCAGGCGGTCATAGGTGCCGTAGCCACTGTCGGCCACCGCCTTCATCAACAGGGCGTAAGAGGCATCAAGCCCGACCTTGCGGTCGCCGTGGCGGCTCTCCTCCTCCAGCAATTTCCGGTAGAGGGGCGTGATGGTGGTGAATGCCGATTTCTCGGGGACCCGCCGATTGGAGTGGTAGCCGGCAATCTTCCCATCATCATCGAAATTCGGCGTCACATGGGCGAAGACCCAATAGTTATCGCCATTGCTGGCCATGTTGTTCACATAGGCGAATATCTCGCGCCCGGACTGGATATACTCCCAAAGAAGTTTGAAAATACAGCGAGGCATCTCCGGGTGGCGGATGATGGAATGGGGCTGACCGATAAGATCCGCCTCCTCGTAACCGCTGACGTCCAGAAACACCTCATTGACATAGGTCAGGCGTCCTTTGGTGTCTGTCTTGCTCACAATCAGATCATCGGCAGAAAAGCTTCTCTCTCTGCCGGAGGGAGTGATTGACTTGTTCGCCGCCATTTTATCACCTGCCATCAAATGCCAGAGGAACCGGCCTTATCATCCTGACGATCACGCTGCGGTACTCCGGGGTGTGTGCTGGTCGATCCAGCGACCGATCGCCTCATCATGTCCTGGAGTCGTTTTCATCCGGCAGACACCATTTCGGCTCTCGATCACCGTCATCGGCACCTGGGCCCCATCCACCTTGAGAAGACAGCGTTGATCGACTGGAGCCTGCGACATGCCGACGACACGGGCTCCGCCCACGGAAATATCGGCAAGTTCGCCCTCAATTTCGGTCTGCCCGCAGGCGAGTCTGGCCTTGGTCTTGACCGCGAACCTGGGGGTGGCGCGGCGATTGACGTCCGGAGTTGCGGTGCGCACGACCCTGGTGAGAACGTGACCGAGTTCCTCCACCTGATCCGCCATGGTATCGAGCAAGGTCTCGACCGTTGCCGCCTGCTTGCCGGTCGATGCGGCCTCCTCGGCGACGGCGACGATCCGCTCGGTCACTTCCTGAGCCGCTTGGGCCGATTGCTGGACGTTGCGGGCGATCTCCTTGGTGGCGGCATCCTGTTCCTCGACAGCGGCGGCAACCGCGCCGGCGATAGCCTCGACGCCATGAATTCGATCGACGACCGCCGCGATGGCGCCGGTCACCCGTTCCGCCATTTCCTTCAACGTGGTGATGCGGGTGGTGATGTCTTCCGTTTGCTTGGCAGTCTGGTTGGCGAGATTCTTCACCTCGTGCGCCACCACCGCGAAGCCTTTGCCGGCCTCACCCGCCCGCGCCGCCTCGATGGTGGCGTTCAAGGCCAGCAGGTTGGTCTGGGACGCGATGTCCGCGATCACCTGAACGACCTGATCGATGGCGGCCATCGCTTCCGTCAAGCTATTCACCGTTGTCGAAGCATTGCCGGAGGCGTCGACCGCCTCGCCGACGATCTCCTTCGAACGCGCAACCTGGGCAGCAATCTCGCGGATTGAAGCCGACAATTCCTCGGAAGCGCCAGCGACCGCCTGGGCGTTGGCAAGGCTCTGCCCGGCGGCGGTGGCGACGCGTTGGGCATTATCCTCGACCCGGATTGCCGATTGGGCCATGCGCCCGGCGGTGTCATTGACCCGACCGCTGTCCTCGGCCACGCGGGTCACCACCTGGCCAGCCTGGGCTTCAATGGTGTCGGCCATGGTGGCCAGCGCCTGACGCCGATCCTCCTCGCTCTTGCGCCGCTGACGCTCCGAGTCGGCGGTCATCTGTTCAACCGTGAGGGCTTGCTGCTGGAAGACCAGCACGGCACGGCCCATTTCGCCGATCTCGTCGGAACGCTCAGTGGCGGGAATATCCAGCCGGCTCTGACCGGATGCCAGTTGCCGCATTGCCGCGGTCAAGCGATTGATCGGTTGGGTGATACCTCGGGTGAGGAGGAGGACCAACAGACCGCCGCCGATCATTGCCGCCACGGTCAGGCCGGTGAACAGGGTGAGGTCACGCCAAGCCTCGGTCTTCCTGGCACTCGCAGTTTCTCGAATTTCCGTAACGATATGATCTTCCACCTGATGGAGGCGGTCGATACGGGTCGTGGCGACATTGAACCAGCCTTCGGCACTCAATCCGGCAATCTCTCCGTCCTGAAGCGCGGAACGGGCCTTTTCGAACTGAATCACGGCAGGATCGGCCAGCGCCTGCGTCAACACTTGACGTTGCGCGGCAGTCGCCCCATCGGAGAAGGCCGAGAAACGAACCGCCTGATCGACGGACAGCTCCATCAGCCGCTTGCGGGCCGCTGGGGAAACCGTTCCGGCCACGATGGCGGCGGCACCGGTTGCCCGTTCCTGTCCGGCAGCCTCCTTGGCCCGCGAAACCCTGAGCAACGCGGTCATGGCACGGGCGACGTCGGGCTTGACGGCTAGGACTTGCGCAGCCTCCTCCAGGCGGATCAGTTTGTCGATGGCATTGGTATAGGTGGAAGCAATCTTCGTCGGCTCTTCTCCGCCGGCATCGATCCTGGTGCGGATGGCATCGATCTTCTGAAACTCCTCCGCCGCGACTTGCCATCGCTCGCGCACCTCTATGGGCAATTCCAGAAGAATGGAGCCGGCCATAACTTCCAATGCGTTGCGATTGCGGTCGGTAACAGCCACCTGATCCCGCCGCCGGGCCGAAAGCCTTTCATCCACCTTGGTTGCAGATGCGACCGAGATGCCGCGCTCCTTCTGCATCTCGTGAACGGTCGCGTTGGCTTCGGCCAGCAGCAAGGCGGCCTGCTCCATGCGCCCAGCGCCATTGGCCGTGGCGGCGAGCTGTGCATCGAATACGCCGACCGTCGCGATGGCGGCCACGGCAGGAACAGCGATGGCCGCCCAGATCCGGAAGGCAACGCGCCCCTTCCAAAAAAAGCAGACGGCCCGCCAGGAACCAGAGCGATACCCAGAACACTCGGTGGCGGCATTGCGTTGCCAGCGCACCATGGCCGCTGACAAAGCCTCTGCTGCTCGGGCAAAAACACCGTTGCTCAGTTCCGCATGGGCAGCCGCGTGATCGCCATGCAAGGCCTTGGACAAGGTTGATCCGGCCGCTTTGTGGAAGTCGGCGTGCAGCCGCACGACGGTCTGATACTCCTCGGACGTGCGAACCGAAGCCGGGAGGGCGGGGTCGTAGAGCCACTTGCCGAAAGCGCAACGGTTATCGACCGCGACATCCTCCGGCTTGTGCTCGCTTTGGCCGCTGTCGATGGCCTGGGCAATTCGGGTTTTCCAGGCGCCATGCGCACCAAATGCCTTGGCGATTTCCTCGTTGATCCCCATGACCAGCCCTACTCCCCTAAAGGATATACAGATCGCCTGACTGCATATCTCAAGCAGGTGGTAATTTCCACATTCAAATGCAATATGCATGTGTTTACTTGGGGAGCTTCCCGCGGAAGGTGCCATCGGGTTAAGTCAGGCAGGGCGCATTCACGACGTGCGGTGTTTCGCGGGGCAATCGTTGGCTCGGTATGGTCATGCTATGCTGATGCCCGTAGCAAGAATGGAAAAGCGCAAGATGACCATTCCTCCCCCAAAGTGTCCGTATCGCATGCACCGGTATGCGACGCCGCTTCTGGCGGCGGCGGTCGCCTTGTTCCACGCTTTTCTGGCCACGGCTGCGGCAGCACAGGCGATCATCGTTTATGGTGACGAACGTCTGCCTCCTTACGAGTTCATGGAGGATGGGATTGCAAAAGGGGTCAACATCGACCTCTGGCACGCCATCGGGGACCGGCTGGGGCGGCCCGTGGAGATCCGACTGACGGATTGGGCGAAGGCTCAGGCCAGTGTTCTGGAAGGCAGGGGAGATACGCTGTCGCTCATGGCGCCGACGCCGGAGCGCGAAGCCAATTTCAGCTTCTCGCAAACGACGTTCAGTTTCAGCTTCTCCCTGTTCGTCCGTACCGACGAGGTTGCCCGCTTCAACGGCATTCCATTGGCAATGCGGCGGATCGGTGTGACGGCAGGCGGTTTCCCGCGCCCATACTTTGAGAAGAGGCATCCGGACGTACAGTTGATCCCTATCGCGGACAACATCGACGGCATTCGCCGGGTGTTGCGCGGCGATATCGATGCCTTTGCCGCCGCGACCTGGAGCGGAAACTATCTCATCCGGGAACTGGGAATTTCCGGCATCACTCCGCTGCCCCAACCATTTGCCGTACGCAACGCCGGTATCGCGGTCCCCCATGCCAATGCCACGCTTTTGGCCGACATCGACCGGGCGCTCGGTCAGATCAAGGCGGACGGCACCTTCGACCGCATCATTGACCAGTGGACAGGCGACCATGTGGTTATTTTCAGCCAGAAGGATATCCGTTTCTTCGGCATGGCCGTCGGTACAATTACCCTGACGATCATGCTGGCCGGCGTCGTGATCATTGCCCGCAATAAACAGCGCAAGCTGGCGCGCGAGGTGGATGCCGCCCAGGAGGCCGTCCGTGCCCTGGTTAACGCCAGTTCTCAACCCATGGCCATCCTCAGCACGACAGCGACCAGGGAGTTCGTGATCGACTGGGGCAACGAACGCTTTGCGAAGCTGGCGCTCTGTTCTCTCGACGACATCCTTGGCGCCCCCCTCGGCACGCTTTGGCCGGAAGCCCTGACGTCCGCGACCTGGAGTGCCATGAATCTCAAGGACCGGACATCGCTGGAGATCATGACCGAGCGGTCTGACGGCCCATTGGATCTCGAGTTACTATTCACCCCCATCAGCCCCCTGGGGACGGTGATGGTGACGGCCCGCGACAGAAGCCAGGAACGCCAGATCGCCCGCAAGGAAGCGGAACGTCACCGGCTGGAGGCTCTTGGCCGCATGGCCGGGAGGATTGCTCACGAGATCAATAACGTGCTCCAGCCGGTCCTGACCTATGCCTCCCTGGCGTGGAGCGAAAGCCAGGGTAACCCGAAGGCCCAAGCCTATCTCGACGAAGCCCAGGACGGTATCCGCGAAGGTCGTGAAATCGTGCGCTCGGTGCTGGCATTGGCCGGGGGCCGTGCCGTGACGCGCCATCCGCGCCAGTTGGAGGATGAGGTGGCCAAGGCCCTCAATCTGCTCGTGGCAACCGTTCCCTCGGAAATCGCCGTTGAATCCTCCCTGTCCCCAACTCATGGGCTGTTTGCCCTTGCCCCTTCCGAGTTGCTGCAGATCCTGGGCAACCTGATCGTCAACGCGGTCGACGCCATCACCGGTCCTGGCCGAATTCGGGTCTCAACGGCGAGCGTCAATCTTGATGGAAATTCCGCAGCGATCTTTGGCGTATCGCCGGGGCGCTATGCCGAATTGACCGTCGGCGATACCGGCAAGGGGATGGATAAGACGATTCTGGTGCGAGCCCTTGACCCATTCTTCACCACCAAGGACGTCGATCGGGGGACCGGGCTTGGCCTATCGACAGTTCGGACGATTCTGGACAGCATGGGGGCCGGCATCAGCCTGTTCTCATCGCCTGGGGCCGGAACCACGGTGCGAGTGGTGTTCCCTCTGCTCACACCGTCGTGTTAGGCTTCTATTCCATTCCGTGGGGGCACAATGTCCAAAATTCTCGTCGTCGAAGACATAGACAAGGTGCGGAAAGCCGTTGTTGCTGTCCTTGAGGGGCCGGGTGGACATGACGTTATTTCCGCAAGGGATGGGCGGGAAGGATTATGCCTTCTCGATCAGCACGCATTCGACGTCGCCATCACCGATATCTGGATGCCGGGCGAGGACGGTATCGCTTTCCTGCGCCAGGCCAAGGCCAAGCACCCCAAATTGCCGGTCATCGTCATCACCGGCGGCGGCCCGAATTTCCCTCCCATGGAAATGTCGCTGGCGGTCGTCAAATCGCACGGGGCCGATGCCGTGCTGATCAAGCCGTTCGAGAACGCGGAATTGCTGGCGGCAATCGAGACGGTCAGGACTCGTCCCTGAACGGTTTGGGGTAGAGTTGGAGCAGCAAGGTCGCCAGGGCGCCTTGCAGAGCGGTCTTGTCCTCGGAAACCAGGGTTCGAACCGCTTCGGCCAGTTGCTTCAGCGGATCGCGCGCCAGCAGCTTCCGCCCTTTCTCGGTCAGCGAAATGATCTTGAAGCGGCGATCCTTCTCCACCTCGACCAGTTCCTTCTTCAGCAGAAGCTGAACGGTGCGGGTCGCCGAGCTTTGGTTGACTCCGGAATAGGCGGTCAGCCCGCTCACTGTCCTGGCGGATGGGCCCGCCTTGGCGAAATAGCGCAATGCCGACCATTGGACCGGGGCAAGGTCCTTGGTGAAGCAAATGTTCTGCACCTGACGGGCAAGCTGCTCGACAAGCGCGGCAATCACCAAGTCGGCGTCATTGCTCGTTGCCAACCGAATCTCCACGCGCAACCAGTTCCGCTCTCATATCACCGGACGAGCGGAAATTCACCCTGAAGGATAACATGCATATTGCATATCTATGCAGTTTCGCATAGGTTGCGCCCGCATTTTCGATGGGGTGTTCGACGAGATCCCCGGCAACGTTTAGGAAACGGTCTGCAGCACGACAGCCGCCATATCCGTTGAAAAGGATTGAACGACAGGGTCATGCCAGCGACTCGGCTACAATTCCAGGCGGCATTGCTGGAAGTGCTGAAAAACGCACTCGTCAGGGGCTGCCACATCGATACCGCTATCGAGGATTACCTGACGGTCGAAGGCATTGACGAAGACGATCCGGGATTGTGGTCAGAGCTGCACCACGGTTGTCATCGACTGTTCCGCCTGATCGTCATCGACGGCGGGGTATCGGCGCCTGAGGCGTTGAAATTGCTGGCACGGCTTGGGCTGCTGCGGGACCTCCACGGCGAAATTTCGGTGGAATGGTTCGGCGATGGCCAGCCCTCCCGATCAGATATCGCTATTCGCTCTCTTCTCCAGACCCTCCGGCTTAGCGACCAGAACGAGGGGATCCGGTGGTGGCGCCTGTACACCATGCCGAAGACGAGGGAGGACCGGCCTGCTCATTCGGCCGGCGCAATGACGGCGGCGCAAAGCCCGGCGGAGTGCTGATGAAAACCTTCTCGATTGAAGACACCCTCACCCATGAGGATTTGCAAAAGTTATTGGCAGTAAGCGGCCCGGTAGCCTTAAACCGGCATGAGGATGACCAATCCCGCTACAAGGTTGCGACGTTCATGGGAAGTGGAGTGTCAATAAAGCAGTATAGAGGATGTTTCTACGCCCAGAGACGTGATGGCATTGTTATAGCGCTTGGCTCGGATATTGATGAGCTTATTCATCACTTGCGGAAACTTGACGTTCTATGAATTACTGAAGCGGCGGCCCCATGAGTGATGAAGAATTATTAGCCCTTCCCCGTAGTCTCGTGCAGGCGGCGCTTCCTGAATTGGCAAGTGACGTGTGTATTGCTGCCTTGGATGCCGCCATAGCCTGCGCCGCCGAAGGCTCCTCGCTTGTCGAAACTGCCGCTAAATTGCGATCCATCTCGGATGATGCCGCGTTCGCGGCTAAGCTGATGTCTGACTACATTGACGAATAGAGAAAAATCGCCAGCCCGTCATTTCTGGTAAAACGACGCCATTCCTACATCACCCTCGGCGTTCATCCATGCCTTTCCTGCCGCTGCCACCAGGGACAGCGCCTCCAAGGCGCCGTCGGCCTCGCCCTTCTCGAAGTCGCCCTCGGTTTGGGCCATGGTGTTGGTGACGTGGGCGAAGCAGGCCACCGGGCAGAGTCGGGCACGGGAGAAGGCGTAGAGCGCAGCCGCCTCCATCTCGACGGCCAGGATGCCTGCCTCGCGATGGGCGGCGATGGCGGCTTCCGTCTCGCGGTAGGGAGCGTCGGTGGTCCAGGTCGCCCCCCGATGGACGGTAACCGGCGCGGTCCCGACCAAGGGAGTCAACCGCGCCAGCACCTCCGGATCGGCCTCGGCGAAGCGTGACGGCGGCAGGTAGTGGTAACTGGTGCCCTCGTCGCGAAGCGCCCGGTCGATCAGGATGAAATAGGGGCCATCCCCCACCGGCGTGATCTGCCCCGACGAGGTGATGCTGATCAGGAAGCGGCAGCCGCTGGCGAACATCTGCTCGGCCAGCAGCACGGCGAACGGGGCACCGACGGCGCAGCCGACCACGCCAAACTCCAACCCATCCTGCTTGAACCGCCACATCTCGGTGTGGTAGCAGGCCCAGTGCTCGACCGCCTCGGCCCGCCCGGTGCGCTTGAGATGGCGCACCATGTCGCCATCGGGGTCGAGCAGGCAGATGGCGGGAACCTCGGCATGATCGAGGCCGCGCTGCCGCCGGGCCTCGCGCAGCAGATTGGCGGGCTGAAAGACGGAAGGGGCATCGGTGTCCTTGAGATCGAGGATCGGAGCATCCCGTCCAGTCATCATTCAAACCCTCCGCAGGCGGCAGAACTGGAACCTCTGGACCTTGCCGGCCGGGGTGAGATGGTCCTCGGTCATGGCGGCGACCGGCTCGAAATGCCGGGAAAATTCGGCGGCGAGGCCATCGGCGTCGTAGCGCCGGATCGGCAAGCCGCTGCACCGTTCGGGACCGTCGAGAGCGAAGGTGCCGACGATGGCCTGTCCGCCCTTGGGCACGGCGGCGGCCATGGCGGCGGCATAGGCGACCCGGTCAGCGGGATCGGAGAGGAAGTGGAACACGGCACGGTCGTGCCACAGGTCGAAGCGGGCCGGCGGCGTCCAGTCGGTCACATCGGCGACCAGCCATTCCACCTGGGCGGCCCGTTCGCCGAGGCGGTGCCGTGTTCGCTCCAGCGCCGCCGCCGCGATGTCGAGAATGGTGATTTTGGCCCAGCCGTCAGCCAGGAGATGATCGACCAGACGCGAGGCGCCGCCACCGACATCGATGAGCCGGGCATCGGAACTCAAGCCGGTGTCGCGGATCAGGGCCAGCGACGCGGACGGGCGGTCCTGGTACCAGCTGACCTCGGTCTCCGCCTTGTTCTCGTACACCCCTTGCCAATGTGCCTGCCGATCCATTTGCTTCCTCTCATGGTTTCCTGGCCGCCATCGCGATGTAGGCCGCTCCGAACGTGGACATCCGCCCAAAATAAGGGTCGAAAGGCGCCACCAGCCGCGCCGCCCAAGCCCAGGGCGGGAAAAACACCGCGCCGCGCACGGCCTCCACCATCAGCCCCGCCGCCGTCACCTCGTCCGCCAGCGATGCCGCGCTGCTGAAATGCGCCTGCCGCCACAGCCCTGCACCCAACCAGCCCCGAATTCGGCGAGCGGCCGCCCACGAACTCCATCGTCCCAATTCGCCGATCACCAGACGGCCGCCGCCGCGCAGAACCCTGACGGCTTCGCTCAGGGCGGCCCGACGGCCCTCGACCAGGCAGAGCACCGTGTTCATCACCGCGAGATCGAAGCTCGCCTCCGCGAAGGGCAACCGGCACCCATCGCCGATCAGGAACGAGGCTCCCGGCGTTACCGTGCGAGCGGCGGCGATCATGTCCGGATCGGCATCGATGGCGGTGACATTCGCCCCCGCCACCACCAACCGGCCAGAGAGAGTTCCATCACCGCAGCCGATGTCGAGGACGCGCCGTCCCGGCAAGGGACCGGCGAGCCCCAGCAGCGCCTCAGACTCCAAGCGCTCGGTGATGTGGCCGAGTGGAGTAGAGCGCCATGCCGCATAATGGGCCGGGCCGATGATGGTTCCGCTCACGTAGCTACGTCCTCCGGGGATCGATATGTCGACCATATTCAAGAGAGTTATTGAATAGTATGCTGCCATAGGCATGCCGTCAATGTTCGGGCATTCTTCCCGGACGAGGGGGCGGAGAGGGGCAGATTTGGCCACCAGGACCAGTCCGAAATTGTCGATGCTGGAGCAATTCGCCAAGGTCGCGAAGGCGCTGGGCAATCCCCATCGCCTCGACCTTCTCGAACTGCTGGCCCAGGGCGAGCGCAGCGTGGAGGCACTGGCGGCGGCCAGCGGCCTCTCCTTCGCCAATGCCTCGCAGCACCTTCAGGTCCTGCGGCGGAGCGGCCTGGCCGTCTCGCGCCGGAACGGCCTCCACGTCCTGTACAGCCTGTCGGGCGACGATGTGCTTGCCCTGCTGGGCGCTCTCCGCCGGACGACGGAGCGGCATGTGGCGGAGATCGATCAGCTACTCCGCGGCTACTTCCACCAGCGGGATGCCCTGGAGGCGATCTTGCGGGACGATCTGATCGGGCGCCTGACGGACGGCTCGGTGACCCTGCTCGACGTCCGCCCGCCCGAGGAATACGCCGCCGGCCATCTGCCGGGCGCCGTCAATATTCCGCTCAAGGATCTGAAGCGCCGCCTGTCGGAATTGCCGAAAGCAACCGAGGTGGTGGCATATTGCCGAGGCCCCTATTGCGTCCTGGCCTACGAAGCGGTGGCGGCCTTGCGCGAATGCGGTCGGACGGCCCGGCGGATGCAGGACGGCTTTCCCGAGTGGCGAATGGCGGGCCTACCGGTTGAGACTGAAGATGCAATCGAGGCGACGATGACAGTGGCAAGGCCACCGTCACCATGATCACACCGTCGCGGACGGTGATGGGCCTGGCCAGGGCCGCGAACATCTCGCGATTGCGGCTGCGGGGATTGGCGACGCGAATCCGGTCCACCGGAATGACATGGATGGCGTCGGCTT
Organism: Phaeospirillum sp.; assembly: GCA_030651575.1. Classification (GTDB taxonomy): domain Bacteria; phylum Pseudomonadota; class Alphaproteobacteria; order Rhodospirillales; family Magnetospirillaceae; genus Phaeospirillum. Next base: position 13,795 of record JAUSFB010000066.1, read on the forward strand.
CCGCTTCGTCGTTCATCACGCCAACTCACGCGGGGCGATACGCCGGGTCAGATCGAACAGGCGCTCCAGGGAGGTGAAGCGATAGGCGGCCAAGCCGATACCGTTGTCCTCGGCCAACCGATTGATTCTATTGCGGAGAGGGTTGGTCAGCGGCTCCCTTCCCTACGCCAATCTTCCAAATAAAACTGGCTCTACCGATAAGACGCGGCCTTGGATACCCCAAGGTTCCGCGCGGTTTTCGCATGTCTATGTGCTGACACGAGTCTGCCGGAAATCGGCTGACTTCTCTCTCCGTGGCGCCTTTCTCTCCAGACCTGTTGACACACCCCTCCGTATCAACAGGTCGGCAGCCTCCTGTAATTCAATGATATTTCCCGAATCACCGCACTGTGTAGTTTCCGGATTTTCGTGGGGAACCAGGGGACTCCCGGACCGGAATCCCGGCGGCGTATCAGCGGGATGCATATCGGTTATGACAATCTCTCGCTCGGCCGGATTTGTGGTGAAAGGTGCGTCCAGATGGATTCCTTCGCTGATCCATGGCACAACCACTGGACGCGCGGCCAGGAGTGGAAAGCCATCATGTCGATCACGTTGGAACGGGCACAGCTGAACTCGAGTAACCTGCGAAAGGTGACCGCCACCGGCATCGTCGGCCTCATTGCCAAATTCCTTAGCTGACGAACCATGGCCCCTGCTGATGAAATCGCGGCCTACACGGCGCGCCACGCCGGTCAGATCCGCGAGGTGGTCAACCGCAATGCCCTGGTCTCGCGCCTGGTGCTGCAGGGCTACAATGTCTATCTGCCAGTCTATGACGCCGGAATCGATTTCGTTCTTCACCGGGAGATCGACGACACTCTACTGAAGGTCCAACTCAAGAGCAGGTGGACCATTGACCGCAAATACCTGGGCCGTGATTTGTGGATTGCCTTTGCAGATGCGAACGTTGGCGACTGGTATCTGATGCCCCACGACGAGATGGTCGACCTGGGGACGCGCATGGGCTTTACCGGCCAAGCGTCGTGGACCGAAAAGGGCCTCTACCATCGAGGCCCGCTGTCCCAGGCCATGCGCGAAATCTGCGAACCCTACCGGCTGCCGGATGATGCCAACGCGGCAACCACGGCTGATCAAGAATAGATATCTGGCGTTCCGGAGCCCAAGATGCAGTTTAAAGAGCGCACCAGAATAGCTATCGCGGACATGATCTGCGGGAATTTTGATCAGGCGAAGTCCTTCTTTGTGTACCGAAGTAGCAGCTATCTGACGCGGTTCTTTCGGGACTGCGACACCGATTATGTCCATGACGGCTCGACCAGGAATTATTGGGTTGCCGCGACCCTTGAAGAAATTCTCAACGAACCGCACCCCAGCGCCAACGTGCCGCCAGAGACGTTTGCGCGCGTGATCCGGACCTTAATGGACCAAGCGGACGCTACCAACGAGGGGCCAGAACGCCCTGGCGCGTTGGAAATGCTGAATTCCGCCGTGGCCCGGGAGGGGTTCGAGGCCTTCTATGCCGAGGATCGGCAGTGCTACCTGCGTCACGTCGCCACCAACACCATCGCTGTCGCTTCGCCCAATCCGCACCGCCCGTTCTCCGCCGCCGAGCAGAAGCGCCGAGAGCAGTTGCAGGCCTATCTCGACAAAGCATCCGAGGACGAACTGATCGAGGAGGTGCTGCTGCCGTTATTCCGCCAGCTCGGTTTCCATCGGATCACCGCTGCCGGGCACAAGGACAAGGCGTTGGAATACGGCAAGGACATCTGGATGCGCTATACGCTCCCGACCCAGCACATCCTGTATTTCGGGCTCCAGGTCAAAAAGGGAAAGCTGGACGCAGCAGGCATGAGCAAGGCCGGGACCGCGAACGTCGCCGAGATCCACAATCAGGTGACCATGATGCTGGGCCACGAGATATTTGACCCCGAGACCAACCGGCGCGTTCTCGTGGATCATGCCTACATCGTGGCTGGTGGCGAAATCACCAAGGCTGCGAGGAATTGGCTCGGAAATAAGCTGGACGCGGCCAAGCGCAGCCAGATCATGTTTATGGACCGTGACGACATTTTGAACCTTTACGTGGTTACAAACCTGCCGCTCCCCAATGGGGCTCTGCCACCAAAGCCAGACCCGTTTGACGACGGGGCGATCCCGTTTTAGTCCCAGCGGAAATCATCTCGGGTCAGATAGCTGGAGCCGATGCCGACGGCGGCATGGAAGGCCGCTGCTTCAGCCTTTGAACATTCGACCGGGAAGAATTGCGCCCCGCTATGCAGGAGCCAGATCGTCCGGGTAATACCATTGCCGAAATCAAGAAACGGCTTTGCCTCGAAACCCTTGCGCCACCGTCCGAGCCTGCTGGTCAGAAATCTGGCGTGGGTGATTTCCCAACGGAAAGTCACTCTGGCTAATGGCACCGGGTTTTCGGCCCCGAGCGCGAAGCCCTTTGCAGCCTCCGCGAACTTGTAATCCCGTGTCCAATCATTTTCGCAGGCCAACACGTCCGGGCGGCGGCCCGACAGCTTCCACATCCTCAGAAACTGCACGGTGTCACAGACAACCACTGCCCTATCCGCTGGCAGTTCGCCGTCCAGACGCATATGGGCCATCCCATCATCCCTGAGGGGGATCGGGCAGACTTGACGATCCCCAATCATGGGGAGTGAGCGGCACTCGAAAAAGGCCAAGACAGCACCTCTGATGGAACGATACCCGAAAATAAAAGACCGTCCAGCAATAGGGCCACAGTGCTTTTTCTCCTGGGCGGATGTCTGGCTCATGCGCCCAGGTCAACTTCCAGAAACACCTGCCGCTGTTCCGCCCATTCCACCGGGAACGGCTCCAGCAACGCCCGCACGGTCAGTTTCTCGGGCTGCCGCCCAGCGAGAATCGCCTCGACGATGTCGGGGGCCAGCAAGGTCAGGCGGAGGACGCGGCTGGCGAAGGCGCGGTCGACGCGTTCGGCCTTGGCCAGTTCGTTGATGGAGGCGTGGCGCCCCGATTCCAGCAGGCGCCGCCAGCGGAAGGCGCGGGCCAGCGAGCGGACGATGGGGCTATCGACGGAAACGCGGGTCTCGGGATTGTACAGGCTGCCATCGGGCAGAACGATGCGCTTGCGCCCGCCGATACGGCGGAAGGTCACCTTCGCGGCCCGCATCATGGTGGAACCGCCCAGCGATCCCAAGTACCGCGACCAGAACCGGCTGGCCAACGTGGTTCTGCCCGACGAGGCCCAATACGCGGCAGTGATGAAGGGCGAGGCGGTGGAACCGGAACCCATCAACGCCAAGCCGCGCAAGCCGTCCGCGGGTGCCCCAGCGCAGAACGCTCCGGCCTGGGGCACCGATGCCGCCCCGGCGCAGGCACCGCAACAGGTCGGCAGCGTGCCGTGGACTCAGCAGCCCCAGGCGGCGGCCCCGGTGGCCATGGCCTACCCGGCGCTGTGGGAGAACAAGGCGCTGGGCGTGTCGTCGTGGAAGGACGTGGTGAAGCGCGGCGTGGTGCTGTCCAAGCCGATCTATGCCGCTCAGCTTGCCCTCTATCAGGCGTACATGGATTTGCCCGCCCCGGCGCTGTTCACCGCGTTGAACCGCGACACCTGGGAAATTCATTGCGAGCTGGTGCCGTTCGACGCCGCCCTGGCCCAGACCATGAGCGACCGCGCCGTCCAGGTGGTACAGGCCAGCGACGCCCAGGAACTGCTGCCCCGTGCCGCCGCCGAACGGATATCGGTGGTCTGCCGCGGCGGCAAGACCTCGGCTGGCTGGCATTCTCCCTGCGCCTGGCAGGACCGCTGCTGGGGAGGTTGCCGATGAGCGATATCACCCAGGTCATTCTTGCATGATCGACCTCAACGACGTCTGGCAGGCACCAGCTCGGCATGATCTGGATGATATCCGTGAACGTCTGGCGGCATCGGCCCACGACTGGTTGCCGGCGCTGTTCCCAAATGCCCGCCTGGCCCAGGACCGCCGGACTCTCCGTTGCGCCGATCTATCGGGCAGAGCTGCGCGCAAGGAAGGCTCGTGCATCATCCACCTTGCCGGTGCCCATGCCGGTTGGGGATTTGATCACGCCACCGGCGAAAGCGCCGGACCGCGCCAATGCCGGTGGCCAGCTCGCGGTCCAACACGGCATGGCCGTCCGCCGCCTGACGCCCCGCGAATGCGAGCGCCTGCAGGGCTTCCCCGACGATTACACCCAGATCCTCTGGCGCAAGAAGGCCGCCGAGGACTGTCCCGACGGGCCGCGTTATCGGGCACTGGGCAACTCCATGGCCGTGCCGGTGATGCGCTGGATCGGGTGCCGCATCCAGGCGGCGGGACAACGGCCATGACCCGCAATCCCTATCGCATCGACAGCCCGGCCCTGGTGTCGTTCTCAGGCGGGCGCACGTCCGGCTACATGCTGCGCCAGATCCTGGATGCCCACGATGGGCGTCTTCCAGCAGACGTCCATGTGGTGTTTTTCAATACCGGCCGCGAATTCGAGCAGACGCTGCGCTTCGTCCACGAATGCTCGGTGCGCTGGCAGGTCGCCATCACCTGGCTGGAATTCGATCCCGCCGAGCCGTTCGACACCAGCGTGGTGGGCTACAATAGCGCGGCCCGCGACGGCGAGCCCTTCGAGAAGATCATCAAGGTGCGGGGCTTCCTGCCCAACCCGACCATGCGGCTCTGCACCCATTACCTCAAGGTGAAGCGCGGCATCGCCTATATGCGCGACATGCTGGGCTACCCGGAATGGATCTGCATGGTGTTGGCCTCCGTTTTGGTGAAGCCAGTAACGCTCTGCTTTGGCTGCTTATCAAGCGGATTAATCATTCAATTTCAAGGCAGTAGCGCGATGGGCCAATCCCGCCGCATGTCCCTGGCCGAGGCCGCCGCCAACGTGGTAATCGGCTATATACTGGCCGTGGCGACACAGATGGTGGTGTTTCCGCTGTTCGGTATCCGCATCGCCATCTCGGACGATCTGGCGATCGGCGGGATCTTCGCCGCCGTGTCGCTGCTGCGAGGCTTTGCGCTGCGGCGGATGTTCGAACGAATCCGGTGAAGGCTTGGATTCGGCGTCAACCGAATCTACTGTTCGGAATCGCGTCCAAGAAAGGTTTCGTTAACCATGTCCAAGTCTGCCCTGTCCAAATCCGTCCGTGAGGCCATCGGCTGCACCGTCGCCCAGGCTGATGCTGCCGTCGAGGCGATGCTGTCCACCATCGTCGAGGGCGTGAAGACGGACGGCAGCTTCCGTCTGATCGGTTTCGGCACCTTCGCCAAGGCCGAGCGCCCCGCGCGTCAGGGCCGCAACCCGAAGACCGGCGAGGCCATCGAGATCGCCGCCTCGACCTCGATCAAGTTCAGCACCGCGGCGGCACTGAAGAAGGCTCTCTGATGCCGGTCGATCCCGCCCAGGTTTTCCGCACGGCAACCGATCTGCTCCGACGGCACGGTCGCTTGGCCGTGGAACTGGCGGAAGAGGAAGTTCAGAGTGTGGCGAGGACCGGCGACCTGCCAGCCCTCGACCTTGCCCTCCTGGTGCTGACCGAAATCGAGCGCCATCAGGGACGTTCATCCACGCCGGTGACATAGGCGTCACCCTTGTTCCAGGAGCCTTCATCGAGTTCCCACTCGGTGTCGGTGCTCTCATGCAGTTTCTCGAAAGCCGCCGTCTCGGCTTGCGCGGGCGTTTCGGCCTCGACCTCGACGATGGTGCTTTCGGTAACGTCGCGGGTGATGATGACGCTGTAGCGGGGCATCCGGCGGCTCCTACTCGACAATCTTGTACACGCGACCGCGAGTCTCGAGCTTCTCGCTGGTGATCGTCAGGCCCAGCTTCTTCTTCAACGCCCCGGCGATGGCGCCGCGCACTGTGTGTGCGAGCCATCCCGTCGCCACCATGATCTCGGCGATGCTGGCCCCCTCGGGCCGCTTCAGCATGGCGATCAGGGCTTCCTGCTTGCTGCCCTGGCGGGTCTTGCGGACGTGCGGCACTTCCTCGGCCTCGTCCGGGCTGCTGTCGGCCTCCGTCACCGGGGTTTCCGGCTGGTCGGCCATGTCCGTTGCCGGTTCTTCTTCCGGGGCGGTGTCGGCGCCCGTGTCGGCCCCCATGCCCAATGCCTCATAGGCGGCGGGCGTGGCCCGCAGGGTGAGCGGCGTGCCGTCCTCGTCCTCGCGCCAGATCGGGGCACCGGGTTCGGCCGGGATTTCCTCAGCCAGTTCCTTCTTGATCAGGCTGCTCAGCACCATCTTCACCGCGCCTCCCTTCAAGGCGGCGGTGATCGGCAGCAGGAAACCGCCTTCGCGGGCGCAAGCGGCGGACAGGATGACGGCCTGGGTGTCGGAAAGCTGGGTCATGGGGTGGTACTCCAAGGATGGCGCGGGCCAGTCCCGCGTTCGTACCACCTGAAGCCCCGCCAGCCTGGAGCCGGTCGGGGCGGAAGGGGAAATCCGTCGATCAGGCGGCGAATTCACCCTCCTGAAAGGCGCTGTCGCTGATGGCCTTCAGCATCTCGGCGTAGTGGGTCATGGTCCCGGCGTGGCCCCAATTGATCTCGTTGGGCACCCAGTTGAAATGGTCGGCGCTCAAGCTTTGCAGCCGGGCCAGCATGGCGTCGAATTCGGCCTTCTTGGCGAGAAAGGCGTCCAGGGCCTTGGTGTTGTCGGTGCGCTTCATCGTTTTGTCCTCCGCTGTTCGTGGGGACATTCATCGCTCTGTCGGCCCGATGCATCAACAGATTAAGCGTCTAATTTCATTGCTTATTTCAGCGGAAATCGATCATGGGATTATCCGTCCGCGAATACGCGCGCAGGCGTGGCGTCAGCCATACCGCCGTGCGCAAGGCGGTGCAGACGGGCAGGATTCCCCAGGAAGCCGACGGCACCATCGACCCGGTGAAGGCCGATGCCGCCTGGGATGCCCAGACCGATCCTGGCCGACGGGCTGCTTCAGACCCGAAGCCGGTCATTGAAGCGCCGGTTTCCCCGGCACCTCCGCCCCAGCGCGAAACTACTCCGGCTGCCCCTGCGTCCGCCGGGGCCACCTTCGCCCAGGCCCGCACCGCCCACGAAGTCGCCAAAGCTCAGAAAGCCCGCATTCAGGTGGATCGCCTCAAGGAAGAGGTGGTCGACCGGGCGCGGGCCACCGCCCTGGTGTTCAAGCTGGCCCGACAAGAGCGGGATGCCTGGATCACCTGGCCTGCCCGCGTGGCCGGACAGATGGCGGCGGAAATCGGCATCGACCCGCATCTGATGCAGACCCTGCTGGAAGCCCATGTCCACGCCCATCTCGACGAACTCGCCGCCATCGAGCCGAACTTCCGATGACGCGTTTGGATTCCGTGGGGCCGACGCTGTGCTGCTGGCATGGCGGGACGGGATGCGTCCCGACCCCCGCCTGACCGTCTCCCAATGGGCCGACCAGCATCGCATGCTGTCGAGCCGGGCCTCGGCGGAACCGGGCCGGTATCGCACCGCTCGCACGCCCTATATGCGCGACATCATGGATGCGCTGTCGCCCACCAGCCCGGTGCAGCGGGTGGTGTTCATGAAAGCCGCCCAGGTGGGAGCGACGGAGGCCGGATGCTGTTTCATCGGCTTCGTCATCCACCATGCGCCGGGGCCGATGCTGTGCGTCCAGCCCACCGTGGAGATGGCGAAGCGGGCGTCGCGCCAGCGCATCGACCCGCTGATCGAGGAAAGCCCTGCCATCCGCGAACGGGTCAAACCGGCCCGCTCGCGCGACGCCGGCAATACCATGCTGTCGAAGGACTTTCCCGGCGGCACCCTGGTGCTGACCGGTGCCAACAGCGCGGTGGGCCTGCGCTCCATGCCCGCCCGTTACCTGTTCCTCGACGAGGTCGACGCCTATCCGGCTTCCGCCGACGACGAAGGCGATCCGGTTGGGCTGGCCGAGGCCCGCTCGCTGACCTTCGCCCATCGCCGGAAAGTGTTTCTGGCCTCGACGCCGACCATCCGGGGGATGTCGAGGATCGAGCGGGAATACGAGGCCAGCGATCAGCGGCGGTTCTTCGTGCCGTGCCCCCATTGCGGGACAATGCAGTGGCTGAAATTCGAGCGGCTGCGCTGGGACAAGGGCCGCCCCGAGACGGTGCGCTATCACTGCGAAGCCTGCGAGCAGGAGATCGCCGAGCACCACAAAGGCGCCATGCTGGCGGCAGGCGTTTGGCGGGCGACGGCCACGGGCACTGATCCCGGCACTATCGGCTTTCACATCTCGGCGCTGTACCGACTGTCACCCGCCGCACTGGTGGCCGGCGACGAAGGTGCCGAAACCGCTGTTGCCGTGTTGCTGGACGCAGTGGACGCCACTGATGGGGCCGCTACCGGCCTCATCGCTGCCCGTGGCCCGGTCATTGTGGCCGATGCCGCTCTGGCGTTTGACGCCTCGGTCGATCAGCCCGCTGAACGGGCTGCCAAGATCACCCAGCTTGCCAATGTGGGGCTGGTCGCCCGCCTGACCGTTTAACAGCTTGGCGGCAAAGCCGCCGGGCGTCTGATCGGAGCCTTTCCCATGAACCAGATTATCAATCCCTTCGACGCGGGCGGCTACTCGCTCGCCGAAATGACCCAAGCCATCAACATCCTGCCCAACCTCTACACCCGGTTGGGCCAGATGGGGCTGTTCCGCTTCGAGGGCGTCACCCAGCGCAGCGTCATCATCGAGCAGGCCGAGGGCGTCCTCAATCTGCTGCCCACCGTGCCACTGGGTGGGCCGGCGACTGTCGCCAACCGCGATGCCCGGAGCATGCGCTCCTTCACCGTGCCGTGGATTCCCCATGACGATTCCATCACGCCCCAGGACGTCCAGGGCGTGCGCGGCTTCGGCGTCGCCGATGCCGCCGACCCGCTGGCCACCGTCATGGAACGCAAGCTGACCCGCATGCGGAGCAAGCACGCCCAGACCCGCGAGTTCATGGAGGTCAATGCGCTCCGTGGCATCATCCGCGACGGCTCCGGGTCCACCCTCTACGACTACTTCAGCGAGTTCGCCCTGAGCCGCCAGCAGGTGGATTTCACCCTGGGCACCGCCACCACCAACGTCCAGGCCAAGATCCGCGACGTGTTGCGCAAGGTGGAGACCGAACTGAAGGGCGAGACCATGACCAGCGTGCTGGCCCTGGTCAGCCCGGAATTCTTCGACAAGCTGATCGGCCATGCCAAGGTCGAGCAGGCCTACCAGTACTATTCCTCCACCGGCGCCCAGCCGCTGCGGGAAGATGTCCGCCGCCGCTTCCCCTTCGCCGGCATGGTGTTCGAGGAATACAGCGCCACCGTCACCCTCTCCACCGGTCAGACCGAAACCTTGATCCCGGCCGGCGAGGGCATCGCCTTCCCGCTGGGCACCATGGACACCTTCGTCACCTATGGCGCCCCGGCCAATCTGATCGAGACGGTCAACACCCTGGGTGTGCCCATGTATGCTCGCCAGCTTGCCCGACAGGATGGCAGCGCCATCGACGTCAAGACCGAGGCCTCCATCCTGCCGGTCAACAAACGCCCGCGTCTGGCCGTCCGCCTGTTCTCGGGGAATTGATGAGCGCCTTCACTGACGCCATCGACGACCTGTTCGCCGATCCGAACATGGCGGTCACCGTTATCTACCAGGGCCGGTCCATCCGTGCCCTGGTACGGCGGCCCGACCGCGATATCGAATTCTCGGACATCACTGTGCAGACCAGCACGGCGGTGTTCGAGATCCGGCGGCGGGAGGTTCCTGCACCCCAGGGGGGGGATGGGATCGTCCACGATGGCGACAACTTCGTCGTCCAGGGCGAACCCCGTCTGGATGCCGAGCGGCTGGTTTGGACAATCGACGTGAGACCGGCATGAAACTGGCGGCGGCCATATCCGGTGATCTGCGCAAGATCATGGCCGAGGAGATCAAGGACGCCGAAGACGCCGTCACCGCCGGGATGCGCCTGGCTGCCGACGGGCTGAAGGCGGATCTCCGCCGTCAGGTCACCGAAGCGGGCATGGGCCAGCGCCTGGCCAACACCTGGCGGGCGGAGCTTTATCCCAAGGGCCGCAACAGCATCAAAGCGGCGGGCTTCGTCTTCACCAAGGCGCCGACCATCATCCGGCCCTTCGACCAGGGCGCCGTGATCAAATCCAAGCACGGCTTCTGGTTGGCGATCCCCACACCCGCCGCCGGGACCGGCGCCCGAGGCAAACGCATGACGCCGGGTCTGTGGGAGCAGATGCATGGTGCCCGGCTGCGCTTCATCTACCGCCGTGGCGCGCCCTCGCTGCTGGTGGCCGAGAACATGCGGGCACGCACCGGCAAACGGGGTGGCTTCGCCAAGGGCAGCGCCTCAGCGCTCCGCACCGGGCGCGGGATGACCAGTGTAGTGATGTTCATCCTGGTGCCGCAGGTCTCGTTGCGAAAGCGACTGGACGTGGACGGCGTCGCCGAGCAGTGGGCTGCGGCGCTGCCGGAGCTGATCGTCAGGAATTGGCGGGATGGGTGATCGTGGCAACAGATTGTGCGGGAACCAGGGTCACGGCAATTCGTGATCCAACGGCATGGGCATAACGTTCAAGGGTGCGGAGATTGGGTGGGTTACGACCACTCTCGATGCGCGCCACTACCGATTGGGTGGTTCCCATGCGTTCGGCAACATCGGCCTGGGTAAGTCCGGCGTTGGCTCGTGCTTCGATCAACGCCCGAGACAGGGCGAATTCCGGAGCAAGGGCATCGTATTCCGCCCGGAAAGCCGGATCCTTCATCCACTCGTCCTTGAGTGCGCTGAAAGGCAGGGTCATAGCTCCAACTCCTTGGCCCGAGTAAGGGCCAGTTCAATAGCGTGCGGCGGGGTCTTCTGCGTCTTCTTCACAAAAGCATGGAGGATGACGATCCGCCGTTCATGAGCGAGTACGTAGATCGCCCTCGCGATGCCGTCCTTACCCTTCATGCGCATTTCCCACAGCTTGTCCCGCAAAGGCTTCACGTGGGGTTCCCGCATTTTCTGCGGTCCGAGCGTCACCATCATGTCGAGGATGTGGGTCAGCTTTACTCGGATATCCAACGGCAGCGCGCTGATTTCCGATTTTACCGCCTCGTTCAGGATCTCAATGCGCCACTCCATACAGCCACAATATCGCACTAGTGCGATATGAATCAACAGATGATGCCGGAGTGCTGAGGTTCAAGGTGGGCACTTCAACATCGACGATAGGGCGTTCTGTCCATGCCAACCGTCCGCGAACAGATCCTCGCCGCCCTGCTGGCGCGGCTGGAGACCGTGCCCGATGCCACCGTCAGGCGGGAGGCGCCGCTGCCGGAAACGGTCCCCGCCGGAGGTCTGATCATCCTGCGCGACGGCGATCCCGGCGACCCGGAAGTTCTGCTCTCTCCGATTTCGTACCTGTGGGAACACCAGACCGAGATCGAGGTGATCCTCCAGCGCGGCCAGGACGACGATAGTGCGGCGCTGGATACCTTGTTGATGGCGGTGGGGGATACCCTTGCCGCCGACCGTTCCCTCGGCGGTCTGGCGGAATGGTTGGACTGGGGCGCTCCCAAGACTTCCGGCCTAGCCATCGACGGAGCTACTGCCCTGCGCGGCGCCACCGTCCCGGTCACCATCCATTACGGCTCCAGCGACCCGCTGGGCTGAGCCACATCTTATATATGGGAGTCTCCCATGGCAAAGACTCGGGCCTACGGCGCCGATTGCATCCTGCTGGCCGCCTTCGAGACGGTTTACGGCACCCTGCCAGCCGATGGCTACACAAGGCTGTCGTTCAAGGACTCCAGCCTGGGGGCCGAGCGCCCTCTGGGCTACGACCCGCTGCTGGGCCAGGGCCGCGACGCCCAGGACCCGTTCTACGAAGCGATCAAGGATGAGGGCGATATCGGCGTGCCGCTGGATGTGCGGGCGCTGGGGTTCTGGCTGAAGGGGCTGTTTGGCGCTCCCGCCACCGCCGATAACGGTGATGGTAGTTTCGACCATGTCTTCACATCGGGCGGCACGCTACCCAGCCTCACCATCGAGATCGGTCATGCCCAGTTGGCGGTGCCGAAGTTCTTCCGCCATGGTGGGGCCAAGCTGGACAAGCTGGCCTTCGACATGGCCCGCTCCGGCGCAGCCAATGCCAGCATTGCGGTGATCGCCCAGGGCGAGACAGAAACCGCCGCCACCATTGATGCCAGCCCGGCGACCTTTGCCCTGAAACGCTTCAGCCAAGGCAGCGGCACCATCCGGGTTGGCGGCGGCCAACTGGCCAATGTGGTGGGCGGCAAGCTGTCGTTTTCCAACAATCTGGAGCGGGTGGAGACCATTCGGGCCGACGGGCTGATCGACGGCGTGGACGAGACCGAGGCCACCGCCGAAGGTTCGGTGGACATCCGCTTCGGCACCGACACCACGCTGACCGCCGCCATCGCCGCCGAAAGCCCGGTGGCGATGGAATATGGCTTCACCATTCCCGGCTCGCCCTTCGCCCTGACCTTTCATCTGCCCCGCGTGTTTCTGCCGAAGAAGAAGCAGGAGATCAAAGGCCCCGGCGGCATCCAGGCCAGCTACGACTGGCGCGCGGCCCGCGATCCGGTGGCAGGGTATCTGCTGCGCGTCACCCTGGTCAACGACGTGGCGGGGTACTGATCATGATCCGCCTGACCATTCCCAAGGAACCCTACTGGATCGATCTGCCCCACGGCGTGCGGGTTTTTGTCCGTCCCCTGACCACGGCGGTCTACGAGGCCGCCCGTGCCCGAGGCTGGCGCATGGCTCGCGCCATCGCCGCCGAGCATGCCGATCTGAAAGCCGCCGGGGCCGACATCACCGGCCTGCCCGATCTGTCCGACGAGGATGCCCTGGCCGGGCTGTCGCAGATGCTATTCGCGCAGGGCCTCGCTCGTTCCGCCATCACCAAATGGGAGGGCGTGCTGGATGAGGCCGATCAACCGGCGGAGGTTACCGACACCGCCATCGCCGAGCTGATGCAGCTTCCCCGCATGGCCGAGTCCTTCGTCGTCCAATACACCGAAACCCATGAAGCGGTCATCGCCGAGGGAAACGTCTCCAGGCCCGCGCCGAATGGCACTTCGGCGGCGGGCCTGACTACTGCCGAGGCTGCGGTGGAAATTGCGACTGCCCCTACGACCGCCACGCCCCCCTGACCGAAGCGGGCTGGCAAGCCTGGGAATTGCTGGTCGGCTCCATTGGAACGATCCGCCTCGGTCCCCGTGGCGGCATCACCGGCCTCGACCTTCCGGCTCTGCTGATCCAGGCCGAGGCCCTGGGTTACGACCAGCCTTTGCTGGCGCGGCTGATGCCCTTCGCCGAGCGGGGAATGGTGGCCGGTTCCGCCAAGGCTCAAACCGAGACCTGATCCATGGCCACCAAATCCGTCTCCATCCGCCTGTCCTTGCAGGACGGCGAAACCGTGCGCCGCGCCCTGCTGCAATTGGGCGAGGACGGACAGAAGGCCCTGCTGCGGATCGAGACGGCGGCGCAACCGGCGTCGAAGTCGCTGCTGGCCATGAATGCCGTCAGCCAGGATATCCAGGGCGGCATGGCGGGCTTCGCCTCTCGGCTTGGCCCCATCGGTTCGGTGATGATGGCGCTGGGTCCGGCCGGGCTGGCAGCCGGGGCGGCCATCGGGTTCTTCGGCAAGGCCATGGTCGAGTCCACCATCAAGGTGGAGAGCCTGGAAGCCCGGATCAAGGGTCTGGTCGGCGCTGCGGCGCTGACCGAAACCACCAGCTATCTCTACGCCCAGGCGCAGAAGACCGGCACCGCCCTGGAAACGGTGGTCGGGGCCTATTCCCGGCTGGCGGCTTTGCAGAAGGCCGGGATCATCACCACCGGCGAGAGCCGTGCCCTGCTGGAGGGCTTCCAGTCCACCGCCATCGCCCTGGGCGCGTCGTCCGAGCAGTTGGAGCAATCCCTGTTCGGTCTGGCCCAGGGGCTGTCGTCGGGCACGCTCCGCGCCGAGGAACTCAATCAGATCGTCGAGCCAATGCCGGGCCTGCTCCAGGCACTGGACCGTGCCGCGGCGCTTCCATCAGGCGGCTTCCGTCAGATGGTGACCCAGGGCAAGGTGACGGCGGATTTCTTCCGCGACACCCTGATCAAGGCGCTGCGGGGCTTTGACGAGGCGGCCAAGGAAAGCGCCGATACCGCCGAGCGGTCCTTCACCCGCATGGCCAATGCTTGGGCTGCCTTCACCAACGCCCCCTGGCTGCGCAAGGTTCTGTCGGGCGGCGCCAATGCCGGAGCGGCGACGCTGGAATCACTGACTCCAGGCGAATCCACGGTCAAGTCGCGGCTGGCCGATCTGGATCGCCGCATCGCCGCCTTAGGAGGGGAGCAGGCACTCGACAAGCCGTTGCCCGCCGGAACCCATTCCGTGGTGGTGATGGCGGTCAGGGAGGAGAACGAGGAACTGCGCCGCCTGCTGGCCGAACGCCAGGATGTCGCCGCCGATCTCGACGAGATCACCCGCAAGCGGGCGGGCATGGAAGCCCAGGCCAAGATGGAGCGCGACCGGGTCCGGGCCGAGCAGCGCGAGCCGACCTATATCGAGAAGCTGTCTGATCTTAAATTCGAGGTGGAATGGCAGGAGAGGCTCAATACGGCCCGTGCCGCCGGTAACGCGGAATTCTCCCGCACCAAGGCCCAATACGAGGCGGCCAAGGGCTTTCGCCAGATTGAGAAGGAGCTGTTCCAGCAGGGCGGTGTCTATCGCACCAAGCCCAAGGAGCAGGAGATCAAGGATCTGCTGGCCCGCGAGGCCGAAGCCAAGGGGGCGGGAGAGATGTCCGCCCAGGCCCAGGCCGAGGTGCTGGGGCTGAACCTCCAGGCCCGAGGCCAGGAGCGTCTGGCCGAAGCCGCCCGCACCGGCGGGCAGGCCCAGATCGACGCGGCCCGATCCGCCAAGGTGCTGGAATTCGCCTTCAAGAACAACGGCGCGGCGGTGGCCGAGTATGACCGGGCATTGCGCCGCATGGATGCCGCCAAACTGCTGGAGCAGAAGAATGGCCTGATCCGCACCATGGGGCAGGAAGCCGCCGCCAATGACCGCCTCGCCGATTCCGCCAAGGGATCGGTGGCCGACACCATCCTGGCGGAGCGCACCAACTGGCTGGCCGAGCAGGCTGCCAAGGGGCTGAGCGATGCCAATGGCGAACTGGCCCAATCCTACGCACTGGTGCAGAAATCGCGCGCCAACAGCGAAGCGGCCCGCGCCATCGCCGAGCTGGAACGCGAAATCGACGCCCAGGTACGTCTGGCCGAGGCGGTGCGCAGCAGTGATCGCACCAAAGTCCGCACCGTCACCATCGACAATGACGTGGCCAAATTCGCCAGCGGCCACAAGCTGGCCGAGGACGATCCCAAGGTGGGCGAGTATCGGGCGGCACGATCGCGCCAATATGCCGAGGCGGTCAAGGACGAGGCCCGCCAGACCACTCTGGCCTATGACGCCACGCAACGGTTTGCCGAGGAACTGGCCAAGCTCAACGAGCAGCGGGCCAGCGGTGCCTTGTCGGAAGAGGCCTATACCCGCCGCTATCGGGAATTGGAGCAGGACAAACTGGCCGCTAGCCGCGACTGGCAGGATGGGGCCATCCGGGCGGTGCGGGCCTACGTGGATGAGGCCAGCAATGCGGCGGCTTCGGCAGAGCGGGCCATGTCGGGAGCCTTGCGGGCCAGCGAGGATGCCTTCGTCAAATGGGCCATGACCGGCAAGCTGGCCGGGCAGGATCTGTTTAACAGCCTGGCCGAGGAGGCTTTGCGCGCCGCCTGGCGCATGTCGGTGGTGGCTCCCATCTTCGGTGGTGCCGGCGGCGGCATCTTCGGCAGCCTGATCAGTGGCCTTGGCGGCTGGTTCTCTGGCGGCAGCACTGGGGCAACCCCGGTGCCCGATACCGGCAACTTCGCCATCGCCCATACCGGCGGCCTGATCGGTCTCGACCGGCTGGAAACCCGCTCCTTCGATCCGGCGGTGTTCATCGGCGCGCCTCGCTTCCATCGCGGCGGTCTGGTCCCCGGCGAGGTGCCAATCATTGCCCAGAAGGGCGAAGAGGTGCTGACGCGGGGCGATCCCCGTCATCGCTTCAACCTGCGCCCCCGCGACGATGCCCCGGTGACGGTCAGTGTGCCGGTTTCGGTCAATATCCAGACGCCCCAGGGCACCCAGGCCCGCACGGCACAGCGCCGCGATTCCGGAGGCGGCCTGACGCTCGACATCATCGTCGAGCAGATCACCGATGCCATCTCCGGCGACATCGTCCGTGGCCAGGGCATCGCCCCGGTGCTGGAGCGCCAATACGGGCTCAACCGTGCCAACGGGGCCTATCGATGATGATCCGCTTTCCCGCCACCCTGCCCATGCCGTTGGCGGAACCCTATGCGGTCAAGCCCGCCGACGGGGTGGTTCGCACCGACATGGAGCAGGGACCGGCCCGCCAGCGTCGCGAATTCACCCAAGTTCCCACCAAGATCCCGGTGAAGTGGCGCTTCACCGATGCCCAGTATGCGGTGTTCGACGCCTGGTACCAGTGGAAGGGCAAGGCCGGGGCGGAGTGGTTCGTGATCCCGCTCAGGAGCGGCCTCGGCGTGATCGACCATGTCGCCCGCTTCACCCGCCAGTACGAGGCGCCGCTGTCCTCGGGCGGCTTCTGGCTGGTGACGGTGGAACTGGAGGTCCGCGACCGTCCGGTGTTGTCCGAGGCCGAACTCGACATCCTGCTCGATTCGTCGTGGACCGACCTCTCCGGCGCCGTCACCGGTCTCGATACTCTTGCCAACACCACCCTTGCCGCCAAACTTGGAGTCTGATCCATGACCATCAAGGACGACCTTCAGGCTGCCACCGCCAAGGCCGGCGGGGCGGCGCAGATTCTGCACGACGTGGCCAATGGCCCCGCCACGGGCGCGACCAGCAGTGTGGTGACGGGCAATGGTCCGGTCAAGACGGTGGCCAAGGCGGTGGCCGACATCGAGGCCGACATCACCACCAGGATCGGCTCCATCGATCAGGCGGTCGCCGACACCGCCGCCGATGCCGAGGCCGCCGCCTTGTCCGCCGCCAATGCCCAGGCCAGCGAGTTGGCGGCTGCCGTCTCGGCCAGCGCCGCGCAGGTGGCCAAGGTCACCTGGAAAGGACCCTGGTCTGCCGCCACCGCCTATGCCGTCCACGACGCGGTCTCCTTAAGCGGCTCATCCTATGTCGCCATCGCGCCGAACACCAACCAGCCGCCGCCCGATGCTGTCCATTGGCAGGTGCTGGCCGCCAAGGGGCTCGACGGCATCGGGGCCGGCGACATGCTGGCCGCCCAGAACCTCGCCGATTTGCCCGACAAGGCGGCGGCCAGGAGCAATCTCGGCTTGGTGATCGGCACCCAGGTCCAGGCCCATGATGCCGAACTGGACGCCCTGGCCAGCCTTGCCAGTGCCGCCAACAAGCTGCCCTATTTCACCGGAGCGGGGACCGCCGCCCTGGCTGACCTGACCGCCGCTGGTCGCGCCCTGCTCGACGATGCCGACGCGGCGGCCCAGCGCGCCACCTTGGGCCTGTCCGACGCGGCCACCACCAGTGTGGCCGCCAGCCTTGGCCGAGCCATGGCGGGACAGCACGTCCTTCATGGCGAAGTCGGTCTTGGGGCCGTAAGCGCCGTCCTCCTTCAAGGGCTCCTGCTTGGTATAGTCGCCCCAAGCGGGTGAGCGATCCGGCAGCGGCATGGTCGAGTTGACCAGATTAATGCCGCGCTGAAGTCCCTTGACCGTGTTGTCATAGCCATCGGTTTGGGCAGCATTGGCGATCTTTTCCCCCATGCGGGCGGCGACCTGCCATAAATCCTCGCCTTGGGGCGTGGTGTGGGAAGCGGAGGTCTCGGGGATGGCGGTGATGGGCTGAGGCTTTACCGGCTTGCCGCCGTCAAGCCGCTGCGACCCGTCTCCGTAATTGGTGGTGTGCCAGTCCTGCACCGTCTCGTACATGCGGGCCTTCAAGGGATCGCCCGCCTTCCAGCCGGTGAAATCACCCTGCGCCGAATTCAGCACGTCCTTCATTTCCCCCTCGGTCCACTTATCCACCGGCTTCAGCAGTGCCGAACGGGCGGGATGGTCGATGGGGGCCGCCGCCATCTCGCGCATGGAGGCGATGCGGGAGTCCGTGCTGGCTGTTTGTTCCGAAGCATCCGCGGCCTTGGCGGTCTCCGCCGCCTCGTTGGCAAGGCCGCCGATCTTGCTCTCGCCATTATCCAACTTTCCTTCTTGGGGCGGAAAATATGGTCCTTGCGACGGAGTGTGATCCGGCGGCGGATCTAGTTTTTCCGAAGGAAGTTCCCTGTCTTGCTGCCGCTCCTTCTCCATGTCCTGCTCTGCGTTCTGCCGAGCCATAGCGGCGGCGGCATCGGAAGGGAAGCCAGCTTCGATATATCGGGCGACATCCGCTTCGATCTGGCGCGCGGTTGGTCCATCGGGCTTGGCATTTGTGGCCTTGATGATGTCGGAGGCAAGAGGCTGGGCGGCATCGCGGGATTTCGCCGAAGGCTGACCACTGCCCGTCCTGGCTTCGATCTTGTCGGCAAGTTCGGGGTTGTTGCGCTTAAGCTCGTTGAATACCGCCGCTCCAGCCTTGTCGGCGTCCATGCCGGCATCGACGCGTTGGCCAACCTCCTTGGCGAAGTCTCCATAGTCGAACTTCTCCCAGCCAATTTGCCGAGCAAGGTCCCTGTACTGGTCCGTGATGGTTTCCGAGCCATTGGTTCCGTTGATGGTGCCTAGGCCAGGGACGGTTGCGTCGGTATTGTAGCTGTTATCGCCGCCTTCAATCTGGCCTTTACCCTTTTTGCCGACGAACTTGATGCCTTTCTTGATGGCCCAAGGGGGTATACGATCCATTTTATCACCTATTTGATGCGTGGAGAGTATGAAGGACGACGACATCGGCGCGTGGCCTTGGCCGTCATCCGGCGTGATGAGGTGCGTCCTGGCAATCGGCATGCTGATGCTTGCCGCCTGCGCGGACACGCCCCCGGAAGCGCGCGAGGCCACATCGGCGGTTGGGGCCGAGACGGTCGAACCACCGCTGATGGCGGCGGCGCGAAAAGGCGATGAGGCAGCCCTGACGATATTGACAGCCCTTGCTGACGCGCGGGGCGATCAAGAAGCGGTGATGAATTACCGCCACATGGCAGTCGAGTTCGGTCACAGGGGGGCCAAGGACAGCTTGGCCATCGAATACGAAAGGCGGGGCGACTACGCACAGGCAGCGCACTGGTTTCGCCGCGCCCTGGAGAAATCAACTTTCCCCGGCCCCAGCGCCTTTCATCTGGCCGAGTTGATTCTAAGTGGCCGCACCTCCGGTACGCCCAAGGAAGGGGCCGAATACATGTCTTACGCCGCTGCCGCCGGTTCGCGGCAGGCGGCGCGTCGTCTGGCCGAACTCTTGAAGGCAGGCACAGGAGTCGAGCGCGACGAAGAGGAGAGCCGCCTGTGGCTGGCCCGGGCCGAACGGGACGAGGCCTATGTCCGACGCGCCCTGGTTCAGCCACCCGCAGGCGAAGCGCCGTCTCTTCCCGTGGGTCAATCAGAGCGGCTGCGCGAGATCTGCGAGCGGGTAACCCAGGGTTCCCTGTTGGGAATGGTCCAACTGGGCGAATCCTATGAAACCGGTTCCGAAGTCCCCTTGGACCATGCCAAGGCCGCGTACTGGTATGCCAAGGCTGCCTCCCTGGGCAGCCCGATGGGCCACTACGCCCTTGGCGCCATGATCATCAACGGCCACCGCGCAGGTACCCAGGAAGAGGCCGCCGCCCTGATCGAGCGCGCATCCTACGCCTTTGTTCCCGTTGCCGAGGCGGCCTATGGTTTGGCAGTCATGACTGGACGCGGCGTGCCCAAGGATGAAGGCGAAGGGGCCTACTGGATAAAACGCGCAGCCATTCACGGCAATGCCTGGGGCAAATACCTGCTGGCGAAAGCATTTCTGTCCGGCCATGGCGTCGAGCAAGACGAAGCCATCGGACGAGGATTGATGGAAGAGGCCGCGCGCGAAGGCTATCGCAAGCCTGAATAAGACAACCCCCGGAACCATGGCCCTCTCCGGGCGCAATCGGGGCGTTGATCTGCCTTATGTATCAGGATGCGCTGCGGCCGTCAATCACGTTTTGTTCTCAATCGGAGCTCCGAATTCAGGTTAAGGAAAGGTTGATGGCGACACGGCCTGAGCCATTTCGAGTATTGCGGCAACCACCAACAGCCGTCTTGCGCGGGCTTGTCCCGCGTATCCACGCCGTTCCACCGGCACTTTGCCAGACGGATGGGCGTGGATGGCCGGGACAAGCCCGGCCAAGACGAAGAAATTAACCAATTCGAAATCTGGATTCGGAGCCCTGTGTTCTCAATGACGGGAGAGGCGGGGTCGGGAGAGGCGGGGTCAGAGTCGATTTATCAGGAGGCACAGAGTGTGGCGTAAATGGACTCTGCCCCTGTTTCCGTTCGGCGGCCCCACCTCAACCTGCCATTATCTCGTTTTGTCGGCTACCGTATTTATCTTTTGACGACGGCGACGCGACCGCCAGAAACATCAACGACTGCGGCATCGAATTTCTGCAGCATAACTGATTCGAATTCGGGACGAACTTCGTCTCTATCACGCTTGCGGCCAACGACGAATTTCATGTCGTCTTTGTCGATATAGACTGCTTTTTCCGTCTCAAACTCCCGTTTGATTCGGGCAATAGTCTCGGTCGAACGGGTCTCGACCTGTTCGTCGGTCCATTCGGTACGTCTTGGCGGCTTTGCCATGATAAAACCCCGCTAAATACAACTTTGCTGCGCAATACGCGACAATGTACAGCAATACTTCATAATACAGGACTTTAACCGGAGGTCAATGCCGTCGTTGGCGGTTTACCCGGTGCTGGCCCAACCTACCCGGCCGGCGCAGACACCCTGCGCAAAGGTCTGCTATCGGAACCCGCTACTGAACCACTGAATGCCCATAATGGGCGCAAAGCGGTCATTAGGAGAAACGGGTCAGAGAAACGGGGTCAGTCAGAGAAACGGGGGCAGAGTCGATTTATCAGGAGGCACAGGGTATGGCGTAAATGGGCTCTGACCCTGTTTCTGGTCAGGACAAGCCCGGCCAAGACGACGAAATGAACCGATTCGGAGTCTGGATTCGGAGTCCAGCCCCGCCCCCAATGGCAGGGCTTTGCATACAGCATCTCGCTTTCCGGTGGATAGGGGCGGCCTTCAAGGGTACAATGCCCCTTGTGTCCGCTCATGTGACGGACGGGCGGGGTGAGAAGGTGTTGCGAGCACCAACCCACCCCTAACCACCACCCTGTGATGGAGTCACAAGGTAATGGCTGACCGTGACTTTACCCCAAGCGTATCCTTTCCTCCAACACCGCAGCAATGCAGTGACGGAATGAGGGCGGCCGGGGGCTGACGGGCTGGCACCGGCGGCGGGTCGGGTTATTCGACTCGTGCGCTCTGGCCCGGCCCGCTTGTTGGCGCCGCCCGTTGGCCTCCGGCCGATCCGCTCGGCCATGAGACTCATCATCACCGCCGCTTTGCTGCTGGCGGCTCCCGCCCATGCTGAGACCTTGGCGGGGCCGTATGCGGCCGAGATTGTTCGCGTCATTGACGGCGACACCGTCGAGGCGCGGATTCGCGTCTGGCTGGGTCTCGACCAGACCATCCATATCCGTATCCGCGACATCGACGCTCCCGAGATGAAGGGTGACTGCCCCGACGCGGCCCAGGCGTCGCGCGATGCCCTCGCCCGTCTGCTGGGCAGCGGTCCCATTACCATCACCAATATCAAGCACGACAAATACGGCGGCCGGGTCGATGGCGCCCTCGCCCTGGCCGATGGACGGGATGTGGGCACCGAGATGCTGCGCCTCGGCCATGCCGTGCCCTGGCCCCGCCCCAAAGGAGTCTCGTCTTGCCCGTGATCGATCCGGTTGACGTTCACATTGGTGCCCGCGTGAAATTGCGGCGCAAGCTGATGGGCCTGTCCCAGACCCAACTGGGCGCCGCCATCGGCCTCACCTTTCAGCAGGTGCAGAAATACGAGCGCGGCACCAACCGCATCGCCGCCTCCACCCTCCACCACCTCGCCCGCGCGCTGGATGTGCCGGTCAGCTTCTTCTTCGACGCCATGGAGGAGGAGATGAGGCTTCCCCCGGCTGCCCCCGAGAACGTGCTGATGCGCCGGGAATCCCTGGACCTGATGCGCCACTACTACCGCATCCCCGACGAATTGCGCCGACAGGTATACGAACTGGTGCGGGCGATGGGACGGGAGTGCGAGGAATGATCTTCGATCAAGCTTGTCCGCAAGAATCCTGAACAGCTTTCCGGCCAGCGCCACGGCGGCCGGGTCCATAGGGCGGCGTTCTGCGTAGGAATCCGTTTTACCACCAATGGGGGCGTGCGCGTTATGGCTGAGTAGGGTATGTTGTTCATCCTCACAGTCAGGCGGTGTCGATGGTCGATGGTGGTCTGTCCCTGCTTACGCCCGCCCTGCGCCCGCTTGTTGCTGCGGTGGCGGCGGCCATGCCCCACATAAAGGTCATTCGGGCAGAAAAATCTGCAGCAGCGACCCCGTTTGCTTTACCAGCCGATTCCCTGGCACTGGATGCTCAGTTTGCCGATGCACTGACGCGACTGGGGGCCATTTCCGAGAATCGTTCCTGGTGGGAAGGCCTGCTGCGACGATTTGAACTGCAGTTCGTTCAGCCGGAATTATTCGAGAAGTCGGCGATCCGTGAATGGCTGTCAAGGGACGATGTTAAGGCGGGGCTGAGTGCGTTGGCTCGGGCGCGGTTGCGCGGGCTTCCCCCATCAGAAGAAACCTGGGCGGGCTTGCGAACGGCATACTCGGAAGCGACCTCGGATGCCTCCATCCTTGCCGATGGAGCCATCGAGATCGCGGTCGCGGTTTTGGTCGCGGGGCGGATGGCGGCCCTGAGCCCAGGCCAGCAGGTTCTGATGGATGGCATCCAGGGGAATAGTCAGCAGCTTGCGGAATTGTCGCACAAGATCGGTCACTTCGTCTGTCAGTCACCCAATCCCATCATTGATGGGGCGATCCGGCAAGAGCTGCGGAAGATTTGTCGTCGTCGGACTGTACCTGGCATCGATGTCCGGCCGGAAATTCGCGCGTTGCTGGGGCGGATTGAAAGCGGTGAGCTGACATCGGCCTCCAGGCCGATCGTCGGAGAGGCTCTTCTCTGGGCGGCCCGCCTCCATGCGGCGGACGCGGATTCAGGAGCTGCTGCTACCGAATACTTGGCGAAGGCTGAGGCGATCATCCCCGGCTCCTCGGACGCAGCCATTGCCAAAGCGGGACTGCTGTTTCATACCGGAAAACCGGATGAAGCACTCCGTTCTTTACGCAGCCAAAACACCCCTGATGCCCGCAGCGCTATACTGACATTCCTCTTCCGCTCTAAAAGCGATAGGGACGCGCTTGAGTGGTTCGATGCGCACGGATCTGTGGAGAATGATTTCTTTTCCCCTGCAGGATGGAAAAACCTGGCGATTCTGCGTCATGACGCCCGGCAGTGGGATGCCGCAGTTGAAGCCCTGGAAAGACTTGCCGACATTGATATGGCTGAGGATCCGGACATCCCCTATGTCCTGGGCACTTTCCATGCTGGATTTCTTCTTCCGGAACCCATTCGTCAGCATGTCCTGACCTTCACTTCGATCGCGCCTGGGCTACAGTTAAACGAAGGAGAGCCGGCGGAGTTTCATCGTGCTGCGGCGATTATCCGCTTCCGACAGGCGCGCGATTTGCTAGTCGAAATTGATGCCCAAGATCGTGTCAGGGGGTGTAATTACTGGCTGCTGTGGCTCGGATTGAGCACCCCCGGTACGAGAGCAGAAACCGCCATGCGCCTGCGGCAACAAATTGCCGAGGGACCGGACGGACTGCTCGTCGTGGACCTCGCCATCACCTATGGCATCGAGTTCGATCATGAAGCGGTAGAGCGGCATTTTCGGGTGCGCGAACTGGAAGGAGGGCTGACACCACAGGAACATGTGGCTCGTCTCGGCCTGCTTAGGTTCCGCGGCACGCCTCAACGCTTGCTTGAATACCTCGATAGCGCGGCGGACCAGCTGAAGGATTTTATTACTCCGACCCATTTGGCACTGATGCGCGTAGAGGCGTTGATCGCAGATCGCCGTCTAGATGCGGCGGAACGCATTCTGGATGAAGACCCCGTCGTCAAGGACGATCCCGAGGTGTCAGGGGCACGGCTGGCCATTGCTGACCTGCGAGGGCAGGACGTTCTCGGTGATGCCATTCGACTTTACGACCAAGGCCGAGGCCACGATGAACCGGGCAGCCGACTCAGCGACCTGAAGAACATCGTGACCGTTCTGCTGCGCGAGAAGCGTTGGAGCCAGATGTTACCCTATGCGCAAGAACTGTTCGGCCACGAACGAACGGCACGCAATTTGGGTTTGGTGACCGACTGCTCCTCCAGCGTTCACGGGCATCAGGCCACCCTGGACATCCTGGAAGCCCACCCAGATCTGGTCCATACCAATAGCGACATAGGTCGCCATTTAATGGAAAAGAAGGCGGATTGTTTGTTTCGCTTGGGCCGGTTCCGTGAGGCGCGCGACGTCAATGATCAACTCCTGACCGTGTCACCCGATGATCCCCAGTATATTCACCACGATTTGAACATCGCGTTGCGCAGCGGAGCATGGGAACATTTTGCGGCCGTTCTTGATCGCCAACTTGAGAAGCGCGAATCCCTCGATCTGACAGTGCTGATGCATCTCGCGCAGATGATCAGCAACATCGTGCCGGATCGGGCCATGGACTTGCTGAAGGTGGCCGCGAAACGAGAACCAGGAAACCCTCAGCTTCAACTTAATTGCTACATGCTGGCCAGCAGCATTGGTCGCGATCACGAGGCGGGGCTATGGCTGCAACGTGGCGTGGAGCTGTCGAAGGATGGCCAAGGACCGGTTCGCAGCGTATCTCTGCGCGAACTTGTTGATATGGCCCCTGCCCATGCGCGGGAACGGGATGAGAAGCACCGCCGACTCTTCTCCGGCGAAATCGCCTTGCATATGGCATCCATGGACTTCCGTGTTCCGATGAGCCGGTTTTTCATCGTCATTCCACGGGCCAACGAACGCGAGCGGGACGCTCGCAAGCGGTTGCCGATAGCGATTCGAGCGGGAAATAGGCCGCCAATTGCCATGGGGGCAGTCGGGACGATTGCTCTCGATGTTTCCACGCTTTTGCTTCTGCATGAACTGGATCTGTTCGATGCCGTCGTGGCGGCAGTCGAGCACGTCAAGGTGTCCCCGCGCTTGATGGATTTTCTGGCACGGGAAATGCGCGAGCTCCCCTATCATCAGCCGTCTTTGGTCGACGAGGCTCGGACGCTCCGCAGCCATGTGTCGGCGGAACGGATCGCCGTGCTGAAGACCGAAGCTGTTGATACCCGCCTTATTGCTGAATTCGGCGACGAAATGGCGCGCCTCGTCGCGGCTGCCAAAAGCCAAGGCGGCCGGGTCGTTGCCCCCGCCGAAATGCACAAGATCGGCTCCCTGATGGAGGAATTCGCCGACTGGGGTGATGCCGCCCCCTTGGTATTGTCGACCCTTCAGTTGGCTGAGGGAATTCGCCACCTGGGCTATATTGACCAGGGGAGCTGCGACACCGCTTGCCAATTTCTGATGATCCAGGACAGGGGCATCCCTCCCGGCCCGCAAATGCGCTCCGAGCAGCCGCTGTTCATCGACAATCTGGCGCTGAAACACCTCACCGGGGCTGGCTTGCTGGACAAATTGGCCCAATGCGGCATTCCGCTTTTCATCGACCGTTCCACAGATCAGGAGGCCCGGGATCTGATTGCTGCCGACGAGGAGGGCCGGAGTGCAGTCGAGGTATTACAGGCTTTGCGCCGTCGGATAGCCGAATGCTATCGCCAGGGCACTCTTTCCTTCCTTCCGGAAGCTGCCGTGGTGGAGGATGATACGGGACCCGAGAAAGACGATCGGATGCTTTTGCTCTACGATCTGTTCAACGATGTGGAAACGGTTGATGCCATCGCACTGGATGACAGGTGGCTGGGCCGACATTCGAATGCCGCAGATAAGGCCGGTCGGACAGTCCCGCTCTTCGGCATTACCGACCTGCTCGGCCTATGCGGTATCTCGGATGAACAAAGGCTAGAAGCCACTCGGCGCCTCTGGCGTCGCGGTTTCGCGTTTTTGCCGCTTCACGAAAACAACCTTCTGACCGATCTCACGAATTGCTATTGGGATGACGGGGCAGCGATGCTGCGTGAATGCGCTGAACTGCGTGCCGTAAGAGAAACTCTCTGTCGCATTCGGTCACTCAAGATGCTGCGGATTGGCGATGATCACGCATGGCTGGACCATTTGGCTCAGACCGCGGTCATGACAATCGTCAATATTTGGAGCGATGAAGCCATCGTGGAACCAAGAGCACGAGCGCTTTCCGACTGGCTGATCGATAACGTAACGCCGTGGCCCGTTGGTTGGCAGGACAGTCTTGCCGAGGGGCATTGGATCGACGTGGATCTTGGCATGGCCCAGCGACTTTTCCAGCTATTGCTTCTGCGCCCGCCTGACGCCTCTGAAATGCGGCAGGCAGCATATGGAAAATGGGCCGACGAGCGTCTGGTTCAGCCTTTCCGCGCCACCAGTCCCGGTGTCATCGATCTGGTCGCGCAATCTTTGGCGCAACAGTTCGCAGGGATGATCTCGGAGATACCCGATGAATCTGAAGGCTAGCGTCGCCCTATACCTGCTGCGGGGACGACCGGAAATCATCGCCGACCGGATCGCCCAGAATGCCGAATTCAGAAGCACCACTGGTCTGGATCTTCGGGCCAGCCCGTATGAGGGGTGGAGAAGTTTACCACGAAGCATCCTGCTGGATGCGGTGCAGCAAGTTGCAGAGGGCAAGAACACGACGGTAACAGATTTGTCCGGCGTGCCCGTCCATATCGCCTTTGACGGTGAATGGGTTTCGGCTCGAAGGAAGCGGCCAGACGGAACCGAAGAAATCATCGCCCCACCGGATCTTCAGCTTTTTGCCCCTGATCCGGCGAGAAGGCTCCAGGCGCTCTCTTCCTTGATAGCTGAATATGGTGCTACGGGTCCCAAAGCAACGCGCTGGCGCCCGTTGCTGGAAGAACGCCCCGCCACACAGGATGAAGTCGAAGGCCTTTACACCGAGATACGGGAATCATCCAGCCAGTGGCATAGCTGGATCAGGGAAAAGATCGACGCACGGGAAATACGGGCACGTGATCTGGTGCCGGACGATAGTGGCTATTTCCTTCGATTATGCGGCCCACTCCCACTTGATCAATCCCCGGATGAATGGATGAATGGGCCGCTCCGCGATCATCGGCGCGCATTGCTGGACGCCGATCTGGTTAGCGGTCTGGCCGCGATTCTGCCGGGCGCTTTACGCCACGACCTCGGTCCTGCCGCTCTGCTGTCTGATATGGACAACGCTCGGATATGGTCAGCTGTTCAAGATCTTCCGGTGCAGGACGATCCATTCTCACTATTGGGACTCTTGGAAATCGCCCTGGAACGTCGCGAGGGCCACGCCGATTTTAGTGCCTTGGCGGGCGAACTGGTGGAAAGGCTGTTGGCAGAGCCTTTTTGCCGCCCAGATGGGGTAAATATCTCCATCATCTACCCCGCGTTGGTCGGTTTGTCTTTGCAGGGTATCCGACGAACGGAGGGGTTAGGCACCTCGCCCCCGTGCTGGCAGAGGCTTTGTGCCTTTACCCATGCCGGGCACCTGCTTTCCATTATCAGCGATCTGAAGTTCAAGCCGCAGGAGCTGGCTGACTGGTTGTCGCGTCAACGGGAAATCATTGATGTCCTGGGCGAGATACTGAACTGCCGATCTGACCCCATGTGGACCGCTGACGACTTGAACGCGTTAAAAATCAGGGCCGAGGTCATTGGGCGGTTACATCTGCTGAAGGTTCGGGAAGAGGAGGCTGGACGTTCTTTTCCGCATAAGGAAACCCTGGAAGCTGCGAGCGAAGACATAATCGCCAGAGGACAATTCCCTTACCTGCCTGGACCGCTGGAGGGCCATCAGCGGCCAACTGCGCACGGTAAGGATCGTATCCTGCCTGAGGAAGCGGCCGCAAAACTGGTCGCCGGATTCCGGAACGACCCGCGATCCACATGCGGATTGCTGATGGCCTACGCGGAATTCATCCCGCTGGATGAGGATATTATTGCCCTGGCTGTCCAGTCGGCCTCCACCATGCCGCTGGCAGCCGAGAGCGCCTCCGCAGCTCTCACGCCCCTGATGTTCCTGGCTTTGACAGCAAGTAGGCAGGCTTCCGCGTCCCTGGCGAATGCCGCTGCGGATCGATCTATCCGTGAGGCGCAAAGCCTATCAACAGAAACGGAGGGGAGAGACCGTTCCGACCTCCTGTTTCGGTCGTTGCTGACCGCCTCAACTGTCCAACCAATCTGGAAGGATTGGCTGGCGGATCGCCTCGCTTCCTATGCGGCGACGATGCCGATGGGTGCTTGGCACGGCGATATGGTCCAAACGCTCGCGGCGATGAAGTGCTTGGTTCCAGCGAAGGATTGGGTGTTTGGTCGGGCTGAGGCAATGGCAAGGCTGGCAATCCGGTAACAACAGAGAAATGGGTCACTCTTGACCGCAAGCACGTTCGCACAGAGGGCTGCCGCCACCCAGGGAGGATCGAGGAACTGCCGTGACGGCGATGTTGGAGTGGTTGGAAACGAGGCAATCATCGACACCGGTGGCGACAAAGGGGGGCCGAAGCGGCGCGGTGTCTGGGGATCACATAGGACAAGCTGAACTGGCGAAGCGACTGTTCCGCGTATCGTAATTCGGTGCCGATGGTCTGCCGATCGCCGATAACTGCGGATCATCGGGAGACAATTCAAACGTTGGAGTCCCTTATTTCCAGGGGGGGATTACCCAGCGACTTCTTCAAGATCGCCCTTGACGCCGCCCACGATCAACGTTTGCCGGGCAGCTTAAATCTTTCGCTGGCAGTCAGCGCCCAGCGCTTGCCCCATTCACTGCGGGGATTACCCATGGGCTATCCAAAGTCGCCGATAATCGCGTCTGAAGAATGTTCTGGGGAGCCCGCCTTTGGTTCTCGCCCCACCGCCTCCAATACCGCGTCAGCGGCTCCGTTCAATCATTTATGGCATTCTGCTCCGTTGCATGCTTTCCACCCTATCGCAACAATGATATTGTCCTCACAACCCGTGGGGCGTGGCCATGCAGCGGCAGACACAGTGATGATGTTGCCATCAGAGTTCATTCAAATATTGAGGTCAACTGCCAGGGGTATTGAGGCAACGCTCCACCGTGCGATCAACCTTATCATTGTTGTGATGTCGATCCTCTTTGCCGTGGGACTTGGATTGGCAGCCGAACATATGGATAACCCCCAATTCACAATTGGCCATTTGGCTATCAGCGATGCGAGCAGCGAATTATCTGGTGGGCCGACGGGAGGGATCAAGAAAATCGTCGTTTCATTTCTGCCAGAAGTGTCTCTGGCGCTATCTGTAATACCATGCTGCGCAATAGGGGCGATGCTTAGGCAGCATATAGATTTTGGTAGATTTAGAGCAAAAGATATTTCAGTTGGACTGATTGCTGGATTTATCATTTGGATTGGACTTAAGTCTATGAGTCAAAGTGCGCTTGCAGTTGCAGGCAGCAAGACGTTCACATGGATGACCCTCTCCTCAATTACAGGCATATTTGTTGATACAGCCTATAGAACTCTTAAGAAGCTTATACAGGGGCTGTCTAACAGAGTGGCGCCGCCAGCCTCCGCCGACACGGGGGAAGCCGACGTCCCGCCGAGCTGATGCGAGGGGACGATCCATGGCTTTTAGCGTTCCATTTGGGAGGGGGGTGGTGTGGCAATAGAAAATTCAGGCATTGAGGACGAAGAGGGGCGGCCGGCCTCACTTGAGCCCGACTTGAGTGCCTCACTATCGCCGGAAGGGTATCTGGATAATTCTGCTAGCCAAGCCGTGGACACCGCCGCGATCCTCGCCGGCATTGATGCTGCGACAGCTTCCCTTTTAGCCGTATTCAATGAAAAATTGTTGCATGACGCGGGGAAAGACAGGCAAATCGAAGTTCTTCATGCTGAACTTCAGCAGTACAAGAGCGATGCCATCGGCAAGCTGATGCGCCCGCTATATTTGCGAGTCACCCGCATGCACAACGACCTCGCCCGCATCATCGATTCCGTTGTACTCACCCCTGAACCGCTGAGCACGGAAAAGGCCGCTGCCATTCTATCCAGTTTTCAGGGAGACATCGAAGATGCCCTGGCCGATCACGGTGTTACGCCTTATCGGGAGCCTAGTTCGATGTTCGACCCTCGCCGCCAGACCGCCATCGAAACCGTCAGCACTGATGATCCCGACCTCAAGGGCGCCATCGCGGAGCGCGTGAGGCCCGGCTTCGAACAAGGCGACGTCATTCTCGAAAAAGAACGGGTCAAAGTATTCAAATACGTCGCCGCCCCAAGCTCCCAAGCCGAGTAGCGAGGCTCACTTTCACTTCCACTCAATGGACCGACAAATGCACGCAAAGAAAGTATTCGGGATAGACCTCGGAACTACCTATTCTTGCATTTCCTACGTGGACGAGCATGGGAAGCCTGTTGTCATCCCTAATTCCGAGGGTACGGCGACAACACCGTCCGTCGTCTATTTCGAATCGCAGAGCAGTATCGTGGTCGGCCAAACGGCTAAGGACGTCGCCAAAGTCGAGCCTGATCTGGTCGTGCAATCCGTGAAGCGGCACATGGGTGATCCTCACTGGATCCGCGGTTTTCACGGCAAGGACTATCGGCCTCAGGAGATATCAGCCTTAATCCTGCGCAAGGTGGTCGGCGATGCCGAGCGGGAAACCGGCGAGCGGGTTGAAGACGTGGTCATTACCTGCCCCGCCTATTTCGGCACCAATGAACGCGAGGCGACACGCCAAGCCGGCATCCTGGCCGGATTGAACGTTCACTACGTCATACCGGAGCCTACTGCTGCGGCGATTGCCTATGGCGTTGCTACCACCGAAGAGCAGGTCATTCTGGTTTATGACCTCGGCGGCGGGACCTTTGACGTAACCCTGGTTCGAGTGACGTCACAGGCTATCGAGGTGCTTGCGACTGGCGGCGACCGGGAACTGGGGGGGAAAGATTGGGACGATGCAATCGTCGCCCATTTCGCCAATCGCTTCCAAGAAGAGGCGGGTGTCTCCCCTGACGATCTCCTGGGCAATGCCGAGATATATCAGGAACTGATCAATGATGCGGAACGGGCAAAAGTCACGCTGTCCACCCGCTCGACCTATAAGCAGAAGATTCGCTTCGGCATGCAGGAAGCGACGATCGAACTCAGCCGTGAGGACTTCCACCGAATAACGGCCAGCCTGCTCGAACGTACCATCAGCTTGACCCGCGACATCCTGGGGCGGGCACAAGAACACAAGGTGACGGTCGATACGATCCTTCTCGTTGGTGGTTCCACCTACATGCCACAGGTCGAGGAACGGCTCGGCGCTGAGTTTCCCTACCGCTTGCTGCGCTCAGATCCCAATCAAATTGTGGCCAAGGGTGCCGCGCTGTTCGGTCTGAAGTGCCAATTAGAGCAAGAGATCAAGATCACCATCGCAGACCGTATCGGCGGGGACGCCGCATCGGTCAATCTCGACACAGTGCCAAACGACGTCAAGGACAGCGCCCAAGCGGTGGTGGCCAAGCGTTTCGGCATGGCCCTGCCGGGGCTGTTAAACCGAAAGGTCGCGAACGTCTCGTCGAAAAGCTTCGGACTTGTGGTTGTTGATTTGGCGACCCGCCGCGAAGTGGTGAGCAATTTGGTCGTCGTAGATCAGCCCGTTCCCATCGACGTTACCCGAAATTTCGGAACCGTCGATGACAACCAGGATGGCGTCAGCCTGCAGGTAATGGAAAATCTCCACCGTTCCGGCGAGGACGCCTTTGTCGAATTGCCGCAATGCACCGAGATTGGTTCCGCCCAACTGACTTTCCTCAGGCCGTTACCGGAAAGTTCCCCGATCGAGATCACGTTCATGCTGACCGCAGATGGCCTGCTGCGCCTCACCGGTCGCGATCTGACAACCGGGCAGGAGATCAAAGCTGAGTTCAAGGCTGAGTGCATCATGTCCGCGGAGGAAATGAACGCCTCTCAAACCCATATCGGCGGCCTAGCCGTAAGCTGAGGAAAAGCAAATGGGCTTGGCCATCGGCATAGACCTGGGCACCACAAATTCAGCGGTGGCAATCGTCGATAACCACGGCTTGCCGGGGATCGTGCCTAACGCGCTGGGCGAGGCGATCACTCCATCCGTGATCTGCTTCCTCGGCCCCGACCGATACATCGTCGGCAACGAAGCCAAGGAATTGCAGAAAGCGGGGGAACCCTGCGTCGCCGCCTTCTTCAAGCGGCACATGGGCGATCCAAATTTTCTTTTCCACGCCCATGGCCGCGACTATAGCGCAACCGACCTATCGGCCATTCTGCTTGCCACACTGAAAGCCGATGCCGAGGCCGTCCTCGGCAAAACGGTCACCGACGCGGTCATCACCGTCCCCGCCTATTTCAAGCATCCGCAACGCGAAGCAACCATCGCTGCCGGTCGCCAAGCCGGCCTCAACGTACTTCAAGTGGTCAACGAGCCGAGTGCCGCCGCCATTGCCTATGGTGTGCGCAAATGGCGAGATGGTGGCCGGTTGTTGGTCTACGATCTTGGAGGTGGCACTTTTGACGTCACCCTGGCTGAAGCGAAATCGGGAGAGATTCACATCCTCGCGTCGGAGGGTGACCATGAACTGGGCGGAAAGGACTGGGACGACAGTATCGTTCAATTCGCCGCCTCGCGGTTTCACGACGAATTCGGCATCGACCCGTTGGAGGACAGCATCAGCATCGCTGATTTACTGGTCCGTGCCGAAGACGCCAAAAAGCGCCTAACTTCGGCAAACTCTGCCCGCATTTCCATTGTCAGCGGTTGCCACAGGGGGACCTACGAACTTTCGCGCCAGTTGTTCGAAACCCTCACCAGTGCCCTCATGGAACGGACCGTCAGCCTTACCCAGCACGTCCTGGCGGAGATGAAAGTCGCTCCTTCCGCCCTGGACGGCATTTTGCTGGTCGGCGGATCGACCCGGATGCAAATGGTGCATGACTTTATTCGGCGCGCGTTCGGGCACGAACCGTTGCATGGCGTTAATGTCGATGAAGCGGTGGCGCTAGGGGCGGCGGCGGTCGCGGCCCACTCCGGACCGGCATCGGCAGGTCGGTTCGCCTTGGCGGGCGGAGTCCGGATGGTCGACGTCACGAACCACAGTCTGGGCATGATCGCGATCAACGAAAAGGGTAGCGCATACCTGAATTCGATTATCCTGCCCAAAAACCATCCCATTCCGTGCACCGAGGAACGCCCGTACCGGTTCCGTACCCGCCGAGGTGGCGATAACCGGCTGGAAATCTTCGTGACGCAGGGAGAGGCCGGGGGCCCCGCCGACGTCACCTATCTCGGCAAGTATGTTCTCAGTGGTTTCCCGTCCTCGACCATCAGGGAGGTGGTGGTTGATATCGCCTATACCTATGACGTCAGCGGCACCGTCAAGGTCGCGGGTCGGTTGCGTAGCGGGGAACCGCTGGCGGTCGCCGTGGAAGCGTTGCCCGACGACATCCCGGATCGGTTCCTTGGCCCCCCTATCATCGAAGCGGTGCCGGAACACGTCACCGTTTACCTGACGTTCGACCTTTCGGGCTCGATGAGTGGCACTCCTTTGTCTGAAGCCAAAAAGGCGGGCCGGCGATTCGTCGACAATCTTGACCTGGCGCATTGCTCGGTGGGTGTCATCGCCGTGGCCGACCGAGTGCAGGTCGTGCTCCACGCGGCCCAAGATGCCCGAAAGATTGCCGCAGCCATCGACGGCCTGGAAATTGGACAGGTCGGCAGCTGCAATGACGCAGAACCTTTTGCCGAAGCGCTCAAGCTGCTTGGCGGGGTGGAGGGACCGCGCTACGTGGTTGCGCTGGCCGACGGTGTTTGGAGCAACCAGCCGCGGGCCATCAGCAACGCCAAGGCTTGCCACCAGCAGGAGATCGATGTGGTGGCCATCGGCTTCGGCAGCGCCGACCAAGCCTTCCTGCGCGCCATCGCGTCCAGTGACGAGGCCGGAATATTCACCTCGCTGGGCAATCTCGGAGAAACTTTCGCGTCCATCGCTCAGGTCATTACTGAAGCCGGTGCTGGCCCGCCTTCCTCCGGACAGCCGCGCGGGCGCGGGCTCTTCGGTTTGTTCAAGGGGCATTGAGCTTTGGCGGAAACGAACAGCTACATCCTGCTCGACCTCGATCCGACCATTGACGATTGGCCGACGATTGAACAGCGCCTGGAGGAAAAGCGTCGGGAGTGGGCGCTCCGCTCCAACCAAGGCGCCCCCAACGGGCGCCGTGCCGCACAGCAGGCGTTGGAGCGTATTCCCCACATCAAGCGTGCGATGAACGACCCCGAGATTCGCCGCGAAGAGGCGCGTGCCGCCAGGAAGGAATTGACCGCTCGTCGCCGCGAAGGCCTGGAGGTCGTTGAGAATGCCGCCGAGATTCTACGCTCGCGCGGCGGTTATGGCACCGATGACGTCGCGACGCTGGTAAAGCGGGCTCCCGGCATGAACGCCGAGGAGATCGAGAGGGAATTCAAGCGGCTGGGGCTGCCGCCTCGGCCCGAGTCGAAGCCCGCGCCTACGACTGTAAAGCCGCGGCTTGATACCGTCATCGAAGACAGGGTGAACATCAATCTGAAGGCTCTGGGCCTGACCAGCCTGTATCAGTTCCTTGATTTGCCGCCCCAGGTTTCGCCAGCGAAACTATGCGCCAAGGCTGACGAAATCTATGCAGAGCTGCGCCGCATGGGCAAGACCGATGCGGAATCCTCAGCTCGCAACGATTTGGTGGGTGTCTGCAAGCAGATATTCGCCACCCCGGACGGCAAGGAAAAGTACGATAACGGGCTCGCACTGCGGGTTTTGGATGCCATGCGCGACAACATCGCCTTGGCGGTCAGAGACAACGTCATCGACGTTCCCCAGTTGCGTGTCCTGCTAAAGCAGGCCAAGGCGCGTCGCATCGATGAAAAGGTTGCCGAGGACTATATCCGGGACTTAGCCGGGCGCCGCAAATGGATACTCGTCGGAAGTACGGCGGAGCAGGCACAGGCACCGCACCTGCTTGGCTGCGGCTTCTGCGGCGCGGTGGCAGCAAACGGAGCCAGCCGCTGCGGAACCTGCGGCGAGGAGTTGTTCGTCACCTGCCCCCGCTGCTCCACGAAAGTGCCCACCGAGGTCGCTGCCTGCGGCCATTGCGGCGCTGGCACAGGCGACTGGCCGCTGGTGAGGGCCGCAGCGAAAATTGCCGAGGCTCTGATGGTGGCTGGGCGCCACCGTGATGCCAGCCTGGAATGGCACAAGGCTCTCGCCGTGTGGCCCGGCTGGGCTCAGGCGGTGTCGGCTTTGGCAGAGTGCGAGGCGATGGAACGCGATCATCGGTCCCGGCTGGCCGCGATTGAAGCATTGGTCAGACAGGGGCTCTTGTTCGAGGCACGCGCGGGCCTAAGGGAATGGCTGCGCGATGGCGGGGAAGATGGTGGCCTTGCGGCACGAATCGATGCCGATATAGACCGAGCCAACAAGGCGTTCTCCGAGGCCGAAAGCCATCGGCGGAGTGGGAGCACCACGGACGCCATCGTAGCCTACGGCAGAGTGCTGGCGCTTTGTGCGGATCACCAACCCGCCCGCCAGGCCATGACGCAGTGCCCTCCTGCGGAGCCCGGAAATCTGCGGGTGACCCCAATCGCCGACGGCTATCACTTGGCATGGTCTGCCTCGCCGCCGCCGGTGGACTGCTATGTGGTGTTGCGCAAGGCGGGCGGGGGACCGGACAATGATCGCGACGGCACAGCACGCCGTCAAGTTCGCGACTGCGCCACCGACGACGTCGGCATCGAAAGCGGCGTACCGTGGTATTACGCCGTCTACGCCGAACGTAGCGGCGTCCTGTCGCCGCTGCCAGCGCGCAGCGGTCCGCATCTCATCACCGCGGAAGTCACCGGCCTGATTGCCCGCTCCGGCGATGGCGACGTCGTCTTGGAGTGGTCTCTGCCGAAAGGATCCATCGGCGCAGAAGTTTGGCGCAACGCAGCCACCTCTGCCCCGGCGAACGGTCCAGGCGTAACCGCTGATCGCTCTCTGCACGACACTGGCTTGCTCAATGGAACCGCCTATCACTACCGCGTTGCCGCTTTATACCCCGATCCCACCAAGCCGGGAGTCCGGATCCGGTCGACGGGCGTGGAGGCTGTCGCCGTTCCTGTTGCTCTGCCGCTGCCGGTGACGGACTTGTCTTGTCGTCGCGACGGTCTGAACGTGTCATTGAACTGGACAGCGCCCACCGGGGCCATCGTGCAAATCAGGCAATTGAGCGCCCCGCCGACACTAATATCTGGAACTGTGATTTCATTGCAGGAGGCGGCGGGAATTGGCTCGCCCGTTCCAGCGCAGGGCGTCGGCCATGCCCAGGTGCGCTTGGCCGGGAATTCACAGGTCTTTTTCCTGCCGCTCTCGGTTCGCGCCACCACAGCCGTGGTTGGCGGGGTACAGGCGGTAGCCGTCGTCGATGCTGTGGAAAACCTGCGCGCCAGATCAGACACCTACCGTGTCGCCCTATCCTGGGACTGGCCTGTCGGTGC
The DNA here is from genome assembly GCA_030651575.1 of Phaeospirillum sp. Lineage (GTDB taxonomy): Bacteria > Pseudomonadota > Alphaproteobacteria > Rhodospirillales > Magnetospirillaceae > Phaeospirillum. The sequence goes on from JAUSFB010000066.1 coordinate 50,613, forward strand.
CGACCGTGTCCAGGTGTGTTGGACGTATGACCGCTTCCCGACCGCTGCCGACGACCAGATCGCGGGGTCCAGCTTCATTACCCGGCGGGAATATGACCGCGACGGCCACTGGCAGCTTCCTCATGTGGAAAACAAGCCGCATTACTTCACTGCATTCGTTCTCGATGCCTCGGGCACATTGCGTTCGGAGCCACGCACCATCCTGGTTGGACGCGGCAAGGAACGGCTGATCCACTACAAGATCGTCGTCAAGCGCCGCATGTTCGGCAAGGCGCCAGTAGATGTCCGGCTGGAACTTACCGGCGAAGGTGCCCTGCCCGAGGCGATCCTGGTGGCCCGATCGCAGCGGCCGCCCCTGTCGGCCGAGGACGGCATGGTGGTCCTGCGCTTGCCTGCCGGCGACATCGGTCGGCACCGCGTAGTCCCCGTGCCGGAGAGTTCATGGGGGGAGCGGTCCTTCGCCAAACTGTTCATCGCCGACATGGCCGAGGCGCAAGGAATTAGGCTGGTTTCAGCAGCCATAGACCAATTGAGACTGGGGTAGAACATGGCGTTTGGCAGTAGATTTTTTGGAAGGCTGAGAGCGCGGTTCCGTAAGGAAGTCTGCCCCTTTTGCTTCGAATACTTCCATCTGAAGGAAGCGCCGTTCCGCTGCAGCAGCCCCCCTGCCATCTGCGCACCAGCCCCGGATTCCGTCTTGGCGACAAAGTGGAATTTGACTGCGCCCAAGGGGAAAGTCATTCCTGCGGCTGGCTATCGGCGCGAGCAGAATTGCCCATCATGCTCCAACAAGACCCGTAAGCGGATATGCCCACACTGCCACCAGGATTTGCCCCACACCATCGGTGAGTTCCGCAACTATATCATCGCCGTCATCGGGGCGAAGGGAGCGGGAAAAAGTCATTATCTTCCGGCCCTGATCGAGCAGATCAAGAATGGTATCGGCCCCAATTTGGGACTGCTGCTCGAACCGCTTAACGACGACACCATCAAGCGCTACCGACGGGATTTCTATGGTCCCGTCTATACCGATCACCGGACCATCAACGTTACGATGTCTGCGATAACTTCGGTTGATGTCCGTTTTCCGTTGGTATTCAGTTTGTTGTTCACCTCCGGAAAGCGGGGTGGGGGGCGTCGCATCAACCGAGCGGTAACCTTGGCGTTCTTCGACACGGCGGGAGAAGACCTGCACGACCCCGACGTGATGGCCGTGGTCAATAAATACATCTACCGGTCAGACGGCATCATTCTGCTGCTCGATCCCCTGCAACTTGACGGCGTGCGATCTCGTATTCCGCCGAGCGTGCCGGTGCCCGTGAAAGATCACGACACGTCGGACATCATTATTCGGGTCAGCAACCTGATTCGTGCCGGCAGATTCATTCCCCAAGACAAGCCCATCGACGTGCCCCTAGCCATTGCGGTCTCCAAAATCGATGCGGTCGAGACGCTTCTTGGCAGCCAATCCCAGATCCCGCCTGGTTCGGACCATGCTGGCGGTTTTGATCTGGCTGACACACGGGCGGTCGATGCCGAAATGCAGGCCCATATCTCCGACTGGAATTCCCGCTACCTGATCGACCAAGTCCAGGTCCATTTTCCCCGACATGCATTTTTCGCCTTGTCCGCGCTTGGTGAAAGCCCCAAGGGCAACACTCTGGCGCCGGTTTTCCCCAAACGTGTCGAGGATCCATTCCTGTGGCTGCTTCACGTCAACGGCCTGATCAAGCCGAAGAAATGAGGGATTTCATGCGCGCCCAACAGGTCCACTACACCTCCTGCCGCCGGGGAACCTCCAATGGTGCCGGGATTCAGGTGCGGAGCTTTACGCCAGGCGTCGCCGCCGACGAGTTGCAGGAAATCGTCCGTCGGGGCAATTATTCGGCACCGCCACGACGCACGGAAGATGCCGCCGAGGCTCCGGTGGCTCTGCGGCAATATCCCCTGGCCAATGGTCGGGTTGCGGTCACGCGCTCCGCTTATAGCGGAACAGACTATTCCGGTCGCGACGGCAACTTCATGGCTCACACCCTGGTGTTCGAACCAGGGGAACTCAAGGTCCGCCCGCTGGATCTGTACGAGTGGGGTGGATGGAAAAAGTGCCTGGACCCCGCCGAGGACACCGAAGAGGTTCCGCCGCCTTTGCCTGTGGCCGAGATTTCGCAGCCCTTATCGATGGGGTTTGATCCCAGGGCGTTCCTGGCCGACCAACCCGGTGCCCGCGAAATATTGATCGACGTGGCGCGAGCTATGTTCCTAGTGGCACCGACTGGTCGGCGCATCGTTATTCGCGACACCTCGCACACCAATTGGAAATGGATCGCCTGTCTGCATCGTCTATTTCCCCTGAAACACATCAGCGGCCTGACCGTTTCAAGCTTCCAGCACTCGCAAGCCGATTGCGCCCACGTCAATGCCACGATTGACGGCACCTATTTCAGCTTTAACGACAGTCAGCTCAATTTCGAATACTTCATGTTCGATCTCGTGAGTGGTCGGCGCTCTCCAATACCCGATGTCGAACCAAAGTTGAACCAGGAAGCCGTCTTCTACGCGGAGCGGGTGGTATCGTGGCTTATTGACCAGCCGGAATATCTTGCCCGCTTTGACACCTTCATGGCCGGCTATACCCACCAGTCCATGGATATCGGGCTCGCCATCGGCCTGCGTCTGTTCCAGATGCAAGATCAGCAGGTCGCTCCGCCCGATTGGGAATTGGCGCCGATAGTGGACTTTGTTGCGGATTTCGCCAGCCCCGATTCCTGTCGGGCGGCGGTAGAAGCGTTACCTGGCATCATGGCAAGCCTGCGCGCCCGAGGGCGGCCGGAGGATTTTTCGGCATTGATCAAGCTCTGCCTGAAGGCGGCCGAAGCAACCGGGGACACTCAGCTCGCCGCCGAGGGTGCTGCCATCTGGGTGCAAATGTTTGACGAGTTAATAGTCATCCGCAACCAGGAAAGCCAAGCGGTCGCCTCCGCCTGGGCTTTGGTGGTGCAATCTGGACAGGCCCGGACTGCCGCCCGTATCTTCCTGGCAGAGGGTCATCTGGCCCTCATCGAGCCGCATTACGGACGCCTGGACGCGGCCCCTCTAAGGGTCGTGGCCGAAAATTTATACGCCGCTCTGCGTGCGAGCTCTCCACAGCAGGCAATCGGAACCTGTATTCCCGCGAAGTCGCTTGTGGTGGCGGTGGCGGGACGCCCGGCATCGGGCTCGACAAATTGGCTTTCCGAGATATTGCTTCCGCTGGAGAATGATGCGGAATCCATCGCAGCCCTGCTCCGGTATGCCGCTGAAATCAATCTCCCATCCACAGCGGCGGCCATGCTGTCCACTTGGGAACGGCGTCCCAGCCTAGCTTCTGCGGTCCGCAAGCAGTTGGATCAAAGCCGACAGCATGAGCTTTTGATGGCCGAGTTCAGGCTGTTGATGGCAGCCGCCCGCGACAAGCGAAAGTTTTTCTCCGAATATTCTTCTGGCCCTCTGAAGACGTTGCCCGGCTTCTCCGAGCGCAACCTGACCACCATGACCGACTTGCTGTGGCGTGAGGTCGGCGACAGGGATCGCACCCAACTGGCTCTGGACTGGCTGAACGATCCGGGATGGCTGCGGTGGCTATCGGAGGACGTGCAGCGGCAAATGGCAGGTTGCCTTAACCGGGAGGTCTCCCTGCAGCCGAGCGATAGCGGCCAGCGGTTTGCGGCCGCTGTCGCGGATCTCGCCGCCAGCCTTGAATTAAGGTTGGTGCCCGACCGGCCCGCAATACGCCGGTTGCTGGCCCAATGCCTGCAAGCAGGCAAACTGACTGTGGATAGCCTTGCCCACATTGAGGCTCTGCTGTCGGAACTGGATAAGGCCGACTATCGGCTCGCGCTCTCAATCCTGTTGCCGCTCAGCCTAGTCGGCTCGGCTTCGGTTCACGCCGAAGCCTGCGTAAGATTATATCAGAAGCCACGGCAGGGTGAGTTCTGCGCCGAGTACTTGCGCATATTCGACGGCAAGTCGGCCAAAAAGGATGTTCTGCGCCTGTTGGCAGTAGCGGCAGCCCATTGGCTGACGGTTGATGCTTCAGCCTTACGTGAGCCAATAACCGATGGCTTGGCCAAGCGTCTGGCGCGACACCGCGATAGAGACGTTGCCACGACCTTAAACCAGATTGCTGCCTCGCTGGCGGCAACGTCGGAGCCAAAGGCGACCAAGCGGTATCGTGAATTTGACGAGACGGTCGCTCGGTACCAGGAATCCCTTCCGGGTAAGGTTCGCTCATTCGTTCGACGGATGATTGATCGCCTTGTCGGCAGAACTAATCAACAGTAAGCGGAAATGAGGTTGGTCATGTCCAGCAGCAGTGACGGTGAGGCGATTGGCGCCTTGATAGTGTTTGCGTTTGCGATCGCCGCCATCATCGCAATCGTCTATCTGATCATGATGGCAATCAGTGCGTTGGCTGCGATAGGAGGCCTTTTCGGCGCCTTCCATGCCATTCGCAATTATATACTGGCCTTCCGCGCCAACGTTCGCCCTGAGCCGGTTGGGGTTTAACGGTCATGAAGACACCTCCTCCCGAGCCCTCGATAAAGAGCTATTTTTTCGGCAAGGGCTATCGTGACCTTGGCGCCACGATCCGCGATAGCTGGGCATTGAATTGGGATACCGCTTGCGACTACGGCAACCGCGCCAGTCAAGCGATGGCACTGGACCTACCGGGCAAACTGTTAACAGCGCTATGGGCGGCTGCAGCGATCGCCGTCGTCGTGTTTGGCACCGCATTTTTCCTCGTCCTGTCCATGATCCATATCGTAATTCTCGGCCTCTTCTTTTTCACGATCTACGTTCTGTTCTCCCTTGCCTGGGTGATGGATCGCGGCTTTCTACTCATACGGGGTTTTTTTGCTGTCTGCCCTGAATGCCACGCTCGGGTTCCCCTGCCAGCCTATGCCTGCGATAGCTGCGGCGCTTTGCATTACCGGTTATCCCCGTCCAAGTTTGGCATTCTTAATCATCGCTGCAAATGCGGTCAGCGTTTGCCAGCGACATTCTTTACCAATCGCGGACGACTTATTTCCAAGTGTCCAGAATGCAGTCATTCGCTCAGCCGGGAACACAGCGAATCGCGCAAGACCTTTATCCCCATCATCGGCGGTCCGTCTGCCGGCAAGAGCGCCTACATGGCTTGGCTTGTGCGGGAGTTGCGGGACGTTCACGGTCCTGCCGGCGGTTTGTCGATGACCTTTCTGGAAGAACCGGTCAGGCTCCAAGTCGAAGCGATGATCGAGGGTGTCGATAAAGGAATGATGCCCTCCAAGACGGTTGCGGCAGTACCGCACGCCATCAATCTGCTGTTCAGTGCTGGGAAGCGTGCACATCGCACCCTGTATCTTTACGATCCGGCGGGAGAGAACTTCCAGGCATCGTCCGAACTGATTCCCCATCAGTTCCTTGATTACATGACCGGGATCATCTTTATGATCGATCCGTTCTCCATCCCTCGCGTCAAGCAAATCTATGCTCCGCAACTAAGTGGACATTCTGCCCAAGTCAACCCGAGTCAGCTGATGCCCGAAGATGCTCTAAACAGCCTTTTGCTCGCCATGGAGGCCCATTTTGGGGTCGGCAAGACCGCAAGACTGAAAGTCCCCCTGTCTGTGGTGCTAAGCAAAATCGATGCCTTCGACCTCGATAGAATGGTGGGCGAGCAGGCTCTTGCGGGGCAGGCATTCGCCAACTCTGAAGCCAAGGCAGCGGCGCAAAGCTGCCTGATCGAAAAGCAACTCAGAGATTGGGGGCAGGGCAACATTGTGCAAACCATTGAAAGCCGATTCGAGCGGGTCCGTTACTATTCATGTTCCGCTGTGGGCCTGGGTCATCAGACTGGTAGATACCAGCCAGTCCGCATTGACGATCCGTTTCTGTGGCTGCTTGCCTTGGGGGATCGCAAGTTTTTCAACAAGTAAGGAGATAAAGTCATGGCTGATGATGGTGAAGTTTATTTCTGTGGTCACTGCAACCGGCAGCAACCCGCTGTGCCTGGAAAGGAAAAATGCAGGGATTGCGGACGGATAACAGTCAGTTGGTACACCAACAAGGAGAAAGTCGAGGCAGCAATCCGTCGTTGGAAATCTGTCCACGGTTGATGCGTTTGACCGCGTGAGCACGCACCCCTTCTTCGCCACTGGGCGGCGGTGGGGGCGTGCCGCGTGCGCGTCGAGTTCGAGAAAGCCAGTGAAGGGAAAGGGTAAAGATAATGGCGGCACTGGAGCTTTTGTTCACCAACCGTCGTGCGGGCAGCCTTAGATCTGCACCCGGAGGAGTCGGAATGGAATGGATTACCGCAACTTGGGCGCGGTGGACATGTACGTTGCTAACGCTTCTGTTCTTAATCCCGACTGTACTCTCCGATAAGCCTGCGGCTGATATGGCCATTGAGATTGCTGCAATCCCATTTATATCAATTGTTATTTGGTATTCCATATTGGTGATGCTGTTGATTTCACGCCATCTCGGAGTGATTGGGGTAGCACTATCGGCCGTGGTAATCGTCTATTTTTTTATGTTTTCGAAATTTGTTGTTCAGAGTCATCCAAAAATTTTCTTACCCTTGACCAAAGAGCGCTCCGGCAGATAATCGCCACAGGTGGGCCCGGAACTGAACGTCATCTGTGCAAATTCTGGTTTGGGACATGGTTTTCCTCTATGTCGATCCAGAGCAACCGAATAAAAACACAGCGGAGAGGGTTGGTTGCGAGTCCCCTTTCCTACGCCAACTTCCTTGAATTTCAGGGACAATTTGGGGACACTCGCCTTCGTGGGGACACGCGAAGGGGATGGCCGATGGCGACGATTTGTGAGCGCACGAACAAGCTGGGGCAACTCATCGGCTACCAAGCCAAGGTTCGCCGCCGGGGGCAGGCCCCCGTTTCCAAGACCTTCACCAAGAAATCCGACGCCGAACGCTGGGCGCGCCAGATCGAGACCGAAATCGAGCAAGGCGTCTTCGTCTCGCGCTTCGAGGCGGAAAACAACACTCTGGGCGATCTGGTGGATCGCTACAGCCGCGAAGTGGCCCCCACCCACAAGGGAGCCAAGCAGGAGGGGCAAAGGCTGGCCCTCATGCGGCGGGATGCACTTTGCTTTCGCATCGTCAGCACCCTCAAGGGGATGGACTTCGCCAATTGGCGAGACAGCCGCCTCGGTCAAGTGTCCCCAGGGACAGTCATCCGCGAACTGAACATCTGGCACGCGATCATCGAGACGGCTCGGCGGGAATGGGGAATCCACTTGCCGAGCAATCCCGTCAGTCTGGTGCGAAGGCCACGCCCGGATTCGGCACGGGATCGCCGCCTCGACCCGGCCAAGGATGAAAGCGGCAAGACGGAGGAACAGCGCCTGCTGGCGTCATGCGATGACGACACCAGCAAATGGCTCGGCCCCATGGTGCGGCTGGCGATCCATACCGGGATGCGCCAGGGCGAACTGCTCGCCCTTCGCTGGGACGATATCGATCTCCAGAAATGCGCCGCCGTCCTGCGGGACACCAAGAACGGGGAGATGCGTGTCGTTCCGCTCTCCAGCGCCGCGCGGAAGGTGCTGGAGGGCTTGCCACGTTCCATCGGGGGGCAGACCTTCCCCATCGATCAGAACATCCTCAAAATGCGCTTCCGGCGTGCCTGCAAGCGCGCCGGCATCGAGGGCCTAACCTTCCACGATCTGCGCCATGAGGCCACCTCACGCCTATTTGAGCGCGGCCTGAACGTGATGGAGGTTGCCGCCATCACCGGCCACAAGACCCTGCAAATGCTGAAGCGCTATACGCATCTTCAGGCGAACGACTTGGTTGCCAAACTGGGTTGAGGCTCGCGGCGCTGCCGCGACGCCGCGCGGAGGGCGCGCGGCGATGAGGGGTGAGGATGAAGGTGAGGGGATGGGGATGGGGATGGGGATTATTAATATTAGCGCTGATGATTTGCAACCAGTTCAGAACATAAATTCTCACTCTGAATGAGAACGATATACATTCTTTCCTGGCACTCAAATACAGAGTCGCCTTTTTGAAGGGTGTAATCCTTCCTTATCTGCCTCCCGTATTTTCCCTGAGATTCTGGTGCCCATTCATAGGTGGCGATGCCGACAATCGAGTACCCCTTATTGATCAGTGACCTCATATCGACCCCAGGCCGAACGTCCCATTGAGTGAAATATGAAACAGCAGGTTTTGGGGGCTCGGCGGAATGTGCTGGAAGCGCTCCCACACAAACGGCAAGCAGAACCGCTGCCGCGCATGCCACGGATTTCTTCATAATTCCCCCCAGGTCAGAAGCCAAGCTCATGCCAATGGTGCCTTTTGGGCGGCAATATGCAATGCTATTTTCGCGTTTTCGGCGGCAACCCTACATCGAGACGCCGCGAGAGCGAGTCCGCTCCCGTACCTTCTGACGCTGCTGCGCCTGCTGCCGGTGGGCTTGAAGATCCTCGTTCCAGTCCTTGCGCTGGGGGCGCAGGCGTTCCGGCATTCCACTGAGATCAGCGACCACACGCTCGGCCAGCTTCTGCCCGGCCTCGTCATTGTCGAAGCCCAGGACTACCTTGGCCTGGGGATGCCGGTCGGCAAGTTGGCGCAGTTCGCGTAAAGTCCGCTGGCCGATGGCACCGCCCGTGCTGACGTACAGAGTATCCCGGCGCTGCTCCATCTGCCCGAGGCTGAGGGGGGCGTCGATGCCGGATTCCACCACCACGATCCTCGTCGGCTGCCGTCGAGCCTCAGGCGTGCCGAAGACGGCCAGGGTCTTCTGACCACCCTTGGCGAAGCCGCTCCACGTCTTTCCCTTGACTTCAAATCCGACCAAATTGCCGTTCTGGTCGCGGTGGGCGAACAGCACGTTGCCCCGCTGGTCCTGGCGGACCTCGTCATTGGCCAACGCCTCGATGGTGATACGGTCGATTCCACGTTGCTGCAGATAGAGCGGAACCACGGCCCTGGCCGCCATCCAAGCCTGACGAGCCGCGGTGTGGTCGCGGTCTTGTTCGGGCGGTTGGGGTGGAGCATTGGTCTGATAATCGGCATCGAGATAAGGTCGCAAGAACTGCCGCACCTGCCCCAGCGTGCCGCCCTGGCGGTTCTGGACGAATTGCAGGACGCCGCCACTGTCGTGATCATTGCCGGTGCTGAAATAGCTCCATGTGCCGTCCCGCCCCGGCTGCGCTATCACCACGTCCGCGCCATTGCGAAGTTTGATACTGCTCTTGGTCGATTCGCGGGCGTCCACCTGATAGCCCATGCTCTGGGCCAGCTTTACCAGATCGATCCGGCGCATGGCCTCCAATTCAGCGGCACTGTTGCCGTAGCCAGCGGCACGCTGCACCTCGGGCGCTCGCGCCAGCTTGGTAACGCTGCCAACCAGCATGGCATCACGGTTGCCTGCCTTGATCTGGTCGGCGACGAATGACCGCCATTCCGGTTTCGGCTGGCGTGATTTGCGTTGCAGGTTTCGTTGCGCGTCCATTTCCAGCTTCTGGCGGGCCTTGATCTCGTCCCACTCGGTGCCGCACCGGTGGGCGTCCCATTTCCTGAAAATCCAGCGCGCTGCGCCTCGACGCCCGAACAGAATGTCGAGAGTCTTCCGTCGGTGACGTTGACGGGCGATCAGCCGGGTTCGCTCGGCCTGGTGGCGTTGGTACAGCGCATCTCGAGTCTGCCGGCGCTGCTGGACGGTCTGCTGGTAGACTGCCTGGTTGTGTTGCTGGAAATCTTGCCAGAGCCGTTCCCGCGCTTCCTGATAGGGAGGCGGCGGGGCGGCTTTGCCCCCGCTCTGGCGGATGTCCGGCGCAGGCGTTACGCGATCTCCGGGCCGTCGCACAGAGTGATTTCGTTCGGCTCGCGCGTCGACCACACGATCAGAAACATTACCCGGCAATAGCACTTCACCTCGGTCGGCGAAGCGAACCACATCGAGTTCGGACAGGTTTCGCAGATGATTTCGCGCTGCGGGCGGCGGTGCGCGTCCAACTGCTGCAAGGTGCTGCTGCTCATGGTCTTCTCCTCTCGGGACTGGTGGGGGACTCTTGATCGGCATCGGCCCAAGCCGCTGTTCCAGCTTGCTTCGCGCCCATTGCTTGTCGATGTGTGACGGAGATGCCGAATCGGTGGGGTCGGTCGTACTGACCAGCCGCGCACCGGAGCCTTTGGCCTCGTAACGCAGACCAAGGCCATCCAGACCCGCCTGGAGCTGATCCCAGGTGGTGGCGCCGTCGATGACGCTGGGCGAGCTGCGGGTGGAGGTCATCACGGCTGAGGAATGTCCCCAGCGCTTCCTGCCCGGTGTGGCGCTCCCGGTCTGTGCCCTGATGTTTCTTCTTGTCCGTCGGCTTCGGTGCCAGGGTTACCCGGCCATCGTCTCCAATCTCCGCGTTGAAATGGCCTCGGTCCTGCGCCCAACCCTGGTCATGCTCCACCTCACGGCAGACCTTTTCCAGCCGGGCGTAGTCGTGGCTCAGATCGGCGGTGCCGCCATCCAGCCCCCGCTTATTCACCACCACATGCACATGGTGATGGTCACGGTCACGATGGATGGCGATGATGGCCTGATGATCCGCCATTCCTAGCCGCTCAAGCGCGGCATCTGCCGCCGCAAAAGCCTGCTCATCGGTCGGGCGTTCCAATTCGGCCCAACTGAGGATGAAGTGATGCACCGGCTTGTCCAACCGCGATTCGTTGGCTATGGCGCGCATTTCGCGTGGCGCGGTCGTGAGGTCGTTGACGTTGCGCAGGGCGACGGCATCCGCCTTGGTGGATATGTACTCAACGGCCCCCTTGAAGCCGCGCCCCCCGCTGCCCTTTCCATCCTTGCTGCGGACAACTTTCGGAATCATGCATCGCTCTCAATCTGCGCCAGAACGGCCTTCACCAGATCAAGCACCGCCGCCACGTCCCCCAGCACGGGCCTCAGCACGGGCGACAGGGGCACCGCCCCGGTGGCATTGGCGATATGGGCCAGCTGGTTCAAGCTGACGCCAATGCGCCGCGTCTGGAATGTGAGCTTCGATAGGGCCGCGATAGCCGCTTCGCGATCCTGCGGGCTGGCGATCTGCCCACCATGGAGCATCATTCTGCGGCCATAATCTCCGGCCTTGAGGCCAAGCTCAGCGGACCGGCGTTTGATCTCGTCGCGCTCGCTGGTCGTGAGACGCACGGTCATGGTGTCGTTGCGCCGCCGCCGGTTTGATCGCGGCATACCGTCGCCGACCCTCGCCTTCGCCATCACCCTTCCTTTCCGACCACCCATGTCCTTGTCTGTCCGCGCGCACAAGCCCCGTAGGGGCGCGGAGACCGGATGCCGCGACAGCGGCACCCCACAGGGGCAGACAGGGGGGAACGGCAACGCCGTTCCCATACCCTGTTTCCCAATCCAACGCTGTGAGTTGCCAAACCGCATGATGTGGGTTCACCGCTGTTTTGATGTAGGGGGAACGGACTTCCCGCAGTGCTCTGCCACGCGCGCTTCCACGGCCTTGGTGAAGCGCTCCATGGTGGCGGCCTTGTAGTCGGCGATGCGGGTGTCGTAGTGGTCTGACAGCATCTGAAACATTGCGGCCATCGACACGCCGTATACCCCCACAGCAACGGCTCCCGCCAGGAATAGACTGCGCCAGGAACGACGGCCCGCGATCTGTTCGGCGGTATCGGCAACAGCCTCGGACAAACGAGCGATGGTCTGGGCCTCGGCGGCAGTGCTGACGTTCTCACAGGCCTCACGCGCGGCGGTGCTGATCTTGGCCGGAATATCCTCGTAGAGGGCTTGGTGATGTTGAAGAGCAAGAAAGATGGCCCAAATGGCGTCGTCGTCGGGCAATCCCACCGCATTCTTGACGCTCATCAGCCTCAGCTTCTCCGTATCCGTCGCAGCCCGGCCATAGAGGATTCGAAATGCCTCATCGGGTGTCGGCATCACAGCACCTCGGCAACCTTCGCCAATTCCTCATCGAAGCGTTCGATGAACGCACGGATACGACGGCGATTGGTGAAGCTGAGAGCGCCATCCTCGGCGGCGGCACTAAGCGGCGTACTGGCCTGATCCAGGGCGTCGTACAAGTCGTCCAGCAGTTCGGGCATGGTGACCTCACGGGCACCGCGCGCCAGGGCATCGTTGCGGGCATTGCTACCGTCATACCGGACGAACTTTTCAGCCGCGCCGTGATAGAGATTCTTGACCACAATCCAATCTGCCGGTACGGCGGCGAAATCTTTCAACGCCACCGACAGCCCGGCAACGCTGGGGCGGCTACGGCTGATCACGTACACCACCGTGGCTCGTGCGCCGAGGTCTTCCAGCGCCCCCGCCAGCCTCACATCACCACTGATAAGCTGATGCAGGGAATCTCCAGCGCCAGCAGCAAGGTCGATCATGGCCCGCGACGATGGATCAGCCGCGAGCTGATCAAGAACGGAATCAAACGCCGTGATGCTGGACAGGTCGATAAGTTGGACCGGAGCCAGCTTGCCGTAAAACCGGCTGAGATCGGGATTTCGCTTGTCGCTGTCATAGGCAGTGAGAGGAATGTTGTTGCGGCAGTGGTAGTCGAGCAAGGCACCGCCGGGCAAGAAGATGCTGGGGCCGGTGGCGGGCGGCAGCGTGCGCCTGTCGCCAGTTCCTGCCGACGGCCATCTCGGTATCGGCGAAGGCATCGAGACCGCACTGTCGGCCTGGGCCATCTTCGGTATTCCCACCTGGGCGGCGTTGTCGGCCGGCAATCTGCGCGACTGGCAATGGCCGGAAGACATCCGTCGCGTCACCATCTTTGCTGATGCCGGTGACGCCGGGCAATCGGCGGCCACGGCCCTGGCCGAGCGGCTGACCGCCGCGGGCATCCCGTCCACCGTCGTGTCGCCCCGGCATGGCGACGACTTCAACGACGATCTCCGCAAGGGGGCGGTCGCCACACATTATAATAAGGAATTGGCCAACCCGGCCGAGCCGACGCCGCCGACCAGCTTCGACGACCTTTACGCTGCCGCCCTGGTGCTGACCTTTCCGCCCGACATGGGCGATCTGGGGCGGCTGCTCGGTCATCTCGCTCAGGCTCGCCTCGACCCGGTGGCCGAGCGTCAGGTGCTGGTCGCCATCAAGGCCACCACCCGCATCCCGGTCTCGGTGACCGAGAAGCAGATCAAGGATCTCTGCCGCCGGGTCGGCGCCAGCGGAACTCCGGCCATCCGTCCAGCCTGGTTCAGCCAGCTTCGCACCGCAGCCGACGGCAGCCCGGAGCGCAACGAGGCCAATGTCATCACCGCCCTGTCCCATGACGAGGCCTTCGCCGGGGCGCTGATCTTCGACGACTTCCGCCAGGAGATCATCGTCAACCGCCCGCTGCCTTGGGATGAGGCGGCATCCATCTCTCGCCCCTGGTCGGATGCCGACGATGTCCGCTGCGCCGAATGGCTTCAGCGCCGCGAGATCAATGTCGCCCCCGCCGTGGTCGCCCGTTCTGTCGGCGCCGTCGCCCGCGACATCCGCATCCATCCGGTGCGCGAATACCTGACCGGTCTGCAATGGGATGGCGTGCCCCGCCTGGAAACCTGGGCGGTCAGCCATCTCGGCGCCGCCGACAACCGCCTCAACCGGGCCTTTGGCTCGCTGTGGATGATCTCGGCTGTCGCCCGCATCATGCGGCCCGGCGCCAAGGTCGACCACATGCTGATTCTCGAAGGCCCCCAAGGCGCCAAGAAATCCACTGCCCTGAAGGTGCTGGCCGGCGAGGCCTGGTTCACCGACGAGCTGGCCGAGATCGGCAGCAAGGACGCCGCCCAGCAGATGCGCGGCGTCTGGATCATCGAGATCGCCGAACTGGACGCCATCGGCCGTGCCGAGGTGTCCCGCATCAAGTCGTTCCTGTCGCGCACCAACGACCGCTACCGGCCGCCCTATGAGCGCTACGTCATCGACGTGCCGCGCCAATGCGTGTTCGCCGGCAGCGTCAATCCAGACACCTATCTGCGCGACGAAACCGGCAACCGCCGCTTCTGGCCGATCCGCTGTGGCCGCATCGATCTCGAGGCGCTCCGTCGCGACCGCGACCAGCTTTGGGCCGAGGCGGCCGCGCTGCATGCCAATGGCGCCATCTGGTGGATCGAAGATCCCGAGCTGAAGCGCCTTGCCGATGCCGAGCAGGAAGAACGCTACCAGTCCGACGCGTGGGACGGCCTGATCGACCGCTGGCTGGTCTACGACAAGCAGCGGGTCAATTACGGTTATGGCGCCTACGACGATTGGCGCGAGGACGAGGTGGAGCGGGCTGCGCCGCTCACCGACGTGTCGGTGGCGGAAATCCTGCAACAGGCCATCGGGATTGAGCCTGGGCGCTGGACGCGGGGCGACCAGATGCGGATATCGGCATATCTAAAGGCCAGAGAGTGGGGGCGGTATCAGGCGCGGGTTGGACGAAGGGGGGAGAATATTCGGGAGTGGAGGTACTCCAGAACTATCGCCGGAAGTTTGCGCCATCTCTGATCAAGTCCATCCGCTGCCTGATCGATTATTTACAAAAGTCGGGTAAGAATTGTCAGGGGTATGGGTGTTGCGCCGCAGGAATGCCTCGTGGATCCAGTTTTGGAGCTGAGTTGCACTGGTCGTCCAGGGGTATAGTTTGGCGTATCCATTTTGCACGTTGCTGTACAGCCTGGGGGGGATGGTGCGTGGGTTGTGTTGGCCGTTCACCAGCGGATAGGAGGGGAGCAGGATTCCCAACAGGCCCGAGCGTGGGTTAAGCTGAGTATTGCGGATACTGGAGCCGATCTCCCAGTCTACGTGCTTGCGTTGCCACGTTTGCGAGCCAATTAGAACAACAGTCACAGTGCTGTCGCGCAAATACCCGTCACGTATTTTTTGTCGAATTGTTTCTGTCTGTAGGTTCGGGTCGATGTCGCCATCTTGTACCGACCTGGACACCATAATGTCGTACCGCTCAGTGCAGATCTTCTCGAATTTATCCCGATCAGCCTGATCGTTGGCGTGATGGTAGCTGACGAAAACCTTGTGCCGATTGCTCATAGACCTCTCCCCTGTGGTCCACGAAAAATATCCAAAGGGTGGTGTGTGTGCAAGAAGTTTCCTGCTTTAATGGATGCACCGTTAGTGGCGTTTCGGGTCGAACAGGCTGCCCAACCCCCGACTAACCAGCGTTGCGATTTCACTGGGGCGATGGGTGCAGGCCAATGTGGTCAAATCGTCGGCATTTAGCCCCGTGATAAGAGAATTAACCGTCATACTCGCCCTTAGGTCGCTAAGCCCGGCAATCATAGCGCCATCAGATGGCGGTGCGTCGTGGGCTGGGGGAAGCCAGCCCATCTCTAATCCCACTGCTGCGGCAATATCGGCGGTGGCGCCTCCAAAGCCGGCGGCCAAGTACAGAGGCTGCTTGGCCTCAATGGTCATTTGCGCCTCTTCCAGGACGCCAGGCAGGCGGCCCTGAAAGCCGGTCCGTCGGCCACCGATCATCAAGCGGCCTTGGATGTGTCGCTTCATATAGCGCCGCATAGCGGTCAATTGCTTGGCCCGCTCCAACACGTCGACTACTGGCTCAGGGGCTTCATCTCGCTCGAATTCGGCCTTGATTTCCGCACCGTGGGGGTCCAGGCAAACAATTCGCCCATAAAGGCCGAGCGTGGTCTGTGCCTTGACGATTGCAGAGAGGGGAAGGCCACGATGGACCGGCCAAGCTAGGCATACCAACAAGCCCTCACCATCCTCGCGGCCGTAGCGAATAATTTCATCGATCAAAAACGGAGTGAGGCCATTGGGATCCAAGTGGCCGCCCCATGCCAACGTGCCGCCCCCCAACAGCACCAACCGGGCCATTTCGCCAAGGGCCAAACGGAAATGCCGTTCATCTAGGCCCAACCGGGCCAAGTCCGAACTGTCCGAGGCCGACAACCCCAGGCGAATACCTGCAAGGGCATCACGAGGTAGCAGCGGGGCGATCATGCTCTTCCCCTCCCTTTTCGCCTCACGGGCACTGCATTAGACCGTGCCGCGAATGTGCGGGGAGTCAGCACTTCCAGTCTGTCCTTACACCCGGCCAGGGTTGCGATGTTATCGATGATCTCGCGCTCACAGGGGGTCAGCGGCGGGTCCGGGTGCAATACGATAATTGGACTGCGCCCTCCCGGCTTGTTGCCTTTCAGCCACTTGGCCAGGGTCAAGGGTTCCGGCGCATGAGGGGCCCACCAAGCTACACCGACCGCCGTTCCTGCCAATCTCTCCTGCTGCCGCCACAGCGCGCGCTTCAGGCATTCATCGACCAAGAGCACCAAGGCTTTCCGGATAGCTTGTCGGTCCCAGTTCACACCGCTTCGGCTGGCTGGTACGCGGGGCATATGGTCCATCACGAAAGACCCTCGGCTGTCGCCATGCATCAGTGCGTCGATGGCCACAACGGGAACACCATGGATTTTGGCGGTTACGACCTCGCGATGGCACCACTCCCGCCCGGCATAGCGGTCGGTGCGCAGGGATAGCATTGCCCCTTGTGCCGCGTTTACTTCCAGCACCTTGGCCCATTTTTCGCCGGCTTGGATGGAGTGGGAGTCAAAGAATTCGGCCAGCCGGCTCTGTGAAATTTCCTCGCGAACCAGGGAGATGAATGCCTTGGTTGCAGTCTCGGACAAGTCATCCATGTGCTTGGTATGGCTGACGAATACCTGGATAGGCTGGCAGTTCCCCTCCAGGAATTGGGCCAGCGTCTGCGACAGGTCGCGCAGCAGCATGGTCTCGTTAGGAGAGTGGAGAGGATCCTTGGCTGCCAAGAGCTGGTGGGCGGCGAACAGCGGTGCCAACGGGACTGACGTCGGTGCCGCCGGGTCTAAGGCGTAAGCGTGCAAACAGTTCTTCGTCGGCATGGCGTCCACCGATTGCTTCACTGCAGCCAGCCAACTGTGCCAAGGGTCGCTCGCGTCCTTAAGCAGGGATCTTGCTAAACCATTACCCAATAGCGCGATAACGGCGACGAACGCCGCCGGTTGTGGCGGCCCAGGATTTCCAGGGAACGGGATCGGACGTGGTTCCGAGCCGGTGCCGTGCCATCCCGCTGAACGCACATAGACCTCCACCGCCCCCCCGATGAGGCCGGAAAACTGATCGCCGTGATAGTGGTCGATAATGGACTGGGCGATGGGACGCGCATTCGCTTCGTCGTCGGGATGCCAGACCACATAGATTTCGAGGACCGGAGGCAGCATGACGGGGACAGTCGAGGTAATACGGATCACCCACTAAATGCCTCTCTCTGCTCAGGTGCAAGTGATTGCTGAGCACTGCAATGCCCAACATCCCAAAGGAGGGCGGGAAGGACATGCGGCTCCGTGGGCGTAATACCCGACATGGCCGCCGTAACGGTGCGTCTTCACCAACCGCCAAGTGATGGTAATGCCGGATTGATCGCGGGCCTTGGTCAGCGCCTTGCTGCGGAACTCCTTGCCGTTGCTCGCGTGAATTCGGCGCGGCAGCCCCCAGGCCAGCCAGCGAGCATTGATCCTCAACCGGTCGAGATGGGCATCCATCTTGCCGGTGCGTGAGCGTGTCGTGGTTGGAGTGATGTCACCAACAGGGCACCAACCTCTGCAAGAGGTAAGTGACCGCAAGAGTCGAGACAGAGCAATGGGTTGGCATCGCTTGTCACCAACCTTCCCTGGTCACCAACGGGTTGAGAACCCATGGGGGTGGAGAAAAAACATCTCGTTTAGATTGTTTCTACGCCAGCAGTACACGAATAATGATGTGGTTTTTATTTTTGGATATAGGGGTGTTTGATCCCTGTTGGTGACGTGTGACCAAAGTGCGGAATTCTCCATATCTATCGGAAATGAAATGGTAAATCGCGTCACCGACGTTGGTTGCCAGCCGCTTTGGCAGCAACGACGCCCTGAAATTTGCGCAGGGCTACGATCTACTTGGATGGTGGCGATTTTCCCTTGCACCCGAATCCTCCCATCCCTAGACTCCTCCCCGACCAAAGCCGAAGGCCCACAGACTCGTGAGCCTTCACCATGACCACCATCCTCGCCCTTGACCTGGGCACCACCACCGGCTGGGCCATGCGGCTCGCCGATGGCGTTATTGTCTCCGGCACCATGGAATTCCGCCCCGGCCGATTCGAGGGCGGCGGAATACGCTTCCTGCGTTTCCGATCCTGGCTGGACCACCTCGAAGCCGGTGCCAAGGGTATCGGGACGGTCTATTTCGAGGAAGTGCGCCGCCATGCTGGCACCGATGCCGCCCACATCTATGGCGGCTTCCTCGCCCACCTGACTGCTTGGTGTGAGCTCAAGCACATCCCCTATCAGGGCGTGCCGGTCGGCACCATCAAACGCCACGCCACCGGCAAGGGCAATGCCGGCAAGGATGCGGTGGTCGCCGCCATGCGGTCTCGCGGCTTTAATCCCGAGGACGACAACGAGGCCGATGCCCTGGCCATCCTATCCTGGGCCATCGACACCGCCGGAGGTGTGCGATGAAGTGGCACCCTCCCGGTTTCGGCGGAACCCGCCGTGATCCTGAACAGGTCAAGCAGGATGGCTGGCGAGAGCGCGGCGTCCTGGTCATTGCCGAGGATGACCAACGCCTGACCTGGCCCGAACGTGAACTGATCCGCCAATTGGGCGCCAAGCTGTATGGCCAACGCCCAGGACAGGAGGCGTCCCATGGCTGAACTCCGCTGGACGCCATCCCTTGTCGAAGAACGCATCGCCGAAGCCGCCGATACTCTGCGCCGCCTGCCCGACACCAGGGTGCAGGGGCACGCCAGCACTTGGCCGCCCTATGTGCAGGAGTGTTTGGAACCCACCGAGGTGAAGCTCCGCCGTCCGCCGCCCTCGGCCGCCGCCATTACCCGCATGGACGAAACCTTGCCCTGGCTGCGCCATCTCGATCCGGTCGATGCCAGGATCGTCTGGCTGCGGGCCGATGGCGATCCGTGGAAGGTGATCTGCTGGAA
>JAUSFB010000067.1 GCA_030651575.1 Phaeospirillum sp.
CGAGCGGGAGGCCGCAGAGGATAAGGCGAAGACAGACGGCGTCATCAACGCCTGGACGGGCGATCTGAAACGGATCGCGGACGCCCTGGACACACGGCGGCGCTACAAGCTGGCACGGGCCGCAAGCCCCGTCATGGGAACAATCTCGCTCCCCCCGCGCGGACTGCGGCGCGGTGGCAACACCATGACGCTAGCCATTTTCATAAAGCGTTGTCTTGAATGCCCGAACGAAAAGGCGCTTCACGAATGGTTTGACAACGTATTTCC
Source organism: Phaeospirillum sp. (assembly GCA_030651575.1). Classification (GTDB taxonomy): domain Bacteria; phylum Pseudomonadota; class Alphaproteobacteria; order Rhodospirillales; family Magnetospirillaceae; genus Phaeospirillum. Next base: position 268 of record JAUSFB010000067.1, read on the forward strand.
CGAACACGTCTAAGCTAGTCAAAGAAAGGGGAACACCTATGGTAACTGGAGACGCTATCTGGCTCATTCTGGTCGGCGCGGGCGTGACGGGCTTGACCGTCGCGGCGTGGATGACGGGCCGCTTCGTTCTCAGCTTCGCGGCTTTATTCGGATGGGCCGCGTTCGGCATGTGGGTCGCCAACCTCGCGCCAAGCCCGGCGGGAAGCCCCAATCTTAGAGACCTGACGGTGTTGATGGTCGGCGTCGCGGCGCTCGTTGTCGGCGTTGACATGGTGAGGCGCGTCATGGCGGGCAGGGCAGACCCTGAGGATCAGGCCCGCCAAGCCTACCGCGCGCGGCTGGAATCGCTTGACGGCGACGGGCCGGAGGTCAAGCCCAAGCGCCCGCAGTTCAACGGGCTTATTGAGTTTTTGTCCCCCGCAGACAAAGCGGAGAAGCGTCGCGCGTTTCGCTCGGTGACGGGCCGTTGGCCGCGTGTCTAGCGTAAAATGCGAACGCAGATGGCAGAACGCCGGAGACTACGCACGCTGGGCTTATCAGCGACCGAGCGCCGCACAGTTATGGCAGCGGCAAAGGCCGCGCGCCGGACAAAGGCACCACAGCCCGCGCCCGTAACCTACACCGCGCCGCCGACGATAGCGCCCGCCCCGCCAAGCGTCGTCTGGTGGTGCATCGTTGACGGCGTGCCTGGGATAGATGCTGTGCGCGGCCCTTGCGCGACCTTGCGAGTAGCTATGACTTGGCTTGGGGAGAGGCCCGGTTACGTCGTCCCGCTTTTGACACGAAGGCGCGAGGTCGCGGCGTATCTAGCGGACAGCATCATCGGCAAACGTCCCGCGCCTGCCACGCCGGACGCTGAGGAGTCCAGCTTCCCAAACATTCCACGAAGAGCGCCCATCCCGCCCCTTCCGCCGCTGAGGTTCAGTCATGACAAGAGTTTGCCCGCTTTGTCGCAAGGTCTCCGAGAACGCGCCGGGGAAGCTGTGCGCAGAGTGTCTAGCTAGGCTTCATGCCGCCGTACCGTCCACGCCCCGCGTCGCGGCCCCGTCGCTGGCTCCCGAGCCGCCTACAGGCCAGGGGCGACTGCTGTAGCGGCCCGCTTTGCGGCCCGTCTCTCCCGCTCATAGTCAAGCCTCTGCGCCAGGTTGTCTAGTCTCCAAGCCCGCCAATAGTCCCGCCGACGCGCCTTGAAAGCTGGCGTCTGGGCAAGCTCATGCTGATAAGCCCTGACGCTGCCCTTGTTGCGCTGGTAACTGTCCCTTTTCTGAGCGCGCTGGCGCTCTAGCCGTGTAGGCTGCTTAGGCCTGGGCAGGTCCCGCGAGAGGCCGCACGCGAGGCAGTGAAGCCGCTCCCCGTAAATGTCGGAGTCCAGGGCGACGCCCCCATGACAGCGCGGGCACCCTGAGCAGGCGACGACGGACATCATGTCCTGGCCACCAACGCGCTACGCAGCCACGCCCAGGCGCGGGCGAGCGGCGACACGGCATGGCCAGGGAGCGCCACGCTTCGATTTGCGGGGCCATGCGGCGGCAACCCCTGTCCGAGGCCGCTCCTGCCATGAAACGGGGCGCTTTGGTGGCATGCAGACACAGACAAAGGGGGCGGCGTAGTGTTAGCAACAGGGTTCATGTCTT
>JAUSFB010000071.1 GCA_030651575.1 Phaeospirillum sp.
GTTCACCACCCTGGTGGCCGAGCGCCGCCGTCTGTCCCCAGACGCCGTGCGCGTCACCGAGGCTGCGGTCTATCGCGGCGACCAAGCGGTGGCCGCCGGTCTGGCCGACAAGGTCGGCACGCTTCGCGTCGCCCTGGCCGATCTCGGAGCCGTGCTGGCGCGCCCGTCTATCCGTTCCCCCGTCCTGTCCAAACCCAAGGAGACCACCATGTCCAAGCAAACGGGGGACATCCCCGTCATCGAAACCGAGCGCCCCACTCCGGGAGCCATTGTTCCGATGCCCAGCAAAGTAACCGCCCAGGTGGAACAGCGTCTGCGCGCCGAATATTCCGAGATCAGCGCCATCGCCGCTCAGGCCGCCCGCCTGGGCGTGACCATCGATCCCGCCGAGGCCATGGCCACGGGCATCCGCCCCGAGGCCCAGCGCCGCACTGTGCTGGAGCAACTGGCCGAGCGCTCCGAGGCCACCGATGTGGTCGCTGCCGCTCCGGCGGGAGCCGTCACCAAGACCGAAACCGAAAGCCCCATCGTCCGGCGTGCCCGCGAGGCCGCCGCCCGGAAATAAGGACACCCCACCATGCCTGTGTTGACCTCTGCGCCCACCCTGGGCGATCTGCTGAAGTTCGAACTGAACGCCAGCTACACCCGAGAGACCGTCACCCTGAAGGCGGGGACCAATTATTCCCTGGGTTCGGTGCTGGGCCGCATCACCGCCACCGGCGAATACCGCCTGTCCCCCGCCGCCGAGGTGGTCGGTGACGAAGGCGCCGAGGTGGCCGTCGCCGTCCTGCTGGAAGCGGTGGATGCCACCGATGCCGCAGCCACCGGCCTGATCGCCGCCCGTGGCCCGGTCATCCTGGCCGAAGGTGTTCTGGCCTTCGACACCTCCGTCGATCAGCCCGCCGAACGGGTTGCCAAGATCGCCCAGCTTGCCGCTGGCGGCCTCGTCGCCCGCACCACCGTCTAATCGGAGTCCCTTTTATGGTCAAGATTCTCAACCCCTTCGACGTGGGCGGCTACTCGCTCGCCGAGATGACCCAGGCCATCAACCTGCTGCCCAACCTCTACACGCGGCTGGGCCAGATGGGGCTGTTCCGCTTCGAGGGAGTCACTCAGCGCAGTGTCATCATCGAGCAGGCCGAGGGTGTCCTCAACCTGCTGCCCACCGTGCCCCTGGGCGGTCCGGCCACCGTCGCCAATCGCGATGCCCGGAGCATGCGGTCGTTCACCGTGCCGTGGATTCCCCATGACGATTCCATCCCCCCCCAGGACGTCCAGGGGGTGCGCGGCTTCGGCGTCGCCGATGCCGCCGATCCGCTGGCCACGGTGATGGAGCGCAAGCTGACCCGCATGCGGAGCAAGCACGCCCAGACCAGGGAATTCATGGAGGTCAATGCGCTCCGCGGCATCATCCGCGACGGCTCCGGGTCCACCCTCTACGACTATTTCAGTGAATTCGCACTGTCGCGGCAGCAGGTGGACTTCACCCTCGGCACCGCCGCCACCAACGTCCAGGCCAAGATCCGCGAGGTATTGCGCAAGGTGGAGACTGAACTCAAGGGCGAGACCATGACCAGCGTGCTGGCCCTGGTCAGCCCGGAATTCTTCGACAAGCTGATCGGCCACGCCAAGGTCGAGCAGGCATACCAGTACTTCTCCTCCACCGGTGCCCAGCCGCTCAGGGAAGACGTCCGCCGCAGATTCCCCTTCGCAGGCATGGTATTCGAGGAATATAGCGCCACCGTCACCCTCTCCACCGGGGCGACGGAAACCCTGATCCCGGCGGGCGAAGGCATCGCCTTTCCGTTGGGCACCATGGATACCTTCGTCACCTATGGCGCCCCTGCCAATCTGATCGAGACGGTCAACACCCTGGGCGTCCCCATGTACGCCCGGCAGCTTGCCCGCCAGGACGGCAGCGCCATCGACGTCAAGACCGAGGCCTCGATCCTGCCGGTGAACAAGCGCCCGCGTCTGGCGGTGCGGTTGTTCTCGGGGAACTGATGAGCGCCTTCGCCGACGCCTTTGACGACCTGTTCGCCGATCCGAACCTGGCCGTCACCGTGACCTATCAGGGCAGCCCCGTGCGGGCCCTGGTGCGGCGGCCCGACCGCGATGTCGAATTCTCGGACATCACCGTCCACAC
>JAUSFB010000076.1 GCA_030651575.1 Phaeospirillum sp.
TCGGCCAGGGCGACGCGAAGCGTGCCGACCTTGTCGGCCAGACCGGCGGCCACCGCTTGGTCGCCGCGATAGACCGCAGCCTCGGTGACGCGCACGGCGTCTGGGGACAGACGGCGGCGCTCGGCCACCAGGGTGGTGAACCGCAACTCCTTTCCGACATTGCAATCCTGAAGCGGAACCTTATCGTAAAATCGGCACGGGATGTGGGGCCCCATGACATCGAGCAGTGCTGCCTAGGCCCGCAGGCCGATGAACATTTTACGACGTCTGACATCGAACCTTAGTTCATCCTCCCATATTCAGAACATGGGCCGACCATAGGCCGATTTGACGGCTCCGTGAATTCCGTGTTCGGGGAAGCGAGGGTTGCTGACAGATCTGGCAATCTCAGGTAGATTTTTATGCCATACTGGCTCGCCAGAGGAGGTTGATGTGGCCTTGTCCCCCACTCCTGCCCGCCCCAGTGGCCGTGTGCGTCTCGTCCTTCCCGTCGAGGCCGCCGAACTCTCCGGCTGCCTGTCGGCGGTCGAGCAGGTGGGCTCCTCCCTGTGGCTGGCGGGCGACGAGGTCGCTTCGCTGAACCGGCTGGTAGCCCTCGATGGGGGAAATTTCGCCCAGCACCGGTCCTTTCCGCTGGCTGACTTCTTCGAGCTGCCGGACGGACCGGATGGCGAGGCGGACCTGGAGGGCCTGGCTTTCGATGCCGCCGACCACTCCCTGTGGGTGGTGGGCTCGCACAGCTTGCGCCGCAAGCAGCCCGATCCGGGCGCGTCGGGCAAGGCGGCGCGGCGTGCCCTGGCCAAGGTGGATTCGCAGGCCAACCGCTATCTCCTGGGCCGGATCAAGCTTGACGTTTCTGCCCGGCCGCCCAAGCCCGGCAAGGCCCGAGCCCTGCCGTTCCAAGACGGGGGCAACGACCTGACCCGGCTGCTGGCCCGGGATGAACTGCTGAAACCGTTCGTGGCCCTGCCGTCCAAGGACAACGGCCTGGACATCGAGGGGCTGGCGGTGCGCAACGGCACGGTCCTTTTGGGCCTGCGCGGCCCGGTACTGCGCGGCTGGGCCTCGATCTTACAACTGCGACCCATGAAGGACGGCGAGTCCCACCTGTCCCTCACCCCCGTCGAGGACGAGCGGCTTTTCATGCACCATCTGCTTGACCTGGGCGGGCTGGGCATCCGCGACCTGTGCGCCTGGGGCGACGACCTGCTGATCCTCGCCGGACCGACCATGGTGCTGGACGGGCCGGTGCGAATCTATCTGCTGGCCGGGGGCTTTTCCCTCGACCAGGGAACCTGCATCGACGGCGGACGCCTGCGCCTGCTGTTGGAACTGGCCTATGGCGAGCGCTGCGACCACGCCGAGGGCATGACCGTGCTACAGGGTTCCGGCGGTCCAGACCAACTCCTGGTGGTTTATGACAGCCCGGCCGGTGGGCGCAGCCACCATGGCCGCTATTACGAGGCCGATACCTTCGCCATTCACCGCTAAGGGGGAGGGGGGAACATGTCCGACGAATACGAGGTGTTTGGCGACAACGCGATGGCGCCGTTCCGCCTGAAGGTCCATCGCGGCGACGGCGCCATCCTGCTGGCCATGGATTGGCGGAACGGCCAGCCGCCCAACGACTTCGCCGGTTTCGCCATCGAGTACCGCGAACCGGATGGTGACCGCTTCTACGCGATCAAGAACCGCCTGTCCTTTCCCAAGGCCGACGGTTCGGTGGGCAGGGAATCCGTCTCCAGCCTGCTGGCTCCCATCCAGTTGTTCCGTTGGGCGCATTTCCCCCGCAACGCCGCCAAGCCCGGACTCTTCACCTACCGGATCACCCCCCTGTTCATGAACACCAAGGACGAACTCAGCCAGGGGGAGCCGCAGACCGTCCGTCTGGATCTGCGGCGCGAGACCCATCCCGGAATCCTCAACATCGCGTTCACCCGCGGCTACGTCTCGTCACAGGCCTTCAACGATATGTTCGGCAAGGGGGGCAAGTTCGGCTCCCTGATTCCCGTCGAGGCCAAGGATGGGCTGACCTTCGACGCGAACCGTGCGGACAAGGACGCGGCCCTGCAATGGATGGGCGGCGAGGCGCGCGAGGAAATCCTGGCCGTCCTGGACCGGGCGTCCTCGGACAAACTCGCGAGAGTGCGGGTGATCGCCTATGACCTCAACGAACCGCATGTGATGGATCGGCTCGTGGCGCTGGGCGACCGGCTCGAAATCATCATCGACGACAGCGAGGAGCATGCCAAGAGCGGCAGCGCCGAGAACTCGGCGGAACAGCGCCTCAAAGCGGCGCACGCCATCGTGAAGCGGCAACATATGGGCCAGTTGCAGCACAATAAAGTCATCATCGTCGATGGACCGGATGAGAGGACAGTGGTTTGCGGTTCGACCAACTTCACCTGGCGAGGATTGTATGTCCAGGCCAACAACGCGGTGATCCTGAAAGGAGAGAAGGCGGTCAAGGTGTTCGGCGACGCCTTCGAGACGTACTGGAACAAGGAAACGGCAACGGCAACGGCCTTCGGCAAGGCCGAAGCGGCCGAGTGGAAGCCGGTCGGATCGGGCGGCGTCGACATGCGCGTCACCTTCTCGCCCCATTCCAGCCAGAACGCCGCCCTGGCCGATATCGCCAAGGACATGAAAGGCACCCAGTCCAGCCTGTTCTTCGCCCTGGCCTTCCTCTACCAGACGGCAGGATCGGTGCGGCAGGCCGTCACCGAAGTGGCCAACAGCGACGACATCTACGTTTACGGCATTTCGGATGGAAAGATCGGTGGCATCGACATTCAGAAGCCCAACGGGATCGTCGGCGAACTGCATCCCGACGCGTTGGACCAGGATGTGCCGGAACCCTTCACCAAGGAACAATTGGGCGGCCGCGGCAGAACCCTGCACCACAAGTTCGTGGTGATCGACTTCGACAAGCCGGACGCACGCGTCTACACGGGCTCGTACAATTTTTCCGGCGCGGCCGACACCGATAACGGCGAGAACCTGCTGCTCATTCGCGACCGCAAGGTGGCGGTGGCCTACATGATCGAGGCCCTGCGCCTGTGCGACCACTACGCCTTCCGCGTCGCCCGCGACGAGGCCAAGGAGAAGGGCAAGGCGCTGGCCCTGGCCCGCCCGCCCCGGAAGGACGGCGAGCAGCCGTGGTGGAAGAGGTTCTACACCGAGCCGCGCAAGATCAAGGAGCGCAAGCTGTTCGCCGGCGTCTAGCTGTTTAGTCAAACACTTAGGTCGTTCGACAAAATTGGCAGTGCGCCCCCGTTTTGTACCTGCGGCGAGGCAGAGTCCGTTTAAATGATCTGCTACTCAAACCGGGCCGACCGCTCCCGGCCCAAAGCGGAAGATGCTGTTGATACAGCGAACAGACTCCGTCGCCGGGCTCCGTCGGTCCTCCACGAAAATCGCTAAACCTCACTGCGCGGAGATTTCTGGGATATCTTGAGATTTCAGGTGCTTTCCGACCTGTTGATACAAAAGGGCGTGTCAACAGGTCTGGAGAGAAACGCGCTACGGAGAGAGAATTCGGTCGGCTTTCTCGAAGGCCGTGTCAGCAGCTATACCATGCAAACCCGCGCGGAACCTGGGGGTATCCAAGGCCGCGTCTTAGCGGTAGAGCCAGTTTTATTTGGAAGATTGGCGTAGGAAAGGGAACCGCCAACCAACCCTCTCCGCAACAAAATCAATCGGTTGCGGGAGCCATCAGTGCCCTGGCTGTGCGTCGGAACGCACCTTCAGTTCGTGGCGCTGAACAGCACATCCAGGCTCGGAGCATCAATCAGGCGGTCAAGCCATGTCTCGACCGAGACAGCATCGGCGGCCAGAACGCGAGCCTTCAGATCGGCTGACAGTGGGCCAAACCGCTTTTCAACGAGGCGAATGAGAGCCTTGGCTTCACCCTCGACGCGCCCCTCGGCGACGCCCTCTGCCTTCCACCGCTTTTTCCAGGTCTCACCCAGATTCGCCAACATTGACCGCATCTCCATCATGTCGCCGGGCACGATCACCGAAGCCTCGTAGCCTTCAATCGCCTGCCGCACCAGCTCGGTGAACAGCTTTTTCAGTTCATCGTAGCCCGGATGACGCCGAAACCATGCTACCACGTCATCGATCAGTCCTGCCAATTCTTCCGGCTCGTGGGGGTGTTCAAGCCGGAACAGCAATGCCGCCAAGCTGTCGCGGATCGCCAGTTCCTTTTCCGGCACCGCGCCCATGTCGAGGAGATGGTAGCGGGCGCGCGGCTGCCAAGGCCACAGTGGCGACTCGGCGGGCAAGGCGATCAGCGGGACGGTGTCGGTCGGGGCGTGCCACCGGTGTTCGCCGTTGTAGAGGACCAGGGTCAGCACAGGCGGCAGGCGGTCGCCGGATTTCAGTTTCTTCTCGGCAATCAGATGCTGCCACAGCAGACCCTCGTAAACTTGGGTGCGCACTGCCATCCACCAGTCGACCGACGATTGGAATTCGCACAGGATGTACAGGAACACATCCTCGCCGCCGCTCGTGGGCATCCGCCAGATCACGTCGCCTTCACGCCGCTTGCC
>JAUSFB010000086.1 GCA_030651575.1 Phaeospirillum sp.
AACGCTGACGTGGGGCGAGGGTGATGAAGACTGGATGCGTGAGCAGCTCCAGCTTCCGGGACGCCAGGAGCCGCGGCCTGCGCGCATGGAGCCGGCACAGAAGCCACTGGTGGGGTCCGGCGCGCGCGCGCCGGAAGACGAGCGACGCATGGCGCGGGGCGAACGCCGCGAGCTGATCGTGCTGGCGGATCCGCCCTCGTTCCGTGAGGAACCGTCGTACCCCGAGTTCGCGGTGGTGGTGGAAGACTTCAGCGCGGCGGTCCGCGGCCTGGGGGAGCGGTTCCGGGCGCAGGTGTGGCGCCTCACCGGGCTGCCGGAAGTGGACCGAGAACAGGCGCGGTTCAAAGCAGAGGTCGCCTTCCCGCCGCTGACGGCAGCGCAGAGGAAAGAGCTCGACACGGCCATCGAGTCGTTCCTGACGGACTTCTTCGGCGACAAGCTGACGCTGGCGGGCTTTGTGGAGATAGATACGGAAGACGCGCTTCTGCAAGGCTTCCTGCGGCTGTCGCACGCGGTGGGCGTGCAGCGGGCGCGGCGGCTGACGCAGGCCGAAGAGACGGCGTTCCGGCCCACGCGCGAGAGCCCGCAGATCAAGCGGTTGCTTACGGACAGCTTCAACCGGCTGTCGGCCCAGGGTGAGGTACGACTGCGGGGGCAGCTCGGCGAGGTCCGGGACATCCTCACGGACGGCGCGCTGAAGGGCAGGAACAGCTTCGACGTGGCAAAGGAGCTGGACCAGCGTTTCGAGCAGTATTCCCGTTACGAGTTCGAGCGCCTGGCGCGGACGGAAGCGAGCTTCGCGAACAACGCGGGCATCGTAGATGAACTCTCCGCCGAGGGCGTGAAGGTTTTCGAGGTGCTGGTATCGCCGCTGGCGTGCCCGGTGTGTCAGGGCCACGCGGGGGCGAAGGTGCCGGCCAGCAAAGCGCAGGTGGGCGAGACCATCCCACCATTTCACCCCCTTTGCTTGTGCTCGACGGTGGCGCACGTGGAGAGCCTGTTTTCAAGTTCAGAGGCCCAGCGATTCGCCTATTCGAAAGCATTGGCTGGCGCGGACGCCGATTTTGTGGACGACGATTGACCTGCCGCTGCGGGCGCTGTGTCTGGGAGATGGTACGCGGGTTCCTCGTCTTCGCCCAGAGGGCACCCGACTGCAGGCGGTTGTGGAAGGACCGGAAACGATGATTTGCAACGCGGAGGGCGCGGCGGCAGAGGTGGAAGTCACGCAGCGCGAAGACACTGGCACGCAGATTGCCATCAAGCACGCGCTGCCGTGGACGTGCCAGCAGCCAGTCCGGGTGATGCTGCTGGCGGCGCCAGAGGATGAAGACTGGCTGCGTGAGCAGCTCCAGCTTCCGGAGCGGTAAACAATGACAAACCAGGGGCAGGGTAAGTCGTGTCTCAACGGGCTCCCAATCAGCGTGGGGATAGTCTATCAGGCTACCGCCAACGTCCTGGCGGAGCTGCTGATCGACGCAGCGCCCGGCGGCGAGCTCCGGATCCGCGTGGTTGCCATCGGCCCGCCGTGGCTGAGTCGGCGGAAGGGGCTGCTGCTTCTGGAGGGGCCGCGGCCGGAGGCAGTGGCAGATGCGGCGGAGTAAGGATTAAGTCAGTTCTTACAATCGGGAATGGTCTTGGTAGGGGACGATTGCCAAGACAAGCTCTAAACTCTGGCTTAGAGCTTGTTGGTTCGATACCCAGGGAGACCACCACATGAAGGCTATGCAGTGGGAGCGCACCCGCCACGGATGGA
>JAUSFB010000006.1 GCA_030651575.1 Phaeospirillum sp.
GCGGCGCGTGGCGGCGCAGGCCACCCAGGGTCTCTTCGAGTCGATGAAGGGCGCGTTCGCGAAGACATCCGCGGTCCTCAACGCCATGCTGTCTGACGGCACGCTCGTGCGGGCGCTGGCGGTGCCGTTCACCATCATGGGGAAAGCGTTGGAAGCCGCTGCGGCGCAGCTCCCGGCCTTCGTGGCGTGGCTGGAGAAGATCGCCAGTGCCGAGAACCTCGTGACGCTCTTTGAGCGCACGTGGGCGCTCGTGCGGGCCACCACGGACGCGCTGCTGCGGCTGGCAGGCATCGACCTGGGGAAGATGCTCGATCCGAAGAACGCCGTGGCCGGCTGGCAGGGGCTCTGGGAAGCGGTGATGCGCGGCGCCGACGCCTTCTTCGGTATTCAGCGCGTGCTGGCGGACCTGCCCGGCCTGGCGCAAATGGCGTTTGGCGACATGGGGGAACTGGCGAAACGGCTGGGGCAGGATATCGAACTCGCCATCAGCCGCGCCATGCTGGGAGCGTTCCAGAACATTCACCGCATGGTCCGGGAGGTTATGACCAGCGTGGTGAACGATATGAACCAGTTGATTGCGTCCTGGAACAAGACCTGGCTGGGCAGGGCGAACAAGATCGAACCACTGAAAACGCCCGAGGAAGCGGAACGGGCACGCGGACCGCGGCCGAAGAACAACCCGGCCTTCGGCTCGCAGGAATGGATCGATCAGCAGCGAGCGGCATTGGACCTGCGCGAGAAAACGCGCCCGAGGTTTGTCAGTCTGTTCGGGGAGCGGCTGGGCCAGAACTTCAGCGGGCAGCGCGGCGACATGACCGGCCAGACCCGCTTCGATCAGATGCTTCGTCGTGGGATCGGTGAAGCGCGGGGGCTCATGGGGCCGCAGGCGCCGGCAATGCCGACCGGTCTGACCGCGCCTCCCGCGCACCAGTTCGGCGGGGTGCGGACGCCGGCTACGGTGACGCGAATGCCGAGTGTGACCACGCCGTTCACACCCGCCGCGCCCGCGTTTCCGACGGGGGATCCCTTCGCGCCGGTGCGGCTACCCGACGGGCGTGTGGTCAGCCGCGCGTCGCTCCTGGCACAGCAGGGCGGGGCTGGCGTGGGGGCGGCGGGAAACACGGTGACGGCCGGTCCGAACGGCGCTGTGAACATCAATCTGACCGTGTTCCCGACGAATCGCGAACAGATCCTCGGCACCATCGAAGAGGCGCTCACCCGCGCGGGGGTGCGCTAGCGGTCCCGGAACCAGCGGTACAGGCCGAGCCCACCCCACCAGACCCCCGCGCTGCTGACGAGCGGGCACATGACGGCAGGAAGGATGTCCGGCGCGTAGGTGCTGCTGGGGAGGTGCTCGAAGAACAGCCAGGCACACGCGACCGTCAGGACTGTCCACCCTACCAGGTGGACGGTGCGCTCTACGGTGTCCGGTTTCTTGTTCATCATGGCGTGCTCCCGGTAAAGAGTAACGCGCGCGCGGCCCTGGTGGTTACGCGCCGGTGACAAACGCC
>JAUSFB010000021.1 GCA_030651575.1 Phaeospirillum sp.
GGGGAAGACCCCGCAGATCCAATGCTCCCCCCGATCCATGAACCAGGCTCGCAGCGCGTCGATAAAATCGTTCGCCGTCCGCGCATCAGAGTGGATGCGGTAGGCGTGGAGCTGTATCTGCCCCACCTCCCACGGGATGGCGTCGTCGAGCACCTCGAACGCCGCCTCGGCCGCCGTCAGCCAGTCGCGCTGATTGGCCTCTGCCACGCAGGCGCGGCAGTACCACGCGAGGGGACCGCCGGCCCGCTCACTCCAGGGGTGGCCGCAGGAGAGGGTTTCCATCTCGATCACCGACCACGCCTCGGTCGCCGTCACGGCCACCACCGGCCCGCCGTGGTCCATCAGCTCGTGTCTCATATCAACTCCAGTCGCGTCTGACACGGCGAGACCGCCGCCGCGGCTCGCTGCCGGGCACGCGTCTCCGCCGCGTGCCGCCACCGCATCGGGGCAGCGGGTTCGCCCGCACCCAGCGCTCCGGGCTGGCGGCGTACCGGTGCACCAGCGTCAGGTTCGGGGCCTGACACCGCTCGCAGCGATCGCCGGCCCGCGCCAGAATGCGGGCGCGGATCTCCTGCCAGTCCGCCGGGTAGCGGTGGCGGTTCTCAGGTCGGATCGGCATCAGCTCGCATCCCCACCCGCTTCGGCCTGTACCGGAATCGGGGCATGAAAAGACACATTCAGGCAAACCTGGCCTTTATGGTCTTGCAGTCCGAGAATTGACACCAATCCGCACCACTCGCAAATAAAACTGATTCCTACCCAGCTGCGCCCGACACCGCTTTTAGGTATGGTTCTCTCGACAGAGATGATGGATATGTAATTATAAGAGCAAGAAGCGCATTTCACGACACTTGTCGACCAGTCAAGAGTTGCGAGTTCGATATCTGAAAACTGAGGCGGAGCAGCTTTCGGCTGTTCAATCCCCAGGAACCAGTCCGCCGACTTTCCCAGCGCCAGTGCCAGTTTCCTCAATGTTTCGGCCGAAGGCGTACGCAGGCCGCGCTCTATCTGGTCAATCGCCTGCCCCGATAGACCTGCTGCATTGGCAAGCCGGCATTGCGTCCAGCCCTTTTCATTCCGCGCCATTTTCAACCGCTCGGAGAAACTCATCAGACACCTCCCGCCCGCGACCGCCGCAGCCACTCGGCGAGCAGCAGCGCCTCGGCCCGACCGTGATCTTTGACCCGGGTGAGCCGGCCAGCCACCTCGGGATACAACTCCACGGCCCGCGCCCGGCTGGCCGCTTTGTCCGCCTTCAGTAGCCCGAGCGTGCGCTTCCAGACGCCTGGTGGA
>JAUSFB010000026.1 GCA_030651575.1 Phaeospirillum sp.
CTTACGCCAATTTACGCCAATATCCGTTGCCATTCGAAAGTCCCCGTCCCCGGATTGTCACGACCGGAGGAGCAAGCATAGGGTTTCCGCAATAACCAATTGCCGGGGCGAACGACCCCAGCGAAGGATTGCGGACCCCGCTGATGCACAACGCCCTGTCCCCCGACCGCATGACCGCCGCCGAGCGCCTCGACGAGGTCGCCGACATCCTGGCCGTCGGTCTGATCCGGCTAAAGGCGCGGAAATCCAGTCGTTTATCTGCTGACGCCAGAGACAGTTGCCTCGACTACACGGCCCGCCAGAGCGGTCATGTCCCCGTCAACCGACGGAGGAAATCATGACTGAGGAACCCCTGCTGGCCCGTTTGGCCGCCCTGAAGACCGCACCAATCCCCGACCTGAAGGTGCTGTGGCGCGACCTGTTCGAGGCCGAAGCGCCGCCCTACAACCGCACCTTCCTGGAAAGCCGCCTGGCCTACCGCCTTCAGGAACTGGCCTATGGCGGGCTGGCGGTCACCACCATCGCCCGCCTCGAAAACATGGCTGCGGATTTCGACACCACCAAGGGGCGCCGCAAGAAGGAGCTGGATCGCCCCATCGCAGGCACAAGGCTGGTGCGCGAATGGAAGGGCGTCGAGCATTGCGTCACCGTCCGCGAGGATGGCTTCGAATACCAGGGCCGCCCCTACCAGTCGCTGTCGGCGGTGGCCCGCGCCATCACCGGCACCCGTTGGAACGGCTTGGCCTTCTTCGGCCTCAAGAACTGGAGGAAGGGGGCATGAAAACCGCCGGAACCAAGCCGATCCGCAAGCTGCGCTGCGCCGTCTATACCCGCAAATCCACCGAGGAAGGGTTGGAGATGGAGTTCAACAGCCTCGACGCCCAGCGGGAATCCTGCGAAGCCTATGTCGCCAGCCAAAAGGCCGAGGGCTGGGTGTTGGTGCCGACCCATTACGATGATGGTGGCTTTTCCGGCGGCACCCTGGAGCGCCCCGGCCTGAGGCGTCTGCTTAGCGACATCGAGGCCGGGCTGGTTGATGTGGTGGTGGTCTATAAAATCGACCGCCTGTCGCGCTCGCTGATGGATTTCTCCAAGCTGGTCGAGGTGTTCGACCGCAACGACGTCACCTTCGTCAGCATCACCCAGTCCTTCAACACCACCACATCGATGGGGCGGCTGACGCTGAACATCCTGCTGTCCTTCGCTCAGTTCGAGCGCGAGGTGATCGGCGAGCGGGTGCGCGACAAGGTGGCCGCGTCGCGGCGCAAGGGAATCTGGATGGGCGGGCCGCTGCCCTTCGGCTACCGCTGCGCCGACCGCAAGCTGCTGGTGGTTGAGGAAGAAGCCGCCATCGTCCGCATGATCTTCGAACGTTTCGTCCGCCTCGGCTCCGCCACCATGCTGGTGCGGGAACTGGCCGCCGAGGGCATCACCCGCCGCGGCAAGAAACTGGACAAGGGCGGTCTCTACAAGATGCTGGCCAATCCGCTCTATATCGGCAAGGCGGTCCACAAAGGTGTCGCCTACGACGGCGAACACCTGCCGATCATCGATCAGGCCCTGTGGGACAAGGTCCGCTCCATCACCGAGGTTTCCCCCCGTGTCCGCGCCAACCGCACGCGGGTGCAGACGCCAGCCCTGTTGAAGGGGCTGATCTTCGCCCCCGGCGGCCGCGCGATGACTCCCAGTCACACCCGCAAAAACGGGCGGCTGTACCGCTATTACGTTACCACCAACGTGATCAAGGAAGGCCCGGACGCTTGCCCGGTCGGCCGCGTCCCCGCCGCCCAGGTCGAGAACGCGGTGATCGACCAATTGCGGTCACTGTTGCGGACCCCGGAGATGGTGGCCCGCACCTGGAAAAGCGTCCGCGCCGAGGGCGAGACGATGACGGAACGGGAAGTGGCCGCCACCCTGGGCCAACTCGACCCCCTGTGGGACGAACTGTTCCCCGCCGAGCAGGCCCGCATCGTCCAGTTGCTGGTCGAGCGCGTCGATATCTCCACCGATGGCGTCCACATCGCGCTCCGTACCGAGGGGCTGGCCCAACTGGCCGGCGAACTCAAACCGGCCAAGAATCGGAGGAACGCAGCATGACCACGGTGTTCGTGCCCATGACCTTCCGCCGCATCGGCGGGCGCAAGCGGATCGTCCTGCCCGACGGCAGCTTGTATAATCCCGAGACACGGGTGCCGGTCGACAGCCCCATCGTCCGCTCGCTGGCCCGCGCATTCCGGTGGCGCCGCCTGCTCGAATCTGGGCGTCATGCCTCGATCAACGAACTGGCCAAGGCCGAGCGCGTCGATCGTGCCTTCGCCAGCCGTGTCCTCCGCCTAACGCTGCTGGCCCCCGACATCGTCGAGGCCATTCTCGCCGGGCGGCAGCCTGAAAAGCTCACCGTGCGGGCGCTGCTGGACCCGTTTCCGGTGGAATGGGCGGCGCAGAGGCGGATGTTGAGCCTTGGCGAATGACCGCGTTGCGCCCATATTCGCCGTTTCCGCTCCGGTTCACGACCTCTGAAAGCCGACGTTAAATCCGCACTTACGGTCGCGTGTCCCAATGGCCTATCATGATAAAATCACCTAAGCCAGAGCTGGCCGGTAGCTCTGTCACGCCGCTGTTTCTGCGCGAGAGAGGTCGATAAGGGAAAGGGGTCTGAACGGTATGACCACATCGCACCATGGATGAGCTGCAACGATCCATCTACGTTGACCGCTTTCGGCTGGCGTTCCACACTCAGCGCGGCACGGCGTTTCAAGACTGGTTTGTCCGACTGGCTGGCCATGCCTTTGGCGCCGATTTCGAAGAAGTGCGCCCTTACGGCCCCTACGGCGACATGAAATGCGACGGCCGCCGTGTCAGCACGAAGTCCGTCTTCCAGTGCTACGCCCCCGACGCCATGAAGGAGGCCGAGCTCATCGGCAAGGTCGACGAGGATTTCCACGGCGCTCGCGCCCATTGGAACGCCGAGATGGCCGCATGGGTCTTCGTCCACAACGACGGACGCGGCCTGCCGCCCAACGCTGTCCAACACATTGACGGCCTACGGCAGGCGCACGCACCGCTCGCGATCGAGACGTGGTCGGAGCCAGAGCTGCTAAAACTCGCGATGGGGCTCGACCTTGGAGCCTTGCAGGCGTTGTTCGGCCCCGCAGCTTCGATCGCCATCGTCGATCGCCTGGTTCTCGCCGATCTCGTGCCGATCATAGAGGCACTTCAGCGCCAGGATCCAAACGCCGGAGATCCGCCGCTCACGCCGCCGTCCCCCGAGAAGCTCGAAAAGAATGCCCTCTCCGAAGAATCGGGTTTCTTGCTCCGGATGGGCCGCCGCAAATCGAGCCTGGTCGAGACCTTCTTCCGAAAGAGTCCTCGGCCCGATCTTGGTGAGCGCATCGCGGAGGCGTTCCGCACGCGCTACGCCGAGTTGAAAGCCTACGATCTTCCAGCCGATTTAATCTTCAAGCACCTGCAGGACTACGCCGGCATGAACGGCGAGCCGAAGCGCCAAGGAGCCGCACTCGCCGTCCTCGCCTATTTCTTCGATAGCTGCGACATCTTCGAGGACCCTCTCGCCTCCGCGGAGGTGTCATGATCCTGCCGACGAAACACGTCCGTCCTGATCGCGCCCTTATCGGAGTCGGCGCCGAGGTGCTTGAAATCCTGAAGCGGCCGATGACCATGTCGCGGCTTTGGGATGAGGTGCGTGGCCGCCGGTCGCTGCACGCGTCGAACTCCCCGATCGAATATCAGTGGTTCATCCTCTCGCTCGACCTGCTTTTCATGATCGGTGCGCTCGACTTCGACCGCGGGCTGGTGCGGAGGGTCGCGCCATGATCCGCCGATTCGGCAGCGACCTTGCCTCATTCAAGACCCTCGCCTTCAAGCCCGGCTTGAACATTCTGCTCGCCGACAAGAGCGAAGGCGCCAACGACCGCCAATCCCGCAACGGCGCTGGCAAGACTAGCTTCGTCGAACTGGTGCATTTCCTGTTTGGCGCCGACGCGCGGAAGGAGAACATCTTCCGGTCCGACGCCCTGGTGGAATGGACCTTCGATGTCGCGGTCGATGTCGCCGGTGAAGCGATCTCGGCAGCACGCAGCGGCACCAAGCCGAGTCGGATTCTGATCAACGGTCCCGTCGACGCCTGGCCGATCCCGCCGCAATTCGACGCGGCCGCCGGGCTTTACGAGCTTTCGAACGAAAACTGGAAGGCTAATCTAGGGAATCTCTGGTTCGGCCTGCCGCTCTCCGCCGGTGACGATGCCGAGCGCTTCCAGCCCTCTTTCCGGTCTTTGTTCTCCTATTTCGCGCGCCGCCAGCTTAGCGGCGGGTTCCAGCAACCCATGCAGCATTCGGCGATGCAGCAGGCCTGGGACCAGCAGGTTTCGATTTGCTATCTGCTCGGCCTCGACTGGACCATCCCAGGCAAGTTTCAGGAGCTGCGCGGGCAGGAAAAGGTCGCCCAAGAGCTCCGCAAAGCGGCCAGGAGCGGCGATCTCGGCCGCTACTTCGGTAAGGCCGCGGATCTCCGCACGCGCCTTACGATCGCTGAGGCCCGCTCAGTGAGGCTGCGTCAGCAGCTCGCCTCCTTTGAGGTGGTGCCCGAATACAAGGAGCTTGAACGCGAAGCCAACGCCCTCACCCGCGAGATCGACGCTTTCAACGTCGACAACGTCATGGACGGCGATTTGCTGCAGCAGCTTCGCGCCTCTCTCGGCGAGGAGGACGCACCAGATCTCGGCGACGTCACCAAGCTGTACGCCGAAGCCGGCGTGGTCCTCCCCGACATGGTTCGCCACCGATTCGACGAGGTCGAGCGTTTCCACCGCTCGATCATCGAGAATCGCCGCGCCCATCTCAATGCCGAGATATCTTCCGCCGAGGCCAGGATCGCCGAACGCGACCAGCGCACTGCCGAGCGCGACCGGCGTCGGCGCCAGATCATGTCTGTCCTAAGTTCTGGTGGCGCACTCGAGCACTACACCAACCTTCGTGAAGAAGCCGGGCGGGCGGAAGCCGAAGTCGAAGGGCTTCGCCAAAGGCTCGAAACGGCGGAGCGCATTGAAAGCACGAAGGCTGAGCTGGACATCGAGCGGGCCAATTTGACTAAAGCGCTACGTGATGATCTCCATGAGCGCGACGCCATCCTTCGCGAGGCCATCCTGGCCTTCGAGGCCCTATCGGAATCCTTGTATGAGAAGGCCGGCAGCCTCACGATCGCTGAGACCGGCAGCGGCCCGCAATTCGATGTCCATATAGATGGGCAGCGGAGCAAGGGTATCACCAACATGCAGATTTTTTGCTTCGATCTGATGCTCACGGAGATTAGCCTGAAGCAGGGCCGCGGCCCAGGCTTCCTGCTGCACGACAGCCACCTCTTCGATGGTGTCGACGAACGTCAAGTCGCCAAGGCCCTGCAGCTTGGTGCCGAGCGCGCCGAGGCGGCTGGTTTCCAATACATCGTGACGATGAATTCCGACGCGCTGCCCAGAGAAGGCTTCCGACCCGGCTTCAACATCCGCGACCACGTGCTGGATACCAAACTTACCGACGCCACCGATACCGGGGGCCTATTCGGTCTCCGCTTCAATTAGGCGCGCAGTATGCGATCCGCGCCCTTCACCCGCCCGACTCTGATCGCTGCCGTCGAACTCCTGGAGCAGCACAGTCAGGCGCGATTCAACCAGGTTATTCTCCGTCTCGGCCTGGAAGAGGAGATTTCGTCGAACACGGCGCTCAGCGTCGCCAAGAAGTGCGATCTCCTCGGCCGCATTGTCGTGCAACGGGCCGAGTCCGTCATCGAGACGCTCGACGGGACGATGACGCTTGGCGAGGCGGTGATCCGGCAGGCCGCGCAGCTTGCTCAACAGGACTCCGACCACGCCTTGCAGACTGCTTTTGCCCGCGGCTTGGCCCGTGACGGCTACGTACTTGCATGGGATGACTTTGGTCGAAATCCCACGCTCCGTGCGGCCCTGCCGGAAGAGATTCAGCTCCCGCAGACCGATGACGAAGTCCATGAGCTTTTGAAAGGGTTTCGGTTCACGACGCCGCTCGGCCACCTCGACCAAGCCATAGAGGCGCACACCCGAGGCGACTGGGCGGCTGCCAACGGCCAGTTCCGCACTTTTCTGGAGAGCCTGTTTGACGACATCACCCGAAAGGTCAGCCATCCGGAAGCGGACTTGCGCCCGACATCGGAGAACCGACGCGCGCTCTTGGCCGAGCTCGGCTTCCTGGCCGTCGACCGCAACGAGTGGACGTCGGACGGCAAGAACTACATCAACGGACTCTTCAAGATGCTCCACACCGAGGGCTCGCATCCGGGCTTGTCGGACGAGGACCACTGCACTTTCCGCCTACATGTCGTGTTGGTGACGGCTCGGACGTTCCTGCGTCGCCTGTATTATCAACAATAGTGGAGCGCACCCGTCGCCTCCGCCGGGGGCGTCAACATCGCGCGCCGGGGGAAATCCACATGGATGTCCAGTCGACGCGCAACCTGAAGCAGCTTCTGTTCAACGCCTATGGCTCTCGGCCCAAAGCGGAAGACGCTGTTGATACAGCGAACAGACTCCGTCGCCGGACTCCGTCGGTTCTCCACGAAAATCGCTAAACCACGCCGCGCGGAGATTTCCGGGATATCTTGAGATTTCAGGTGCTTGCCGACCTGTTGATACAAAAGGGCATGTCAACAGGTCTGGAGAGAAACGCGCTGCGGAGAGAGAATTCGGCCGGTTTTCTCGAAGCCTGTGTCAGCAGCTATACCATGCAAACCCGCGCGGAACCTTGGGGTATCCAAGGCCGCATCTTAGCGGTAGAGCCAGTTTGTCTGGTGAGAATGGCGTAGGAAAGGGAACCGCCGACCAACCCTCTCCGCTGTGTTTTCAATCGGTTGCTCTGGCCCGACACAGAGGAAGACCAAGTGCCGACCCCGATCAGCCAGAGTGATGGCAGGCCCTTCCGAATGGAGGGAGCCGCGGTTCCATTGGCGCGGTCCCAAGAACCACCCTGGGCGCCCAGACGCCGGATCGGGGTATCCGTCCGGTGAAGGCCGCAGGTCAGACGGGATGCAGGAGTTCGTTGATTTCGATGGCGTTGAGGGCTGCTTTGAGGGTCAAGCTCTGGTGGATGAGGAACCATTGGCCGGTGTGGCGGTGCCATTGGACGTCAAAGCGGTCTCGGCCCATCCAGTCGAGACGGGTAAAGGGGGCATCGAATTCTTCGCCGAGATTGTCGGGGAAGCCTGAGCGGTAGCGCTGGAGGAAGCGGTATTTGCTTCCATGCCATTTGCCCTGGATGTCGATGGGGTAGTTGAACTGGGTCGGAGTTATGACCGGCAGGAAGCGGGGCTTCAGGACGGTATCGATGAAGGCCTGGCATGCTGCTGTAATGGCGGCCTTTTCCGTAGCGGACAATGTCGGTGCTCTCATGCGACAGCCTTGATGACGGCGGGTTTCCAGTTCCACGGCAGCAGATCATCGATGCGCTTGGCGGAATGCCCCGGCAGGCGGTCCAGCACGTCGGCCAGCCAGGCGCGCGGATCGATGCCGTTCATCTTGCAGGTCTCGATCAGGGTGTAGAGGGCGGCAGCGCGCCGGCCGCCCGCATCGGAGCCGGCAAAGGTCCAATTCCTGCGCCCGACGGCGATGCCGCGCAAAGCCCGCTCGGCGGCGTTGTTGGACAAATCGACGCGGCCGTCCGCCAGGAACAGGGTGAAGGCTGGCCAGCGTTTCAGCAGGTAGTCCATGGCCTTGGCGGTGTCTGACTTGCCCGACAGTCCGGCGCGCTTGTGGTGCAGCCAAAGGACCAGATCGTCGACCAGCGGCCGCGACCGCTCGGCCCGGGCGGCCAGGCGCTCGTCCGCCGACAGTCCGGCGATGTCGCGCTCGATGGCGAACAGGGCGTCGATGCGGGCCACCGCCTCGATGGCGATGGGCGCCTTCTTCAACTGCGCCAGCTCGTAGAATTTCCGGCGCCCATGCGCCCAGCATGCCGCCTCGACGATGGTGCCCTTCCCGTACAGCCGGTTGAAGCCGGAGAAGGCGTCGGCCTGCATGATCCCGGAAAAGTCGGCGAGCAGGGTTTCTGCATGCTCGCCGCCGCGATCGGGCGAATAGGCATAGGCCGCGGCCGGCGGCGAAGGCCGCCGCTCTGTCGAATTGGGCGCATGCGCGCCCGGCGGATCATTGCCGCCGAAGGGGCGGTCGTCGCGCACCATGGTCCACAATCGGCCGGTCTTGGTTTTTCCTTTCGCCAACACCGGCACCGGGGTGTCGTCCACATGGACGCGTGGGCCGGCACGGGCGTGGTCGGTGATGGCCGCGACCAGCGGCGCCAGCGCCACGCTGACCGCGCCGACCCAGTCGGCCAGGGTGGAGACGTCGATCTCCACCCCTTCAGCCGCGAAACGCCCGCTCTGGCGGTGCAGCGGCAGGTGCAAGCCAAACTTGTTGAACACCACTTCGGCCAACAGCCCGGCACCGGCGCGGCCGCGCGCGATCGCGTGGAACGGCGCCGGCGGCTGGGTGATGGTCTGGCAAATGCGGCAGGAGAATTTCTCCCGCACGTGGCAAATCACCCGCCACTGCGCCGGGATGCGCTCCAGCGTCTCGGTGACGTCCTCGCCCAGCTTGGACAATTCGCCGCCGCAGCAGGGACAGGATTCGGGCGCCGGCTCGACCACGCGGATACGGGGCAGATGGTCGGGCAGCGGCCGCCGCGCCGGCTTGCGGCGGGACTGGGACGGAGCCGCGTCGGAAACGGCGGCGGCCTCGATGGCGGCGGCGGTCTCCTCCAGATCCTCCAGCGCCAGCTCCAATTGCTCGATGCGGGCGCCGCGCTCGGCCGACTGGCCGTAGCGCTCACGTTTGAGCCGGGCGATCTCCAGTTTCAGCCGCTCGATCTCGATGTCGAGGACGCGCCGGTCGGATTCGGCGGACAGCCTTGCAGCCCGCTCGGCGAGGATCATCGCGTGGGCGGCGGCGAGGTCGGGCGGAAGGGCTTCGGCGGTATTGGCCATCCCGAAAGTGAATCAAAATTGCCTTGCCCTGGAAAGCGATTTCCTCACCCCGCAGCGCTGGGATGCCAGGTTTTTTGCGGCATCCGCCAGTCGATCCCCTCCAGCAGATAGCCGAGTTGGGCCGGGGTGACGGTGACCGCCCCATCCGCCGGCGACGGCCACAGGAAGCGGCCCCGCTCCAGCCGTTTCGAGAACAGGCAGAAGCCCTGGCCGTCGTACCACAGCACCTTGATCAGGTCGCCGCGCCGGCCGCGAAAGACGAACAGATGGCCGGAATGCGGATCGCGCGAAAGCCGCTCCTGCACCAGTAGCGCCAGGCCGTCGAAGCCCTTGCGCATGTCGGTGTGCCCTGTCGCCAGCCACACCCGCACGCCGCGGGGGATCGGGATCATTGTCTCGCCGCCGCCCGAATCACCGCCGCCGCCAATTCCGGCACCGTCCCGGCCGGGATGCGAATCTGCGCTCCGTCCGCCAGCCGAACCTCAATGGCGTCACCGCCGGCTGGCTCGACGACGGGGACGCCTCCCGGTGCGACCATCACCTCGGCAAAGCCGGCCGAACCAACGCGCAATTCCCGGCGCCAACGATACAGCAGGCTCGCATTGACGTCGGCACGCCGCGCCACCTCGGAAACCACCGCCCCGGGCGCAAACGCCGCATCAACCAACGCCGCCTTCTCCTCGGTCCGCCAAATGCGTCGCCGCACCGGACCCGTCAGAATGTGAACCTGCCCCATCGCCTCGCCCTTGGCATCGATGCAAACCACGGTGCTTGCACTGGTGCCAAGGCTGGCAGCGTCAATCGATGCCCGCAAGCCGACAGGCTGCGGCCTTCACCGGACGGATACGGATCGGGCCTACTTTGACAGCCTACCCCAGGCGGCTGCTGCATGATTTCGCCGCCGATGTCGAGCTCTCTCCGGTCGGGCTACTTCCTCGCTATGAGAGAGCCCGACATCAACGATACCAGACGGCAACCGGCAGGTGATCCGCTCATAAATCGCCGGAAACTGTCCAAATGAATTCTATTAACCCGCCCGAAAATTCGCAAAGGGCGGCTATCCTAATCTGACGCGGATACTGTCTCAATCGCGTTGAAATGTTCCACAGCGGTGGCTCCCATCAAAAGCTAAGCTCCCCCCTTCCCTTGCATATAGGGCATGTTGATTTTATGGGGTATCCTCTGTTCGCAGTATTTGGGTCCATATCAAGCATTCTCGCTGAGGCATTTGGATAAATTGTCTCCACAACACGCCCAGTTCCGCCGCAACGGTAGCATTTTCCACCAAATTGCCGATTCAATTTTTCTCGTTGTTTGGCTTCTTGCGTTTCGCTCCATCGTTCGGCAGCCAAGCGCTCCCGTCGATCAGAATCGGTATCGATATCCGGATTTCCACAATGGGGACACCTTTCAGCTTTAGTTGAAACCGAGCCCCCACACTCGGAACATTTAATAAGCATGGCTCAGTAACCTCTACTAATTAATGGTCCGGAACGTGCGGGCGCCGACCACCAGCCCGTTTCATGTCTGGGCCGGGTCTGCGGAAGGTGTCCGCTGGCAGCCCAGGATGACGGCCGACCGTCGCTGTCGTCCAATGACGGCAAGACAGAATGCTCGTCGACGCTGGGGAGCCGCCAATTCAGCCAAGCCTCGCAGGCTTCTCGCTGGGTGTCCAGGGAGTTGAGCTCCATGTCCAGCCCCTCCTCGGTGGACTTACTGGTGTAGACCGCGCAGCGCAGCTTGCGGATCGTTGGGACAGGCTGTGATAGAGGGCATGATGGTCGGGCATGTCCTCCGTCTATCACGCCCGGCGGCACTGGCATCGCCGCCCGCCGACAGATGGGCTGTCGCGGCGTCATCGTCCCATACGTTCTCCGCCTTAACGGCCGGCCTGTTCGGCGGCTCCATCGTTGGCATCCCGCTTTGCCACCAGCCGATCGATGAATCCCACCGTCTCCACGAGCCTCTCGCGAACTTCGCTGAGCTTGGCCGTGGCAACTGCGCTCGGTCGACCGGCCATGACCAGGAACGCCTCCAGGACAGCATCCGAATGGTGCGCCAGCGCGATCAGGTGCTCCCCGCTGGGGCCGTGGGTGCCGGCGAACCAGTTCTTGACGGTTCGCTCACCGGCGCCGGTCCAGCGCATGGCGATCTTTATCCCCTGATGGCTGGTTCCAAGCTGCTCCCGCAAGGCGGCGGCGATCATCGTCGCATATTCCGCCGCGCCTTCCTGCTGGACATTGCCCCCAGGAAAAACCTTGCCCTTTTTCGGCAACATGTTTCCGCCGCTCCGCGTCAAGATAAGGTGTTGGAGCGCAGACGATAGGAAGTAAACCGGCGAGATTGGGTGCTGTAACCTGCGGTCGATTTTGATGCCGGGAGATCGGCCGCCAGACCAAGGATCTGGGAGTTGGAAAATTTGGGCCGACACGGTGCCGGGGAACGCGGCGCAACACCCGCGGTCGCGGTACGGGCCGCGCAGTACGTGCGGATGTCGACCGAGCATCAGCAATACTCGACGGAAAACCAGGAGGACTCCATCCTCCAGTATGTAGCCAGCCAGAAGGCCGAGGGCTGGGTGCTGGTGCCGACCCATTACGACGATGGTGGTTTTTCCGGCGGCACCCTGGAGCGCCCCGGCCTGAGGCGTCTGCTGAGCGACATCGAGGCCGGGCTGGTCGATGTGGTGGTTGTCTACAAGATCGACCGCCTGTCGCGCTCGCTGATGGATTTCTCCAAGCTGGTCGAGGTGTTCGACCGCAACGACGTCACCTTCGTCAGCATCACCCAGTCGTTCAACACCACTACGTCGATGGGGCGGCTGACGCTGAACATCCTGCTGTCCTTCGCCCAGTTCGAGCGCGAGGTGATCGGCGAACGCGTCCGCGACAAGGTGGCCGCGTCGCGGCGCAAGGGAATCTGGATGGGCGGGCCGCTGCCCTTCGGCTACCGCTGCGCCGACCGCAAGCTGCTGGTGGTGGAGGAAGAAGCCGCCATCGTCCGCATGATCTTCGAACGTTTCGTCCGCCTCGGCTCCGCCACCATGCTGGTGCGGGAACTGGTCGCCGAGGGCGTCACTCGCCGCGGCAAGAAACTGGACAAGGGCGGCCTCTACAAGATGCTGGCCAATCCGCTCTATATAGGCAAGGCGGTCCATAAGGGCGTGGCCTACGACGGCGAGCATCAGCCGATTATCGATCAGGCCCTGTGGGACAAGGTCCGTTCCATCACCGAAATCTCCCCCCGCGTCCGCGCCAACCGCACGCGGGTGCAGACGCCGGCCCTGCTGAAGGGGCTGATTTTCGCCTCCGGCGGCCGCGCCATGACTCCCAGCCACACCCGCAAGAAGGGGCGGCTGTACCGCTATTACGTCACCACCAGCATCATCAAGGAAGGCCCCGAGGCGTGTCCGGTTGGCCGCGTCCCCGCCGCCCAGGTCGAGAACGCGGTGATCGACCAGTTGCGCTCGCTGCTGCGCACCCCGGAGATGGTGGCACGCACCTGGAAAAGCGTCCGCGCCGAGGCCGAGGCCATGACGGAGAAGGACGTCGCCGCCGCCCTGGGCCAGCTTGATCCCCTCTGGGACGAACTGTTCCCCGCCGAGCAGACCCGCATCGTCCAGCTTCTGGTCGAGCGCGTCGATCTCTCCACCGACGGCGTCCACATCGCCCTCCGCACCGAGGGGTTGGCCCAGCTTGCCAACGAACTGAAGCCGAGCAAGGGCCGGAGGGCCGCGGCATGACCACCGTGTTCGTGCCGATGACCTTCCGCCGCATCGGCGGTCGCAAGCGCATCGTCCTACCCGATGGCAGCCTGTACAATCCCGAGACACGGGTGCCGGTCGACAGCCCCATCGTCCGCTCGCTGGCACGAGCCTTCCGCTGGCACCGCCTGCTGGAATCTGGTCGCCATGCCTCGATCAACGAACTGGCCAAGGCCGAGCGCGTCGACCGTGCCTTCGCCAGCCGCGTCCTCCGCCTTACCCTGCTGGCGCCCGATATAGTCGAGGCCATTCTCGCTGGCCGTCAGCCCGAGAAGCTGACGGTGCGGGCGCTGCTGGAGCCGTTCCCGGCGGAGTGGGCGGAGCAGCGGCGGGTGTTTCTGGGCGACGGGTCGTGACGCCAATGGCGGAGCCATATGAGACCCACTTGAAACGGTTGTCATGCCCGTTTAAAGTATAGGAAGTGGGTCCCGTGACCGCTTTGGAGCGGTGAGCGGTTGTCATGCCCGTTTAGGAGCCGGACCATCATGATCCCTGCGGGCCAGGTTCAGAATTTGACTGGGTTGACGGCCAACCAACTGCGGGAATGGTCGCATCGCCGTGGCCTCATTCCGCCAGATATCGAAGCGGGTGGCCCAGGCCGCCCCGCGCTCTATGGCTGGCAAACCGTCCTGCTGTTGCGCATTGCCGTGGTCCTACGGGAGCACTTCAAGATTGAACTGCAAGCGCATAAAGATTTGCTTCATGCGCTGCACGACCTCTTCTCTGGTGTGCCATTCCCCACATTGCGCGGGTGTGTGCTTGCGCTTCGCGCGATGGAGCATGGCGAGCTATTGTCCGAAGGTCTTGTCCGTGTCGGCGGAGGCGATCCGGATACGTTGCTCCTACGCCTCGACCCGCACCTGGATGTAATCGAAGCCAAATTCGCCCCACAAGATCAGAGCGGGCAGCTTCCTCTGTTTCGAGCGGTGCGGATCCGATGAACGCACTAGCCTTAATCGAGCATGAGCTGCGCGACCTGGGATATGGGGCCGGGGCGTTGCATCGTGCCTATAGTTTTGCCGATGTTCTCGATCCCAGCGCGGAAACGCGAACAGTGGCGCTCGCTGCTTTTACCCATTCTCCCGAGTCCTTCCGGTCTGCGGCCTTCGGCGTCATTCAGAATGAACCGGACAGCCCTGCGGCGATTATGGCCAATCGTGCGCTCGGAGCCCCAGTCTTCTTCTCGGTCAATGGAGATGATGTCGGTGTATGGGCGGTGGGCGCACGCGTTCCTCCCCGACTCATCGAGCGCGTGCCGGTTTCTCTACTCCCAGGCCTGTTTGCGCGCTATCGCGACAGTTGGACTCCGCAGGCGCTGCATCGGGCGAAGGCGGTGGGGCTTCCTCGTGGTCCGACCCAACTCGACTTTATCGATTTAGGCCTGCTGCCTGCCATTGAGCAGGAGGTCCAACACAAGCTCCACGAGGCCATGGCAGAGGTCCTCGAACTGCTCCTGCCGCCTAACGCCGACCGTGACAGCGAGAAAGCCGCATTCCGGCTGACCTTCCGCTTGCTCGCCGCCAAAATCCTGATTGACCGGGAGCATCCTGCGGCCTCTGAGTGGGTGCAGGAGGACGTTAACGCCGTCCTGGATGGTATCCAGCGTTATTATGGCCTTCGGCTGCTCGGAACCGACGTCGCCGCAGTCGCCACCAATAACATCGCGGCAGCTTGGGTTCGGCTGCGAAGGGCGATTACGCTGCGCAACATCTCTTCGGATAGCTTGGCGTTTGTCTACGAGAACACTCTCGTCACCGCCGACACCCGCAAGATGTTCGGCACGCACAGTACGCCGCGCCCCGTGGCCGAGTATGTGCTCAGCCAAATCGATCTTTCCCGCTACGATCCAGAAACGGTGCGGATTGCCGAACCCTTCGCTGGCGCAGGGATTTTTCTGGTTGCTGCGCTTCGCGAGCTGCGCGATCTCTTACCGCCAGATTGGTCGGCCGAACGACGCCATCAGTTTC
This sequence comes from Phaeospirillum sp., assembly GCA_030651575.1. Taxonomy (GTDB): domain Bacteria; phylum Pseudomonadota; class Alphaproteobacteria; order Rhodospirillales; family Magnetospirillaceae; genus Phaeospirillum. The sequence goes on from JAUSFB010000026.1 coordinate 14,753, forward strand.
TGGTCGATCGTATGGCCGGGGCGGAGTTAGATGTGTTCGCCTGCGAGGTGGCGACGCTGTCGTTGATCCTCGCGGACTATCCCAACGCCAATGGCTGGCACGTTCGCTCTACAGATCTCTTCGAAAAGGGGGCGCTCGAAACATTCCTCAAGGATGCGACCGTCATCCTCTGCAATCCTCCATTCGAGGACTTTACGACGGACGAACGACGCAATTATTCGGATGCCTTCGGCATATCGCCATCCAAGGCAGTGGTTGCACTCAATGCAGCCATTGACGCCGCGCCCGACGCGCTCGGGTTTGTGTTACCGCGTGGAGTTCTCCAGCAGACCAAATACCGCAAGCTTCGCGGGCGTCTCGCGGCCGCTTATGGTCGGGTCGAACTCGTCTCGCTTCCCGACCGCATCTTTGAAAAAGCGACCTATCCGTGCGCGCTCGTGATCGCGACCGACCGGCGACCAGAGGAGGATATCGCCAAGTCGATACGGCTGAGCGCGAGGACGGTGACGGATGCGGGTCGGACGCACTTCCTTTTGGATGGCGCGATAACGTCGTCGCGCCAGGCAGTTCGGGCGGCGCCGGAGGGAGATCTGTGGATCGGCGAACTGGATGCTCTTTGGTCCTATCTTGATGATGCGCCACGTCTGGGTGATTATGCCGACATCTCCCGCGGGCTTCAGTGGCGCTCCCAACGTGCTGGCGTGTTCAACGAACCTGGGCCAATGCGCGAACGCGGGATCTACAAGCCAGCCGACAGCCTTGCTCCGTTCCACCTGATGAACCCGGTCTGGCTCAATACGGATCCTGCCCTCAGTCATCGGCTTGGCCCGTTGGAGAAGCCATGGGGAGAACCCAAGGTCCTGATCAACAACCAGCGCTCGTCCCGCGGGCCTTGGCGACTTGCGGCGGCTGGCGATCATAGCGGGCTTTGGGCCTCCCAGCAGTTTACCGGGATTTGGCCGACAGCCGACTATGAGATCGATGTGCTCGCAGCGATCCTGAATGGTCCGCTCGCCAATGCCTTCGTCACCGAGCATTCAACTGACCACGATTTCACCAACGTCATGCTCGCAAGCCTGCCGCTGCCGCGCGCGCTCGATACTGCTGCACTCGGCGAAGCCGTCCGCGAATATCAGGCCGCCCTCAAGGAGAAATTGCAAACGCTGCTGCCCGTCGATGATGGCGATGCGCGGCTGAATCAGTTGCTCGTCTGGATCGATGCACTCGTCCTCGACGGCTATGACCTGCCGCCGCGCCTCGAACGGCAGCTGTTCGCCTATTTCGAAGGCCGCGAACGACCGACGCTTCATGATTTCCACGGCTGGCTACCAAAGGAGCTGAAGGGTTATGTTCCCCTTCACGAGTGGTTGACCCGGGACCACGGCCCCAATCGCGGAGCATGGGTGCTGGATGTATTTAAGCCCGTGCCCGATGAGGAGAATGACGCGCTTTTGAGGTTTCTTGCCTGATGGAACAGATTCTCCTCGACACCAATTTCGTGTCCGTGCTGTTCGATCCGCGGCGCCCCAATTTCACTGCCGTACAAGAGCGCGCCCAGGCATTTGCCCAAACGGACCTTGTGTTTCTGTCTGCGGTCGTGCTGGCAGAACTTCGCTATGGCATGGAGGCGGCTCAGCGCGTCGGGCAGGACATCTCCCAAATTCATCGAATACTTACTCATGCGGCGACCTATCCCCTTGCCGAAATCGGGCGCCATACGGCGGAAGCCTATGGCGACGTCAAGGCGCGGTTGGCGGATCACTATCTCGACATGTCGAGTCGGGCGCCTAGATGGCTGGAGAACTGGCAAGACCGGGCCTCTGGACAGATACTCCAGGTCGATGAAAACGACCTGTGGATCGTCGCTCAAGCGGTCGAGCGCGATTATCTGCTGGTGACGAGTGATCAGCGCCTCGCCGATCGTTTCAGCCCCGCGATCTCGGAGTTGCGGTTGTCGGTCGTTTAAGGAGGGCGGACTTCGCCGGAGAAGGCTGTTGATACAGCGAACAGACTCCGTCGCCGGATTCTATCGGTCCTCCACGAAAATCTCCAAACCACACGGTGCGGCGATTTTCCGAACGTCATTGAATTCCAGAAGGTTGCCGACCTGTTGATACGGAAGGGCGTGTCAACAGGTCTGGAGAGGAAAGCGCTACAGAGAGAGAATTCAGCCCATTTCCAGCAAGTGCGTGTCAGCACCAACACCACGCTGACCCGCGCGGAACCTTGGGATATCCAAGGCCGCGTCTTAGCGGTAGAGCCGGTTTGTCTTGTGAGATTGGCGTCCCCACGGGGATTCGAACCCCGGTTTACGCCGTGAGAGGGCGTCGTCCTAGGCCTCTAGACGATGGGGACGTCGAGGCGCGAGGTGGGCTTTATGTCGGAAAGCCCTGTGGCTTGCAAGTACTATTTTTTGTCAGGCGCAGGGTGATGTTGCGGCTGCGGTTTCTTTCGCGGTCCAATTGGTGTGCCAGGATTTGGAGGGCTTGGGGGGTGTTTGCGGCATTGGCGGTGACGCCGATGATCAGCCAGACCAGTTCCGGTTCCCAGGCCTGTTTCAGGTCGGTGGGCGAGGGGGTGGCTGTGCCGTCGGGGTGGGAGTGCCAATGGCCGACGACGCGCTCTGTGGTGCCGCGCAGGGTGCGCTCGGTTTCAAAGCGGGTGCGGGGGTCCAGTTCGAAGCGGTCGTGCGCTTCTCCTCGCAAGAGGTTAAGCGCGGGGACCAGTCGGGTGACATGGATATGGCGGTTGCCATGGCCGACCAGCAGGCCGCAGCATTCGTCGGGGTAGGCCGCTTCGGCGGCGTCGGCGATCATGGCCAGTTGCGCCACCGTCAGGGTGATCATGTCACCGCACGGCCGGTTCCGGGGCGAGGACGAAGGCTCCGGCAACCCGCCCCTGGCCGGGGTCGATCACCAGCAGCTTTTCCGGTCCGCCGCCGACAAGGCGCAGCACGACGCGGTCTCCGACGCCGATCATCTGTTCGATGCGGCTGCCGGCGGGCAGGGGGATCTGAACCGTCCCGAACTCGGCGGTGGTGGCGGGGGGCGACGATGGGGCGGCGGCGCCCGCTTTGGCGCCTTTGAGGTGGGCGTTGGTATAGAGCCCGTACCCCAATACGCCGAGGCCGACCACCAGCAACAGGCCAAGAAAGGCCACCAATCCCTTGAGTGCTTTCATGCCGTGCGCTTCAATCCGTGTTCGCCGAACCAGACAGGATCGGCCATGATGGGAAAATGATTACCGTAATGCAGCAGATCTTCGATCCGAAACCGGTCGACCCCGCCGAGAGCGGCGCTCGCCTGGACAAGTGGCTGGCCATCCAGCTGCCCGAGTTATCTCGCACCCGCATCAAGGCGCTGATCGAGGGCGGTATGGTCTCCTCGGGCAGCCTGACCATAGCCGACCCCTCGCACAGGGTCAAATCCGGGCAGAGCTTTACCGTCGGAGTGCCGCCCGACGCCCCCGCCGAGCCCCAGCCCCAGGCCATCGCCTTGACCGTGGTCTACGAGGATGATGATCTGATCGTCATCGACAAGCCGGCCGGCATGGTGGTTCATCCCGCTCCCGGCAATCCCGATGCGACCCTGGTCAACGCCCTGCTGGCCCATTGCGGCGAGTCTTTGGCCGGTATCGGCGGCGTCAAGCGGCCGGGGATCGTCCACCGCCTGGACAAGGACACCAGCGGATTGATGGTGGCGGCCAAGACCGACATCGCTCACCGGTCCCTGTCGGCGCAGTTCGCGGCCCATACTCTGGAGCGCGCCTATCGCGCCGTGGTCTGGGGGATGCCCAATCCACGCAAGGGCGAGATCGAGGGCAATATCGGCCGCAATCCCCGCGACCGCAAGAAAATGGCGGTGGTCACGGGCGGTGGGAAGTCGGCGCTGACCCGCTACGAGGTGCTGCAAAGCTTCGTCGGCGGCGCCGTCAGTCTGGTGGAGTGTCGTCTGGCCACCGGCCGCACCCATCAGATCCGGGTCCACATGACCAGCCTTGGGCACCCCCTGGTGGGTGACCCTTCGTATGGGCGTGGCCGTGCCAATCGGATGGGAGGCTTGTCCGCGGAATCACGGCTGGCCTTGGTCGCTTTCCCCCGTCAGGCGCTTCATGCCTATCTGCTTGGTTTCTTGCACCCTACGAAAGGATGTCAGCTTCGCTTCGAAAGCAGTACGCCATCGGACATCAACGCGTTATTGAAAATTTTAGAGGCGATTTAAAAAGTTATATACTTGACCATTCAGCTGTGACAATCTTCTCTTAAGAGAACGGTGATGCCGGTCTGGCGCCCGATGGCGACCAGCACTGGAACAGAGGGAACACCCTCCGCGCCGATAGAGGAGATGACAATGACGGCTATCGCTTCCAGTCTGTCGCTCGCCCCCGAAGGCAACCTGACCCGGTACCTTCAGGACATTCGAAAATTTCCCATGCTGGCTCCGGAGGAAGAATATCTTCTGTCCAAGCGCTTTCGCGAGCATGGGGACCTGCCCTCCGCCAACAAGCTGGTGACCAGCCACCTGCGTCTGGTGGCCAAGATCGCCATGGGCTATCGCGGTTATGGCCTGCCGCTGGGGGAACTGATCTCGGAAGGCAATGTGGGGATGATGCAGGCGGTTCGCCGCTTTGATCCCGAACGCGGCTTCCGTCTGGCGACTTATGCCATGTGGTGGATCCGCGCCGCCATCCAGGAATATATCTTGCACTCCTGGTCCCTGGTGAAGATGGGGACCACCGCCGCCCAGAAGAAGTTGTTCTTCAACCTGCGCAAGCTCAAGGGCCAGATGCAGGCCATCGAGGAAGGCGACATGTCGGCGGAGAATGTGGCCAAGATCGCTCACCGTCTCGACGTGACCGCCGATGAGGTGATCAGCATGAATCGCCGCCTGTCCAGCCCCGACCATTCGCTGAATGCGCCGGTTCGCGCCGAGGGGGATGGGGAGTGGCAGGATTGGCTGGTCGACGATCACGAGGACCAGGAAACCGAACTGGGTGAACGCGAGGAATTGGGACAGCGCCGTCAGCTGCTTTCGGCGGCGCTGGCGTCGTTGAACGAGCGCGAGCGGGCGATCTTGACCAAGCGCCGTCTCAGCGAAGACTCCGCGACCTTGGAAGATCTGTCGCAGCACTACGGAATCTCGCGCGAGCGGGTCCGTCAGATCGAGGTGCGGGCCTTCGAGAAGCTGCAAAAGTCGATCAAGACCGCCGCCGCCATCAACGAGGCCAAGACGCTTCGCTGATCCAGGTGTCGCGCGACGATCGCGACCGGCCGGCGCTATGGCGTCGGCCGGTTGTTTTTTTTCAGGTCCCCTTCTTGGCGACTTCGTCGCCCCAGTCCTCGATCAGTTTTTTCTGGACTGATTTAAGGTTCCCGACCCGGCGCTTGCTGCTGGCGGCAAGATAGCTGGCCACCATGGGGGGCATGGCGCCGTAGATGCCCCAGCCGGCCATGGCGCAGCCATAGGCGGTCATCAGCATGACGGGGTCGGTTAGCATGCGGAAGGCCTCGTCCAGGGTATGGACTCCGAACCACAGGCTGAACAGGTAGGGGAAGACGCCGGAAAAATTCAGGCCGCCGACGCAGAGGAAAGCGTATTTGTTGGGGCCTTTCTCGGTTGCCCATGACACCAGGGTGGGCAGCATGGTGAAAAAGATCAGCACGACCGTGGGCAGCGAGAAAGGCACCAGGGCAGCCAGGACCGCCAGGACAACGCCCTTGTTGATCCCGCCGCTTCCACCGCCGCCTTTCTTGGCCGCGGCCACTGCCCTGGCATGAGCCACGGCTGATACATTCTTTTTCGCCATGATCGAATCATGGCATCCCGATCACCCGTTGGCAATGCGGCAGGAAAGCAAGGTCTCGCCGTCAGGCGGAAAAAGGCGTCATGACGCGCCGAATACCTCGAAACCATCATCCGTCAGAGGCCGCAATCGCTTTCAAGCGATTGCCCTGTTCGCGCCCCCAGCCCCCATGGACAGAGGGCGGTGTCTCGGCTAATGTTCCCGTCACTCTCCAAGGATTTCATGCGGCATCCGCCGCCGCCTCGCAGACTCCTGCTTCACCTTTCATACGGGCATCGCACCTTCATGCGTCTCTCCGGTTTCGTGGTCTTGCTTCTGATCGTTCTGGGCAATCTCGGCTTTTGGGCGGCGATGAACCGACCGCAGACCGGGCTGCCATGGTCGGGAACCATCAACAGCGTGTCGTTCAGCCCCAGCCGGGCCGACGACGACCCGACTCTGGTCCGCAAATTCCCGTTTCTCGACGAGGAAAGGCTCGCGACCCGCGACGAGATGGACGAGGATCTGGGCCTGCTGGCCGGCAAGGTGCAGCAGGTTCGGACCTATTCGACCCTGGAAGGCCTCGATCAGGTTCCCGAATTGGCGGCCCGCCATGGCCTGAAGGCGCTGCCCGGCGCCTGGCTGGACGAACGGCTGGCCCGTAACGAGGTAGAGCTTGCCAACATCGTCCGTATCGCCCGCGACAATCCCAATGTGGACCGGGTGATCATCGGCAACGAAAACCTGACCCTGCACCGCCTGTCGCCCGAGCAGATGATCCGCTATCTGCGCCGTGTCCGCGCCGCCCTGCCCGAGCGGATCAAGATCAGCACCGCCGAGGCCTGGGCCATCTGGCTGGACTACCCCGAACTGGTGCGGGAAGTGGATTTCATCACCATCCACACCCTGCCGTTCTGGGAGCCGGGCGGCGTGCACATCGACAACGCCCTGGAATACACCAAGCGCATGGTTCGCGACGTCAAGGCGGCCTATCCCGACAAGCCTCTGTTCATCGGCGAAGTGGGCTGGCCGTCGGCGGGCCGCAATTATGGGGTTGCCGAGCCGTCGCTGGTCAATCAGGCACTGTTCCTGCGCCATTTCGTCAATTGGGCGCACGAGGAAAAGCTGGACTACAATATCGTCGAAGCCTTTGACCAACCCTGGAAGGTCAATCTCGATAATACGGCGAGTGAAAAACACTGGGGCATCTGGACCGTCGAACGCCAGCCCAAGTTTAACTGGATCGGTCCGGTGATCGAGTTCGAGGAATGGCCGATCCAGGCTGCCGGGGCGACCCTGATCGCCCTGCTGCCGGTGGGATGGTTCCTGTTCAAGTGGCGCAATCTTCGCCTGCCGGGCAAGATCTTCTTCGGGGTGTTGGTCCAGTTCGCCGCCACGCTTCTGATCTGGACCATGTCGACGCCCATGATCAAGGACGTGGCCCCGGGCGCCGGCCTGATGCTGGGATTGTTGCTGCCGGCGCAGTTGCTGCTGCTGTTCGTGGTGCTGATCGCCGGGATCGAGGTCACCGAACTGACCTGGGCGCACCGCTTCAAGCGCAAGTTCCACGCCCTGCCGCCGGGCGAGTGCAAGACCTTCCCCAAGGTATCGCTGCACCTGCCCTGCTATAACGAGCCGCCCGAGATGGTGAAGCTCACCATCAACAGCCTGCTGGCGCTGGACTATCCCGATTTCGAAGTCATCGTGCTGGACAACAACACCAAGGACCCCCTGGTCTGGGGGGCGGTGAAGGACTATTGCGAATCGCTCGACGATCCGCGCATCCGCTTCTACCATCTGGCCCCCTGGCCGGGCGCCAAGGCCGGCGCCCTGAATTTCGGCCTGTCGGTTACCTCCGAGGATGCGGTCATCATCGGCGTGGTCGATTCCGACTATCTGGTCGACAAGAACTGGCTGAAGGGCCTGGTGCCCTATTTCGAGAATCCCAAGGTCGGCCACGTCCAGGCCCCCCAGGATCATCGCGAATGGGAACACGACCTGTTCAAGGAAATGATCAACTGGGAATATGCCGGTTTCTTCGATATCGGCATGGTCTATCGCAACGAGGCCAACGCCATCATCCAGCACGGCACCATGACCCTGATCCGCAAGGAAACGCTGGAAAAGGCCGGGCGCTGGGGCGAGTGGTGCATCGTCGAGGACGCCGAACTGGGCCTGCGCTTCATGAAGGAGGGCTATGAGTCGGTCTATGTCCCCGACCGCCTGGGTCACGGACTGGTTCCCGACAGCTTCATGGCCTACAAGAAGCAGCGTTTCCGCTGGGCCTATGGTGCGGTGCAGATCCTGAAAGCCCACTGGCGTTCGCTGGCGCCATTCGCCAAAAGCGGCCTGACCACCGGTCAGAAGTACCACTTCATCTCGGGCTGGCTGCCCTGGATCGTCGACGGCCTTTACCTGCTGTTCGTCGCCGCCAGCGTGCTTTGGTCGTTGGGCATGATCGTGTCGCCACGGTATTTCAGCACGCCGCTCCCCTTCTTTACCCTGCCGACGGTGGGCGTGTTCGTGGCCAAGATCTTCCACCACTTCTTCCTCTACGGCACCAGGGTGAAATGCAGCTTTCGGCAGCGCGCCCTGGCTGCCATCGCCGGCATGGGTCTGACCTATTCCATCGCCTGGGCCATGTGGCAGGGCATCTTCACCAAATCCACCCCCTTCATGCGGACCCCGAAGATGGCCAACAAGGCGGCCTTCACCCAAGGTTTCATGATGGCGTCGGAGGAGGCCACCTTGATGTTGCTGCAATACATCGCGGCCATCGCGGTTCTGGTGCCCAGGAATAACTTCTCGGACCCGGATGTGCGGCTGTGGTCGCTGGTGCTGGTGGTTCAGGCCATGCCGTTTCTGGCGGCCCTGATCACCTCGCTGATCAGCGTTATGCCCTCCAAGGCGCCGGCGCACCCGGCGGCACACCCGGCGGCGGCGGAATAGCGTTCCACCATTCGGAGGAATGGCTCGCCTCCTTTGGGTGGTGGGCCGTTTCGCCGTGTTGATACGGAATACCACCTATTCCCGGCCCTTAATCCTTTACATATTTGTTGCAGCGCACAGTAATGCTACGGTTTAGTATCGTGGCAGGGTTGGAGCGCAAAAATGACTACTCGCATGGGCAAAGTCCCCGGTGGATTGACCAGACTGGGGATGGTTCCAAGGATCATGGCCCTGGCGGTCTTTGGCGTGCTCCTCCTGGGAATTTGCGTCACCTTGCTGACGCGCGGCCTGCTTTACGCCGGCGCCGCCGATGCGGCGCTTGAGCGGGTCGATACCAATATGAAGGTGGCTTGGGACGCCCTGAAGGCCAAGGGCGGCACTTTTCGTGTCGCCGATGGCAAGCTGATGGCCGGCGACCACGTCCTTAATGGTAATTTCGAGGTGGTGGACAAGGTCAAGGTCCTGGTCGGCGGCACCGCGACCGTCTTTATGGGCGATACCCGCGTCACCACCAATGTCATGAAGCCGGACGGTTCGCGCGCGGTCGGCACCCAATTGGCCAAAACCGCCGCCTATCAGGCGGTGTTCGATCGCAAGACCGGTTTTCGCGGCGAGGTCGAAATCCTGGGCGAGCCCTATATGACCGCCTACGACCCCATCATGGACGCCTCGGGCAATGTGATCGGGGTTCTGTATGTTGGAACGAAAAAGGCTGAATTTCTCAAATCCGCCCACGACACCTTGTTCTCCGTCATCACCGCGACGATCCTGATCAGTCTGGTGACCATCGCCATCAGTTGGGTCATCGCCCGACGCAGTCTGGCCCTGCCGCTCAAGGCCAGCATTTCCGCCATGCGGGATCTGGCCAACGGCAATCTGGACACCGCGATCCCCGCATCGAACCGTGGCGACGAGATCGGCGAGATGATCCGGGCGCTTGAGGTTTTCAAGACCAACGGAATCGAGCGTCATCGCCTGGAAACGGCACAACACGCCGAACAAACGGCCCGCAACCGGCGTCAGGAGATCGTCGATCGCCTGACCGCCAACTTCAACGCCAGCGTCCAGGGTGTGTTGAGCGGCGTCACCGCCTCGGCCCATCATCTGCGCGACTCGGCCCAGTCCATGTCCTCCATCGCCGAGGATACCTCGCGTCAGTCCACCGTGGTCGCCGCCGCCGCCGAACAGGCCTCCGTCAATGTGGAGACCGTCGCCGCCGCCGCCGAACAGCTGGCCGCCTCGGAAACCGAGATCGCGCGGCAGATCAGCAATTCGAGCGAAATCGCCCACCGCGCCGCCGAGGAGGCCGAGCGGGTCAACGGCATCGTGGCGACCCTGTCCGAGGCCACCGGCAAGATCGGCGAAGTGGTGACCTTAATCAACGATATCGCGGCCCAGACCAATCTGCTGGCGCTGAACGCCACCATCGAGGCGGCCAGGGCCGGCGACGCCGGCAAGGGCTTCGCCGTGGTCGCCAACGAGGTCAAGCACCTCGCCACCCAGACCGCCAAGGCCACCGACGACATCGTCGTCCAGATCAACTCGGTGCAGTCGGTCACCCGCGATGCCGTCGGCGCTATCCAGGGCATCGGCCGGACCATCTCGGCCATCACCGCCAATGCCACCGCCATCGCCGCGGCGGTGGAGGAACAGACCGCCGCCACCGGCGAGATCGCTCGCAACGTTCAGCAGGCATCCAGCGGCACCCGGGAGGTGACCTCCAGCATCGGTCTGGTCAATGACGGCGCCACCACCACCGGAACCGCCGCCCAGGAGGTTCTGACCACGGCGGACAATCTGTCGAAGCAATCCGACGACCTGACCCATCAGGTCGCCAGCTTCCTGGCCGCCATCAAATCCGCCGGCGAGCAGACCACCCAACGGGCGGCCTGACCCCCGCACTTGCGCCGACCCGGCCTGCATGCCTAATCTGGACCCGTCCTTATCCTTGAAGACGGGTCCAATGGCGTCTGGTTTTACTGTTCTTTGGCTACAGGCCGGGTCATGCGGCGGCTGCACCATGTCGGCCCTGGCGGCCGATGATCTGGGTATGGTCAAGGCGTTGGGACGATTCGGCATCCGGCTGTTGTGGCACCCCTCCCTATCGGAGGAAAGCGGGCGCGAGGCCATCGCCATCCTCGATGATGTGGTTGCCGGCCGGATCGCGCTGGACTGCCTCTGCGTCGAAGGCTCGGTGCTGGACGGCCCCGATGGCACCGGCCGGTTCCAGATGCTGTCGGGCACCGGCCGCGCCATGAAGGATTGGGTTGCCGCCCTGGCGGTCAAGGCCCGTCATGTGGTCGCCATCGGCAGCTGCGCCACTTTTGGCGGCCTGCCCGCGGGGGGGGGCAACCCCACCGGAGCACGCGGCCTGCAATACGCCGGCTGGGACATGGGCGGCGCGCTGGGCAAGGACTTCCGCTCGGGCTCGGGCCTGCCGGTAATCAACATTTCCGGCTGTGCCCCCCATCCCGGCTGGGTGGTGGAGACGCTGGCCGCCCTGTCCCTGGGAGATTTCGGCCCCGAGCGTCTGGACGCCCTGGGTCGGCCGCGCGCCATTGCCGATCATCTCGCCCATCACGGCTGCTCGCGCAATGAGTTCTACGAGTTCAAGGCCAGCGCGGTGCGGCCGTCGGATCGCGGCTGCCTGATGGAAAACCTCGGCTGCCGCGCCACCCAGGCTCCGGGCGATTGCAACATGCGGCGCTGGAACGGGTTCGGATCGTGCACGGATGCCGGTTACACCTGCATCAACTGCACCAGCCCCGGCTTTGAAAGCCCGCCCGGACCATTCCAGGAAACCGCCAAGGTGGCCGGCATCCCCATCGGATTGCCGCTGGATATGCCCAAGGCGTGGTTCGTGGCGCTGGCGGCTTTGTCCAAATCGGCGACGCCCCAGCGGGTCCGCACCAACGCCCATGCCGACCATGTCCTGATTCCCCCCGCCCGTCGCCCGACCAAGACGCCATGACCCAAACCACACGCCTGATCGTCGGCCCCTTCAACCGGGTCGAGGGCGACCTGGAAGTGACGTTGGACATCCGCGACGGCGCGGTGGCCAAGGCTTGCGTCAACGCCCCGCTTTATCGCGGCTTCGAGCAGATCCTGCGCGGCCGTCCGGCCAGCGACGCCCTGGTGATCGCGCCCCGGATTTGCGGGATCTGCTCGGTATCGCAATCGGTCGCCGCCGCCCGCGCCCTGGCCCTGGTCTGCGGCGCCGACATGCCGGCCAACGGCCGTCTGGCCAGCGACATCATTCTGGCCTGCGAGAATGCGGCCGATCACCTGACCCATTTCGTCTTATTCTTCACTCCGGACTTTGCGCGGGCCTGTTACGCCGGGCATTCCTGGCACGCGGCGGCGCAGCGACGCTTTGCCGCGAATGAAGGCCAATCCACGCGCGCCCTGCTGCCGGCCCGTGCCCGTTTCCTTCACCTGATGGGAGTCTTGGCTGGAAAATGGCCGCATTCCCTGGCCTTGCAGCCCGGTGGCGTCACCAAGGCGATCGACCCGGCCGAGCGGGTGCGGCTGTTGGCGATCCTGGCCGAGTTCCGCGAGGCGCTGGAGACCATCGTCTTCGCCGATTCGCTGGAAGCCGTCGCCGCCCTGAATTCGGTTGCCGCCCTGGACGCCTGGACCGATACCGCCGCCCCTGATCACGGCGATTTCCGCCTGTTCTTGCACATCGCCCGCGACCTTGGGCTGGACCGCATGGGGCGGGGGCCTTCGGTGCTGGCCTCGTCGGGCAGCTTCGGCCTGTTTCAGTCCGGCGTCTGGGACGGCCGCCTCGCCCCGTTCGATCCGGCCGGCATCACCGAGGACGTCGCCCATGCCTGGATGGCGGGAGGAATAGCCGCCCCATTCGCCGGCCTGACCCAGCCCGCCCCCGACAAGCCCGACGCCTATAGCTGGTGCAAGGCGCCGCGCCTGGATGGACGGGTGATCGAGGTCGGCGCTCTGGCGCGTCAGGTGGTGGACGGCCACCCGCTGGCCCGCGCCCTGGTCGCCGACACGGGGGGCGGCTCGGTTCAGTCGCGGGTGGTGGCGCGGCTGCTGGAACTCGCCCGGTTGATTCCAGCGATGGAAGACTGGGTTCAAGCCCTGCGTCCGGGCGAGCCGTTCTGCCTCGCCCCCAGCGAGTTGGTGGCCGAGGGAAGTGCGATCGGTCTGGTCGAAGCGGCGCGTGGCACCTTGGGCCACTGGCTGACCGCCCGTGACGGCCGAATCGGCGGCTATCAGATCATCGCTCCCACCACCTGGAATTTCTCGCCCCGCGACGCGGCGAGCATGCCCGGCGCCCTGGAACAGGCCCTGGTCGGAACTCCGGTCCAAGCGGGAGAGACGACCCCGATAGCGGTTCAGCATGTGGTCCGCTCGTTCGACCCCTGCATGGTCTGCACGGTGCATTGAACCGTCGTAGATATTCGTCCTTGGAGTATCGCCTGTCGGAAGGGGGGCAACGCCGGAAAATGATCGATTGGGGACTTGCTCGACACCTCGGCCATGACGGCCTCCAACCGATGGAGGATTCTTGAAACATACCCAGACTCTCGGGGGAAGCCTCCGTATCCTTCCGTCAAGCGGTCGTTCGGGCGAATCCCCTGTGGATAAGGGGTCGCGATGCTTGACGGGGGAGGGTCGCCCCTGCATTCTTCGCCGCTGGAATCCTTTGATCTGGGCGGCGGTTATGTTCCTGCTGATCGACAATTACGACAGCTTTACCTACAACCTGTGGCACTATCTGGGCGAGCTGGGGGCCGAGGTCGAAGTTCGCCGCAACGATGCGGTGACGGTTGATCAGGCCATGGCCATGCAGCCGCAGGGCATCGTCATCTCGCCCGGCCCATGCGATCCCGACCGCGCCGGAATCTGTCTCGACCTGATTCGCCGCGCCGCCGGCACGGTGCCGCTGTTCGGGGTCTGCCTCGGCCATCAGGCCATCGGTCAGGCTTTTGGCGGCAAGGTGGTCCGGGCGCCAAAGCCCATGCACGGCAAGGTCGATCTGATCGAGCATGACGGGTCCGGGGTCTTTGCCGGCTTGGCCTCGCCGTTTCGCGCCACCCGCTATCATTCCCTGGTGGTCGAGCGCGAGACCTTCCCCGATTGTCTCCATGTTTCGGCCTGGACCGCCGACGGTCTGGTGATGGGGCTGGCCCATAAGGATCTGGCGATCTGGGGCGTCCAATTCCATCCCGAGAGCATCGAGACCGAGCATGGTCACCAGATGCTGCGCAATTTCATCCAATTCAGCTCCCGCCGTACCGGAAACGCCGCCTGATGAGCACGCCCGCCACTCCCAACGCCCCCGCCACCCTGGCCCTCATGAAAGAGGTGCTCGGCCGTATCGCCGCCGGTGGAACCCTGTCCGAGACCCAGGCGGAAGAGGTCTTCGAGATCATCATGTCGGGTGACGCCACCCCCGCCCAGATCGGCGGCCTGTTGATGGGCCTGCGGGTGCGCGGCGAGACGGTGGACGAGATCACCGGCGCCGCCCGGATCATGCGGTCCAAGGCGCTGCGCGTCGATGCTCCGCCCGGCGCGGTGGATACGTGTGGGACCGGCGGCGACGGCTCGGGGACCTATAATATTTCCACCGCCGCCGCTTTCGTGGTGGCCGCCTGCGGCGTGCCGGTGGCCAAGCACGGCAACCGGGCGCTGTCGTCCAAGTCCGGCTCGGCCGATGTGCTGGCCGCGCTGGGGATCAAGGTGGACGCCGACATGACGCTGGTCCGCGAATCCCTGTTCGAAAACAATATCGGCTTTCTGATGGCGCCCCGGCACCACAACGCCATGCGCCATGTGGGCGGCCCCCGCGTCGAGCTGGGCACCCGGACCATCTTCAATCTGCTGGGGCCGTTGTCCAATCCGGCGGGCACCACCCGTCAGGTGGTCGGCGTCTTCGCGGCTCAATGGGTCGAGCCCGTCGCCCGTGTCCTGGGGCGATTGGGAGCCGAACATGCCTGGGTCGTGCACGGCTCGGACGGCCTGGACGAGCTGACCACCACCGGTCCTTCCAAGGTGGCCGAGTTCAAGGACGGTGAAGTGCGGGTGTTCACGGTAACGCCGGAAGAGGTCGGCTTGGCCCGCGCTCTGCCCGAGCAGTTAAAGGGCGCCGACGCCGCCACCAACGCCGTCGCGTTGAAAGCGGTGCTGGCGGGCGAGAAGGGGGCTTACCGCGATATCGTGGCGCTGAACGCCGGCGCCGCCCTGGTGGTCTCCGGCAGGGTCGCCACGCTGGCGGATGCCGTTCGGATGGCGGAGCAGGCCATTGACGATGGGAGCGCCAGCCGGATTCTTGAACGCATGGTCGCCATCACCAATAAGGAGGTTTGAGACATGACCGCGACTCCGACCATCCTTGACCGGATCTGCGCCGAAAAGCGCAAGCAGGTGGCCGAGCAGAAAGGTCGCCGCAATATCAAGGAATTGTTTGATCGCGCCAAGGACCAGGCGCCGCCGCGCGGCTTTGCCAAGTCCCTGGACCGCCTGATCGACAAGCTGGGCTGGGGCATCATCGCCGAGATTAAAAAGGCGTCTCCCTCGGCCGGGGTGATCCGCGCCAATTTCGAGCCGGCCCAACTGGCCCGCGGCTATCAGCGCGGCGGGGCCGCCTGTCTGTCGGTTTTGACAGATCAGAAGTTCTTTCAGGGCAGCGACGCCGATCTGGGCGCCGCCCGATCCGCCTGCGACCTGCCGGTGCTGCGCAAGGACTTCATGGTCGATCCCTATCAGATCGTCGAGGCCCGCGCCCTGGGGGCCGACTGCATCTTGCTGATCGTGGCGGCGCTGACCGATGCCGAGATGTCGCAGATGGAAGACATCGCCCTGGGCTATCAGATGGATGTTCTGATCGAGGTGCATGACGAGGCCGAGTTGGAGCGGGCCTTGAAGCTGAAATCGCCGTTGATCGGCATTAACAACCGCGACCTGAAGATCATGAAGACCGATCTCGCCACGACCGAGCGTCTGGCGCCCTTGGTGCCGAAGGACCGCGTCGTCATTTCCGAAAGTGGCCTCGAAGGCCCCGGCGATCTCAAGCGCATGGCTCTGGTTGGAGTGAAACGCTTCCTGATCGGTGAAACCCTGATGCGTCGCGCCGATGTCGAGCAGGCCGTCAAGGTTTTGCTGGCTGGTGCGGCCGCGAACGCCTAAGAGACCCACATGGCTGATTTCACCCATTTCGACAGCGATGGCAATGCCGTGATGGTCGATGTCTCGGCCAAGGCCGAGACCGGGCGGGTCGCGGTGGCGCGTGGCTCGGTCTTCATGCTGCCGACGACCCTGGCCCTGATCCAGGGACGCGGCATGAAGAAGGGCGATGTGCTGTCGGTGGCGCAACTGGCCGGCATCATGGGGGCCAAGCGTACGCCTGACCTGATCCCGCTCTGTCATCCCCTGGCATTGTCGTCGGTGGGGGTGGAACTGAGCATCGATCCCGTCGCCTCCGCCGTCCATATCGAGGCCACATGCAAGCTGGTCGGGCGGACCGGTGTCGAGATGGAAGCCTTGACCGCCGTCACGGTGGCCGCGCTTACCGTCTATGATATGTGTAAGGCGGTGGACAAGGGAATGCGGATCACAGACATCCGTCTGGTGCTCAAGTCCGGTGGCAAGTCTGGATTATACGAGGCTCCTTAGATGATTTCCGTCGAAACGGCGCATGAAACGGTGCTGGCCGGGATACGGCCGGTCGCCACCGAGGTGGTGAGTCTGGCCCAGGCGGTAGGGCGCGTCCTTGCCGAGGATCTGGCGGCCCGGGTGTCGCATCCGCCGGTGGCGGTCTCGGCCATGGATGGCTATGCCGTGCGTTCGGGCGATCTGGGCGCGGTTCCCGTCAGCCTCGCGGTGATCGGCCAGTCGGCCGCCGGAGCGGCGTTCGGCGATGAGGTCGGGGCGGGCCAAGCGGTGCGGATCTTCACCGGTGCCGCCATGCCGGCCGGGGCCGATGCAGTGGTGATGCAAGAAGACACCGCGCGAAAGGGCGATGCGGTTGAAATCCGCTCTGCCGTCGCTGCCGGCAAGTTCGTTCGCCCGGCCGGGCTCGATTTCAAGACCGGCGATGTGCTGCTGCGGGCCGGTTCGGTCATGGAGGGGCGTGGGATTGGTCTGGCGGCGGCCATGAATATTCCGTGGCTGACGGTGCGCCGCCGGCCGCGTATCGCCATCTTGTCCACCGGCGATGAAATCGCCATGCCGGGCGAGCCCCTGGGGCCGACCCAGATCGTCGGGTCCAACGGTCCCGGACTGGCGGCTATGGTTGTCGGATTGGGGGCCGAGGCGGTTCACCTCGGGATCGCCCGCGATTCGCGCGAATCCTTGGACGCTATGATCGCCTCGGCGGCGGGCTGCGACCTGCTGGTGACCACCGGCGGGGCCTCGGTGGGGGATTATGATCTGGTGCAAGACGCCCTGACCGGGGCCGGTCTTGCCCTCGGCTTCTATAAGGTTGCCATGCGACCGGGCAAGCCGTTGATGTTCGGCAATCTCAAGGGGATTCCGGTACTGGGGCTGCCGGGCAATCCGGTATCCGCTATGGTCTGCGCCCTGATCTTCCTGCGGCCGATGATCCGCGTCATGCAGGGGCTTCCCTCGGCGACCGAGGTGATTCCGGCCCGGCTGGGGCGCGACCTTCCCGCCAACGATCTGCGTCAGGACTATCTGCGCGCGTCGCTGGAGCGCGGCGCCGATGGGTTGTTTGTCGCGACCCCGTTTCAGCAACAAGACAGCGCCGTGTTGTCCGGGTTGGTCCGCGCCGACTGTCTGGCGGTGCGTCCGCCCAATGCCCCGGCGGCGAAGGCCGGGGACCTAGTCGAGGTGATGGTGCTGTAGGAGGGGCTCGGCGGCCCCTTCCCTAAAACTCGCGGACGGCCTTGGCGCGCAATTCGGCGGCACGGGGGCTTTCCGTGTCCAGGGTTCCGTCGCTGCTGGACATGCGGATGGCCTCGGCCACCTCGTTCAGGCACTGGGCATTGCGCAGGTCGTACTGGTCGAGTTGCCAGGCGGCGTTGCGGTTTTCCGAGGCCAGCATGGCGGCCTCGGTCTGCAACTGGGTGGCCTCGGCCAGCAGGCGGGCGGCGGTCGCCGCATGCTTGGCAGATTGGGTGATGGCGCCGGTCACGGCCACTTGGGCCGAGTGGGCCGATCGGTCGTCACCCTTTAGCCAGATATGAGCCCAGGCCTTCCAGGGCGCTCCGGCTTCGGTGTCCAGCGCGTACAGGACGGCGTAGGCGACCGCCTGGGTTACCGAGAGGTCTTGCGTGCTCATCCTGCCGCTCCTTCGCTGCCCGCCGCTCCGCCTTCCTTGGCGCGGCGCTTCACGGTCTTTGGGTCGGCGGTGATCGGGCGGTAGATTTCGATCCGCGCCCCTTCCTCGACCACAGCATCCAGCGCGGTGGCCTTGCCAAAGACGCCGACCTTCTGGGTCTCCAGGTTAATCTCGGGGAACTGCTTCAAGACCCCGGATTTCTCGATGGCATCCTTGACGGTGGTTCCTTCCGGCACATCGATGGTGAGCCAAGCCTGGCGGCTGGGAATTGCGTAGACGACACCGACCTTCATGACCTGCCCTCCCTTAGACGCTGTGCGCGCCGGCCATTTTGATCTCTTTGCCGGAGGCAACGTCGATCATCCGCTTCGCAACCACCATCAGACCGGCCACCAGGAACCCGCCCGGCGGCAGGATCAAGACCAGGATGCCCATGTCGTCGGGCATGATGCGAGTCTCCAGGAAGGTGAAGCTTGGCCCCAGCAGCAGGGCGGCATCGGCGAACAGGGTGCCCTGGCCGATCATCTCGCGCACCGCGCCGATGATGGTCAGCGCGAAGGTGAAGCCCAGGCCCATGAAGGTGCCGTCCACCAGCGAGGGCAGCACCGGCTCCTTGGCGGCGAAGGCCTCCAGCCGGGCCAGCGGCAGGCAGTTGGAGACGATCAGCGGGATGAACAGGCCCAGAACCTTGTAAAGCTCGTGCATCCAGGCGTTCATCACCAGATCGACGAAAGTCACGTTGGCCGCGACGATCAGGATGTAGACCGGAATGCGGACCTCGTGGGTGACGTAGTTGCGGAAGGTGGCGACCATTAGGTTCGAGGCCGCCATCACCACCGCCGTGGCCAATCCCATGCCCAGCCCGTTGGTGGCGGTGCCGGTCATGGCCATGGTTGGGCACATGCCCAACAGCATGCACAGCACGCCGTTGTTTTCCCATAATCCGTCCTTGACGATCCGTCCGTAGCTGGCAGACATCACTTCTTCTCCATCATACCGGGCTTGTTGGCGGCGAAGTACTCCAGTCCCAGGCGGATTCCGCCGACCACGGCGCGGGGCGTGATGGTTGCGCCGGAGAACTGGTCGAACTGACCGCCATCCTTCTTGACCTTCCACTTGTCCGCCGGCGGATTGCCGAGCGACAAACCGGTGAATCGGCCGATCCAGTCGCTTTTGGCGGGAGTGATCTTGTCGCCCAGGCCGGGAGTCTCCTTGTGGGAGATGACGCTGACACCCAACAGCTTGCCCTGGGGGTCGATGCCCAGCATCAGTTTGATCGGGCCGCCATAGCCGCCCGAAGCGTCCATCTCGTAGGCGATTCCGGTGATCGCGCCGCCCTTCATGGCGCGGTAAACCGTTTTCGGCTTACCCTCGGCGCTGGTCAGGGTGACGGCGTCGACGACCGGGTTGTTGTCATGGATGGCCTTGGGGATGACTTGGCCGAGTGCGGCCATTTTGTCCTCAAGGGCACGTTCCTTGATCGGAGCCTTGGTGATGTCGTCGGTCAGGGCCAACGCCACGCCGAAACCGGCGCAGAATGTGCCGAGGATGGTGGCATGGACCCAGGTGGGCCGGATCGTGCTCATTTGTCCCCCCTCAGCGGCAGCGGCGCGCCCTTGCGGGTGCGGCCGAAGACACGCGGCCGGAAATGTTGGTCAAGAATGGGCGTCAGTGCGTTCATCAGCAGGACCGCGAAGGCGACCCCCTCGGGATAGCCGGCATAGGTGCGGATGATCCAGGTCAGCAGGCCGACTCCGACGCCGAACGCCAACTGCCCGGATTTGGACACCGGCGAGGTGACGTAGTCGGTGGCGATGAAGAAGGCCCCCAGGAACGATGCGCCGGAGATCAGGTGGAACAGGCCGCTGGCGTGACGGCCGGGGTCGACGGCGTTGAACACGGCGCCCATGATGAACAAGGTGCCCAGCATCGCCAGCGGCACATGCCACGAGATGATCTTGCGCCACATCAGGAACAGACCGCCGGCCAGGATCAACGGCACTGCCGTCTCGCCCATGCTGCCGGGATGGAAGCCCAACAGCAGGTCGCCCAGGGCCGGCAGTTGGTCCATGGATTGGTTGACCGGGACGCCGCGGGCCATTTCGGTCTTGATGAAGCCCAACTGTGACGCGGCGCTGATTCCGTCCAGGCTGACCGCTTTGCCAAAGGTGATGTGGAGGCTTTCGGCAAAGCCCGGCGCGCCGGCCGAGAACAGCGGCTTGGTCGGAACGAAGGCGGTCATCTGCACCGGAAACGAGACCAGCACCACCACGCGGCCGACCATGGCCGGGTTGAACACGTTCTGTCCCAGGCCGCCGAAGGCATGTTTGGCGAGGCCGACGGCAAAGGCCGAGGCGACCACAGCGACCCACCAGGGAGCCCAGGGCGGCAGGCTGAGGGCCAGCAACCAGCCGGTGATCAGGACCGATCCGTCGGACAGCACATCGTCGATCGAACCGCCGCCAAGATGGATGCAGACCGCTTCACAGGCGGCGCAGGCCGCCATGGTGACCAGGAACAGGAAGATGGCCGGCCAGCCGAACAGCCATAGATTGAACATCGTTGCCGGCGCCAGGGCGGCCAGCACCGTGAACATGGTGCGCTGGACGTTGTTGGAGCCGTGTGTGAACGGTCCGCTTTTGTCGACGACGATGCTCATGCGTTGGCCCTGCTTTCGTCGGAGTTTTCCTTTTGCGCCTTGGCGCGGGCGGCCGCTTCGCGCTTGGCCTGGGCTTGGCGCTCCAGCCGGGCGTTGTGCGCCTCGACCAGTGCCTTGGTCTGCTCGTTCTTGCGGCGCTCGCGATCCAGTGCGGCGATGCGCCCCTTGGCATAGTTGAAGTAGTGCACCAGCGGGATATGCGACGGGCAGATATACGAGCACGACCCGCACGACACGCAGTCCTGAACGCCGATCTTGGCGGCCTCGTCCAGCTTGTCGTTGCGGATGAACGCCGCCATCTCGACCGGCACCAGACCGCAGGGGCAATAGGTGACGCAAGAGCCGCAGCGGATGCAGGGTCTCGACGCGCTTTCCTTGGTCTCGGCCTTGGTCAGCGCCAGGATGCCCGAGGTGCCCTTGACCACCGGTACATCCAGGCTGGGCAGGGGCTGGCCCATCATGGGGCCGCCGCTGATATAACGCTTGGCGTTGGTGGCGCCGCCGCAGAAGGCCAGCAGTACGGAGACCGGGGTGCCCAGCGGCACTTCGATATTCTTGGGCTCGGCGATGGCGCCGCCGCTGACCGTGACCACCCGCGACAGCAGGGGACGGCCAAAGCGCACGGCATTATGCACGGCGCGCGCGGTGGCGACGTTGTGAACCACCACGCCCACATCGGCGGTCAGCTTGCGGGCCGGGGTCTCGCGGCCGGTAACCGCCTGGGTCAGGTGGCGTTCGGCCCCCATGGGATACTGGACCGGCACGCCCACCACCGTCACGTTGTCAAAGGCGGCGGCCGCCTTGGACATGGCTTCGATGGCCTGGGGCTTGTTGGTCTCGATGGCGATGATCACCTTGGGCGCGCCGAGGGCGTGGGCCATGATGCGGGCACCGTCGACCACCTGATCGGGATATTCGCGCATGACGCGGTCGTCGCAGGTCAGGTAGGGCTCGCACTCGGCGCCGTTGAGCAGCAGGATCTCCAGCTTGTACTGGTTGCCCAGGCCCAGCTTGACCGCCGAGGGGAAGGTGGCCCCGCCCATTCCGACGATGCCGCTGGCGGCGACCCGGTCGCGGATCTGCTGCGGCAGGGTGGTGAAGGGATCGGCCATGGGGGCGGGCAGTTCGGCCCACTCGTCCTTGCCGTCGGGTTCCAGCAGGATGGTCATCTGCGGCAGGCCCGACGGATGCGGCGCGGTCACTTCGGTAATGGCGACGATCCGCCCCGAGGTGGGGGCGTGAACCGGCGCCGATACCGCGCCTTCGCCACGGCCCAGCATCTGGCCCTTCTTCACCAGCATGCCCGCCTCGACGGCGGTGCTGGCGGCAGCACCCATATGCTGTTGCAGCGGGATATAAAGCGTGGCCGGCATCGGCAGGGTGACGATAGCCTTTTCGCTCGTCAGCTCCTTGCGGTAGTCCGGGTGGATGCCGCCCATGATGGGAAACAGCTTCATCGACCGTCTCTCTTTCAGTGCGAGGCGTGCTCGCCGGGTTTGTTCCAGTGCCAGGCGGCGATGGTCTGGGGAATCGGTCTCATCTCGATGGCCTCGGTCGGGCAGATCTTGAAGCACTTGCCGCAGGCGTGGCAGGCATCGGAAATGACGGTGTGCAACTGCTTTGGCGCGCCGACGATGGCGTCGGAACCGCACTCGCCGATGCAGCGCAGGCAGCCGATGCACAGATCCTCGATGATGAAGGCGACCTCTGGCCCCTTTTCCTCGTGGCCGTCGGTGTCGGCATGCACGCCCAGCTTTTTGGCCAGCGCCTCGATGGTGCCCTTGCCGCCGGGGGCGCATAGCGTAATGGGCGTGTCGCCCTTGGCCAGCGCCGCCGCGTATTGCGAGCAGCCGACAAAACCGCACTGGCCGCATTGCGAGCCGGGCAACAGCGCCTGCAACTCGTCTTCCAGCGGATTGGTGGGCACCGCCAGCAGCTTTGCCGCGGTCCCGAGGACAGCGCCAAGCGTCACGCCCATCACCGCCAGACTTCCAACATCCAACAACATGACAGGAGACCTCCTAATTGGTGCTCATACCGGAAAAGCCCATGAAGGCCAGGGCCAGCAGGCTGGCGGTGATGAAGCCGATGGGCGGGCCGGCGAACAGCCTTGGCACCTGACACAGGGCCAGACGTTCGCGCAGGCCGGCGAACAGCACCATCACCAGGCTGTAGCCCAGCGACGAGGCCAGGGCGAACACGGTGCTTTCGATGAAGTTCATCTTGCCTTCGACCAGCAGCAGGTTCACGCCCAGAACGGCGCAGTTGGTGGTGATCAGCGGCAGATAGATGCCCAGCAGCTGGAACATGGAGGGCGATACCTTGCGCACCACCGCCTCGGTGAACTGCACCGCCGCCGCGATCACCAGGATGAAGGCCACCGTGCGCAGATAGCCCAGGTCGTAAGGCTCCAGCAGGAAGCGTTCGACACCCCAGTCGATCATGGCCGAGATGGTGATGCAAAACGTGGTCGAGGCGCCCATGCCGAGGGCGGTGTCGACGCGGGTCGTCACGCCCATGAACGAGCACAGTCCCAGGAACCGCATCAGAACCACGTTGCTGACCAGCGCGGCGCTGATAATCAGCAGAAGGTAATGTTCCATCGTCGAGCTTCCCCTTTAACTTACGTCGGTATTACTCGTGACACCCGGCATCCGACGGCGGATCAAAGGACCGCCGCAGGAAGCGGGGCGTCAGGATGCCCCGCGCCGTCAGGCTGTTGGCCATTACCCTGGCGATCAGCAGGCCGGTAATCAGTCCGCCCAAGGCCCCCAGGGCCGCCATGCCGTCCGTGCCGCCCCATTCCTGGCCGGCAATGCCACCCGCCAGGATGGTCAGCAGCGGAATGCCGTAGGCGGTCATCGCGCCCTTGACCAGGGTATCGTCGCGCACGCCGACCACCACCCGCTCGCCCACCCGCAGACCGAGGTCGCCGGGCAGTTCGAAGCGGCGCGCCGCCAGCTTGCGGGCGGCCCCGGCATCCTTGCCGATGCTGCACAGCCCGACCGAGCTGCACGAGCCGCAACTGGCGGTGACTTCCGGTTCCAGCCAGATCCGGCCGTCCTCGACCGCGACCACACGGGCAAAGCCCTCGATCATGTCGAGGCCGTCGGCGTCGGAAAAGGAGGAGTCGGCTTCACGCATGGTGATCAGGCCGTCACCGTCGCGGTCACGCCGTCGGGCGTGACGAAGATGGCCTGCAACGCCCCGGCGGCGCGCAGGATATGCTGCCGCTTGTCCTCTGGGGCCAGGATCAGGGCCGTGGCGACGCCATCGGCGATGGTGGCGGTATCGGCGATCACCGTCACGCCCACCATGGCCGGCGCGGTCAGGCCGGTGCGCGGATCGACGATGTGGCTGAATCTGCCGGCTTCGTCGAACACGGTGCCGTAGCCGCCCGAGGTGGACACGCACTTGTCGACCACGTCCACCGAGGTGACCGCCTTGGACTGATCGGCGGGATTGGCGATGCCGATCCGCCAGGCCGAGCCGTCCGGTTTGGTGGACAGCGCGCGGGGCTCGCCCATATCGACCAGCATCTGGCTGAAGCCGTGGGCGCGCAGCACTTCGGCCACCTTGTCGGTAATATAGCCCTGGGCGCGGGCGTTGAGGGTCAGCGCCATGCCGGGACGGGCCAGGGCCACCCGGCGGGCGGCGGCGTCGATTTCGATCCCGCGCCAGTCGACCAGGGCCAGGGCGGCGTCGAGATCCTTACGCGATGGGCCGGCCGGATCGACGGTGGCCGCGGTGAAGTGGCTGAGATACAGCCGCCACACCGGCTGGATGGTGGGATCAAAGGCGCCGTCGCTGATGGCGGCCAGATCCTTGGCGTGGGAAACCAGCTCGACGAATTCGGCCGGGGCGTCGGTCAGCACGCCGTCGCGGTTCAGCGCCGACAGGGCCGAATCGGGGCGGAAGATGCTGAAGATTCCTTCCAGCCGAGCCAGCTCGGCCTGAGCCGCGTCGAGGGCGGCGCGGGCCTTGGCCTCGTCGGTATGGTAAAGCTGAATGGTCGAGGGCGCGCCGAGGGTCGTGCCCTCCCAGCGGATCAGGCGGGCCTGAGCCTGGTTCGTCTTGGCAAGCAAGGACAGACCGGCGGCGGCGGCCAGCACGGTAATGGCACGACGGCGGGTGATACGAACGGTCATCGAACCTTGGCCTCCATTAGGCGGGAAATCCGGTGGGCAGTACTTTAAAATTGCTCAAAAAAGCGTCACACAGATGGTATGCGACATGACGGCCGACTTCAAGCCCGCGCCACAACTAAATACGCATTTAATTGCTTATTTTTTTCACAGTGTTTTCAGTGTGTTAGTCACGACCCACTCCCCTTGGGGAGGCCGATCCTGGTCAAACGGGTGGGATAGCCATGAAAAAGATATGGGCTTAGCGGTTGCAGCATCGGCATGTGGAGCCTCGTTTTCTTGATCGGGTCGTCGCCCGAGTGCAAAGCAAACCCCGTGCCAGCCTGGAAGACGGCGAAATTTCACCGGCAAGCCTTGCTTGTTGTCGGGATTGCGACAGGGCGCGTGTCGGATTTTGCCGGAATTACGTCTGGATGGCCGTTGCCGTTGTCCAGACTGTACAGATTTCATCCAACGCCGCCCGGCCGCAACCGAGGTAGCCCGCCAGGCCGAGGCAGCCGTGGATGGCGCCTTCAAGGCAGACCGCGCGGACTGGCACTCCAGCTTTGGCGAGAAGGGCGGCATAGGCTTGGCCCTCATCCACCAGCGGGTCGAATCCGGCGGTTAGCACCAGGGCGGGGGCTAGTCCGGCATGGCTGGGGGCGTGCAGCGGCGAGGCGTCGGGCTCCAGCACCGGGCTGGACCGGCCGACGAAATACTGTTCGGTGAACCAGTCGATGTCATGGGCGGTAAGCAGATAGCCTTCCCCCAATCGGGTCCGCGACGGATAGTCGCCGCCTTGATCCACCGCTGGATAGACCAGCATCTGGGCCGCCAGCTCGATCCCCAGGTCGCGGGCGTGCAGCGCGGCGACGGCGGCAAGGGTTCCGCCGGCGCTGTCGCCGCACACGCCCAGGGGCCGTCCCGGTCCGCCGGCTTCCACCGGCCCGGCGGCCAGCCAGGAGAGGGCGCTGATTCCATCTTGGATGGCGGCGGGGTAGGGGTGTTCCGGCCCTAGTCGGTAATCGACGGCCACCACGACCGAGCCGCAGCGCAGGGCGATGGTGCGGCAGATGCTGTCGTGAGTCCCGAGGTCGCCGACCACAAAGCCGCCGCCGTGGAAGTAGAGTAAGGTGGAGGCCGCCGCGACGTCGTCCGCCGGCTTGTATATACGGAGGGGGATTTCCCCGCCTTGGCCGGAGATGGCGAATTCGGCCGCCTCGACCCCCTCCGGGGTCGGGAGGTTGGTCCGCGACAGGCGGCGGGCGAATTCAGCCCGCGCCTCCACCGGTCCCAGAGCGGACAGCGAGGGCAGTTTCAGTTCAGCGGCGCGGGCCAGCACGAAGGCGACATCGTCGTCCAGCCGGCCGGGCGTGCCGATGGAAAAACTCCCTGTTTGGATCATGGCGGGCCTCCGGCCGGTGGTATTGACGCTGAAGCCTAGGTCGTGATTAGGTCGTTGGACAGCGCAAATATCGGGTGAGCATGACCATGGACCTTCTCGATGGCGAGCCCAAGTCCGGGTTCCAGGACTTGCTCGGTTATCATCTGGCGGAATGGTCCGAGGATTGGGCGATGCTTGAGCTTCTGGTGGATCGGCGTCACTGCAACCGGGCCGGGGCGGTCCATGGCGGGGTGCTGGCGACGCTGATCGATACCGCGTGCGGCTTTTCCGCCACCTTTTGCCCCCATCCCGGCCGGGTGCGTCGCGTCGTCACCTTGCAACTGACCACCAGCTTTACCGGACAGGCTCGCCACGGCATCCTGCGGGCTATCGGCCGCAAGAAGGCCGGCGGCAGCCGTATCGTGTTCTGTTCAGCCGAGGTTCTGGACGAGACCGGAACCCTGATCGCCATGGGCGAGGGAACCTTCCGCTATCGCGGCGGCAGCGAGTCGCCCGAGGGCGTGCCGCTGTCAGGCTTTTAGGACAAGCAGACTCCAATCGTTGCCGGCCGGAGACTCGATCAGGGTCGGCTGTCCGGCCAGTTGGTCCCGGCAGAAGCGCAGCCATGGCCCGGGCTCCGCACCCCACAGGTCGCCGTCGCCATATTCGGGCCGCAGCATGTTGAAGGCGAAGCCCAAGCGGGAATGGCGCGCCATGGCCCGCAGCACATCTTCGGTCAGTCGCCGCCAGACCTCGTCGCAGGCCCCCGCCGACATGTTGAAGGTTCCAGAGGCGATGGACCAGTCGGCGGTCGTCACCGGCAGGGCGCTTTGGACGAATCGGGCACGCGAATCGGTCTCTTCCGCGCCGGCGGCTTCGATCATCGCCTCGCAGATATCGGTGCCGCAGTACTCCGCCAGATGAAAACGGGCGTCGAGATGGCGGAACAGCGCCCCATAGCCGCAACCCACATCGTTGATCGTCAGCGGTCGGGCGCGGTCGATCATGGAGGTCAGAACGTCAAACCTGCCGAACTGGCCATGGTCATCGCGCCAAGCCACTCCGGCGGCAGTCCGGCCGTATTCCTTTAGGGTGCAGTGGTAGATCGCCGCCACCTGGGCCAGGGCCTGGGAGTAGGTCGCGATGGTCTGATCATTCATGCCGGTCCGCCTTTGAAAGCCGTCGGGAGATGATAGCGCAGCCATCCGGCTCCGGGATAGGCGGCTCTAAATCAGTATTGACATGCGGATTAAACTGAATGATCATTCAGTCATAATGAATGGCCATTCAGCTTGAGGGTCGAATGTCGCAACAGGTTCTCTCCATCTCGCGGGTTGGCAATGTCGTCGTGCTCACCCTTGACAGCCCGCCGGTCAATGCACTCAGCAAGGCTCTGATCAAGGCGCTCCATGCCGCCATGGATCAGGTCGAGGCCGATAAAAGCATCGGCGCCGTCCACATCCGCAGCAATGCCAAGGTGTTTTGCGCCGGTGCCGATCTGGGGGAAATGCGCGAAAATCTGGCCGATCCCGATAAGGTCGATACCCAGATCGATTTCGTGCGCGATCTTCAGAACGTGCTGAAGCGGATCGAGACCCTGGGCGTCGCGACCATCGCCGAGGTCGGTGGGGCCGCCATGGGCGGTGGGCTGGAGCTGGCGCTGGCCTGTGATTTCCGCGTCGCCGCCGTCGAGGCCAAGCTGGCGCTGCCCGAGGTCAATCTGGGCCTGATCCCCGGCGCGGGCGGCACCCAGCGCCTGACCAATCTGTGCGGCCCGTCGGTGGCCAAGCGGCTGATCCTGGGGGCCGAGATCTTGAACGGAGCCGCCGCCCAAGACCTGGGGATCGTCCATTGGGCGGTGCCGAGGGCCGAACTGGCCGCTTTCGCCCAGGGATTGGCCGAGCGCATCGGCGCTTTGCCGCGCGCCGCCGTGGCCGCCTCGAAATCCTGCATCGCCGCCGCCGCCGACCCGGCCCGCGACGGTTACGAGGAAGAGCTTTCCGCCACCCGCGACCTGCTCTTGCACGAGCCGGAGACACGGTCGCGCGTCGAGGCTTTCCTGTCCGGTCAACGTTGATTCTTTATTCATCAAGGAGCGAGACACATGAACTTCAAAGATAAGGTCGCCCTGGTCACCGGCGGCGCTTCCGGCATCGGCCTCTGCACGGTCCAGACCATCGCCGAATTGGGCGGGGACGTCCTGGTCGCCGACATCAATGTCGAAGCCGGCGAGAAGGCCGCGGCCGATATCCGCGCCAAGGGCGGCAAGGCCGAGTTCGTTCGCCTCGACGTCACCGACAAGGCGTCCATCGCCACGGTGCGCGACCATGTGCTGGCCAGCAAGGGCCGCCTCGACGTGCTGTGCAACGTCGCCGGCTGGGGCCATATTCAGCCGTTCGTCAATAATGACGACGCTTTCATCGCCAAGGTGATGGCGCTGAACCTGAATGGCCCGATCGAGCTGATCCGCGCCTTCTTCCCCTCCATGATCGAGAAGCAGGGCGGCAAGATCGTCAACGTTTCTTCCGATGCCGGCCGCGTCGGTTCGCTGGGCGAGAGTGTCTATTCGGCGGCCAAGGGCGGTCTGATCGCCTTCTCCAAGTCGCTGGCCCGTGAAGGCGCCCGCTATGGCATCACCGTCAACGCCATCTGCCCCGGCCCGACCGACACCCCCCTGCTGAAGTCCGAGCCGGAGAAGTTCCTGGAAGCCTTCCTCAAGGTCATTCCCATGCGCCGCTTCGGCAAGCCGCAGGAAGTGGCCGACGGTATCGTCTTCCTGGCGAGCAACCGGGCCAACTACATCACCGGCCAGGTTCTGAGCGTCAACGGCGGCATCACCATGGTGGGCTAATCGCCCAACCCAAATCGGAAAGGAATTAGATATGCGTAAGTTCAAGGCTGCCGATTACAAGGCTCAGAATTTCGGTTGGAAGGTCGAGGGCAAGGTCGCGACGTTGACCCTGAACCGTCCCGAGAAGAAGAACCCGCTGACGTTCGACTCGTATGGCGAGCTGCGCGACCTGTTCAACAATCTGGTCTACGCCACCGACGTCAAGGCCATCGTCATCACCGGCGAGGGCGGCAATTTCTGCTCTGGCGGCGACGTGCACGAGATCATCGGGCCGCTGACCAAGATGGAAATGCCGGAACTGCTGGAATTCACCCGCATGACCGGCGACGCGGTCAAGGCCATGCGCATGTGCCCGCAGCCGATCATCGCCGCCATCGACGGTATCTGCGCCGGTGCTGGCACCATGCTGGCCTCGGCTTCCGACATCCGCTTTGGCACCGTCAAGTCCAAGGTGGCGTTCCTGTTCGTCCGCGTCGGTCTGGCCGGCGCCGATATGGGCGCCTGCACCTTGCTGCCGCGCCTGATCGGTCTGTCGCGCGCCGCCGAGTTGCTCTATACCGGCCGCGCCATGGGTGGTGAAGAGGCCGAGCGTTGGGGCTTTTACAACTCGCTGCACAGCTCGGAAGAGATTCTGGAGAACGCCACCAAGCTGGCTCACAGCCTGGCCGACGGCCCCACCTTCGGCCATGCCATGACCAAGAAGATGCTGTGGCAGGAGTGGAACCAGGGTCTGGGCGAGTGCATCGAGGCCGAGGCCCAGGCCCAGGCCATCTGCATGAAGACCAACGACTTCGAGCGGGCTTATGTGGCGTTCGCCGCCAAGCAGTCGCCCAAGTTTGAAGGGAACTAAATCCATGAGCGACGCCTCGTTCCTCGAATGGCCTTTTTTCGACCAGACTCACCGCGCTTTCGCCGATGATCTGGAAAATTGGGCCAAAGCCAACCTTGCGAGGGTGTGCCCCGAGGACGAGGCGCATGGACCCGCCATGGACCAGACCGCGAGAAATCTGGTCCGTGAGCTGGGAAAGGCCGGGTTCCTGGCGGCCAGCGTTCCCGCGGAATATGGTGGACGGGCCAAGGACTTCGATGTCCGCGCCATCTGCCTGGGCCGCGAGATCCTGGCTCGCCATGCCGGTCTGGCCGATTTCGCCTTCGCCATGCAGGGCTTGGGTAGCGCCGCCATCACCTTGTTCGGCAACGACGCGCAGAAGAGCCGCTACCTCCCCAAGGTGGGACGGGGCGAATCCATCGCCGCCTTCGCCATCTCCGAGGTCGATGCCGGTTCCGACGTGGGCAATATGAGCACGCGAGCGGTTCTGGACGGCGATCACTACGTCATCGATGGGGCCAAGACCTGGATCTCCAACGCCGGTCTGGCCGATTTCTATACCGTGTTCGCCCGCATCGGCGACGGCGCCGGGGCCAAGAATCTCGCAGCCTTCGTGGTCGATGCGAATACGCCGGGCCTTACCGTCTCCGAACGTATCGACGTGATCGCGCCGCATCCGCTGGGCTCGTTGAAGTTCGAGGGTATGCGGGTTCCGGCCGCCAATCTGCTGGGACAGCCCGGCGACGGCTTCAAGGTCGCCATGTCGGTGCTGGACGTGTTCCGCACCACGGTCGGAGCCGCCGCCCTGGGCTTTGCGCGGCGCGCCCTGGACGAGGCGCTGGCCAGGATCTTCAAGCGCAAGGTGTTCGGCTCCAAGCTGGCCGACTACCAGCTGACCCAGGCCAAGATCGCCGAGATGGCGGTGGCCATCGACGCCAGCGCCCTGCTGATCTACCGCTCGGCCTGGACCAAGGACGTCAAGGGCGGCCGGGTGACGCGCGAGGCCTCCATGGCCAAGCAGTTCGCCACCGATCAGGCCCAGGTGGTGATCGACGAGGCGGTGCAGCTGTGGGGCGGCCTGGGCGTGGTCAGCGGCGTCACGGTGGAAAAGCTCTACCGCGAAATTCGGGCGCTGCGCATCTACGAGGGCACCAGTGAGGTTCAAAAGCTGGTGATCGCCTCCAAGGTGTTCGAGGGATATCCGCATGACTGAGCCGCTGGCGGGCCGGCACGCCCTGGTCACCGGCGGCGGACGCGGAATCGGCGCCGCCATCGCCCGGCAACTGCTGTCCCTGGGGGCCAGCGTCACCATCACCGGACGCGACGCCGCGCGGTTGCGGGCGGCGGCGGCGGAGATGGGCGAGCGGGCTTTCGGCATCGCCATGGACGTCACCGATCCGGCCGCCATCGAAGCCGGCTTTGCCGAGGCGGCCAAGCGGTTCGGCCCCATCGCCATCCTGGTCAACAATGCCGGCATCGCCAAGGCGGCCCCGTTCGGCAAGACCGATCTGACCATGTGGGACGATATCTTGCGCACCGACCTGACCGGGGCCTTCCTTTGCGCCAAGGCGGCGGTTCCGGGCATGTTGGCGGTGGGGTGGGGGCGGGTGGTCAACGTGGCCTCCACGGCGGGCCTTACCGGCCTGGCCTATTGCACCGCCTACTGCGCCGCCAAGCACGGGTTGATCGGTCTGACCCGCGCTCTGGCGCGTGAGCTGGCCCTGAAGCCGGTGACGGTGAACGCGGTCTGTCCCGGTTATACCGAGACCGATATCGTCGAGACCACCTTGGACAATATCGTCGCCAAGACCGGCCGGCCGCGCGAGGATGCGCTGGCGGATCTGGTGGCGCAAAATCCTCAGAAACGTCTGATAAAGCCGCAGGAAGTGGCCGAGGCGGTGGGCTGGCTGTGCCTGCCCGGCTCGGCCTCCATCACCGGTCAGAGCATTGCGGTGGCGGGCGGCGAGTTGATGTGATGGAAGCGAGGGCGAGCATGGCTCATGACGTCAAGTCCCAGGTTGCCGACGAGGCGCTGGTGCATCGGCGTCGCGCCCAGATCATCGCGGCGGCGGTGGAACTGTTCGCCCATCAGGGCTTTTACCGCACCACCATTCAGGACGTGGCCAAGAAGGCCGGCGTCAGCGCCGGCCTGATCTATCAGTACGTCACCGACAAGGAAGACGTCCTGCTGTTGGTCCTGCTGAGTGTGCTCGACTCCTACAAGCAGGAGATTCCGGCGGCGCTGGCGGGACTGACCGATCCGCTGGAGCGGTTCTGGGCTGCCGTCGGGGCCTATTGCCGGGTGGTGGATCAGCGCCGCGAAGCCACCGTGCTGGCCTATCGCTCGACCAAGTCGCTGCCCGACGATCGGCGCGAACTGATCAAGGCCTCGGAGATCGAGACCAACGGCATGATCGCCGCCTGCCTGCGCGACTGCATCAAGGCCGGCCTGATGCGCGAGGTCAATGCCGAGCTGGTGGCCTATCAGCTGGTCACTTTCGCCCATAGCTGGGCGTTGAAGCACTGGCGACTCAAGGAGCTGTGCACCCTGGAAGAGTATATCGCCCAGGGATTCGATTTCTTCGCCCAAGCCTTGCTGACGCCCAAAGGGCGCAGGCATCAACAAAAAATCCAAACGGGAGGTTGACCATGCATTTGCCCGGAGGCGTGCCCAGCGCTCATGTGGACGACTTTGCCCGGCGTTTGTTGCCGCCGCCGGAGTCGTGGCCGGTATTCGACTATTCGGCTCCCCATCTCAGCCATTATCCCGACCGGATCAATGCGGCCGTCACGCTGATCGACAGCGCGGTGGCCGATGGCTTCGGGGCGAAGCCGGCTTTCCATTACGGCGACGGCACCTGGAGCTATGCCCATCTGCTGGATCGCGCCAACCGGATCGCCCGCGTTCTGGTCGAGGATTTCGGGCTGGTGCCGGGCAACCGGGTGCTGATGCGCTCGGGCAATACCCCCATGGTGGCGGCCTGCTGGCTGGCGGTACTGAAGGCGGGCGGCGTCTGCGTCATGAGCATGTCGCTGCTGCGCTCCAAGGAACTGGGCTACATCGTCGAAAAGGCCAAGATCAAGATCGCCCTGTGCGAGAAGGATCTGGCCGAGGAGATGGAGCTGACCAAGGCCAAGACGCTGGATTTGGCCCATGTGGCCTATTTCACCGCGCTTGGCGACGGTGACGCCGACTTGGACCGCCGGGCCGAGGCCAAGCCGGCCGGCTTCGACAATGTGGACACTGCCGCCGACGATGTGGCGCTGATCACCTTCACCTCGGGCACCACCGGCAATCCCAAGGGCGCCATGCATTTTCACCGCGATATCCTGGCGGTGTGCGATTGTTGGCCGCAAAGCTACACCATCGATCCCGACGAGATCATCGTGGGCTCGCCGTCCTTTGCCTTCACCTATGGGCTGGCGGCGTTCCTGACCTATCCGCTACGCTATCGCGCCACCGCGGTGCTGGTCCAGCGGCCGACTCCGGACCTGATCCTGGCGGCGATCCAGCGGCATCGTTGCACCAGCCTTTATGCGGTGCCCACCGCCTTTCACGCCATGCTGCAACAGCTGGATCGCTACGATATCAGCAGCCTGCGCAAGTGTTCCTCGGCCGGCGAGCATCTGCGCCAGAAGCTGTGGCAAGACTGGCTCGACGCCACCGGTCTCAAGCTGGTCAACGGCATCGGCATGACCGAGATGCTGACTCATTTCATCGCTCAGACCCCCGATGTCGCCAAGGAGGGCGCCACCGGCAAGCCGGTTCCGGGCTACAGCGCCTGCATCCTCGATGACGAGTTCAATCCGCTGCCGCCGGGCAGTCGCGGCCGGCTGGCGGTGCGGGGGCCGACGGGGTGCCGTTATCTCGACGATCCCGACCGACAGGCCAGCTTTGTCAAGAACGGCTGGAACGTCACCGGCGATATCATGGAGGAGGATGCTGAGGGCTGGTTCTGGTACGTGGACCGCTCGGACGACATGATCATTTCCTCCGGTTACAACATCTCGGCCCAGGAGGTGGAGCGGGTGATCATGGAGCATCCCAAGGTGTTCGAATGCGCCGTGGTCGGCGTACCCGACGAAGCCCGTGGCAATATTGTCCGGGCCTGCATCGTGTTGAGCAATCCGGCCCATGAGAGCGAGGTGCTGGCCGAGGAAATCCAGGCCTTCGTCAAGGCCGCCATCGCCCCCTACAAGTATCCCCGCGATATCAAGTTCCTGGAGGTTCTGCCAAAGACCCAAACCGGCAAGATCCAGCGGTTCCGGCTGCGGCAGATCTGATCGGCGCCGATACTTCGGGACGGTCGCCCGTCGGCGACCGTCCCGGCATGCGGTTTTCTACGCCTTTGGCCGCCGGACGGTATTGAACCAGTATTCCTGGATGCCGTGGATGGCCTGGAACAGGTCGTCAACGTCCATGGGCTTGGTGACATAGCCATGGGCGCCGGACTGGTAGGCCGATGTCACATCCCGCTCGGCGGTGGAGGTCGACAGCATCACCACCGGCAGATGCCGCAGATGCGGATCGGCGCGAATTTCGCTTAGAACCTGAAAGCCGTTCTTGCGCGGCATGTTGATGTCGAGCAGAACCAGATGGGGCGGCGGATGGCGGTCGGTGGATGGGGGCGGTTGCATACGCAATCTTTCCATCGCCTCGACGCCGTCGATGGCGCGTTCCACCACGCAGTTGAATCGGCCCACGCCGATGGCCTTTGAGACGAGCGCCGCGTCGGCGGGATCGTCGTCGACAACCAAAACGTAGTAAGGAGCGGTCTGATCCATGGAAATTCCGCAGCATATATTTCGTTGAGCCCAAGCTTATTCCTGCAATACTATGCCCCGATCGTGACGGAATTTTGCGCCTCATATAAATGAGATGCAAATATGATCGCGTAATAGGGGTAATTTGGGTGACGTGGTTCGTCTATGTCCTGCTGAATGACGCAATGGTCAGCTATACCGGCATCGCGGTCGATGTGGGTGACCGGTTGCGCCGTCATAATGCGGGACAGGGCGCGAAGTTCACCCGTGGACGCGGCCCCTGGCGGTTGATTCATACCGAAGGCCCCTTGTGCCGTGGCGACGCCCTGCGGCGGGAGGCGGCGATCAAGGCGGATCGCGCATTCAAGGCCGCGCTCAAGACCCGAACGGCGACATAGCATGTTGATCCGGGATGTGGGCGACACCGCTTTCAGCGTCGAATTCGACGGTAATGCCGAGGTCATGGGGCTGCGCGCCGCCATCCGCCGGTCTTTGCCTCTGCGCGGATTGGTCGAGCTTGTTCCGTCGTTGCGCTCGTTGTTGGTCTGCTTCGATCCGCAGGCGACCTCTCGGGCGGAGATCGAGGCGGTGGTCGCGGCCCTGGCCGCCGATATCGGGGGTGACGCCATGGGAGAGGGGAGGCTGTGGCGGATTCCGGTCCGCTATGACGGTCCCGATCTGGTCGATGTCGCCAAGGCCCGAGGCCTGTCCGTCGAGGAGGTGGTGGGCTTGCACTCCACCGCCGTCTACAGGGTGTTGATGCTGGGTTTCATGCCCGGCTTCGCCTATATGGGCGGCCTTTCCGCAGCCCTGCGTCTGCCCCGCCTCGCCACGCCTCGTCTGAGGGTGCCGGCCGGGGCCGTCGCCATCGCCGACGACATGACCGCCATCTACCCTTGGGAGAGCCCTGGCGGCTGGCGCTTGTTGGGGCGCAGCTCCGTCTGCCTGTTCGATCAGTCCCGTGAGCCGCCGGCCTTGCTGGCGGCCGGCGATCGGGTGGAGTTCTTCGCCGAATGAGCCATCTGAGAGTGCTGTCCCCCGGCTTGCACACCACCGTTCAGGATCTGGGCCGGTTCGGCTATCAGGAACAGGGGGTTCCGGTGGCCGGGATGCTGGACCCGGTGGCGTTGCGGCTGGCCAATGCCCTGCTGGGCAATCCATCGGGGGAAGCCGGCCTGGAGGTCTATGCCTTTGGCCCCGGTCTGGCGGTCGAAAGTGAAAGTGTACGGCTGGCGGCCTGCGGCCCGGTTCGCCTGACCCTGACCCGTGACCGCGAGACCACATCCTTGGCGGCCGGCCGGTCCCATCTGCTGCGGCGGGGCGATGTCCTGGCGGTGGGAGCGGTGGCCGGCGCCATGGTGGCGGTGCTGGCGGTGGAGGGCGGCTTTGACCTGCCGTCGGTGATGGGCAGCCTATCCACCTATACCCGCTCGGCCATCGGGCCATTGGGCGGCAAGCCCTTGTCCGAGGGCATGTTGCTGCCGTTGCGGCGCGCGAGCGCGGCAGCGCGGGCGGAGCGCGCCCTGGCGGCGGCGTTCGATCATGGCGCCGGGCCGGTACGAGTGATGCCGGGGCCGCAGGCGGATTGCTTCACCGACAAGGCCATGACGGATTTCCTGTCGGCCGAGTACGTGGTCGATCAGGCGGCCGATCGCATGGGGCTGCGTCTGATCGGACCGAAACTTACTCATCGGGGCGAAGCCGGCATTGCGTCGGAGGGGTTGGTCAGCGGCTGTATCCAGGTGCCGGGCGACGGCCAGCCCATCTTGCTGCTGGCCGATCACCAGACGGTGGGTGGCTATGCCAAGATCGCCACGGTGATCTCGGCCGATCTGGCCCGCGTCGGCCGCGCCGCGCCGGGAACGATCTTGCGCTTCACGGCGGTGACGCAGGCCCAGGCCGAAGCGGCGTTGCACGAAAGCGAGCGGTCGGTGCGGGCGGCTGTAGACGGCATGATCGATCCGGGCGGCGGCCTTGATCTGGTTGCGCTATACTCCGCCAATCTGGTGTCTGGAATAGTCAGCGCGGAGGCGTCATGAGCCGCCGGGTCAATCTCAACGCCGATCTGGGCGAGGGCTGTGGCGATGACCAGGCCATGCTGGATCTGGTCGCTTCAGCCAATATCGCCTGTGGTTTTCATGCTGGCGACGCCATGGAGATGACCCGGACGGTACGCGCCGCCCTGGCCCGTGGGGTGAGTCTGGGGGCGCACCCGTCCTATCCGGATCGCGAGGGCTTTGGACGGCGGCCGATGGATCTTTCCGCGGCCGAAATCGAGGCCGTCACCGCCTATCAGATCGGGGCCTTGCAGGGGATCGCGGCGGCCAATGGCGGCCGCCTCGGTCATGTGAAGCCGCATGGCGCTCTCAGCAACCGGGCGGCGGTGGAGCTGGAGGCGGCGTTGGCCATCGCCCGGGCGATCAGGGGCGTCGATGCCGGGCTGATCTTCCTGGCTCCCTCCGGTTCGGCCATGGTGGAAGCCGGGAGAATGCTGGGGCTGCGGGTGGCTCAGGAGGTCTTCGCCGACCGCAATTACGACGATGACGGCAATCTGGCGCCGCGCAGCCACCCCCAGGCGTTGATTCGTGGCTTGGAAGAGGCGGCGGCTCATGCCCTGCGCATGGTCCGGCGCGGCGTGATCCGGACCTTGTCCGGGCGGGAACTGCCCTGCGTCGCCGACTCCATCTGCATTCACGGCGACGACCCCCATGCGGTGGTCCTGGCCCGGCATCTGCGCCTGACTCTGGATGATAGCGATATCGAAGTGGTATCGTTAATCTGACGTTTTGGACGACAGGTGTTGCATCGCGGAAAAAGGGGCGGTATATAACCCTTGAGTGACGCACACGTACGTGCCTATGGCCCTGTGAGGTTATGCAACGACGGACGCGTCCTTTTTGGACGAGCCGGCCGCTGTGGGCCGGTGCCCGAAAGGGAGGTGGACATGGTTGTGACCCGCAATATGGGCTTCATCC
This sequence comes from Phaeospirillum sp., assembly GCA_030651575.1. Classification (GTDB taxonomy): domain Bacteria; phylum Pseudomonadota; class Alphaproteobacteria; order Rhodospirillales; family Magnetospirillaceae; genus Phaeospirillum. The sequence continues at coordinate 52,334 of JAUSFB010000026.1, forward strand.
CGGAAATCAGTACAAGTATGTGACGGCGGCCGACGCGACCGATCAGAAGGTTGCTTGCCGCCGTTGCCCAGAACAGCGTGACCTCTGTCAAGAGGTCACGGGGTGAAAGTCGTTTTCGGCTCGCGGCGATATCAACGAATCGCTGGATCAGATGGAGAATAATTATGGGCAACATTGTATTTCCGGGCCGATTGGTCATGATTGGGTGTGGCTGCATCGGACAGGGCGTTTTGCCGCTGATGCTGCGTCATATCGATCTTGACCCGGCCAAGATCACCATCATCACGGCTTGCGAACGCGGTCGCGATGTCGCCAATGAATACGGTCTTCGCTTCATCAACCATCCCCTTACCGAGGATGACTATCGCGACCGACTGACTCCCATGCTGCGCAAGGGCGACTTCCTGCTGAACCTTTCGGTGGATGTGTCGTCCATAGCCCTGGTCGAGCTTTGTCGCGATGTCGGCGCGCTTTATCTCGACACTTGCATCGAGCCCTGGCCGGGCGGCTATACCGATCCCGACCTTACGCCGTCGCTTCGTTCCAATTACGCCTTGCGCGAAAAAATGCTGGCGCTGCGGGTCGATGGTCCGGCGCCGACCGCGCTGGTGACCCATGGCGCCAATCCCGGTCTGGTGTCGCATCTGGTCAAGCAGGCGCTGCTGAATGTCGCCGCTGATACCGGCGTCTCCACCGGGATTCCCACGACCCGCAAGACCTGGAGCGAACTGGCCGCCCGGCTTGGCGTCAAGGTGATCCACATCGCCGAGCGCGATACCCAGGTGGCGGCCCAGCCCAAGGCGGTGGGGGAGTTCGTCAACACTTGGTCCATCGACGGATTCGTCGGCGAAGGGTGTCAGCCGGCCGAACTGGGATGGGGCAGCCACGAAAAGCAATTGCCGCCCGACGGGTTCCGTCACGAATTCGGCCGCGACAGCGCCATCTACCTGATGCGCCCCGGCGCCAGCCAGCGCGTGCGGACCTGGACGCCGAACGAAGGTCCGTTCCACGGCTTTCTCATCACCCATAGCGAAGCCATCTCCATCGCCGATTACTACACGGTGATGGATGACGGCGTGGTGGCCTACCGCCCGACGGTGCACTACGCCTACCACCCCTGCGACGACGCCGTGGTGTCGCTGCACGAAGTGGCCGGCAAGAACTGGAAGATGCAGCCGTCCCAGCGTCTGATGATGAAGGAGATCGTCGGCGGCGCCGATGAACTCGGGGTTTTGCTGGCCGGTCATGCCAAGGGGGCCTACTGGTATGGTTCCCAACTCTCCATCGACGAGGCGCGCGCGCTGGCGCCGCACAACAACGCCACCAGCCTCCAGGTCACGTCGACCGTGGTGGCCGGCCTGATCTGGGCGTTGGAGAATCCCGGTCTGGGGGTGGTTGAGCCCGACGAGATCGACTTCCAGCGCATTTTGGAGATTTGCCGTCCCTATCTGGGGCCGGTGGTCGGGGCTTATACCGACTGGACGCCGCTTGACGGTCGCTGCCAGCTGTTCCCCGAGGATATCGATCCCAGCGATCCCTGGCAGTTCAAGAATATCCGGGTGCTGTAGGCAGGTGGCCGGAGCGATCCGGCCCGTTTCCACGGACCTTCCGGGAGGGGGCTACTTACAGGTGAAGTAGCCCTCGTTGTACTTCTTCGGAACGCATTGGATCGGAGTCTCTCCGTTTTCTTCCCGTTCCTTCTTCTGCTCGATGCAGCGGCTGTACTGACGATCATCCGCCGATATGTCCGGCGCGCTGGCCTTGGCCGGCGAGTAGCCATTCGGGCAGGTGCGGCGCGCGGCGAAGGAGCAGGTCTCCAGCACGCGTAGGCTGCTCTCACAATTGACGTAGTAGTAGGCCGTGCCGTCGGAGTTCTGGAATTTTGTGATTTCAGCACAGGCGGCCAAGGCCAACGCCAGAAACACTGCTGCCAAGGGTCTCATTGCTATTCCCCGCGGAGACGGGCTCCGGATGTCATGGAGGCTGGAGGATAGTGGTTGGCGAGCCTGGGGGGAATAGCTGTTGTGTCATCAGGCCATCGGCCGTGACCCAAACTTACCCCATACGATAGTGCATCCTCGTGATGCTAAAAAGAGTTGCATTGTACCGAACCCACGATAGAATGCATGAAGGTTTATGTGATGCGCGGGAGTGCTATCTTGATTAAGAGAAATGTGTCGACGCGAGGCCGTCTTGAGAGTGGAGCCCCGAATCCGGTCGACGTCCATGTGGGCGCCCGTATGCGGTTGCGTCGTACCTTGCTGGGCATGAGCCAGGAAAAGTTGGGCGAAGCCATTGGCCTGACCTTCCAGCAGGTTCAAAAATACGAGCGGGGCGCCAATCGGATCGGAGCCTCCCGGCTGTTCGATCTGTCGCGGGTCCTGGATGTGCCGGTTTCTTATTTCTTTGACGATATGTCCGACAATACCCAAAGCCAGAGCCCGGTAAATATCATCAAGGGCTCGTCGGGACTGTCGGAGGAGCCGGCGACGTTCGAGGTCGACCCGATGACCAAGCGCGAGACGCTGGAACTGGTGCGGGCCTATTACAACATCGTCGATCCCCAGGTGCGCAAGCGGGTCTACGAGTTGGCCAAGGCCTTGGCCGCGGTTGCCGGCACCACCGCCGAGTAGTCGTCACGGTTCTTCGGTGAAGGGAAAACGGCTGGGGCATATGCTCCGGCCGTTTTTCTGTCCGCTTGTCAATCCGCCGTTGCCCGGTCATGCTTGTACTCCCTTGATACAGAGCGGACGCCATGGACTCATCTCTCGAATTCCCCGAAATGATGGACACCCATCAGGTGGCCCGTTATCTGAGGGTCAAGGAGCGCAAGGTCTATGAACTGCTGAAGGATCGGCGCATCCCGTGTACGCGGGTGACCGGCAAGTGGCTGTTTCCGAAGACCGAAATCGATGCTTGGTTAAAGCGCAACAGCGCGTCGGGTTCTGGTTCTCCACGGACCGGTCCGGTGGCGATGGTGGTCTCCGGCAGCCATGATCCGTTGCTGGAATGGTGCCTGCGGGAGGTGGGCGGCGGATTGGCGATGTTGCCGGGGAGTTCGGCCGACGGTCTGGCCCGGCTGGCGGCCGGCGAAGCGGCGGTGGCGGGCCTTCATCTGCTCGATCCCGAGAGCGGTGTTTATAATATTCCGCAGGTCAAGCATGCCTTGGCGGATCGCAACGTGGTGCTGATCGAGTGGGCTTGGCGCCGTCAGGGACTGGTGGTGGCGGCCGGCAATCCCTTGGCGATCGATTCGGTGGCCGATCTGGCCCGAACCAAGGCGCGTGTGGTGTTGCGACAGGATGGCGCGGGGAGCCGAGTCCTGTTCGAGCGTCTTTTGGCCGAGGCAGGTCTGTCGTTCGACGCCATTTTGACCGCGTCGGTTCCGGTCCGTAGCGAGACCGATGTGGGGCTGGCTATTTTGGACGGCAGCGCGGATGCGGGGTTGGCGGTGGCTTCGGTCGCCAACAGCCTTCGGCTTGGCTTCGTACCGTTGCAGAAGGAGCGGTTCGACTTGGCTATCGACCGCCACGCCTATTTCGAGCCCCCAGTGCAGACCCTGTTGGCCTTTACCCGGACCCCCGAATTCGCCGCTCGGGCCGAGGCTCTCGGCGGCTACGACATTTCCGGAATCGGGTCGATCCGCTGGAATGCTCCCTGATGCCAACGGTTGTGCGGCGAGAGCCAAGGCGGACGGATGTCCGCCGCCCGGCGTTTGAGGGCACCGTAATGACTGACCGAAGGTTAGCTATTATGGCCGTCGGTATGATTCGGGGGCTCCGCCGCGCGGGACGGGGTGGCCACATTGCGGAAGGCTCGGGGCAGACCGCGCGGGCGCACGCCATCCCACCACCGCATCAATCCGCCGCAGTTGGGGGGAATCTCACCCGCCAGCCCGCCGGTGAATTCACGCCATCGGTCCAGGCTGGGGGGCTCGACGGTGGTGATCAGCGGGATGCCCTGGGACATGATGGCCAGCATCTCGTCCGCCAGTCCCTCTCCCTGTGACTCCAATTGGCCGAATTTATTGATGACGATCAGGTCGGTGTCGTCCGCCATGGCGCGGCGCAACACATGGCCCGCCTCGGCGAAGCCGGATGTCTCGACCTGGCAGCAGCCGGGCTGGCGGCCGAGGCCCTGGCTGACCCGGTATTCCGCGCGGGTGTCGAGGTCGATCAGCATCATGGTGCAATCGCACCGGCTGTTTTCGGGGATGACGCGCTGAATCAGCCCCCGGACCAGATAGCCCTGACCTTGAAGAATGCGGGTAAAGCCTTCCAGGCAGTCGATCACGCCACCCCCCGATGGACGAACGATCGCCGCGACCTTGACCTCGTCCGGGGATTCCTCGTCGGCCATAAGCACCCTCCTTGCGGTATAGCCAGTTCAGTCACGGTAACACAACGGGCGATGTTCAGACACCGGACTTCCGACTTAGGTGTGGGGCGACAATATCTCTGGAGCCGGCCCAATTGTGGCGCTTAGGGGGTGTGCGGTTTGATTCGCGTGGTGTAGGATTCCCACGACGATGGACTGCCCTTGGGGGCGGTTATCCGGTGAGGGTCGCGGGACGTGTGGAACGAACGGCAGGCAGGTCGGGATTTATGTGTATGGAAGGGGGGGGGCTGAATGCTTTTCCCACCTGACGCGGGCATTTCTGTGCAAGGTGACGGGGTTGGTCCCGGGGGAAGCGAAGCGCGGCATATCCGGATCATGGTCGTTCGGTATGCGGTCCTGGCCCTTGCCGTCTGGACGTTCCTGCTGGGCGTCTCGCTGTGGTGGAATGTCGATCGGCAACAGGCGGTCACCCTCGAACTGGCTCTGAACACGGCGCGTTCGGCCTTCAGCAAGGATCTGGCTTATCGCCTCTGGGCGTCCGGCCATGGCGGAGTCTATGTGGAGCCGACGGAGAAGACGCCGCCCAGCCCATGGATGGCGCAACTGCCCGATCGCGACCTTACCACGACCGAAGGCCGTCACCTGACCTTGATGAATCCGGCCTATATGCTGCGTGAAATGATGCAGGATTACGGCGAGTACTACGGCATCAAGGGGCGCATCGTCGGCATCGTCTACCTTAACCCCAACAACGAGGCTGATGCCTGGGAGGCGGAGGCGATCCGCCGCTTTTCCGCCGGCAAGGTGGCCGAGGTGGTCGAGGTCTCCGACATCGACAGCCAGCCTTACCTGCGCCTGATCAAACCGTTCATGATGGAGCAGAGCTGCCAGAAGTGTCATGGCCATCTTGGCTTCAATAACGGCGAGGTTCGCGGCGCCATCGGCGTTTCGGTGCCCATGGCCCCCTATCGGCAGGCCGAGGCGGGCGCGGTCTGGAATATGGAGGTCTCGCACGCGGCATTCTGGTTCTTTGGCATGCTTACCATCGGGCTGGTCGGCCGGCGGGCTTCGTCCCGTCTGGTCGAGAAGGCGCGCGCCGAGGAGGAAACGCGACTGGCCGCCCATGTGTTCCGGAATGCGCTGGACGCCACCATCATCACCGACGCCACCGGCCGCATCTTGCGCGTCAATCCGATGTTTTCCGAGTTGACCGGTTATGGTGAGGCCGAGGTGGTGGGGGAAAATCCCCGCCTCTTGCGCTCGGACCATCATGATGAAGTCTTCTACCGCGAGATGTGGGGCGCCATCAGCGGCGAGGGGCGCTGGCAGGGGGAGGTCTGGAACCGGCGCAAGGACGGCTCGGTCTTCGTCGCCTGGGAAAGCATCGTCGCGGTCCGCAATGATGATGGCAGCGTCCGTTACTATATCGGCAGCTTCAGCGACATTACCGATCAGGTCGAGGCCCAGCGCCACATTCTGCGGCTGGCCCATTACGACGTCCTGACCGAGTTGCCCAACCGGGTGCTGTTCCAGGATCGGCTGGAGCGGGCCGTGATCCATGCGCAGCGTCATGACCGTCAGGCGGCGCTGCTGTTTCTCGATCTCGACGGTTTCAAGAAGGTCAACGACACTCTGGGGCATCGCGCCGGTGACGAGCTGCTCAAGGAAGTGGCGGTGCGCCTGAAGCAATGCGTGCGCATGACCGATACCATCGCGAGGCTGGGCGGCGACGAGTTCACCGCCATCCTGGATGAAATCGCCGCCGCCGCCGATGCCGCGCTGGTGGCGGAGAAAATCATCTGGTCGCTGTCTTCGCCCTTTCTGATCGGCGGGCGTGAGATGTTCATCAGCGCCAGCGTCGGCATCAGCCTGTTTCCCGATCACGGCCGGACCGGCGAGGAACTGCTGAAGCATGCCGATACCGCCATGTATCAGGCCAAGGCGGCGGGCAAGGGACGCCTTAACTTCTATGCCGCCGAGATGACGCAGCGCGAGGAGCGGCGCATGGATCTTGAATCCGCCCTGCGTCAGGCGGTGGAGGACAAGTCCTTTCAGGTTCACTACCAGCCGAAGATCAATCTCAAGACCCATATCGTCACCGGTTTCGAGGCGCTGGTGCGTTGGCAGCACCCGACCTTTGGCGCGGTCTCGCCGGCCGACTTCATCCCCATCGCCGAAGAGATGCTTCTGATTCACCGCATCGACATGCTGGTGCTGCGTCAGGCCTGCCGTCAGGGCAAGCTATGGCTGGATGCGGGGCATTCGTTGACCATGGCGGTCAATCTCTCGGGCCGGGACTTTCACGACGACACCCTGGCCGAGCAGGTCCATCGGGTGCTGGAAGAGACCCGCTTTCCGCCGGAAAATCTGGAGTTGGAGATTACCGAGACCTTTGTGCTCGATCTGGGCGGGCGGCAGCGCGAGGTGCTGGACGCGTTGCGGGCGCTGGGGGTCGGGCTGGCCATCGACGATTTCGGGACCGGTTATTCCTCACTCAGCTATCTCAAGCAATTGCCGGTGACGGCCCTGAAGATCGACCGTTCGTTTATTCGAGACATGGCGCGGGACTCCCGCGACATGATGCTGGTCGGCAGCATCATCGGCATCGCCCACAGCCTGGGCCTCAAGGTGGTGGCGGAGGGGATCGAGGAGAGCGATCAGATGGCCATCCTCGCCGTCCAGGAATGCGACGAGATTCAAGGCTATCTGATCGCCAAGCCGATGCCGCCCGAGCAGGTCAAGATTTTCCTGATGGATACGTCTCCCAGAACCTTGACGGCAACCTGAGCAAGGAACCCACATGGCCGATGCCCATCCCAGTTTCGGCGAGGCCTTCAAGGTCTGGCTGAAGATCGGCCTGCTCAGTTTCGGTGGTCCCGCCGCTCAGATCGCCACCATGCATCGGATTCTGGTGGAGGAAAAACGCTGGGTCGGCGAGGTCCGCTTCCTGCACGCCCTGAATTATTGCATGCTGCTGCCTGGCCCCGAGGCGCAGCAATTGGCGACCTATATCGGTTGGTTGCTTCATCGTGGCCTGGGGGGAATCGTCGCCGGAACCCTGTTCGTGCTTCCCGGATTCCTGGTGATGATGGGATTGGCCGGGCTTTACGCCGGATTTCATCAGGTGCCGCTGGTCGAGGGGTTGTTCTACGGTGTCAAGGCGGCGGTGTTGGCGGTCGTGGTCGAGGCCCTGTTGCGCATCGGCAGGCGGGCGCTGAAGGGGCGTGAGTTCCTGTGGATCGCCATGGCGGCCTTTGTCGCCATCTTTTTCCTGGGCCTCCCGTTTCCGCTGATCGTGCTGACCGCCGGACTTATCGGGGCCTTGGCGGCTCGGGGCGGCCATCCGGCCTTTCAGCCGAAACTGGTGGAAGCGGCGGGTGGAGCGGCGGATCGGGTCATCGAGGCGGGAGCCGATCATACCCGCCCCGATCTGCCGCGATCCCTGGCGATCACCGCAGTCTGCCTGGCGCTGTGGTGGGGGCCTGTCGCGGTGGCGCTGGCCTGGGGCGAGGGGGCGTTCGGCTCCCTTGGGCTGTTTTTCAGCAAGATGGCGGTGGTCACGTTCGGCGGGGCTTACGCGGTCCTCGCCTATGTGGCCCAGGAGGCGGTGGAGGTCCATGGCTGGTTGCAGCCCGGCGAGATGCTGGAGGGCCTCGGTCTGGCCGAGACGACGCCCGGCCCGCTGATTCTGGTCAATCAGTTCGTAGGGTTCCTGGCCGGATTTCGCAATCCCGGCAGCCTGGGACCATGGCTGGGGGGTGTGGCGGGGGCGACCCTGACCGTCTGGGTCACCTTCGTTCCGTGTTTCTTGTGGATTTTGGCCGGCGCACCCTATGTGGAGGCCCTGCGCGGCAACCGGGCCTTGTCGGGGGCGCTGGTCGCCATCACCGCCGCCGTGGTGGGGGTGATTTTCAACCTGTCGGTCTGGTTCGGCCTGCACGTCTTGTTCACTCGGGTGGCAGAAACCCGGGTGGGGATTCTCCACCTTACCATTCCCGACCCGGCAAGCCTGGACCCGCTATCGCTGATCCTGGCGGCGGCGGCGGCCTTCGCCATGCTCCGTCTCCACCTGGGGATGATCCCGACCCTGGCGGCCTGTGGAACGGTGGGAGTGATGTGGCGGCTACTTCTTCTTTCGTAACGCCACGGCGGGCAGCAGTTCCTCGGTGGTCAGGTCGCGTCCCAGCTGGTCCTCCAGATGGGGCAGCAGCTGTGGAAAGAACTTCAACGGAGCCAGTAGCCTGATCGCCGCCGCCGTTCCGGTGGTCTCGTCGGCCGCGTCGCGGCGACAGCGCAGCAGCACCGACGCCACCAGCCAGTCGTCCCAATCGTCCTGATCGTGCCCCTTTGGCGGAGGCAGCCCGGCAAAGCGTCCCAGCAATTCCATGAGTTCGTGTCGCGACATTTCCGCGACGGTCTTGGTTTTCCCGCTCATACTCCGTGCACCTGGTAAGTATATTCCCCAAGGAGCGAGTCTACCTCAGCCATCGGCCTGGGGGAACGGGTTTCAGGCGTGGATCAGGCGTTCGCCGGCCCAGGAGCGATTCAGACGCCAGGCCAGCACCGCCGAAGCTGCCGACAGCCCCGCCATGGCCAGGAACGAGCCGCCGCCCAGGCGCTCGTACAGATAGCCGCTCCATGGCGTCATCAGGCCGGGGGCCAACCCGACCGCGATGGCGGCGTAGACTCCCTGGGCGCGGGCGGACAGGGAGTGCGGCACCGCCCGCAAAATGAAATGCATGGCCCCCAGATGGGCGCAGCCGAAGGTCGTGGCGTGGAGAAATTGGGCGACGGCGACCCAGGCCATATCGGCGGTGACGCCGAGGATGGCCCAGCGCACGGCCCCGCCCAGCGCCGCCGCCAGCAACAGCCGGACCGGCCCGAAGCGCGCGACCACCCGACCGCTGAAGGCGAACAGCAGAACCTCGGCCACCACGCCCTCGGACCACAGCAATCCGATCACCGTGTCGGACAGGCCGGCGGCGTTCCAATGGATGGTGGCGAAGGCGTAATACACCGTGTGCCCCGCCTGATTGAGCGACGCGGTCAGCAGGAACAGCAAGAAGACCCCGTTGACCAGCAGGGGGCGCACCGGTGGCGGCGGGCTGTCCTGCGGCGGGATTTTCGCGTCGGGCAGGGTGGCGCAACTGGCGGCGGTCAGCAACAGCGTCGCCGCGATCAGCCAGGGCAGGATCGACACCGGCCAACCGGACAGGGTCTTGCCGACCAGGGTGGCGGCGGCGATGAAGGCCAGCGAGCCCCATAGCCGGACCTGTCCGTAATCCAGCCGATGGGTATGAACCACCATCATGGCCAGCGATTCGCCCACGGGCATCAGGCTGCTGAAGGGAAAGATCGCCACCACGGTCATGATCAGGATCGGCACGAACCCGGTGGTCAGCGGAAAAGCCAGCCAGAGCAGACCGGCCGCCAGGGCCAGGACCACCATGGGACGCTTGCGGTCGCCGCGATGATCGACCAGATGGCCGACCAGGGGATTGGCCACCAGCTTGGTCAGGTAGCCGGCGGCCACCAGCAGCCCGATTTCCGAGGGGCTGAGGCCGCGATCCTTGAGCCAAAGCGGCCAGAACGGAATATGGATGCCGACGGCGGCGAAAATGGCGGCGTAGAACGCGGCCAGCCGCACGGCGGCGGAACGTCGCGTCATAAGGACGACAGCGTGATGCCGCGCTGCTTCAGGGATGCGGCGCAGTCCTCGGATGCCAGGAAGCGGTATTCCACCTCACGCTGGTCGGTCAGCCATTCACAGGCCTTCAGGGCCTCGTCCACCTCGCCGGGATGGCACATCACCAGGGTCCGGGGGCCGGGGCGGTCGGTGAAGCGGCGGAACAGTTCGGCATAGGCGACCTTGCCGGAAAAGTCGTAGACCCCCCGGAAGCTGTGGTTATGCGGCGCTCCGGCGGCTTTCAGCATCCAGCGCAGGCGCAGGCCCAGCAGGGCGATGATGGTCGCCCGGACGGGATCGATTCCCCGCGCCGCGATGGCCAGCGGATTTTCCCAGCATGACCGGACCCAGCCGCCGGTGGGCCGAAGCCGGAGACGCCACAGATCCAGGACCACGTCGCGCACGATGGGCAGCTGGTGGACGTGGTGATGACCGTCGAGAAAGTCGGGGGCGCGGCCCATGGCCGCTTCGAACGCATCGATCTGACGTTCCAACTCGGCGGCGATTTCGGCCCGGTCCAGGCGGTGGGCGACGGCTCGCCTGACCATGGTTCCGATGGGTGGAAGCTTCCCCTCCGGGGCAAGGTCGGGCATGGCTCCCAGGGGGCGCTGATCGGTCAGGGTCAGGTGGACGCCGAACTGGGCCTTGCCCTTCAGGGGCTTCAGAAGAACGGCCTCCGCCGGCCAATGGCGGCTGCCGGTCATGCATCCGGTCGCCTGTAACCGGCCGGATTCGATCAGGGCGCGGATGGCGCGGCCGAGGCCGGGGGCCAGCCCGTAATCATCGGCGCAAAGGGTGAGGGACGGACCTGTCATGGGGCGAGGATAGGCGTGCCGGAGTCGGCGTGCAAGCCCGAGAGCGGGAGATCTTGCGTTCCGGGACTTCCCCCCCTTCGCGAATCTTGCCATAGTGCGCGCTTGTCCGTAACGAAGCGTCATCGTTGTTGCAAGGCCACAACATGTGGTATACGCAGCGGTCTAACTTCATTGAATTGGGGCTGGTGCAAGGTCATGGCGGGTCATTCACAGTTCAAGAACATCATGCACCGTAAGGGGGCTCAGGACGCCAAGCGGGCCAAGGTTTTCACCAAACTGATCCGCGAACTGACGGTGGCTGCGCGATCGGGAATGCCCGATCCGGCGGCGAATCCGCGTTTGCGCGCGGCGATCATGGCGGCGCGCGGCGCCAATATGTCCAAGGACACCATGGACCGCGCCATCAAGCGCGGCGCCGGCGGTGAGGACGGGGCCAATTACGAGGAAGTCCGCTACGAGGGGTATGGCCCCGGCTCGGTGGCCATCATCGTCCTGGGGCTGACCGACAACCGCAATCGCACTGCCTCGGACGTGCGCTCGGCCTTCAGCAAGAATGGCGGGGCCATGGGCGAGACAAACTCGGTGTCGTTCATGTTCGATCGTGTCGGCGCCATCCGCTATCCCGCCGCCTCCACGACGGGCGAGGCCATGTTCGAGGGCGCTCTGGATGCTGGCGCCGACAACGTGGAATCCGACGATGACGGCCACGAGGTCACCTGCGCCCCCGACGATCTCGGCGCGGTGCGCGAGGCCCTGGAAGCCAAGTTCGGCACGCCGGAATACGCCCGGCTGGACTGGAAGCCTCAGACCACCGTGCCGGTGACCGATGAAGAGACGGCGCGGCAATTGCTGAAGCTGTTGGACATCTTGGAGGATTTCGACGACGTCCAGCGGGTTCAGGCCAATTTCGAGATTTCCGACGAGCTGATGGAGCGCCTCGGCTGACCCTGGGAGGCGTCGTCTGTCATGAGGGATCCCCTGGTATGAGAGTTCTTGGCCTCGATCCGGGGCTGCGCAACACCGGTTGGGGGATCATCGACGTGGTGGATAACCGCCTCCGCTATGTGGCCGACGGAGTGGTCAAATCGGACGCCTCGCTGTCATTGGCCGAGCGGCTGGTTCAGCTGTTCGACGGCGTCACCGCCGTCATCGGCCAGTGGACTCCCGACGAGGCGGCGGTGGAAGAGACCTTCGTCAACAAGAACCCGGCCAGCACCTTGAAATTGGGCCAGGCGCGCGGCGTCGTGTTGCTGGCTCCCGCCAAGTCCGGCCTTGCCGTCGGCGAATACGCCGCCACCCTGGTCAAGCAGTCGGTGGTGGGAACCGGTCGCGCCGCCAAGGATCAGGTGGGAATGATGGTCCGCACCCTGTTGCCCGGCTGTCTGGCCGCCACCGCCGACGCCGCCGACGCCCTGGCGGTGGCGATCTGCCATGCCCATCACCGCAATACCCAAAAGCGCCTGGCGGGGGCGTTGCGATGATTGCCAAGCTGAAGGGACTGATCGATTCCACGGGTGACGATTGGGCGGTGGTCGATTGCGGCGGCGTCGGCTATCTGGTGTCGTGTTCGGCGCGGACGCTGGGCCGGTTGCAGGCGGGGAATGCGGCGTCTTTGTTCATCGAGACCCATGTGCGCGAGGACGCGATCCAGCTCTACGGTTTCCTGGAAACCGGCGAGCGCGACTGGTTCCGCCTGCTGACCACGGTCCAGGGGGTGGGGGCCAAGGTGGCGCTGTCCATCTTGGCGATAGCGGCGCCGGATCAGCTTTTGCAGATTATCGCGGCGCAGGACAAGGTCAGCCTGACGCGGGCCGGTGGGGTCGGTCCCAAGCTGGCGCTACGCATCCTGACCGAGTTGAAGGACAAGGCCGGCAAGATCGCCCTGGGCGGTTTCGCGCCGGGGGCGGTCATTGCCGCCGCCGCGCCGCCGCCTATGGCCTCCGGGCGGCTGGAAGACGCCGTTTCCGCCCTGGTCAATCTGGGTTACAGGCGGTTGGAGGCCTTTCAGGCGGCGGGAGAGGCCGCCCGCGACCTGGATGGGGATGCCGACGCCTCGGCCCTGATCCGCGCCGCCTTGAAGCGTCTGGGTAGGGATCTGACGCGATGACGCAGCCCCCCCGCGAGGTCTCGCCGGAGCAGCGGCCGGGGGAGCCGGAATCCTCCATCCGTCCGCAATCCCTCGACGACTTCGTCGGCCAGCGTCAGGTCTGCGAGAATCTGAAGGTGTTCATCGCCGCCGCCCGGTCCCGTGGCGAGGCGCTGGATCATGTGCTGTTTCATGGTCCGCCCGGACTGGGCAAGACCACCCTGGCCCAGATCATGGCCCGCGAGCTTGGGGTGGGCTTTCGCGCCACGTCGGGGCCGGTCATCCAGCGCGCCGGCGATCTGGCGGCGCTGCTGACCAATCTGGAGCCGCGCGACGTTTTGTTCATCGACGAGATCCACCGCCTTAATCCTGCCATAGAGGAGGTGTTGTATCCGGCGATGGAGGATTTTCAGCTCGACCTCATCATTGGCGAAGGCCCCGCCGCCCGCTCGGTCCGTATCGACCTGCCGCAGTTCACGCTGGTGGGGGCGACCACCCGTTCCGGGTTGCTGACCACGCCGCTGCGCGAGCGGTTCGGCATTCCGTGCCGGCTGAATTTCTATACTCCGGAAGAGCTTGAATCCATTGTCCGGCGCGGTTCCCGCGTGCTGGGCTTTGACCTGACCCCGGACGGCGCGGCCGAGGTGGCGCGGCGGTCGCGCGGCACGCCGCGCGTCGCCGGTCGTCTGCTGCGGCGGGTGCGCGATTTTGCCGCCGTGGCGGGTCGTTCTCCGGTGGACGCGCCGGTCGCCGACGCGGCGCTGAACCGGTTGGAGGTGGACCAGATCGGCCTCGACGCCATGGATCGCCGCTACCTGCGCTGCATCGCCGAGAGTTATGGCGGCGGCCCGGTGGGGGTGGAAACCCTGGCGGCGGCCCTGTCGGAAAGCCGCGACACCCTGGAGGAGGTGGTGGAGCCCTATCTGTTGCAGCAAGGCATGATCCAGCGCACGCCGCGCGGACGCATGCTGTCGGCTTCGGGCTTCAAGCATATCGGCCTCAACCCGCCCCGTGACCTGCTGGTCCAGCTGGATCTTTTGGCCACGCTGCCGGAGGACGGGGAATGAGCCGGATTCACATCCACCCCATCCGGGTCTATTACGAGGACACCGATGCTGGCGGCATCGTTTATCACGCCAATTATCTGAACTTCGCCGAGCGGGCGCGAACCGAGCTGGTGCGCGAGATGGGGATCAGTCAGCGGGCGATGCTGGAGCAAGGCGGCGGCACCGCTTTCGCGGTCCGCGGCGCCAGTCTCGACTTTCTTCGGCCGGCCAAGCTCGACGACCTTTTGCAGGTCGAGACCGAGGTCACCGCCGTGGGCGGGGCCAGCGTCGAGTTGCGCCAGATCATCAAGCGCACCCCGGATGCGACGGAATTGGTTCGCATCGCGGTGCGGCTGGGTTATATCACCCTGGCCGGAAAGCCGGCGCGTATACCGGGTGAGGTAAGAGACTTGTTCGGGAACTGGATCAGCGAAAGGCGGTAACCATCATGGATCCTACTCAGACAGCAGCCATCGCGGGGGCGGCGACGCAGCTCGACCTGTCGATGTGGGCGCTGTTTTTGCGTGCCGACATCATCGTTAAATTCGTCATGCTGGCGTTGATCTGCGCGTCGTTCTGGTGCTGGGCGATCATCTTCGACAAGCTGTTGAAGGTGCGTCAGCTCTCGACCAAGGCCGAGCAGTTCGAGGAAGCCTTTTGGTCGGGCGGCTCGCTGGAAGAGTTGTATGACCGCATCGGCTCGCGGCCGCTGGACCCCATGTCGTCCATCTTCGTCGCCGCCATGCGCGAATGGCGGCGCTCCGCCGCCAAGGGGCTCGCCGACCGCGACAGCACGCGGGCCAGCCTGCCCCAGCGCATCGACCGGGTGATGAGCGTCACTTTGGGGCGCGAGATGGAGATGCTGGAGCGCCGGCTGGGATTCCTGGCCTCCGTGGGGTCTACCGCGCCGTTCATCGGCCTGTTCGGCACGGTGTGGGGCATTATGAACAGCTTCCAGTCCATCGCCGCGACCAAGAACACGTCGCTGGCGGTGGTCGCGCCGGGCATCGCCGAGGCGCTGTTCGCCACTGCGCTCGGCCTCGTCGCCGCCATCCCGGCGGTCATCGCCTACAACAAGATTTCCAGCGATCTCGACCGCTATTCCAAGCGGCTTGAGAACTTCGCCGGCGAATTCGGCGCGATCTTGTCGCGTCAGTTGGAGGAAAAGGGCTGATGGGCGCCTCGATCGGGGCTCGCAAAGGCGGACATTCCCGCCGGTTTCGTCCCATGGCCGAGATCAACGTCACTCCCATGGTCGACGTCATGCTGGTGCTGCTGGTCATCTTCATGGTGACGGCGCCGTTGATGACCGCCGGCGTGCAGGTCGATCTGCCCAAGACCTCGGCCACTCCGCTGAAGGGCGAGGATCAGCCGCTTTCGGTCAGCATCGACGCTCATGGCAAGATCTGGATTCAGGAGACCGAGGTCGAACTGGACCAGTTGGCGCCGCGCCTACAGGCCATCACCGCCCAAAAGCCCGATACCCGTATTTTCGTGCGTGGCGACAAGGCCATCGATTATGGCCGCGTCATGGATGTGATGGGGACGTTGGGGTCCGCCGGCTTTGCCAAGGTGGCCTTGGTCACCGAGATCAAGGGCGCCGATTCCGCCAAGCCCGTCAAGAAGGGGGGGCGTTAGTCTCCGGCCATGGTCGAAATGCGGCGCTCCAGCTACGTCTTCTCCGGCCTCTTGCACCTGGGCTTGTTTTTGCTCGCGGTGTTCGGGTTGCCGCAGTTCTGGCGCCAGCCGCCCATCGACGAAGCGCCGATGGTGGTCGATATCGTTCCGATCGGTGAAAAGAGCAATCCGCCGCCGCTTCAGGACAATAAGCCGCAGCCCGAGCCGCAGAAGGCCGAGCCCGAACCGCCCAAGCCCGAACCGCCCAAGCCCGAACCACCCAAGCCGGAGCCGCCAAAGCCACCGCCGCCGCCCGCGCCGACGCCTCCTCCTCCGCCGCCGCCCAAGCCGGAGCCGGCTCCCATGCCCAAACCCGAGCCGAAGCCGGAACCCAAACCGGAGCCGCCCAAGCCCGAGCCTAAGCCCGAGCCGCCGAAGAAGCAGAAGTCGGTGACCGATGAACTGGATTCGCTGTTGAAATCGGTGGACAAGAAAAAGCCGACGCCAAAGGACGAACTCGACAAGCTGTTGAAATCGACCGAGAAGCTGAAGCCGTCCACGCCCGAGAACAAGCAGGCGACCCAGAACCAGCCCCAGGCGGTGCGCGGCTCGTCCATGAGCAATGCCAACGAGCCGGTCTCCATGACCGAGAAGGACGCCATTCGCGCCCATATCGAGCGCTTCTGGAACGTTCCGGCCGGGGCCAAGGACGCCGATAAGCTGGTGGTCTATATCCGCGTCTCGGTGCTGCCCGACGGAACCGTCACCGACGCCCAGATCCAGATGGGCGACCCGACCATGATGATCAATCCCTACTATCAGGCAGCAGCCGACAGTGCGCGCCGCGCCGTGCGCGCCGCCAGCCCGTTGCCGATCCCGGTCAACAAGTACGACCAGTTCAAAGATTTCACGCTCGCATTCAATCCCAAGTTCGCGGCAGGAAGGTGATCCCCATGTCTCGCATCCGCTTTTTCGCGGCGCTGGCCGCCGTCATCGTCCTCGGGGTTCTGACCGTCGGTCCGGCCTCGGCCGAGGTCCGCATCGACATCACGCGCGGTCAGATGAAGCCACTGCCCATCGCCATTCCCGATTTCGCCGGCTTCACGGCGCAGGAAAGCCAGATCGGCAAGGACATCTCTCGCGTGGTCTCGGCCGATCTCGAACGCTCCGGCTTGTTCAAACCCGTCGATCCCAAGGCCTTTATCCAGACGGTGGCGTCGTTGCAGGTGCAGCCGCGCTTCCCCGACTGGAAGGCGATCAACGCCGAGGCCCTGGTCCAGGGCAAGGTGGAAAGCACCGGTGACGGCAGGGTCAAGGTCGAGTTCCGGCTGTGGGACGTGTTCGCCGAGGCCTATATGACCGGCTGGACCCTCAGCGCCGCGCCGCAGGATTGGCGTCGGCTATCGCACAAGGTGGCTGACGCCATCTATAAGCGCATCACCGGCGAGGACGGGTATTTCGATACCCAGATCGTCTATATCGCGGAATCCGGTCCAAAGAACGATCGCAAGAAGCGTCTGGCCATCATGGACCAGGACGGCGAGGGGCATCGCTTTCTGACCGATGGCAGCGAGTTGGTGCTGACCCCCCGATTCTCGCCCAGCTCGCGCGAGATCACCTACCTGTCCTATTTCAAGGGGGTGCCGCGGGTCTATGTCTTCAATCTGGATACCGGCCGGCGCGAGGCGTTGGGAAACTTTCCCGGCATGACCTTCGCGCCCCGGTTCTCGCCCGATGGGAACAAAGTCATCTTCAGCATGGCCGAGGACGGCAATACTGAAATCTACGAGATGAACCTGCTGACCCGGCAGAAGGCCCGCCTCACCAATAACCCCGCCATCGACACCGCCCCCAGCTATGCCCCCGACGGGTCGCAACTGGTGTTCGAATCCGACCGTGGCGGCGGACAGCAGATCTACGTCATGGCCTCCAACGGCGCCAATCCCAACCGGATCAGCTTCGGAGACGGCCGTTACGCGACTCCGGTGTGGAGCCCGCGCGGCGATCTGATTGCCTTCACCAAGCAGAAGGGTGGCCAATTCTTCATAGGTGTCATGCGTCCCGATGGGTCGGGCGAGCGTCTGCTGGCCGAAGGCTTCCTGGTGGAGGGACCAACCTGGGCTCCGAACGGCCGCGTTCTTTCGTTTTTCCGCGAGGCTCCTTCGGATGAGCGGGGGCGGGGCCAGTCGGTTCGGCTCTACACCATCGATCTGACCGGGTTTAACGAAAGAGTGCTCCTGACTCCATTGGATGGATCCGATCCTGCGTGGTCCCCCTTGATTCCTTAGAATTATGTTTGTATAGTCCGCGCCGATTAGGATTTATTCCGGTGTCATCTTATTCTAGGGTTCTGGTGACACAGGAGGGGCGTGCCGGCCTGGTGGTCGGCGCGGAGTCTCTACGGTCCGATCGTTAACCGTTCCCGCGTCGCAACGAGGGGGAGTCCTCTAATATGAAGCTTCGTTTCCTGAGCATCTTTGCCGCCGTCGCACTGGTCGCGGCTTGCGAATCCGCTCCGTCCGATACCGGTGCCAAGGGCGGCACTGGCCAGACCACTCCGGCGGTCTCCACCGGCAAGAGCATTGTCGCTGGCTCCAAGGAAGACTTCGTCGCCAATGTCGGCGATCGCGTCTTCTTTGACTTCGACAAGTCGTCCCTGCGGGCCGACGCCAAGGCCTCCTTGGCTAAGCAGGTCGCTTGGCTGAAGCAGTACCCGAACTACTCCATGACCATCGAAGGTCATGCCGACGAGCGCGGCACCCGCGAGTACAATCTTGCCCTCGGCGAGAAGCGTGCCAACTCCGTGAAGGAGTTCCTGGTTGCCAACGGCGTCGCCGTTGCCCGCGTCAAGACCGTCTCCTACGGCAAGGAGCGCCCCGTCGCTCTCGGCTCGAACGAGGCCGCTTGGTCGCAGAACCGCCGTGGCGTGACCGTCCTGAACTAATCAGGTCGTTTACGACGTGAAATGGGGCGTCCGCCTGTCCGCAAGGTCCTTGACCTGCGGATTGGGCGGGCGCCTTATTTTTGCCTGGAATTTGGCGAATAGTTCCGCTTTCCAGATCTTTTGTCCCACGCCTTTTCACCAAAGAGGTCGGCCCGTGCGACGCATCGTACTCACCACAGTCCTTTCCGCGCTGCTGGGCGGCGCCTTGGTTGCCGCTCCGGCCTTGGCCCAGAGCGATACCCGCGCCTTGTACGATCGTATCGACCGGCTGGAACGTGATCTCTCGACCATGCAGAGCCAGGCCGCTCGCGGCGGCTCCTCGGTGGTTCGCTCTCCCGCCGCCGGCAACGATGGCAGCGTCGCCGGGAATATGGCGTCGCATCTGGAAGACCGCATCAACGACCTTGAGGACGTGACCCGTCACCTCACCGGCAAGATCGAGGAGGCTAATTTCAAGGCCGCCCAACTGGTCAAGCAGCTCGATCGCCTACAGAGCGATATCGATCTGCGCTTCAAGGAGTTGCAGGACGGCAGGCAGCAGCCCTCGGCCCCGCAGGCGCAGAACAGCGTCTCCATGCCGACTCCGGGAGCCACCGCGCCCAACGGCGCGCCGGTTCTGATTCCGCCCAAGGGCGTCAAGCTCGGTGCGAACTCCGCCGATGGCGACGGCCCGGCTCCGGGGCCGCAGATGCTGGGCTCCATGCCGGAAAAGGATCTGAAGAAGGCGCTGGCCAAGCCGCCCGTCGAACCGCCGGCGGCCCCCAAGGATGCGCAAGGCGCCTATGACGAGGCCTATTCCTTGGCGCAGAAGGGCGACTATGACGGCGCCGAGCGCGGGTTCCAGGCCTTCTTGAAGCAGCATCCCACCCACCAGTTGGCTGGCAATGCCCAGTATTGGCTGGGTGATATCGCCTTTTCCCAGCGCAAGGACTTCGCCCAGTCGGCCAAGCTGTTCGGCGAGGCCTACAAGAAGTACCCTAAACACACCAAGGCCCCCGACATGCTTTACAAGCTGGGGGCTTCGTTCGGCCAGCTGGACATGAAGGATCAGGCCTGCCGCACCTATGCCTTGCTGTTCGCCGAACATCCCGGCATGGCCGACCGTATCAAGCGGGCCGCTACCGGAGACAAGCAGCGTCTCGGCTGCAAGTGACGGACGGGGTGGAGCGGGACGCCCTCGCTCCGATCACGTCCGGGAACTTTGCCGCCCTGATGGACCGGCTGGGTCCGTTCGAGGTCCGGCCGCGTCTGGCGGTGGCGGTTTCGGGGGGGGCGGATAGCTTGGCCCTGGCCCTGCTGGCCGCCGGATGGGCCATGGCGCGGGGCGGCGAGGCGGTGGCGGTGACCGTGGATCATCGGCTGCGACCCGAATCCGCCGAGGAGGCCAGCCGCGTTGCCGGCTGGCTGGCCGGCCGCCATATTCGCCATACGATCCTGACCTGGGATGGGGACAAGCCCGCCGCCGACCTGCAAGCGGCGGCGCGCGACGCCCGGCACGGGCTGCTGGCCGAGTTCTGCCGCGCATCGGGGATCCTCCATCTTCTGCTGGCCCATCATCGCGAGGATCAGGCCGAGACGCTGTTGCTGCGGCTGGGGCGCGGCTCCGGCATCGATGGTCTGGCCGCCATGGCGCCGTCGCGGCCGACCCGCTGGGGCCGCCTGCTGCGCCCGCTGCTGGATGTGCCCCGCGCCCGTCTTCGGGCGACGCTGGAGGCCGCCGGACAGCCCTGGATCGAGGATATGTCCAATGCCAACTCGGCCTTCGCACGGGTGCGCCTCCGGCGATTGGCCCCGGCCCTGGCCGCCGAGGGTCTGGGGACCGGGCGGCTGGCGGCGACCGCCCGGCGGTTGGCGCGGGGGCGTGATGCCCTCGAACAGGCGGTGGCCGAGGCAGCGTGCCGGTTCGTGAATCTGCATCCGGCCGGTTTCGCGCGCTGCGACGCCGGGGCGTTCGCCCGCCTGCCGGAAGAGGTCGCCTTGCGCCTGCTCTCCCGCCTGCTGCTGGTGGTGGGAGGAGGGGGTTACAGTCCCCGTCTGGAGCGGTTGGAGCGGCTTCATGCCGAGCTTCGCGCCGGATTGCCCGGCGCCCGCACCCTGGGCGGCTGCCGGCTGGCGCCGTCCGGCGGCGAGGTGGTGGTCTGCCGCGAGCCGGTCAAGGTGGCGGGGCCGATCGCCCTGGTGGCGGGGGAGGTCGCCGTATGGGATGGACGCTTTCGCTTCGCCGTCGCGCATGATGCGCCACCCGGTCTGACGCTTGGGGCTTTGGGCGGAGTGGGCTGGCGGAAATTGCGTGAAATGGCCGGATCGAACCGCTTGATCCAATTGCCGGCTTGCGTTCGTCCGACAATACCTGCTCTCTACGGCGAGGATGGTGTTTCCGCCGTGCCTCACCTCGGTTATAACCGTGATGAGGCCATGGCGGCGCTGCGGTTTATCGAGGCCGCGCCGTCATGGACTCTGACTGCGACCGGCTCGTGCCTTGTGTCGGCTTGAATCGGCATTATCTGTAGGGCGATGCATTTGGGCTGAGGTCCGAAGGGCCGGAAACGGTCCGACCTCGGCCAAACCAGGAAGGACCCGACCTTGAACTTCAGCAAGAACCTGGCGCTGTGGGTCATCATCGCCGTACTGCTGGTGATGCTCTTCAACCTGTTCCAGGCATCCTCGCCCCCGCGCGGGCCGGGCCAGACCTCGTATTCG
The DNA here is from genome assembly GCA_030651575.1 of Phaeospirillum sp. Lineage (GTDB taxonomy): Bacteria > Pseudomonadota > Alphaproteobacteria > Rhodospirillales > Magnetospirillaceae > Phaeospirillum. The sequence goes on from JAUSFB010000026.1 coordinate 73,566, forward strand.
GATTTTCTGACCGATGTGGATCGTGGCGGCATCGCCGACGTGACCATTCAGGGCAGCGCCATCACCGGTCATTTCGGTGACGGCCGGCCGTTCACCACCTATATGCCGCAGGACGCCAATATCGTCGACAAGCTGCGGTCCCAGAACATCCGCATCACCGCGCTGCCACCGGGTGACGAGAACCCCACCCTGTGGAGCGTGCTGGTGTCGTGGTTCCCCATGCTGCTGCTGATTGGCGTCTGGGTGTTCTTCATGCGCCAGATGCAGTCGGGTGGCGGCAAGGCCATGGGCTTTGGCAAGTCCCGTGCCCGTCTGCTGACCGAAAAGACCGGCCGCGTCACCTTCGAGGATGTTGCCGGGATCGACGAGGCCAAGCAGGAACTGGAGGAAATCGTCGAGTTCCTCAAGGACCCGCAGAAATTCCAGCGTCTCGGCGGCAAGATTCCCAAGGGCTGCCTGCTGGTCGGCCCCCCCGGTACGGGCAAGACCCTTCTGGCCCGCGCCATCGCCGGCGAGGCCAATGTTCCGTTCTTCACCATTTCCGGTTCCGACTTTGTCGAGATGTTCGTCGGCGTCGGCGCCTCGCGCGTCCGCGATATGTTCGAGCAGGGCAAGAAGAACGCCCCTTGCATCATCTTCATTGATGAAATCGATGCGGTCGGCCGTCATCGCGGCGCCGGTCTGGGCGGCGGCAATGACGAGCGCGAGCAGACATTGAACCAGCTGTTGGTCGAGATGGATGGCTTCGAGTCCAATGAAGGCGTGATTCTGATCGCCGCCACCAATCGTCCCGACGTCCTCGACCCCGCCCTGTTGCGTCCGGGTCGTTTCGACCGGCAGGTGACGGTGCCTAACCCCGATATCCTGGGCCGTGAAAAGATCATCAAGGTTCATATGCGCAAGGTGCCGTTGTCTCCCGATGTGGACGCCCGCATCATCGCGCGCGGCACGCCCGGTTTCTCCGGCGCCGATCTGGCCAATCTGGTCAACGAGGCCGCCTTGCTGGCCGCCCGGATCGGCAAGCGGGTGGTGTCCATGGCCGAGTTCGAGGCCGCCAAGGACAAGGTGATGATGGGAGCCGAGCGCCGCTCTATGGTCATGACCGAGGAAGAGAAGAAGCTGACCGCCTATCACGAGGCTGGCCACGCCCTGGTGATGATGTATGTGCCCGGTCACGAGCCGCTGCACAAGGTGACCATCATTCCGCGCGGCCGCGCCCTGGGTCTGACCATGTCGCTGCCCGAGCGGGACCGCTATTCTTTGTCGCTGCGCCAGATCAAGGCCATGATCGCCGCCTTCTTTGGCGGTCGGGTGGCGGAGGAGATGGTCTTTGGGCTCGACTCGGTGACCACTGGCGCTTCCAACGACATCCAGCGCGCAACCGATCTATCGCGTAAGCTGGTGACGGAATTCGGCTTCTCGGAGAAGCTGGGGCCGTTGCGCTACAACGATAATTCGGAAGAAATCTTCCTGGGCCACTCGGTGACGCAGCACAAGAGCGTGTCCGAGGCCACATCCAGCCTGATCGATTCCGAGGTGCGCCGGTTCGTCGAGGAGGGCGAGAATACCGCCCGCGACATTCTGGCCAAGTACCGCGCCGAGTTGGAAATCATCGCGCGCGGCCTGCTGGAATACGAAACTCTGTCCCGCGACGATATCGACGCCTTGATCCGGGGCGAGACCATCACCCGTGGCGATAATGGCGATAGCCGTCAGAAAGAGCCGCCACGGCGGTCCTCGGTTCCCACATCCGGCCCGGCCGGTCGCGGCAGTTACGAGCCGCAACCCGGTGCCTGAGCCGGGCATTCGCTCCGCCTTCCGTCGAAGCCCCGCCCTGCCGCGGGGCTTCGCACTGGAGGAGGAGGATCTTCTTCGCCGTCTTTACGTGCTGCCCAGCGGTTTGGTCTGGGGCGAGCAGGCGGCCGCAGCCATCATTTCCGGCAACGGTTGGCCCATCGCCGAGGGCTGGGCCGCTTTTACCACCTTGGGTGTGATCCTGCGGTTGGAAGATGGCGCGCGACTGGCGGCGGCCCCCTTTGCCGAGGTGGTGGAATGGGCCGAGGGGGAGGGACCTGAAATCGCCCGCCATGTGGGCGCCACGGTTCAGCGGATCGGGAACCGGCGTCGCCCCTGGGGCGGCTTGGTCCTGGATCAGCCGGCGATCATGGGGATCGTCAATGTCACGCCCGACAGTTTTTCCGATGGCGGCGAGGTCTTTGCCCCGGACGCGGCCATCGCGCGTGGATTGGCCATGATCGAAGCGGGGGCGACCATCATCGATGTGGGGGGCGAATCCACCCGTCCCGGTGCCGACCCGGTCTCCGTCGAGGCGGAGGAGGCGCGGGTGCTGCCGGTCATTCGTGCCCTGGCGGCGCGGGGCGTCTGCGTCTCCATCGATACCCGCCATGCCCGCGTCATGGAGTCCGGCGTGGCGGCGGGGGCGCGGATCATCAACGATGTCACCGCCCTGGCCGGCGATCCGCAGGCAATGGCGGTGGCGGCGCGGTCGGGGGCCGACCTTTGCCTGATGCACATGCAAGGCGACGACCCCCGCACCATGCAGGCCGGTCCCAGCTATGCCTGCGCTCCCCTCGATGTCCATGACGGTCTGGCCGGACGGGTGGCGGCGTGTGAGGCTGCGGGCATCGACCGGAGCCGGATTTGCATCGATCCCGGCATCGGCTTTGGCAAGACGCCGGAGCATAATGCCCAGATTCTCGGCTCGTTAGCCCTTCTCCATGGATTGGGCCTGCCGATCCTGCTGGGCGTTTCCCGCAAGAGCTTTGTCGCGGCCCTCAGCCGTGGCGAGCCGGCCAAGCTGCGGTTTCCCGGCACCCTGGCGGCCGAGTTGACCGGTCTGGATGCCGGCGTGCAGGTGCTCCGCGTCCATGACGTTCCCGAGACCGTGCAGGCGGTCCATATCTGGCGGGCGATGCGGACCGGAGGGTGATGCAGGCTCCTCGCGCTTCATCAACGCCCGCCAGTCATTTCCCTGTATTGAAACGTAACCGGGGATGATTGCATCCTGATCAGCTTGGGATTAATTTCATGGAGGCGGGAGTTCTAGGGGCAATCGACATTCACATGGACAGGGTGGAAATGGGCCACAGGTTCCCGCTACGCGGGGCATAGGCAAAATTAAACTAAATTAATAAGCGCTTATCTGTGGCTGAAATCTCTGTCTGAGCGACGGTCTGGACCGAAATCAGTAGAATTCCCTGGATGTCGATATAGTCTAGCGTGCGCTGGATTTAGCTTGGCGATGGTGTTCTATGCATTTCTTCGATTCGCTTGTGGCTATTTTTTCGGGACGCCGGGATACCCCTCCCCGTCATGATTCCTTGATTCCTGTGTTTGCACGGATGGCCGAAGCCTCGGACAAAGGGCAACGCCAAACCAACGAGGATTATGTTCTGGTTGCGCCAGACATGGACTTGGCCATTGTCGCCGATGGCATGGGCGGGCATGAGGCCGGCGAAGTGGCTTCGCACCTTGCCTCCGAGGTTATTCGCGATACCCTTGCCGCCAGTCGTCCCACGGATCTTCGTCAGGCGGAGGCGGCGATTCTTGCCGCCATGGTGGCAGCCAATGGCGCCGTTCATGCAAAAAATCAGGCCAACCTCGCGACGGGGCGTATGGCGATGGGGACTACGGTGGCCGGCGTTTGGCGTCCTGACCGTGATGCCCGGCATGTCCTTTTATTCAACATCGGCGACAGTCGCGTCTATCTGTTTCGGGATGGGCGTCTGTCGCAGGTATCACGGGACCACACCCTTTATCAGAATTGGCTGGACGGTGGGGAGCGGGGGCCGGCCCCGGACTCTCATTACCTGACCCGATGCATCGGGGTTGCCGCCGAGGTCGAGCCGATGGTGGGGCTTTGCCAAGTCATGCAGGGCGACATCTTGTTGCTGTGTTCCGACGGCCTTAACGCTCATGTCGATGACCCCACCATCGGTATGGTTCTTGGCGGCGGCGGCGATATTTCCACGCTCTGCCATAGCTTGGTTGCCCATGCCCTTGCCGGTGGCGGGTCTGACAATATCAGTATTATTGCAGTGCAGTGGGGTTTGAGCGATCAATAGATCAAGGTGTCTATTTGTAATGTCGCTTGCACACGGTATCTTGTTAATTCAATACTTCGTCAGCCAAATTCAGGCTGAGATTAGGCTGGATCGTGCTGCTTTTTCGGTAACAATCCGTTCGACTTGATTAATGAGAACCCAGGGGGAGGCGTGGATATGGCGGTAAATTCAGCTGACGGAAGTGGCGGCATTCAGGCTGCCGCCCAGGAAGTGGATGCGATTCTCCAGCATGTCAAGGCTACCGCCCAGGAAGCGGACGCGGCTCTCCAGCATGCCAAGGCCGCTTCCCAGGAAACGGACGCTGCCCTCCAGCACGCCAAGGCCGCTTCCCAGGAAACGGACGCTGCCCTCCAGCACGCCAAGACCACGTCCCAGGAAACGGATGCGGCCCTCCAGCACGCCAAGACCACGTCCCAGGAAACGGACGCTGTCCTCCAGCATGTCAAGACCGCCTCCCAGGAAACGGACGCTGCCCTCCAGCATGTCAAGACCGCCTCCCAGGAAACGGACGCTGCCCTCCAGCACGCCAAGGCGGCCTCCCAGGAAACGGATGCCGCGCTACAGCACGCCAAGACCGTCATTCAAGGCGTGGACGAGGCTTTGCAGCACGCCCATACCGCGGAGCAGGCGGCAGCGGTAGCGGCGGAGCACGCCCATGCCGTCGAGGAGAAGGCGGTTGCTTCGGCGGAGCACGCCCATGCCGTCGAGGAGAAGGCGGTTGCTTCGGCGGAGCAGGCCCATGTCGCCGAGGAGAAGGCGGTTGCTTCGGCGGAGCAGGCCCATGTCGCCGAGGAGAAGGCGGTTACTTCGGCGGAGCAAGCCCATGTCGCCGAGGAGAAGGCGGTTGCTTCGGCGGAGCAGGCCC
>JAUSFB010000035.1 GCA_030651575.1 Phaeospirillum sp.
GTCTTAGCAGCTCGCCGTCAGCGGACCGTAGCACGCAGACGCCATCGGTCTCGTTGTATGAGCCCTCCGGCGATGCCTCGACGACTTCGCCGCGCACATCCGGCGGGACCAGACAGCGCTGCAGCAGTCCGTTGGCCGTGCGCACCTCGCCCAGCACCTCGCCACCGCGGAGTTGCTGGCCCGGCACCAGTTGCGGGACGAAGTGCCGGGTCGCCGCCTCGGCGCCCTTGTAGCCCGGCCTGACAAAGGCCGTGTCTTGCCCCGACAGCGGCCGCAGCAGGCCATCAAAGATGTTGCCCAGCAGTCCCGGACCCAGCGGGACCGACAGCGGCAGCCCGTCGCCCTGGACCTCGCTGCCGGGCCGCAGTCCGGTTGTATCTTCATACACCTGCACCACGATTTCGTCGCGGTCGAGGCTGACCACCTCGCCCAGCAGGCGTTGCGGCCCGACCGTCACCGCCTCGCGCAAGGTGAACGGACCCTCCACCGTGGCGCGCAGCACCGGCCCGCTGATCCAGCGCAGTACGGCGCGGCTCATGGCTGTCGCTCCAGATGATCCAGCAGTCGCGCTTCGATCGCGGCCCGGTCGGCCAGCAGACCGGCTAGCGTCGCGTCGAGCCGGTTGCCGCCGGCAACGATCAAGAGCCCCGCCTGAATCTCCGCCGCCTCGCTGCAGCCCGGCATGGTGCCCAGGCGGCGGGCGACAGACTGGAGCGCCTGCTCGCGTTCTTGCGCCGGCCAACCCGGCGCAACGCTCAGGCTCCACCGTTCGTGCGGCAACAGCCGATGCGCGCTATCGATCGCCTGCGCCACCCATTTGCTGCGCCGGCCCGGGTCCTGCCATCGCTGCAGCAGCGCCGCAGGCAGCATGTCCCAGGCCAGTCGCAACAATTGCGCGCGGCGTTCCTGCTCGCTAAGCCGGTGCTCGGTCTGCAGGCGCGCAGCGGCCGCCTTAAGCTGCTCATCCAGGCGCTGCCGTTCCGCGGCGAAGGCCGCGCGCACACGCGCCCGCGCATCAACCTGCGCTTGGCGGACCACACTGCTGGCGCGCGCCTGTGCGTCGGCGATCAATGCGTCGCATTGGCGCCGGCGGTCTTCCTCAAGCAGTGTGAGCAAGGTTTGCATCTGGCTGTCAACAGTATTCATGCTGGGATCATTCCATCCCCATCCGGCGCCTCAGGCGTTGCGCCCGGTCCGGAACCGGCTGGCGCCCGAGCAGATCCGGCACCACCAGTGTGAGCGGCGCAAGCGCTGCCAGCGCCGCTTCCAGGGGTTCGCGCGGAATCCGCGCGGCAACGTCCGCGGACACCAGAATCAGTTGTCCGTCCCCTTGCGCCTGGGCCAGGCTTGCCGCTTCTTCCCCGGCAGCCGGCAGCCGGATCTGCGCACCCGCCAGGCGAAAACCCGCGGCGGTCAGTTCGTCTCCGATATAGATCACGACCATGGTTAAAGGCGGGCTAGAGGCGGTTCAGGATCAGGATCGAGATGATCAGGCCATAAATCGCAATCCCCTCGGCCAAACCGACGAAAATCAGCAGACGGCCGAACAGCTCAGGCTTCTCTGCCAGCGCCGCAACCGCCGCCGTGCCGACTTTGGCGACAGCGATCCCGGCTCCCAGAGAAGACATCCCCGTCGCGAGCGCGGCCGCGACCAAACCCCAACCGCTGATCAGCCCCTCTGCCGACGGCGGCTGCGCGGCGGCGGCAGAACCGGGAGCAAGAGTCAGTAACAATCGGGATAGGAAGAAGCCTCACGGCCCCTCCCTCCCACACCACCGGACATACGGGTCACGTATCCGGCGGTTCCTTGAAACTTCGTTGATCTCATGCTGCCCTGGCCGGTGCCAACTCGGGCAGCCCCATTTGACGAAA
>JAUSFB010000063.1 GCA_030651575.1 Phaeospirillum sp.
CCGGCTGGCAACGATGGCTCGTGAAGGACGGCCCATCGGCTTCGGCCAGTACGATGACCATGCGTGGAAGATGCGGATGGCCGACGTCACGCCCCAGCAAGCCTTGCGCGGTGGTCAGGTCATCTGCGGCCGCAACGCCACGCGGTTCCAGTTGAACAACGCGCTCCGCCGCGCCGCCGGGTTCTGTGGGTCGTACCTGCCCACGGGGCCGGACGAAAAGATCATCTGCCTCAAGAATCAGAATGATCTCGGGCTGATCAACGGCATGTTCGTCTCGCTCTCCGACATCGTCGATGAGGGCAGCCTGTATTTCTCGGCTGTCGGCATCGACGAGGAGGGCAACCCGGTCGGGCACCCGGAGCGCAATGGCCAGCCGGGACGTCTCCTCATCTACAAGGGACATTTCGAGGACCACATCGCCCTTGATCCCCACCGCCACGACCGCGACTGGAAGAACAAACGCCTGCTAACCGAGGCCACCTTCGGCTGGGCCATCACCTGTCATAAATCTCAAGGCTCACAGTGGGAGAACGTCGTCGTGTGGGATGACGGCCTCGGCCGCACCGAGCAGGACCGCCGCCGCTGGCTCTATACCGCCATCACCCGGGCCGAACGCGGCCTTGTCATTCTCGCCTGACGGCGAGCAGGGGGGAACGCCATGTTCGATCTCAACACCTGTTCTCCGCCGCCGCCCGGAGCCATTCTGGGGCATTGGTTTCCGTCATCGGACGATGAGGGCGGGTTCGATCTGGACGAAATCCGCGAGCGGCTAGCCGATACCGCCCGCGATTGGCTGCCGAGCCTGTTCCCCAACGCGAAGATGCAGCCGGACCGCAAATCCCTGCGCTGCGCCAATCTGCGCGGCGATCCGCCGCGGAACCTGGGATCGTGCGTCCTCGATCTATTCGGCCCCCATGCCGGGACCGGTTTCGACCACGCCACCAATGAGCGCGCCGGCCCCATCGATCTGATCCAATCCGCCACTGGCCTCTCGGGCCGCGAGCTGTTCCGGGAAGCGGCGCGACTGGCGCGCATGGACAGCCCGTTGCCGCGCCCCGCTCCGGGCAAATCACAGCGCGACAGGGATCAGGACCACGCCCTGGAGATCGGCCGCATCCTCGGCGGTGTCCAACCGCTGGTCGGCACCATCGGCGAGACCTATCTCTGTCACCGTGGTGTCGGCGATCCGCAGTCGCCCGATCTGCTGTACCACGACGACCTCACCGATTTCGGCGGCCGGCGCGGCTGGCCCGGCCTGGTGGGCATGGTTCGTGACGGCGCCGGCAATCCGGTCGGCGGGATTCACCGCACCTTTCTGTTGGAGGACGGTTCGGGTAAGGCCCCGCCCGGCAAGAAGATGCTGGGGGCGGTCGATGGCGGCTCTGTCCGACTGGCTCCGCTTCCCGCCGATGGCCATCTCGGTGTGGCTGAGGGCATCGAGACGGCGTTGTCGGCCTGGGCCATCTTCGGCACCCCCACCTGGGCGGCGCTGTCGGCGGGAGGTATGCGTCAGTGGCAGTGGCCCGAGGGCACAAGCCGCGTCACCATTTTTGCCGATGCCGGCGACGCCGGTCAGCAGGCCGCCGCTACCCTGGCCGACCGCCTCAATCTGGCCGACATCCCGTCCACCATCGTCTCGCCCCTGCACGGGGATGATTTCAACGACGACCTCGGGAAGGGCGCGGTGGCCGCACATTATAATGGAATGCCGTCCGCCGAGGAGCCGCCGCCGCTCATCGAGTTCAATGATCTGCGCGCCGCCGCCCTGAAGCTGACCTTTCCACCCGACATGGATGAATTCAGCCGGCTGTTGGGTGGTCTCGCCCGCGCCCGGCTCGAAGCGGCCCACGAGCGCGAGGTTCTGGTCGCCATCAAGGCGGCGGCCCGTATCCCGATTGTCACCACCGAGAAGCACCTGCATGACCTTCGTTGCAAGCTGCGCAAAGGCGATGGTGCGCCCCCCGACCGTCCGGCATGGTTCGACCGGATTCGCACCGGCACCGACGGTTCTCCAGAACGCAACGAGGCCAACGTCATCACGGCCATCTCCCATGATGAGGCATTCACCGGGGCGCTGATCTTCGACGAATTCCGCCAGGAGATCATGGTCAACCGGCCGCTGCCCTGGGATGACGGCTCCGCGTTTTCACGCCCCTGGTCCGATTCCGACGACGTGCGGTGCGCCGAATGGCTCCAGCGCCGCGATATCAACATTTCTCCCACCGTGGTCGCTCGCGGCATCAGCGCCATCACGCGCCAAAATCGTGTCCATCCGGTGCGGGACTATCTGACCACCGTGAAATGGGATGGCGTGTCCCGGCTGGAAGGCTGGGCCATCACCTATCTGGGCGCGGCCGACACCCGTCTCAACCGCGCCTTCGCCCCCCTGTGGATGGTCTCGGCGGTGGCGCGCGTCATGGACCCAGGCGTCCAGGCCGACCACATGCTGATCCTGGAAGGGCCGCAAGGCGCACGCAAATCCACGGCGCTGAGAACATTGGCGGGAGGCGACTGGTTCACCGACGAGTTGGCCGAGATCGGCAGCAAGGATGCCGCCCAGCAGATGTGCGGCGTCTGGATCATCGAAATCGCCGAACTGGACGCCATCGGCCGCGCCGAAGTGTCCCGCATCAAGTCGTTTCTGACTCGCACCATCGACCGCTATCGCCCGCCCTACGGCCGTTACGTCATCAATGTGCCGCGCCAATGCGTATTCGCTGGCAGCGTCAATCCCGACACCTACCTGCGCGACGAAACCGGCAACCGCCGATTCTGGCCCATCCGCTGCGGCAGGATCGACATCGATGCGCTCCGCCGTGACCGCGACCAGCTTTGGGCCGAAGCCATGCTCTGGTACGCCAATGGCGTAAAGTGGTGGATTGAGGACGAAGAAACCAAGCACATGGCCGAAGCCGCTCAGGAGGAACGCTACCAGGGCGATGCCTGGGACGGCCTGATCGACCGCTGGCTGGTCTACGACAAGGAGCGGATCAATTACGGTAATGGCGCCTACGACGACTGGCGCGACGTGGAGGTTGCCCGGCCAGAACCGCTCGCCGACGTGTCCGTGGCGGAAATCCTGGGACAGGCTATCGGCATAGAACCTGGGCGTTGGACCAAGGGCGACCAGATGCGTGTCGGCGCATATCTCAAGGCGCGCGGTTGGGAGCGATACCGTTGTCGCATCAACGGCTCCCTCGAATGGCGGCACAGATCCCCTGGGTAGGCCGGGCCGAAGCCGGTCAGTTCCCGCTGGGATACATCTCCAGGTCCTTCACGCCGCCCGTCTGCGGAAAGGTGATAATGCCCCCAAACGCCGCCATTTTGCGAACTGATGGCTGCTCGACGGCCATGTCGCTGTTGGTGAACGGCTTGAAGGTGTTCATTGCCAGCAGTTCGCTGAATTCGGCCTGCTCGATGCTGAAGTTGAGGCTGCGCCCGTAGCTCCACAGAACGCCCCTCAGCGTGATTCCGGTGCAGAGCGTCTTGGTCACATACTGCCCATTCTCGATGCTGTACCGATAGGGTCGGCACTGGCGGGGCGTGATGTTGACCGCTCGCCGGTCATCCATGCGAAGGCCGTCGACCTTGGCCTGATCGATAATCGCTCCATCCCCTTGCCGCACGGTCATCACCAGGGAGTAGGCCGAGGCATCCGTTCCCGACGGGACAATCTCGGCGGTCACCAAGCCCCCCGGTCGATTGGGCTGCTCCACCTGATGGGAACAGGCCATCGGAAGCGCCAGCACGAATAGAATGCCAAGCAGGCGGGCGGATCGCGTCCACCAGGTCACAATCGCTTCAGCCATGCCGCCACATCCCCAGACAGTTCCCGATCGACGATGCGACGCACAGTAGCGCGCCCAGGTTGAGCGTCAACGGCTTGCTGCCATAGGCCACATCGCCCGTTCCCACCTTTGGTCGATTGTTCCCACCTGAGACCCCGGCATTCCCGATGGGCAGCCAATTCGACGGCGCTCTGTTCCCACCTGTTCCCACTTGCCGATTCAGGTGGGAACGGCCGGAAGCCGCAGAAACCCTGCCTGTTCCTACCGTTCCCACTGTTCCCACCTTGTTGGAGACTCATTTTTGGAAAAGAAAAATACGCCACCAAGGTTGCATAACGCAGTCGCAGATGCAGGCGATAATTTGTAAATTTGTTTTCCTGGGAAAAAGTTTTGAAATGACATTCCAGGTGGGAACATGGGAACACGCCTTCCCACCTTACGAAAACCTCCGCATCTTTACGATGCCGACGGGACGCCGCTTGAACAACGGCCCCACGGGCAATAGCCTCTCCCTCGACCAAAGCCGAAGGCCCACAACCTCGTGAGCCTTCACCATGACCACCATCCTCGCCCTTGATCTGGGCACCACCACCGGCTGGGCCATGCGTCTGGCCGATGGTTCCGTCGTATCCGGCACCATGGAATTCAAGCCCGGCCGCTATGAAGGCGGCGGAATGCGCTTCTTGCGTTTCCGGTCCTGGCTCGACCACCTGGAATTCGCCGCCAAGAAGATCGACCTCCTGCATTTCGAGGAAGTTCGTCGCCATGCCGGGACCGATGCGGCCCACATCTATGGCGGCTTCCTCGCCCATCTCACCGCCTGGTGCGAATTGAAGAACATCCCGTACCAGGGTGTACCGGTCGGGACCATCAAGCGCCACGCCACCGGCAAGGGCAATGCCGGCAAGGACGCCGTCATCGCCGCCATGCGGTCCAAGGGTTTCGATCCCGAAGACGACAACGAGGCCGATGCCCTGGCCATCCTGACCTGGGCCATCGACACCCAGGGAGGTGTCCGATGAACTGGACGCCGTCCTTGGTCGAGGAACGCCTCGCCGAAGCCGCCGACACCCTGCGCCGCCTGCCCGAAGTCCGGGTTCAGGGCCACGCCAGTACATGGCCGCCCTATATCCAGGAGTGCTTGGCGACAGAGGACGTGACGCTCCGCCGTCCGCCGCCCTCGGCCGCCGCCATTACCCGCATGGACGAAACCTTGCCCTGGCTGCGCCATCTCGATCCGGTCGATGCCAGGATCGTCTGGCTGCGGGCCGATGGCGATCCGTGGAAGGTGATCTGCTGGAA
>JAUSFB010000064.1 GCA_030651575.1 Phaeospirillum sp.
CCGGCTGGCAACGATGGCTCGTGAAGGACGGCCCATCGGCTTCGGCCAGTACGATGACCATGCGTGGAAGATGCGGATGGCCGACGTCACGCCCCAGCAAGCCTTGCGCGGTGGTCAGGTCATCTGCGGCCGCAACGCCACCCGGTTCCAGCTCAACAATTCCCTTCGCCGCGCCGCCGGTTTCGGTGGAAGTTACCTGCCCACCGGCTCCGACGAAAAGGTGATCTGCCTCAAGAATCAGAACGATCTCGGACTGATCAACGGCATGTTCCTGACCCTGTCCGACATCGTCGACGAGGGCAGCGTCTATTTCTCGGCCATCGTCACCGACGAGGAAGGTACCGCCATCGGGCCACCAGCCAAGGATGGCAAGCCGGGTCGGCTGATGCTCTACAAGGGGCATTTCGAGGATCACGTCGCCCTTGATCCCCACCGCCATGACCGCGATTGGCGGGACAAGAAGAAGCTGGCCGAGGCCACCTTCGGCTGGGCCATCACCTGCCACAAGGCCCAAGGGTCGCAGTGGGAAAACGTCCTTGTCTGGGACGATGGCCTCGGCCGCACGGAACAGGATCGCCGCCGCTGGCTCTATACCGCCATCACCCGGGCGGAACAGGGATTGGTGATTCTGGCATGATCGACCTCAACGACGTCTGGCTGCCGCCGGCCCGCCTCGACCTGGACGACATCCGCGACCGTCTCGCCGCAACGGCGCCGGACTGGCTGCCGGGGCTGTTTCCGCAGGCGCGGTGGTCGCAGGACCGCCGGACATTGCGCTGCGCCGACCTGTCGGGCAGAGCCCCGCGCAAGGAAGGCTCGTGCATCCTGCACCTGACCGGCGCCCATGCTGGCTGGGGTTTCGACCATGCCACCGGCGAAAACGCCGGCCCCATCGACCTGATCCACCATGCCACCGGCCTGTCCGACCGAGATCTGTTCGAGGAAGCGGCTCGGCTCGCGCGTCTTGACCAGCCGCCCCCGGTGCGTCCGGCGACGCCGAAACCGACCCACGACCTGGAGATCGCCCGCATCCTCGGTGGCAGCGTGCCGCTGGCCGGTACCATCGGCGAGACCTATCTGCGCCACCGTGGCGTCGGCGATCCCCGCTCGCCCGATCTGCTGTACCACGACGACCTTCCCGATTTCGAAGGACGGCGCGGCTGCCCGCCCAATGACGAGTTCTCGATCTACGCGCCCGGAACCGCCACCTCGACCGACCTTCAGTTCGCCGAAGACAAGGCGGTGCTGGGGGCCAAGCGGTCCCTGGCCGACCGCATCAACAGCAAGCTGTCGTCCAAGATGAAGGAGTTCCTGTCGGAATCCGGGGCGGGCGAGAACACCCAGGTCATGGCGGAAAGCGAGCGGGTGACCAGCAACCTGATCACCGACGTCAATCTGTCCGGCTACGCCATCACCGAGAAAAAGTTCATTCCCGCCGGGCAGCAATATCGCGCCTACGTCCTGTTGCAGTATCCACTGGGCAGCGCCAACCGCATCCTGGTCGATCAGGTCAACAAGAACAGCCTGTTGCAGGGCAAGGTGCGGGCGTCGAAGGCGTTCCAGGAGTTGGAGAAGGACATTCAGGACGCGAGGAAGATCTCTGATGTGACAAAGGAGCAGTCAAAGGATCCAACTCGACAAGATTGAGCGATGCGGTTTTGGATCGACTCGCCTACAAGCGCAGTCTGTGTGATTATTGCTCGTTTCGGTAAGAGCTGTGTGCAAACGATCGCAAACGGGGGGATACAGAATGCTGAGGGCGCGAACCCTCATAGACACTTTTTGTCGAGCGATTCGGGCAGGAACAGTGCTCGCATCGGCTGGTGCCTTGGTGTCCTGCATCCAAAGCCGTCCGGAGACGGTTCTTCGCCTACCGGCAGCGGTGGCCCAATCTGCTGCACCCGAATCTCTCCCCGAGCCTTTGATCTGGCGCTCTACGGGCAGGAGCGCGTCTGTCGTGTCGGGGCGAACTGGCACAATCGACCCTTTGGCCGACGTGAGCGAGGCGGTCGATGCCAAGGTCCGTGCCTGGTTGCGCTTGGGTCTTCCGGAATTTTCGCGCATCTCGCCGGGCAAGCCGATTGTGCCTCCCCTTCCTGTGCTGTCCAAAGGGGAATTCGAAACGACCGTCGCGTTCCAAGAACGGGTGGCGCGGGCCGAACAGGATCGGGCCGAAGCGATCCGTGCGCTTCAGAGGAACTACGAGCGTGAGATCCGCGAATATGACGAGGCTGTCGGCAAGTTCAATGTCGAGCTCCAAGCCGAGGTCGAGCAGCGGCGCAAGGCCTTGCCGGGCATGCGGACCCGCTTCTTGTCCGAGGCCATCACCGAACGCCTGGGCGATCCGCAGATCCGGGAGCTTCGCTATGACGCCGACAAGCGAGCCTTCTCGGGCAGGCTCGTTGCCGCTGGAGCGCCCTTCGAGCGTGCGATTACCCTGCCCGTTCCCATCGATAAGGCCCCGCTGGTCAAGGATCAGGCATCGGCGGCTAAGACAGTCGTAGAATTTCGGATGAATGGGCCGCGCCTACTCATGTCCAAGATCTCGGTGTCGGTCGCCGGCTTATCCTTCGATGCGACCATGGGAGAAGGAAAATCGGCCGAGCCCGTGACCGTGGCGACCGTCCGCGATATTCCACTCTCGGTGCCAGACGTACCCAAAGTGCGGCCGCAAACTGCGGACATCGAAGCCTTAATGCAGGAGAACCGCAGACACTTCGCATCGATCGCCTCCGGGATTGGAACGGACCCCGGCTTGGATGATCTGCGGCGTCGGGAGGCCGATGTCGCACGGCGCATGCAAGAGGCGGAGCAGCGTCTGGCAGTGGCTGCCGAGCGCGAGCGGCTTCTCTTGAGCATCCGTACTCAGGAGGAGCATCTCGACCGGCTCGAAGATGGTCGCACCCCGGCAACCGTCAAGCAGTGGGCCTTCAGGCCCGCCGCTGTCGCGGATCCGACCAATGTGGTCGCCGTGATCATTGGCAATCGTTCTTATGGGTCCGGCATCCCGAAGGTCCGCTTCGCCGCCAACGATGCGCGTGCAGTTCGGCAGTTCTCCGAGACAGCCCTGCGACTTCCCAAAGAGAACATCCTCTTCGAACTGGACGCGACCAAGGGCACCATGGAGGGTATTTTCAAATCCCGTTTACCCAATCTCGTGGAAAGGGGCAAGACGACCGTCTTGGTCTATTACTCGGGCCACGGAATCCCAGCCGGCGACGATGCCCGTTTGATGCCGACGGATAGCCGCCCGGACACCGCCAAGGTTTCGGGGTATTCGCGTCGAGAATTGATCGAACAGCTCGCCCAACTTGGCGCCAATCAAGTGCTGATTGTGCTCGATGCTTGCTTCACGGGCCTGTCGGCCGACGGTCCGCTGCTGGCGTCCGCCAAACCGATCATGGTGCGTCCGGCCGGAGAGGCCGCGTTGGGGCCGAACATGGTGCTCGTCTCGGCGAGCCAAGCTGATGAGACGTCATGGGCCGATGACGAGTCGGGGATGAGCATGCTCACGCTGCATCTTCTCGAAGGGTTGTCCGGTTCGGCCGGCCGGATCGTCGATACTCAAGTCCTCGGCGCTTACTTAGCTTCGACGGTGGATCGGCACGCGCGCCGCGAATGGAATCAACCGCAGCATCCGCAGGTGATCGGGGAGAACAGGGTCTTGGTCACCTATTAAGCTCGAAGGGGAGTGAATGATGAGGAAACAGCTTCTGGTTGCCGCCTTGGCGCTTGTGATGACCGGCTGCGCGAACCCCAATGGAGGGCCGCCTGCGAGCGGGTATTCAATTTTTTACTCCCAGGCCGACCACCTTAAGGACCTCGTGGCCAAGCGCAGCTTCGACGAAGCCGTGAAGCTCATCGACGACCAAGATACCTATTTCTCGGCCAATGCCGGCAAGGTCGAAGGGCTTCTGTCCCAAGCTGCCATCGGCTACAATGAAAGCTGGCAGCCCAAGATCGACGAAGCGATCGCTAAAGCGTCAGCTGTGTCTTGGCCGCAACCGCGCGAGAAGTGGGCGCAGGCCAGGTCGTCGTTGGCGTTCGCGCGATCCGTCCTTTATGGATACGGCGATCACAGGCTCACAGTCGGCCCTCGTCGTGCCGAAGGCATCGGAGCCCTCCAGCAGGTTCTCGCGGGCATCACCCAGAGGATCGCATCCGACGCTCCGGCCCAGCTTCGCAGCGAGAACCTGGCCTCTGGTCGAAACTTTTTCGCGGACTTTCCTGTGTCAGTGGATATTCCCGGCGTCCTTGTCGAGCGGATGAAGGCCTCTTTCGACCCGAAGGGCGATGACGAGCGGATCTTCACCTTCGCCCGGGCCTATTCGTCTTGGGCCTCCCAAAATCGCATGGTGAAGGAGGAATTGAACAGGGAAGTCGAGGAATCCTTCCGGCAAAAGGCCAAGACCGGCTCTATCCAGCAGATCGTGATGTTTTACAAGCGGACTCTTGGCGCATCCATCGCGCCCAAG
Organism: Phaeospirillum sp.; assembly: GCA_030651575.1. Taxonomy (GTDB): domain Bacteria; phylum Pseudomonadota; class Alphaproteobacteria; order Rhodospirillales; family Magnetospirillaceae; genus Phaeospirillum. Next base: position 4,476 of record JAUSFB010000064.1, read on the forward strand.
ACGATCCCCGTCTCGGTGGCTGTCTACACCGCTTCGGCTGAGGGGGCGCCCTTCCCAGTGACGGTCAGTCGGGACATCCCGTTCGATTGGAAGACCGCCACTTCCCTGGGCGGTGGATCCCAAAATGCCGATTTCATCATGGCGGTGGGACCGACTCGAGCCAGCTTGAACCGCAAGGTCGGGAGCTACAATAACGTCAACTCAAGTTTCCTCGCGGGCTATCAATCGGTTCCGAACCCTGATTACCAGACGGCGATGCTGAACATGCAGCGCGCGCAGCAGCTCATGGCCAACGCCCGAACTCAGCAGATCACAGCTTCCAATGACGTCATCTGCAATCAGTTCGGCTGCCAGCCGAACGGCTTCTCTCAATTGGCCGCGAGCCTTGGGATGATCGCGGCGACGGAGAAATTCAACAACGCGCAGGCTCAGCTCCAATCAACCCCGCAGACGGTCCAAAAGCCCGTCTACCAGCCCTACACCTTTGAAACGGCGGTCATCTCGACTTCCAAGTCGGCGGAACTCGCCGTGTTCGTGGGGCGGGCCAAAGGTGGGATCGTCGATTCCTACACCAAGGCCCTGGATTCAGCGCAGAACTTCACCTTGGCTTACAAGGCCCATGAGAAGGATCAAGGCTCGGGCCGCAGTTCGTCTTATGTAACGGAGGCTGCCGTCGATGCATGGGAGAAGCAGGCGGTGACAGCAAGTTTGGTCGCGATGATCGCGGAGGGAAGCGAGAAGCATGGCGCGAGTTGGCAGCAGGCCTCCGCGGCTTTCGATCGCAAGGCCTTCGCTTCCAACCTGACCCAGCCGAAGGTCCATGGCGGGCAGAAGGAAGGTGCGGGCGCGGGCGGCGCGGACCGTCGCTTCGGGTCCGTGGTCGTGATCCGCACCGCCGATTCCATCGGTAGTGGCTTCTTCGTGACTTCGGACGTCATCTTGACCAACGAGCACGTCGTCGGACGGCAGTCCTTCATCACGATGAAGACCTATGAAGGTGCCGACATCAACGGCAAGGTCATCACGACCGATAAGCGCCGGGATCTGGCTTTGATCAAGAGCACGACGCCCAGCGTTCCGGTGAAGATGGGAACCAAGGAGATCACCGTTGGCGCCCCGGTGGAAGTCGTGGGGCATCCGCAGGGCTTGCAATACACGCTCACCCGAGGGATCGTCAGCCAAGTGCGCGCGATGCCGCCTGCAAGCGGCGTGGGCAGCGGGTTGGTATCCTACGTCCAACTCGACGCCTCGATCAGCCCCGGCAATTCTGGCGGGCCGGTCTATCAAGACGGGGCGGTCATCGGTGTTGCGACCTGGAAGGTCAATGCAAAGGCCACGGAGAATTTGAACTTCGCGGTTCATCGTGACGAGGTGGCCAGCTTCCTTCGCGAGAATGGGGTATCGCCCTGACAAACCTTACATGCTGAGACGATCTGACGGAGGATCCCGCCTATAATATCCTATTGCAAGGCAAGCTCCGGGGAGCCAAGACGTTCCTAGAGTTGGAGGCGGATATTCGGGAGATCAGATGCAAAACTTCTGCCTGTGGCAAGGGCGAGGCCATGAATACGGAATCGCCTGACGCTAGTAATCCTTGGGCCGACATGGTGACGTTGGGTGCGACATGAAGGTGGCCCCACCGGGCGTGAAGCAGGCGGCGGCCAGCACTGGCAGTGCGGTAATGGCGGCACATAGCGTAATGATCAGGGCGAAAATCGCGGGGGCGTTTCAAGAGAGGTAGCCCTAACGGCTGGAGATCGACTCACAATCCGTTAGGCGAACGCCCCTGAGATTTTGACAACGAAATCCTCAGCGGTTTGGTGGTCGGCTGCCCGGCACTGTATCGAAGTTCTGCGGGGCCATTTTCGGCAAATCCCCGCGCGATGACGGCAACGGCATGGTTTCCTCCGATGCTGCCGGGGCCAAGTTGGCGGGTGGCTCCTTCTTGCCTGCCATCACTGGAGCATGATCGGTCCCCTTGGGTATTTGCGGTTGGGCGACCTTCGGGGCATCAGGTGCCATCGTCGGACTCGGAACCGCCTTGGCTGTGATCGGCGCGGTGGCATCGGTGGGGACCGGTTGCCGATTGACGATGACCACAGCAACGATGGCCGCGACCGCCATGGCAAGCACCACCCCGGACCATTTCCAGATCGGGAACGACCGGCGCGGTGATGATGGCGATACCGCCGCCGGTCGGCTCATCGCGATGGTGGATGCCACCAAGTCCGCCGGAGCAGTTTCCTGTGCCGCCGCCAGCGCTTCCAGGAATGCATCGGCGCTGGCGGCCTCATGAAAGGCCGCAGGCGATTGCGACAGGTGGGCATGGATGTCCTGTTGGGCTGCCTCATCCAACCCACCATCCAGATAGGCGGCCAGTTGGGCAACATCCAGTGTGTCCGATTCACCGCGATCCAGATCGGCGGCAAGGTGGGCGGCCTGACGCGCATGGGCGCTATCTTTCGCCGGATCATCGGTGCCGCCGAAAAGCCGCTCGAACAGCGCATGAAGGGGGCCGGGGGTCACGGTCTGATGTCTCCTCGCTGAACCATTAGACGGACGCCTTCCACATTTTGACCGCCGGATGTTTGTCCAGGGTTTCTCGCAGCCGAGTCATGACCCGCTGCTTCAGCTTGTAGACCTCTTCCACCGGTCGTTGCATCTGACGCGCCGCCTCTCGGGCTGGGATCGGTTCTCCGCTGCCCAATGCGATGTGCAGGTACAGGCGTTCCGTCTCGGAAAGGGCGGCGGCGGCCTCCCGCAGAACCTCGGATGCCAGGGACAGCAGACGTTCCCCTTCCTGCTCCAACAGGGCATCTTCCGGCGATGGCTGATCCGAGGGGATGTCCTCCCATTCCGTTGTCTGGGCCTCGGCTCTTTGCCGCCCCAGCGGCATGGTGCTGCGGATGAAGTCGATCAACAACCGATCCACCATGTGCAGCACGAAGCCGGTGAAGCTGCCGATGCCGCGATATGCCTTCAGTCGCCGGTAATCGTCGGCGATCAACGCCACGCAGATGTCCTGGTAGGCATCCTGGCGCAAATCCGCACGATCTGCTCCGGGAAGGCGGCGGTTGATGATGCGATTGATGTCGGCGGCAAAGAAGCGCTCGAACGCGGTCCAGCCATCGGTCGCAGAATGGGCTTGGAACAGCCGCAACAACCGCTCGGCCAGCACATCCCTGGTCACCAGGGCGACGAAGGTCTCGATCCTGCTGGACCCGTTATAGGCCCGCAGCCGCCGAAATCCATCGGCGCGAAGGGCCTCCATGACATCCGAAAAGGCCGCACGGGCGTCGGCGTTATCCCCACAGAGCAATCGGCAGGCTGTCCAGACCGTATCGGCAACGCGATGCACGAGTCTGTCCCAAGCCAGCGGCTTCGCCTCAAGCAGGTCGCGCACAAGAGAACGGTCCTGGGCCGTGCTGGCGCCCATCGTGGAAATGTTCCCTTCAAGCAATGCGTGAGGTTATCCAAAATTTGGAAGAAGGAGAATGGGAAGCACTTCTGAACTCTCTGCAACCCTCCGAAACCGGATCGAAGAAGACCGCCAAGGGAACCTGGGGAACGATCACCTTCGCCCGCCTCGGCCATGTCAGCGGCGAAGACTTCTGGAAGTTTGAACGACCATATTCCATGTTCCCGGTTGTTAAAACCCTTATAGCGAGTATCCTCTCCGTCTTGCGCCTCGCGATAGGGAGGGGGAGATGAACGAGCAAGGTTCCGTCGTGCCGATGGTTCGGATCGAAGCATCACTGACACCGCGCCTCAATCTCGCCTTCCATCAGAATTCCGTCCCCTTCCTGCGCGAATTGGCTGTCGTGACCGATGAAGATGCCGCGCTTGCCGATGTGGAACTGACGCTGTCCGCGACGATGTCCTGGCCAAGCGCATCGCCCGGCTGGTGACGAGCCCCGGCCGGTGGATGAAATCGCCCTGCCCGAATTGGCCGCCCTGGTCCGCGAGGTCAAGGCCAAGGGACTGGATGGGGAAGCCGCTCTGACCGCCATGGCCCGGATCGCCGGTCTGCAAAAGCTCCGCCAAGCCAGCCGCGAGCGGTTCGAGGCTGCATGGCGGATGGCGGAGGATGGAGCGTGACGGACTATGCCATAGGCGCAGTGACTAACCAATTGGAATGATTGCGGAGAAGGTTCTTTCCTAGCTCTCTTCCCTCCGCCATTGCTTCCAAAGAATAGATTCTCTGACGCATAGAGCCTTGGGCGAAAGCCCAAGGTTCTGCGCCGTTTGTTGCCTGTAACTGTTGACCTTGCCCGCCTTAAATTGGCCCGTTTTTCACCATTTTATCTTCTCTGCCGCCCGTTTTCTCCAACGGCTGTTGACTGCGCCAGAAAGGTACGGGTTTTGAAGTCGCAAGTAATTCAAAGAGTTGCGGTGCCAAAAGCTGTTGACCGTTTCGCTGTTTTTATTGGCACCGGAAAGAGTATGGGAGTGGAATGGGCGGTCATGGGCGAAATCGTCGATCCATCTCTGGGTCGCTTCGTCGATTGGAACGCCCTCAAGGGAGGCGGAGGCCATGGCGTGACGCAGCAGATCCAAGCGCCGCCGGATGGTCTTCGAAGAAGGAATGGCTTTCATGGTTCGTTGGTCCGCACGCGATGTCATGGCGACGTTCCCTCGGTGCATCGCCGGTCATGGCTCAACGCCCCTGGACGAACATGTAGAGGATGGTGAGGATTGAAATGGCTAGGTGCCATTTATCGAAGGTCCGCAGCGGCGCTTTTCCGAGGAAGCGGTATCCGTTACCGGCCGTGACAACCCTGTAGCGGCAGATTGGAAAGAGCGGGAACATCAGGGTGACGAAATAGTAGGTGACCATGTAGGAGCCGGAATCCTGGTCGAAGTCGCTTTTGAAATAGACCGTGAAACCAAAGCCGTTGATGGTCCTGAGCGAGGGCGCAGACGTCACGGGTTCGAGCTCGTCGTAGAGGCGATGGTTCTTGCGACAGGTGTCGAGATTCGTCCTGATGCGTCCTGCGAATTCGGGGTCGTGAACGAGCCTCTCGGCCTCTTCGAGAAGCGCGACGGTCGGGGTCCATTTGTCGGTCGCGTTGCCGAAGGCGACCGCGCAGCGCATCGCCGTCATGGCCAGGAAATCCTCGACCTCCCGGATGGACGCATCGTCCACGCCTTGACCAGCCAGACCGGCGATCAGCGGCTTCGCGGCGTCGAGGACCTTCCGCCCCTCGCTGTCGCCGGATGCGGGCGCGCCTTCAACCTCGTCCAGCGCCGCCTTGCAGAGTTCGTAGACGGGCTTCGTCTTCTCCTCGACGGCTTTCTTGCGAGCGATATCGGCGAGCACCTTCACGTCGTCATCGACCTGTTCCTTGACCTCGGCGACGTTGCCGAACGCGTCCTGGATGAGCCTCATCAGCCGCCGTGAAGAATCCAGAAGTTCGTGTTCCCGGTTCAGGTAGGCGGCGAGTCCGCGCGTCTCCCAGGCGATTGCATGGCTGAGGTCGTGGGTCGTTCCTTTGGCCTCGGAGACGATCTGGATCGGCCTGGCCACCGCGTACCAGTTCTTGACGACCTTCTCCAAGCGTTCGACGAGCGGCGTCACCGCCGCCTCTCCGGAAGGCGCCGTCGCCTTGATTCGCTCGATGATCAGACGGACGTTCTCCGCTTCCTTCTCAATGAAGGCGCGCGTTCCGATCTCGTAGGCGTCTATCATGTCGTCGATAAGCTTCGGAGGGTGCTCGGTCCCGTCGTTCGTTGCGGACTCGGCGAGATCGGCGACGAGGCCGGCCAGTTCGATCGGCGGCTGGGAATCCATGATGGAGCGCAGGGCTTCCTTGAGCTCCCGCCTGCGCTCCGAAAGTCCTTCTACAATAGCATCCACCGATTTCACTTCCGCGAATCCCGCGACCTTGCGGTCCTCGTTCACGTCGGCAAGGACGTTCTCGGGAACGATCTCCTCGAAGGCGGCGCTCAGGTCGATGATCCTGTCAAACCAGTCGTCGCCGGCGGAGCTCTCCAGCAACGCGGGAACGGCCGAGATCATGAGATTGACGCGCGCCAGCGGAGGCAGCCCCTCCGCGGTGAAGACGGAAGCCGGGTTCTGCTCGGTGGCCTGGACGAGCTGTTGCGTCTTGCGGGGAGAGAGCCCCGGGAACCACGCGAGCTCGGCAGCCAGACGGTTTCTCGGGTTCGTCAGGTCGCCGCGCGCCTTCGAGCAGACTTCGGAATCGAGTTCGAGGGCTTTCTCGTCCGCGGCTTCGACGATCCTGTGCCGTCCGTCCCGAGAGCTCACGCCCAGCAGGTGGAACGGATTGCGGAGGATGGGCGAGGAGGCGGTCGGGACGTCGCGTGTCATGTTCTTGCCTCTTCTCAGCGTCCGGCGGATGGCTTGGAAGGATTCCTGACGAGCGCGATGCCCTCCTTTTCAAGCGCGTCGCGGCGGAGGACGATGCCCGGATTGATCGACTCGAAGTCGCTCTTTCTGTATCGGATACTTCCGCATCGTGAGTTGTAATCGGCGATCAGACCGTTGAAGCGGTCAATCGCATTCTGGGATGTCGTGTCTATGACCTTCTCAGCGCCGTCGATGCGGATGCTCTGGGATAGGCAGTAGCGGAGCTGGGCGACGCCGACGACGGCGACCTGTCCCGGTTCGGGCGCCTGTTCGAAGGGTGGCGCGGGCGCCGCTGGGCTCGGCTGTTGGACCTGAGGTGCTTGAGCCCACGGAGGTGGCGAGGTCTTCGCGGGCGGCGGGGAATAAGTCGGCGTCTTCGGCTGCGAGCTGACGTAGACCAGACCGATCACGGCGACAAGCACTCCAGCCACGATGAAGAAGATCTTTGCTCCCGACTTCGGCTCAGAAGGCTTCTTGAGCCCTGGCGTCGGCTTGTCGTCGTCGTCGAGGGAGCTGGCGTTTTTGGCCGGAGGGAGAGGAGTTGGAGGCGGTGCCTCGGGGAGGTCCGACAGATCCGAGACCATGTCGTTGAAACCGGAGAAGCCGCGCCGTTCGTCCTTCATGCTTCCGGGCTCCTCACACGAAGCCGATACGGCGTTCGGGTTCCTGGTTCCGCGCGGGTGTGGATTTCAAGGCCGCCTGCAGGTCGGTTCCGGCGATCTTGTCCTTGCCGCCCCGGGCCGCCAGCCGCGCCCCTTCGCGGACCACGAAGGCCACGTCGGACAGCGGTCGTCCGGCAAGCTTCTTCGCGATGACGGGGATGTCGATGCCTTCCTCGACGGGAAGCTTGGACAGAAGGGTCTCCAGCAAGGATTCCACGTCCTTCTCGTCGGCCGGGCCGATCTCGATGACGTGGTCGAAACGACCGCGGCGCAGGATGGCGGGGTCGATCATGTCGAGCCTGTTGGTCATGGCCACGATCAGCACCCGGTTCGCGACGGCCTCGGGAATCCGACGCAGGAACTCCGCGACTTCCTCGACCCTATGCTGGCCTGAGCCGGAGTCGCGCTCGGCGAGGAAAGCCTCCATCTCGTCGATCACGAGGACGGAGGGGGCGTTCTTGATCGCCGTCTCGAACATCTCCGCCACCTTGCGGCTGGTCTCGTGGATGTACGGGCTGGCGACGCTCGATGCGTCGATGTGGTAGCCGGGCCATCCGAGGTGTTCGACGAGCCGTTCCACGGCGTAGGTCTTGCCGCAGCCAGGCGGGCCGTGGAGGACGACCGCCGATGGGAAGCCGATCCCCAGAGCTTCGTAACGTTCCCTATTTTCCACGATGTCGATGACGTGTTCGCGGATGAAGGCTTCGAGCGCGGGGCGCCCGGGAAGCGAGAAAGGTTCGCCCTTCCCCTCCTTCCTCGCGGTCGATGGCTTTTCGACGGTTCGTATCTTCTCTCCGCCATCGCGTGCCCGGTCGGTGGGAACGGAATCGTCGGGGGCGAGACCTGCCGCCTCGACGATGTCCCTGACGCTTTCACGCGGGAGCCAGGTCAGCGCTTGGCACAGGCGGCGGAACGAGGTCGCGGCGACGGGCATTCCACCCGTCAGCCAGAAGCCCAGCACGACCTCGTCGGCCGTCCTCGACGTGATCGCGTAGGTCGGAAGAAGTCGGGACAGGGGCTCGACGTAGATGGCGTCTTGGAACCCGCTCTCGGGGTTGATTTCCCGCGACGCCTTCATCGCCACGGCGAAGGCCAGGGCTTCGGACTTATCGTTCGGGGATCTGCAGTCGTGGACGGGTGCCATCAGGCGCCCAGAGGGGAAGGCGATGGAGCGGAGCCTGTCGCTTCCGAAGGCGAACTCGGTCATGCGCCCGTCCTCGACGAGTCCCGACGCGATCCAGCGCGCGGCCAGCTCGTCGCGGACGATCAGCGCCCGGCCGCCTTTCCCGATCTCGACGATCTGCCATCCGTCGCCATCGGCGAGGACCTTCTTCGTCTTCGATCCGTCGGGCAGAGAAAACCCGACGGGAAGCCACGCGTCCCGGACCATCGCCCTATCCCTTCAGAATGTTGGACGAGGCCAGCATGTCGCCTTCGTCGGTCATCCCGACCTTGGCGACGTCGAGCCGCCAGACGACCTCGCGGAGCTTCCGCATGTCGTCGTCCTTGATCGCCTGTTCGCCCAGGACGACCAGCGCTGCGTGCTCCTTGGCATCGACGTAGAGGTGCGCCTCCTGCGCCCGGTACCGGAACCTATCGACGACGAACCAGTCCTGCCGCCACAGAATGTCGAAGTTCTTGCTCCGCAGATCGGAGAGATGGCTTTCGAATTCCGCGCTTCCGGAGTCGATGGCGCGCTGGGCGGTGATGGCGAGGTTGTCGAACGCGGTTTCTTCCGACGGCTTGGCGTATTGCCTGACGGCCCCGTCGAAGAACTTCCTGCAACTGTCGAGTTCCATCTGGCGAATGGTCTTGAGGTTGTCCTTCCGGGACAGGGCGAGAAGCCGCTTGGCCTCCTGAACCTCGTCCATGGCCTTCTTGGCGCTTTCGGCGTCGCCCTCGCGATTTCCGACGCGGGCGGCGTTCTCCAACTTCTCCCGCGCCTTGGCGAGCCTCGGATCGTCCACCTTCGCCGAGATCTCCTCGACTCGCTTAGTCGCCGCTGCGGCTTCGTCGACGATGCGCTGGCCGGCCTTGGTGTAGTCGATTTGCCCTTCCTGGTAGGAGTAGAAGTTGCCGGGATTTTTGAAGGAACCGCTGATGCAGGGGACTTCGACCTCCACGTCGATCTCGCCCGAATCGCGGACCTCGTAATGGCAGATCAGGTCTGCGCCAGCAGGGATGACGCCATCCTCGAACTCGTTCCCTCTGACCTCGAACATCCCGACGAAGCGGTTGTCCGTGACGGGATCTCGGATCTCGCCCTCCCAGAGCTTGAAGCGGAGCGAATCCGCGCTGCCCGCCTTCAGCGATTCCTCGGCCTTGTAGATCTTCTTCCCCTTCTTCGGGAGCCGGTCGCCCTCCATGACGAGATAGTCCAGCGTCGGTCGTCCTCCGATCCTCTCGCGGATCTCCACGCCGATGGAGTGCGAGGCCGGGATGGCGTCGATGCTGGCCGCGGTGCGGGCGATCGCGATGCGGTCGTTTTCGACGACGATGGCGCCGCCCGACGCGTCGAAGACAAAGACCTTGAAGACGTTCTCTCCGGGCTTGCCGAGTGGAACGTCGATGGCCGCGCCGTCCCTGAGCGGCATGCGTCCGGACGACCAGCCTGTATCGAGGCTGTCGATCTGGAATTCGGCGCCAGGAAGGGCCTGCCCCTTGAGAACAGCCAGGATCTTCGTGCGGTTGTCGGGCACGCGCGAAAGGAAGCTGAAGCCGATCTGCAGGGAGCCGCCGGCGCTGATCGAGCCGCGGGAACTCTTCCGCCCCCGGCTTTGCGATGACCAGTCGATGGATTCGGCGAACACGGCGGCGCCTTCGGCGACGGCGGTCATCGGATCGACGTCGGTCGAGGCCGCGATGCCCAGCTCGAAGGCGACCTTGTCGCGGAGCGGCTTGTAATGGGTGGGGCCTCCGACGAAGACGACGCGTTCGATGTCGTTGGGATCGAGCCCCGCCTTCTCCAGGGTGTCGCGGGCGGCCTTGACCGACTCCTCGACCTTGTCGGCGATGATGCGATCCAGCGCGGAGCGGTCGAACGGGACGTCGAGGTACATCTCGGTTCCGGCGCGGTCCCGGAGGCCGATCTGGCTTTCGTCCAGGGTGATCACGGCGTCGTCGCGGGAGGAAAGCGCGATCTTGGCCTTCTCCGCGGCCCATGCGGCCATGCGGACGAGCGTCGAATACTGTGGATCGACGACGAAATCCTCCGGCAGATCGAACTGGTCGCGGAGCCACGGCTTCACGACGTTATCGACGATGCCGCGATCGAAGTCTCGGCCGCCGCACATCTCGATGCCGCCGTGCGACAGCAGATTCACACGTCCGTTGATGCTCTCGGCCAGGGCGATGTCCAGCGTTCCTCCGCCCAGATCGTAGATCAGGAACATGCCGTCGGTCCGACGGCTGCGCATGACCGCCATCACGGCGGCCACGGGTTCCTGCATCAGGGCGACCTTGCCGATGTCGGCCATCTCAGCGGCGTTTGTGGTGGCCTGTCGCTGCATGGCGTTGAAGGCGGCCGGAACGGTAATGACGGTGCCGACGTCGGACGCGTTGCGCATCTCCTCGGGGAGGTATCCGAACAGCACCCGCAGAATCTCGGCCGAGCATTCTTCCGGGGTCATGACGCGGTTCACGGACGTCAGCTTCACGGGGGTGGAGGTGCCCATCATGCGTTTGAACAGCGTGGCGGCGTTCCCCGGATTGCGCGGCGCGTCGTTGTAGGCGCGGGCGCCGACGTACTTGTTGCCACGACGATCGAAGAATATGGCCGACGGAGTGACGTCGCCCTGTTCCGGGTTCTTGTAGAGCCGGACGTTCTCGCCATCGAAGGAGCAGATGGCGCTGTTGGTCGTGCCGAGATCGATTCCGACGTAGGTGGTCATGTTCTGTCGACCTTGTTGAGAATGACTGTGCCGGTCTTGACGATGCCGTTCGGCCCCATGATCACGGGTTCGAGCATCTGCTCGACGAAAAGAAGGTCGTCCGGGGCGAAGTCTTCGATGTTGAGGGCCGAAGCGGGATGCCCCGTGTCGTAGGGTTGCCCCTCGAGATTGACGAGGCGCATCCCCACCGCATCGAGCGATTCCTCAACCCTTTTGACGAAGTAACGAACCTGATTGGCGTATCGGACGCCTTCTCCTGCATCAAGTTTCGTCAGCACACGGGCGAACAACCGGGACACGCGCCAGCCATCGATCGCGAGATCGAGCAGCGCTGCTTCCGCGCGTCCTCGGCCATCGGCATCCTCCGTCATGAATTCCCTCCCCTGGCAATGCGCGCAATCATAGCGCAGCGCCTTGGACTCGCAAACAGAGAGAATGCCAAATCCAGAAATCAGAACGGCAATTCGAACTTTTGGCCACAAGAGAAAGCCGGCCGGCAGCGCTATGCTGCCGACCGGCTCGATCTCCTTGTCCCTCAATGCGTTAGGGACAATTCTTTACGTAAGCCCCATCCACACTTATCGCTAACCCCTGGGAGGCTTCAGCCCACCCCTTTTGCCGAGGATGTACGGCTGGCAGATGAACAAGGTTTCGAGGGCCATGGCGGTATTCCTGCGGCAAGGGCGACTACCGCAGGGTGTTTCTATTCCGTTCTTTTGTCAATATGCATGGTCCCGCCGAGATTCGTGCGCCCGGTCACCGCGCCGCCATCCCGTACCGCTCCCGCTGCCGGTCCCATTCCACCGGCATGTCGTCCATCAGATCGGCCAGTTGAAGGGTGCGCGGCTGGCGGCCGTCGAGGATGGTTTCGACGATGTCGGGGGCCAGTAAGGTCAGGCGGTAGATGCGGGTCAGGTAGGATGGGCTGATCTTCTCGGCTTCGGACAACTCGTTCAGGGATGCCACCTGCCCGGATTCCAGCATGCGCTTCCAGCGATGGGCGCGGGCCAGCGCCTTCAGCAGGGTGTCGTCGGGGGTGGGTTTGGCGCGCACCGGCACGCCCTGGCCCTCGGGCACGATCACCAGCTTGCGCCCGCTGTGGCGACGCAGGGTCAACGGAACCCGGATGGTGAAGGTGTCGATGCGGATTTCGGTCATGCCGCGCTCCTGTCGCCGGTCTGGGCGGTGATGTCGGCGATGACGCTGGCCAGTCCCTCGGCCCGCAGGCGGATTTCGGCGCCGTCGGTGGCGATACTGACCTTCTCGACCAGAAGCTGGAGGATACGGGCCTGCTCGGCCGGGAACAGCTCATCCCAGAGTGCCTCGAAGCGATCGAGGGCGGCGTGCAGATCGGCCGGCGCCATGGATGGCGCCATCCGCGCCAGCGGCGATGATCCGAGCGAATACATCGAGACCGCCTTCAAGGTGCCGGAACGCAAATACGGCGCTTGGCCCGCCCACATCCGTACCGCCTTCGAGGCGGCCCGCACGGTCAAGACCGGCAAGCTGACCTTCACGCTAAGCCCAACACCCCCTGAGACAGCGGCGAGGCTGCCCGTTCCGCAAGGGCGGGCCGGCATCCCTTCGGCGCCCGGTCAACGCCCCGCCACCCCCGACATCAAGGAGACATGATCCCATGCTCGCGGGCGCTTCTATAATCTGGTCGATCTGGTCAATCAGCTCGACCAGGAAAAGGCGGCGGGCCGCACCGGGCGGCTGGTCGAAAACCTGCCGCACCGCAGTGTTTACGATACGCTGGCCCAACGGGTTCGTCTGCCCGGCCTGCGGCGGCACGGAGCACGTTCTGGTCAGCCCCCGCCAGCTTTCCCTATTCGGGACGCTTTTTCTAGACATGACGATTGGCCACGAAACCATCCGCCGAAGGAGGACCCGATGTGTAGAATGGGGGAGAACAATCTGCCGGTGGCCAGTCTGTCCGGTGGCCAGTCGATGACATCTCAGGCTTGCCGTGATAGACGGTTGGGCATGTCTGGTCCCGACGCCCTCTACCATCGCCTGTTCTCCCATCCGCTGATGGCGGAACAGCTTGTGCGTGAGTTCGTGCCCGAGGCCATGGCGGTCGGGCTGGATTTCGCCCGCATGGAGCGGATCAACGCCAAGTTCCATGACCGCGACGGCAAGCGGCGTGAAGGCGACGTGATCTGGCGGATGCCCACGAGCGGCGGCGAGGATGTGTTCCTGTACATCCTGTGCGAATTCCAATCGTCGGTCGACTGGTGGATGGCAGTGCGCACCCAAGTTTACGAGGGTCTGCTG
>JAUSFB010000081.1 GCA_030651575.1 Phaeospirillum sp.
TGGCGGCAAGGTCGACATGGCGGCGCGTTCGGGCTGCTGGACCTCGTGCCACTCCGACGCCCGCGACATGCCGACCGCTCCGGCGGCGGCTGCGTTGGGCGCGGCCAAGGGCATCGACACCAAGGCCGGCTATGTCAGCAAATACGTCCCGGAAAGCCGGACCCAGTTCGATACCGCCAAGCGCGACAACTGGGACAAGGTCAAGCCGCAGGCCGAGCTGGACGCCATGCTGAAGGCCGGCGCCTTCCTCGATCTGACCCGATTCAAGTCCAGCGGCGCCACCGAGCAGGGCTATGTCCTGGCCGAGCGGGTATTGAAGGCCGGCGCCGACGTGACCTATGCCGGCAAGAAGGAAGGTGGAAACTGGGTGGTGACCATGAGCCGTAAGCTCAAGGCCGACCAGCCCGGCACCGTCGCCCTGGAGGCCGGAAAGACCTATACCGTCGGCTTCGCGGTCCATGACGACCACACCACCGGCCGGTTCCATCATGTTTCGCTCGACCTTCGTCTCGGCCTCGACGCCGAGGGCGAGATCAAGGCGGTGAAGCAGTAGGCTCCGGCAGGGGAGGCGACGATGCGTCGTCTGGTGTTGGCCGCTTTCATTCTCGTCACCCTCGCCGGCCCGGCCGTGGCCGGCGAGTCCGTTCGGGTCGGCATGGACAAGATGCTGTTCATGCCGCGCACCCTGACGATCAAGCCCGGCACCACCGTCGAGTGGGTCAATGACGAAAAGCGCACCAGCCACAGCGTCCTGTTCGAAAAGGAAGGGCTGCCGGAATCCGACCGGCTGTTTCCCGGCGAAAGCTGGAAGCGGACTTTTGACAAGTCGGGGGTCTACCCCTATCGCTGCGGCCCCCATCCCGAGATGACCGGCGTGATCGAAGTAACCAAGTGAGCGGCATGGCGTGCGACGGTCCGCCCTTGATTCATCTGGTGGGCGCCGGTCCCGGCGATCCCGACCTGCTGACCGTCAAGGCGCTGCGTCTGATCCAGTCGGCCGATGTGGTGGTCTATGACCGTCTGGTCGGTGACGGCATCTTGGATCTGATCCCGCCCGGCACCACCCGGATCTGTGTGGGCAAGGAAAGCGGTCATCATCTGCTGCCCCAAGACGAGATCAATGATTTGCTGGTCAGTCTGGCGCGCCCCGACCGGCGGGTGGTCCGGTTGAAGGGCGGCGATCCTTTTGTGTTCGGACGGGGCGGCGAGGAGTTGCTGTACCTCGCCCGCTACGGCATCGCGGTCGAGGTGGTGCCCGGCATCACCGCCGCCGCCGGCTGCGCCGCCGCCGCCGGCATTCCGCTGACCCATCGCAACGTGGCGCGTAGCGTGCGGCTGGTGACCGGTCATCTCAGCGAGGATCGCGACCTTGACCTGGACTGGGCGACCCTGGCCGATCCCTCCTGCACCCTGGTCGTCTATATGGGGGTCGCCAGCATCGGGCGCATGGCCGATGGCCTGATGGGGGCGGGCCTGCCCGGCGACACGCCGGTGGCGGTGGTCGAACGTGGCACCAGCGGAGCCAGCCGGACCCTTCGCGGCGTCCTGGCGACCGTGGCGGCCTCGATAGAGGACTGGCGGGTCAGGCCGCCGGCCCTGATCATCATCGGCAAGGTTGTGGCCCTGGGCCGCGCCTCCGACCTTGGGTTGGTCGCCGGGGCGGGCGTGGTCCAAGGCTTATAGCTTTTGAGCTGGTCCATGGATTCTTGCCCAACGTCAAGCCGCTCCGTCATGCTATTTGTTATCCCTGTAAAAGCCTTTGGGAGGGCTTGCGGATGCGTTTGGGACGGGCGATGGTGCTGATGATCGGGTGGGGGCTGGCGATGCCGGCCGCCGCCGAGCCTTCGGCTGACCGCCGGATACAGCTGCGGGAGATGGTTGCCCAGGATTGCGGGTCGTGCCACGGCATGACGCGCAAGGGCGGTCTGGGCTCGCCACTGCTGCCCGAGCTTTTGTCCCAGGTCTCCGCCGAGGGGCTGATCGAGACTATTCTGGAGGGGCGGCCGGGAACCCCGATGCCGCCCTGGAAGAGCATGTTGAGCCGCGACGACGCGGCCTGGATCGCCGCCTATCTGATGGGAGACGTAAAATAATGATGAGGGGATTGCTCGTCGCCGCCCTGGCCCTGCTATCCGCCTGCGTGCCCCAATTGCGTGGCACCGGCGATCTGGGGGTGGTCGTGGAGCGCGCCGATGGGCGGGTCCTGGTGGTGGAAAGCACCAACTCGACCGCGCTTGCCACCGTTTCCGGCCTGGGCGATCTGTCCCATGCCGCCTTGGTCTATTCCCGCGACGCCCGCTACGCCTTCGTGTTCGGTCGCGACGGTGGCCTGACCAAGGTGGATATCCTGACCGGCTCCATCGCCGGGCGGGTGGTGCAGTCGGGCAATTCCATCGGCGGCGCCGTCTCGCAAGACGGCTCGCTGGTGGCGGTGGCCAACTACACGCCCGGCGGCATCAAGGTGTTCGACACCGCAACCCTGGCCCCCGTGGCCGATATTCCCGCCATCGGCGCCGATGGCAAGCCCAGCAAGGTCATCGGCATCGCCGACCTGCCGGGGCGCAAGTTCATCTACACTCTTTACGATGCCGGCGAGATCTGGATCGCCGACCTGACCGACCCGGCCAAGCCGGCGGTCACCAAGTTCACCGGCATCGGCAAGCTGCCCTATGACGCCTTGATCACCGGCGACGGCCGTTGGTATCTGGCCGGTCTGTTCGGCGAGGACGGCATCGCCCTGCTGGACCTGTGGAATCAGGACAAGGGCGTCCGGCGCATCCTCGACCATTACGGCAAGGGGGCCGTGGCTCTGCCGGTGTTCAAGATGCCGCATCTGCGCGGCTGGGCGGTGGCGGGAAACGAGGTCTGGCTGCCCGCCATCGGCCACCATCAGGTGCTGGTGGTCGATAAGACCAGCTGGAAGGAGACCGCCCGTGTCGAGGTGGCCGGCCAGCCGGTCTTCGTCATGGCGCGTCCCGACGGCCGTCAGATCTGGGTCAACTTCGCGGTGCCTGATTATAATGTGATTCAGGTGATCGACGTGCCCAGCCGGCGGGTGATCAAGACCCTGGAGCCGGGCAAAGCCATCTTGCACATGGAGTTCACCCCACGCGGCGAGCGGGTGTGGCTGTCGGCGCGCGATTCCGACAAAGTGGTGGTCTACGATACCGAAACCCTGGAGCAGGTAGCGGAACTGCCCGCCTCCAAGCCCAGCGGCATCTTTTTCACGTCCCGCGCCCACAAGACGGGGCTGTAGATGCCAGAGCGAGCGCAAGCGGGCGCCCGGCGATTGAGGGACACTCATTAGTATGGACACCCTTGATCGCCGCCTCCTCAACGAGTTTCAGCAGGATTTTCCGCTGGTGGCGCGGCCCTATGCGGCGGTGGCGGAGCGTCTGGGGGTGGACGAGGCCGAGGTGCTCGACCGGCTGGCGCGGTTGTCGCGCGGCGGCATGGTCAGCAGGGTGGGGGCGGTGTTCCGGCCCCATGCGGTGGGCGGCAGCACCCTGGCGGCGTTGGCGGTCCCCCCCGACGAGCTGGAGCGGATCGCGGCCCTGGTCAGCTCTTATTGCGAGGTCAATCACAACTACCAGCGCGAGCATCGGCTGAATCTGTGGTTCGTGGTCACCGCACCTTCGGCCGAGGCGGTTCAGGCTGTGCTGGCCGACATCGCGGCGCGGACCGACCTCGACGTGCTGGATCTGCCGTTGGTCGAGCATTTCCACATCGATCTGGGATTTGACCTCAAATGGAGCTGAGTGATCGCGATCTTTCCCTGGTGGCGGCTCTGGCCGACGGTCTGGCGCTGGTCGACCGGCCTTACCGGGTCATCGGCGACGCGGTCGGCCTGACCGAGGACGAGGTGATCGCCCGGATCGCCGCCATGAAGGAGGCCGGCATCATCCGGCGTTTCGGGGTGATCGTCCGGCACCACGAACTGGGCTTTCGTGCCAATGCCATGGCGGTGTGGGATATCCCCGACCATCAGGTCAGCGAGCTTGGCCGCCTGTTGGGCGACGCGCCCGAGGTGACGCTGTGCTACCGCCGTCCCCGGCGGCTGCCGGACTGGCCGTTCAACCTGTTCTGCATGATCCACGGCCGGGACCGCGACGCGGTCGAGGCGGCGATAAAGGCGCTGGCGGAACGGCACGGTCTTAGCCATCATCGCCACGCCGTGCTGTTCTCGACCCGACGCTTCAAGCAGACCGGCGCCCGCTATGGCCGACGCAGCGCGGCGGAGTAAAAAACGTGGACGACATCGATCGCCGTATCATCAACGCCCTGCAAGGGGGCTTTCCCATCGTCGAGCGCCCCTTTGCCGCCGCCGCCGAGGCGCTGGGGCTGGCCGAGGCCGAGTTGCTGGCCCGGATCAAGGCCCTGCGCGAGGCCGGCACCATCAGCCGGTTCGGCCCCATGTGGCATGCGGAGAAGATGGGCGGCGGCTTGACCCTGACCGCCATGAAGGTTCCGGCCGAACGCTTTGACGAGGTGGCCGACATCGTCAACTCCTTCCCCGAGGTGGCGCATAATTATGCCCGCGAGCACGCCTTGAACATGTGGTTCGTGGTCGCCACCGAACGCCCCGAACGGATCGCCGAGGTGCTGGCGGAGATTGAGGCCCGCACCGGACTTCCAGTTCACGACATGCCCAAGACCGAGGAGTTTTTCGTGGGTCTGAGGTTCGAGGCATGAGTATTCTCGACGACATCGACCGCGCCATCGTCCGGGCTACCCAGGACGGCTTGCCGCTGGTCGAGCGGCCCTACCACGCCGTCGCCGAGGTGGTGGGAACCGCGCCCGAGGATGTGATGGCTCGCATGGAGCGGCTGCTGGCCGCCGGCGTGATCCGCCGGATCGGGCTGGTGCCCAATCATTACGCCCTGGGCTATCGCTTCAACGGCATGACGGTGTGGGACGTCGCCGATACCGATATTTCCGAGGCGGGCCGGCTGGTCGGTGGGCTGGACTTCGTCAGCCATTGCTATCATCGGCCGCGCCATCCGCCCGAATGGCCCTATTCTCTGTTCGCCATGATCCACGCCAGGGAGCGCGACGCCGCCGACGCCCTGGTGGCCGAGATCGCCACCGTTCTGGGCTCGCTGTCGCGCGGCCATCTGGTATTGTTCAGCTCGCGCATCTTGAAGAAAACCGGATTGCGGGTTTAGGAGAGAAATTTGTTCCGCGTATCTCAGTTCATGCACGAGCTTGTCGCCCCCAGCCCGGTGGGGCCGCGCCGCAATCCCCCCGGCCCGGTGGTGATCTGGAACCTGATCCGGCGCTGCAACCTGACCTGCAAGCATTGCTATTCCATTTCGGCCGACAAGGACTTTGCCGGCGAGCTGTCGACGGCCGAGGTGTTCGAGGTGATGGCCGATCTGCGCGGCTTCAAGGTGCCGGTGCTGATCCTGTCGGGGGGCGAGCCGCTGTTGCGCCCCGATATCTTCGAGATCGCCGACAAGGCCAAGGCCATGGGTTTTTACACCGCCCTATCGTCCAACGGCACCCTGATCGACGAAGCCGCCGCCGACCGTATCCACGCCACCGGCTTTGACTATGTGGGTATCAGCATCGACGGCATCGGCGCCACCCATGACCGCTTCCGGGCGCGGGACGGGGCCTTTGCCGAATCCATGGCGGGTATCCGCCGCTGCGTCAGGCGTGGCGTCAAGGTGGGCCTGCGCTTCACCATGACCATGGACAACGCCGCCGAACTGCCCCAGGTGGTTGGGCTGATGGAAGACGAAGGGGTGGCGAAGTTCTACTTCTCCCACCTCAACTATGCTGGGCGCGGCAACAAGAACCGCCTGGACGACGCCACGGCGCGCATCACCCGCGATACCATGGACTATCTGTTCGAGACCGCGTGGTCCCATGCCAAGGCCGGGCGCGAGCGTGAATTCGTCACCGGCAACAACGACGCCGACGGCCCCTATTTCCTGTCCTGGGTCAAGCGCCACATGCCGGAAAAGGCCGAACACATCGCCGCCAAGCTGGTGCAGTGGGGTGGCAACGCTTCCGGCGTCAACGTGGCCAATATCGACAATCTGGGCGAGGTCCACCCCGACACCATGTGGTGGAACCACAATCTGGGCAATGTGCGCGACCGGCCATTCTCGGAAATCTGGCAAGACACCTCGGATTCCCTGATGGCGGGCCTGAAGCGTCATCCCCGGCCGGTGGAAGGCCGCTGCGCCGCCTGCGCCCACCTTGCCGCGTGCAACGGCAATACCAGGGTGCGTGCCCAGCGCGTTACCGGCAATGTCTGGGCGGAAGACCCCGGCTGTTACCTCAGTGATCAGGAGATCGGGCTCGCATGAAGGCTTTGCTGTTCGCGCTGGCGCTGCTGACGTCGGCAACTCCCTGCCTTGCCGCCGAAGACGCTCCCCGGCTGTTCGCCGAACACTGCGCCGCCTGTCACGGCAGCGATCGCCTGGGGGCCATCGGGCCGGCGCTGCTACCGGAAAATCTGGGACGGCTGAAGAGGCCCGAGGCCGAGAAGGTCATCGCCGAGGGCCGTGCCGCCACTCAGATGCCCGGCCATGCCGACAAGCTGAACCCCGAGCAGATCAAGGCGCTGGCCGAGTATGTGTTCACGCCGCTGGCCGCGACCCCTCACTGGGGCATGGCCGAGATTCGCGGTACCCATGTGATCAATGTCGATCCCACCAGCCTGCCGGCCGAGCCCCAGTGGAAGACCGATCCGCTGAACCTGTTCACGGTGGTGGAGACCGGTGATCATCATGTCACCATCCTGGATGGCGATAACCTGAAACCGCTGACCCGGTTTCAAAGCCGTTTCGCCTTGCATGGCGGCGCCAAGTATTCGCCCGATGGCCGTTTCGTCTATCTGGCGTCGCGCGACGGCTGGATCACCAAATACGACCTTTACACTCTTCAAATCGTCGCCGAGATCCGCGCCGGGGTGAATACCCGCAACGTGGCGGTGTCCCATGACGGCCGCTTTCTGATGGTCGGCAACATGCTGCCCCACACCCTGGTGGCGCTGGACGCCCGCGACCTGACGCCGTTGCAGGTGATCCCGGTGGTGGGCGACAAGGGCGTATCCTCGCGGGTGTCGGCGGTCTATACCGCTCCGCCGCGCGCCAGCTTCGTGGTGGCGCTGAAGGACGTCAAGGAGCTGTGGGAGATTCCCTATGCCGATGATGCCGGCCCGGTGATGAACGGCTTCGTCCATTCCTACGAGAAGGGCCACGAGGAGGGCATCAGCCCCGGCGGGCGCTTTCAGGCCCTGCGTATCCGGATTCCGGACTTTCTCGACGACTTCTTCTTCGACCGCACCTATGAGCGGGTGATGGGGGCGTCACGCGACGGCGCCAGGGGCCTGGTGGTCGATCTGGACATCAAGCGCAAGATGGCGGAGATCGACCTGCCCGGCATGCCGCATCTGGGGTCCGGCATCATCTTTTCCAAGGAGGGTCGTGACTTCATGGCGACGCCGCACCTGAAGGAAGCGGTGATCAGCATTATCGACATGACCACCTGGAAAACGGTCAAGCGCATCCCCACCCTGGGGCCGGGCTTTTTCATGCGCAGCCATGAAAACACCCCCCATGCCTGGATCGACGTGTCCATGGGCAAGGACAAGGATGCTATCCAGATCATCGACCTCGGCACCCTGGAAATCGTCAAGACCCTGCGGCCGGCGCCGGGTAAGACCACCGCCCATGCCGAGTTCGACCGCTGGGGCAAGAAGGTGCTGATTTCGGTGATGGAGGGTGAGGGCGAGCTGATCATATTCGACGCAGCCACCTTCGGCGAGATCAAGCGCCTGCCCATGAAGCGCCCGGTGGGAAAATACAACGTCTGGAACAAGATCAACTATTCCAGCGGAACCAGCCACTGAACGGCGGCCGTTTCGAACGATCGGGACGGCCTGTCAGAACAGGTAGTTCATCACGCTGCCCGGCCTGACCGAGGCGGGAGAGGTGACGCGCATGTTTTCCTCGTAGGTTCCGATACCGCGCATGACCTCGTTGAGGAACAGCGCCGGCGATCCGTGGGAATCGATTTCCTCGCCGGAGTCGAGGTTGGCGCTGTAGGCATTGCGCGCCAGCAGCGGGGTGAAACCATCGCGCTGGTCGCGGTGCTGGCGGCGGCCATCGGGGTTGAGCTCGCCCGATTCCTGCTGGAAGCGAAGCATCGACTCTTCGTTGACGCCGAGATGGGGAGAGAACTCCAGCTTCTCGACATCGGCCCGCGTGGCGGACGCGACATTACGGCCACCGGCACCGACGCGGGCTGTTGCCGCTGCGATCCCCGACGCCGTTGCCGATCCTACCTGACGCGTACTCAGTGCCATTTCATTGCTCGGATAGATTGAGACTATGCTAATCTAGAGTTCAGAATAGCGCGAATAGCAAGGAATTTGAAGCAAATTCAAGTGGCTTTCGTGGCGCGCCGGGTGATTTCCAAATCCGTGCGCCGCGTTGGAGAGTCTGGTGCGATGTCCTCATTGTGATCGTCAAGTAACCACAAGAAGAACAGTGTTGCGGATTCAGCCGGTTATGTTTGGGGGGCAGGCGCGTGACTCTGGCTAGAATCCCTTGGCGTCAAGCCATGCCAGCGTCTTGTCGGCCACCGGCTTCCACCAGGAGGTATCCAGCATCAGGACATGGGGGGCGCCGGTCAGGACATCCAGATCCGCATCGAAATAGGCTGCGGTCTCAAGCAGCGCAAGGCTGGGAACCAGCACGTCGTGGTCGCCGCCCATGACCAGGATCGGCGTCTTGCCGCGCGGTCTGGGCAGGCGGGGGCGGACGGGATTGAGCAGTTCGACGCAGATATTCTGCGATTCCGGCTGGAACCGGGGCAGCAGGTGGGCGACCAGCTCGGTCGGGGTCGAATTGGAGAACAGCGCCCGGCGGATGACGTCGTCTTTCAGCGCCGACGGCCCCAAGCTTTGCAGTAGGCCCAGCTGGATGCAGACATCGGGCGAGTACATGGACATATGCAGCGCCGACGATGCCAACCCCGATGGCGGCACGCTTGACAGCAGCACCGCCGCCTCGACCTCGTTTTCGCCGGTCAGGCAGTGCTGGACCACCAGACCGCCCATGGAATGGCCGATCAGGATGCAGGGCTCGCCCACATGATCCATGGCCGAGCGCACATCGCTGACGTAATCGTCCAGCGAAGCATGGTTGAAGCGACCTTCGCTGCCCCCGTGGCCGCGCAGCGAGACCGCGTGGCTGGTGAAGCCGGCCTCGGCGAAGTAGGGCATGAACTGTTCTTCCCAGACCCAGGCGCCGCAATACGAGCCGTGGACGAACAAGATGGGCGGGCGTTCAGAGGGGGGCGGGGTCGTCGCGCGGCAGTATAGAAGTTCAAGTTTCAATGTGCGGGATATTCCTAAGGTTAAAGCCCGATTTTTGTCTTCAAACGCTCCAGCAGAGTGGGCGGAGGCTTTTTCTTCTTGGCGACCGTCGGCTTTTTCGGCGGGGTCGTGCCGGCCTGTGACTTTGGGGCCGGCTTGCAATGGGGATTGGTGTAGGAGAAGAACACGCGAAAGTCGCCATCGGACGCCACTTTGTAATAGGCGATCTTTTTAATGGTCGGATCGCCCTGGCAACGGCGCCTGGCGTCGTCCTCGGCGCCCTCGCGGTCGTCGATCTCGCTGGAATAGACCAGTTTCCCCTGTTTAAGCTCCTGGTCATCCTTGCAGATATAGATTTCAGTCGTCATCGCGTTGGTCCTGTTGCCGGCGGGATCATACGGCCGAGCGACCTTCCGCCGCAAGGGACGCTGATGTTTGGTTAATACATCCGTGCTATACATTGAGAGGCTCCGGTATTTGGGAGCGAACATGGTGAGGCGACATGGCCGACAGCGACGACGCGATCAACGCAGCCCTGGGAATCAGCGGAGACAACCGGGAAGCGGTCTATGACGTCATGGTCGAGGTCTCGGCCGTGCTGGGCACCGCCAACCTGCCCATCGCCCAGCTGCTGAAGCTGGGCCGTGGCGCCGTGGTCGAGCTTGACCGCAGGGTCAATGACCCGGTCGATCTCTACGTCAACCGCAAGCGCGTCTGCCGCGCCGAAGTGGTGGTGGTCGAGGATCACTTGGCGGTCACCATCACCGAAGTGCTCAAGCGCGCTGCGGATTAAGGCTTCTCCTCGGTCGCCGGGTGCCGTAGCCACCCCCGCGCCAGTACACCCGCCAGCAGCAGATAGGCCAGCGACCACAGCGTCATGGAGGCCGGCATCAGGACTTCCGGCGACACGGAAGCGGTGATGCGCAGATCGGCGGCGATCACCAGCAGCACCGCGATGGGAATCCCGATCTTGGGCCAGCGATGGCCGCTGCGCTCGCGGATATGGTTGATGCGCAGCATCATGGCGCTGGTGACCAGCCCGATGCCGCCGACCGTGGCGAGGTGCAGGGCGTCGGTGCCGGGGCCGATCCCCACCTGTTCGGACAGCGACGCCAGGATCAGTCCGGTGGCCATCAGGAAATAACCCACCTGGATCGGCCCCATGGAGGGATCGGTCAGGGCCAGCATGGGACGCCAGCGCCCCTGGCGCATCAGGGCGGCGATTCCGGCCACCGTCATGGCGAAGGCGCGGGGCCAGGCGGCGATGTCGCCGATGGCGTTCAGCGCCATGCCCAGCACCACCGCCCATTCCAGCCAGGGGCGGTTGCGGTCGAACAGCTCACGGCTTTCCTCCTTGCGCACCAGTCCGGCCATGGCCGCCGGGATGACCCGTCCACCCATCACCAGGATCATCAGCGCCACCATGTCCAGGGCGGTGAGGACGCCGCGCCGCTCGCCGGCCTCGACCAATCCCAGCCGGCCGGCCTGATACAGCGTCTCGGCGACGGCGAAGGCGGCGATGGTGGGGGCGAAGACCATGTTGTGGCCCAGCTTGGCGGCTTTGAGAAAGGGCCAGCCGCCGAACGCGAACAACAGCACCGGATAGGCCAGGGCCATGACGACGCCCGGCGCGCCGCCGATGCCGGCCCAGGCGCCGATCCGCGCCAGCATCCAGGCCGCCAGGGCCAGCAGTAGCTTTGGCCATGTCACCTTGGTGAACAGGTATCCGCCCAGCACCGCGCCGGCGAACCCCATCAGCATTTCGTGGGCGTGGCGCGCCACCGGATCGCAGCCGTCGCAGCCGGGCAACAGCCCGCTCCATTCCGCCCACCACAACGGCACCGCCAGCGCCGCATACAGGCTGGCGGCCAGGAAGAACGGCCGATGCGCCTTGGGAAAACGGCCGCTACGGCGCAGGGGCGCGGTCACTGGATCAGCCCCAATCCAGCGGATAGCTTACCATGCCATCGGCCAGCTTGGGTTCGAACCAGGTGGATTTGGGGGGCATGACTTTACCGGCTTCGGCCACCAGGACCAGATCGCGCATGGAGGGCGGAAACATGGCGAAGGCCACCGCCATCTCGTCGGAATCGACCCGCTTTTCCAACTCGCCCAGGCCGCGCCGGCCGCCGACAAAGTCGATGCGTTTGTCCTTGCGCAGATCGAAGACGCCCAGCACCGGCCCCAGCAGGCGGTCGGACAGCAGGCTGACGTCCAGTTGCTCCACCGGATCGGCCGGGGGCGGGTTGCGCAGGGTCAGTCGGTACCATTGGCCTTTCAGATACATCCCGAAGGAGCGCGGCGTCGCCGGTCGTGCCAGACCGTCGATGGCCTCGACCTCGAACTCGGCCTCGATGGCGCGAAGGAACCGCTCCCGGTCGAGGCCGTTGAGGTCGGAGACCACCCGGTTGTAGTCCAGGATCATCATTTCCTTGATGGGGAAGGTCACCACCAGGAAGGATTCGTGCGGGGCATCGGGCGACGCCCCGGCCCGGCGGCCGGCGGCCACCCGCGACGCCGCTGCCGAACGATGGTGGCCATCGGCGATGTAAAGGGCGGGCATGGCGTCGAACGCGGCGACGACGGAGGCGATCATGGCGTCGTCATCCATCACCCACAGGGTATGAATGACCCCGTCGGGGGCGATGACCGTATAGGCCGGGCGTCCCCGGATCACGGTGGCGATGGCGGCGGCGACATCGGGGTGGTCCTGATGGGCCAGCAACACCGGGCCGGTCTGGGCGTTGCAGGCGTCGATCTGGCGGACGCGGTCGTCTTCCTTGTCGGGCCGGGTGAACTCGTGCTTGCGGATGCGGTTGGCGTCATAGGCCGCGACCGAGCCGCCGCCGACGATGCCGGTCTGGGCGTGCTTGCCCATGCTGAGGCGATAGACGTAAAAGCAGGGCTTGGCGTCACGCACCAGGATGCCGCCGTCGATCAGCGCCTTCAGATTTTCGGCTCCCTTGGCGTAGACTTCCGGAACATGGACGTCGGTGCCCTCGGGCAGGTCGATCTCGGGCTTGGAGATGTGCAGGAAGGACAGCGGCTTGTTCGCAGCCATGGCCCGCGCTTCGTCCGAGGACAGCACGTCGTAGGGGGGGGCCGCCACCTCGGCGGCATGGTCGGGGGTGGGGCGCAGACCGGGGAAGGGGCGGAGCAGCGGCACGGGGAACCTCCGGGGATAGTGACGGATCGACCCTAATTCAGCCCGGCCGCCGCGCCAAGGGCTTCTCGCTTGCCAATCCGTGCTGCGGTGCAGTAAACGAAAGCGCAATTTCCTCGACCTCAAGGATCTTCCATGGACAACGTGTTGACCCTGATCGCCGGACATGGAGGCCAAGGCCTTGATTCGTCGCTGGTGTTCGAGGTGCGCGGCGCGCTGCGGGCATTGGGGGCCGAAGTCGGCGTGGCCGACTGGCTGTCGCCCGAGCGGGCTTGCGATCTGGAGTTTTCCGGGCTCGACACCGCCCAGGCCGACGCCATCGCCACCCGAATCCTGGAAGGCTGGGCGGTGGATGTGGCGGCGCAGCCCACCCTTGGCCGGCGCAAGCGCCTGCTGGTGGCCGACATGGATTCCACCATGGTGACCGGCGAGACCCTGGACGAGTTGGCCGACTTCGCCGGCATCAAGGATCATATCTCCGCCATCACGGCGCGGGCCATGAATGGCGAGATCGGTTTCGAAGCGGCGCTGCGCGAGCGGGTCGGGCTGTTGAAGGGGCTGTCGGCCGAATGTCTGGGCCAGACCTGGGAGCGGATCGAGTTCACGCCGGGGGCCTTCACCCTGGTGCGGACCATGAAGGCGCACGGCGCCGCCTCGGTGCTGGTGTCGGGCGGCTTTGGCTTCTTTACCTCGAAGGTGCGCGACGCCTGCGGCTTTGACCGCGATATCGCCAACGAACTGATCGTGGTGGATGGGAGACTGACCGGTCAGGTCGGAGACACCATCATCGGCCGCGAGGCCAAGCTGGCGACCCTGAACACCGCCGCCGCCGAACTGGGCGTGACGCCGCATCTGGCCGTGGCGGTCGGCGACGGTGCCAACGACCTGGACATGCTGCGCGCCGCCGGTCTGGGGGTGGCCTTCCACGCCAAGCCGGTAGTGGCGGCCGAGGCCCGCGTGCGGGTCGATCATGGTGATCTGATCGCCCTGCTGTATGCCCAGGGTTACCGCGACGAGGATATGGTTTCCTGATCCCGGCGCGCCGCAGGTCCGGAGTTGCGAACAGAGTTCGCGCTTAGGCAGCTTGAGGGACACAAACAATCAACGAGCCGTCAGGTTCGGAGTTGCGGCCAAGGGCCGGCGCGCCCCATGGCGCGTAGCCAAGGGCGCGGACGCGCCCGCCCGGCGCTTGAGGGACACAAAAAATCAACGAGCCGTCAGGCTCGGAGTTGCGGCCAAGGGCCGGCGCGCCCCATGGCGCGTAGCCAAGGGCGCGGATGCGCCCGCCCGGCGCTTGAGGGACACAAAAAATCAACGAGCCGTCAGGCTCGGAGTTGCGGCCAAGGGCCCCAAGGGCGCGGACGCGCCCGCCCGGCGCTTGAGGCCCCTATTATAAAAGCTTCACCAGGAAGAACCCGCCGATCAGGGCGACCACGAAAACGGTGGTGACCAGCTTCAGGCGGGTTTCGACGAAGCTGCGGATGGGCAGGCCGAACTTCCACAGCAGCGCCGCCACCATGAAGAAGCGCATGCCGCGCGCGATGATCGAAGCGAAGGTGAACTTGGTCAGATCAAAATCGAACGCGCCGGCGGTGATGGTGACCAGTTTATAGGGGATGGGCGTCATCCCCTTGATGATGATGAACCACACGCCCCATTCGTCGATGATGGGCTTCAGCGCCTGGAACTTGTCTTGAAGGTGGAAGGCCCCCAGGATCGCCATGCCGATGCTGTCCATGGCGAAATAGCCGATGGCGTAGCCGAGATAACCGCCGATCACCGAGGAAATGGTGCAGATCAGCGCGATGCGCCACCACCGGGTCGGGGCGGCGATCACCATGGGGATCAGCATGACGTCGGGCGGAATGGGAAAGAACGAGCTTTCGATGAACGAGATCGCCGCCAGCCACCAGATCGCGTGCCGGTGTGCCGCCTTGTCCATCATCCAGTCGTAAAGCTGCTTCAGCATGGCGCCCTCTCCGCAAGACTGCGGGGAGGTGTAGCAGCGGATTACCGCCGAGGCAACGGGATCGCTTCGGGGCGGGGTGGGGATAGTCTTCAGCTACATTTTGGCAGGTTCTGTTTCTTTTTGTGGATTCGGAGAGCAAACCCCATGTTTAATCCGCCCCGGCAGTCGGTGTATGAATGATGGCTTGGGAATTTGAATAGTTTGGGAGTGATGTTGGACAAGTCGCGCAAGCGTGAGGCGGTCGCCGCGGGGGCCAAGCAGAGGCAGCCGCAGGAGGCTTATGTTGCCTTCGCCTTCGCCGCCGCCGACTTGCTGATGGAAGCCGATCATTCCGGCCGCATCATTTTCGCCATCGGCGCGTCCATGTCGCTGGTCGGGCGCCCGGCCCGCCTGCTTGCCACCATGACCCTGCCCGATCTGATCCGCCCCGAGGACGTGTCCCGCGCCGTCAATGCGCTGAACCGCATGGCCAGGGGCGAGCGCGTCCGCCATGTGCTGCTGCATGTGGCGATGCCCAATGGTGGCAGCGTGCCGGTGGCTCTGTCGGGTTATCCCCATCCCGATCATGTGGGTCGCCTGCTGATGGTTCTGACCCATAGCGGCACCATCATGTCGCCTGCGGTCCGGCGCAATGACGAGGGCCTGCTGGGGCGCGAGGGGTTCGAGGCCCTGGCCGGCACCCTGATCAAGGAAAGTGCCAAGGAGGCCGATGACAGTTACCGGATGACCCTGGTGGACATGCCGGAGCTGGCCGAACTGAGGGCCAAGGTCGGGGCGGAAGCCACCGCCGGGTTCATCTCCCGCTTCACCGATTATCTGCGGCAGTGCTCGGTTGGCGGTGACGCCGCCGCCGATCTGGGCAATTCCAAATACGGCCTGATCCACGGCCCCGAGGTTTCGGGCAACGATATCGAGGCGGCCATCATCGGGCTGGCCCATTCGGCGGTCGGGGCCGATCTGAAGCCGGAAACCGCCAGTCTGGCCTTTGACTCCAACGGTATTTCGTCGCAGGAGGCGACCAGCGCGCTGGTCTACACCTTGAACCGCTTCACGCAGGAGGGCAGCGCCACCATCCAGGAACTGTCCCGGATGGCGACGCCCTCGCTGTCGCTGACCGTCAGCAAGATGCGCGAAATCAAGCAGACCATCGGCAGCGGCGATTTTCAGCTGTATTTCCAGCCCATCGTCGATCTGTGGAGCAACGCCGTCCACCATTTCGAGTGTCTGGTCCGGTTCGGCAGCAGCGGTGCCTCGCCCTATAACACCGTGGTGTTCGCCGAGGATACCGGTCTGGTGGGCGAGTTGGATCTGGCCATCCTGACCCGTGCCATCGCCTTCATGCGCGATGGCGCCGGTTCCGAGCCTTCGCTGCGATTCGCCGTCAACCTGTCGGGGCGCTCGTTGTCCAGTTCGAGTATGGCGGCCCGGTTGCTGCGCCTGATCGCCAGCGCCTCGGACCTGCGCGGCCGCCTGCTGTTCGAACTGACCGAGTCCGCCGCCATCTCCGACCTGACCGCGGTCAATGCCGTGATCCAGGAGATCCGGGGGCGGGGCCATCCGGTGGGAATCGACGATTTCGGCGCGGGGGCGGCGGCCTTCCATTACCTGCGGGCGCTGAAGGTGGATCACGTCAAGATCGACGGCAGCTATATCCGCGAGGCGTCCACCAATACCGAGAGCCTGCCGTTCCTGCGGGCTATCACCCAGCTGTGCCGCGAGTTGAAGGTCGCCACCGTCGCCGAGCATATCGAGGACGAGGCCACCGCCAATCTGCTGCGGGTCTATAATGTGCGCTACGGCCAGGGCTATTATTTCGGCAGGCCCATGCAGCCTTCGGCCAAGCATTCCGGCAATAAGGCGCCCTGGCTGACGCCGGTGACACAGTGGCGCAACGGGCTGTTGTTTTTTGGAAATGGTGCTTCCCCCGCCCCCGTCGCAGGCGCGTGATCGATCCCCCCTCGGCGGCAGCTATCGGAGCATGGATATAGTGGCCTGGACTCAAGATCTCAGTGTTGGGCACGAGACCCTCGATCAGCATCATAAGCGGTTGTTCGCGCTGTTGGCGGAGATGGAGCGGGGGAGTGACGATTCCGGTGGATTCGACGCGGTGAGCACGTCCCTGGCCGAATTGACCGATTACATCGTCTATCACTTCACCGAGGAGGAGGCGATGATGGAGCGGGGAGGGTTCCCCTTTCTGGAGCTTCACCGCCATTCCCACCAGACCATCGCCATGCGGGTGGCCGATATGGCAGCCAGCCTCGATGGAGCCAATTTTCAGCGGGTCGCCGCCGAACTCCGGGGATTCCTGTCGGGTTGGCTGATCCACCACATTGAAATCGAGGACTTCGAATACCGCCCCTATATTGGCAAGGCCTGACGGCATCTCGCAGTTGCGAAGTAATCTTGCTGCTTCAGCTAAGTTGATATCCTCTTCCTTGGCTGATACGGTGGTTTCCTCATAGTAATGGTAGAGGTTTCCGCCGCCGATGGCTCCGCTCGCTCAGGGTCTTGAAACTGGTGTGCCGGCCATCGACGAGGCTAATGACGGCCTGCGCTTTCTTCTTCAGCACGTCTTCGAGCCGGGGGTCGAGTGTCGGCGTGGGCCGAACGGCAAGGGAGTGTGCGACCGCCTGCGCTGTGTGCGGATCGAGGCGATCATGCGTTATGTGGGGCGCAACTTCGCCAGTCAGGAGCGGGTGATGACCGACTCCTCCTATCCCGAGGCGGGACCGCATGGCGAGGATCACGCCTCGCTGCTGAACCGGCTGGCCATCATGCGGCAGGCTCAGGTCTGCGCCGACCGGGACAGCGGCAAGGTGCATGATTTCATCGCCCGGTGGATGACCGATCACTCCAGGCGCTGCGACGCCCCGTTCGGCCGTTGGGCGGTGACTCGCCGCGTCCTGGGGCCACGGGTGTAGCGTCTCGACTGGGCAAGCGATTGTATCGCGCTGTCTTGGTCGCTACTGTGCGGACCATGAGCGCATCGCAAGCGGCCGTCCCCCAGGGGATGGGCTCCGAATCCCCACTTGATCCCGAACAGCGGATCGCGGCCGAGGCTTCGGCCGCTTCGGTTCTGGTGCTGGCCGGGCCGGGCACCGGCAAGACCACGACCCTGGTCGGACGCTACCTGCATTTGTTGGAACGGGGGGACGCGCCGGCCCGGCTGTTCGTTTCGACCTTTACCGCCCGGGCCGCCGAGGAGATGCGCAATCGGATCGCCGCCCGGGTGAACGGCTTGGAGACCATGGAGGGCGACCGCTTTCGCCGCATGCCGATCGGGACCTTGCACGGCATGGCGGCGCGGCTGCTGTTGAAGTCGCCGCCACCCGATTGTCCACGCTTTCAGATTTTCGACGACCATGCCAGCAACCGGCTGATCGCGCGGCATCGCCTGTACCTCTCCGACGATGCCCGCAGGCCCATGGACGTGTTCGGCGCCTATAAGGACCGTCTGATGGACCCGGCGGCGGCGCTGGCCGAGGCCAAGGCCAAGGCCGAGCCCGAATTGGTGGAGGCGGCCGAGAAATACGGGCTTTATCAAAGGGCGCTGGCCGCCGAGGGTGGTTTCGACTTCGGCGATCTGATCATGACCCTGGTCCGGGCGCTGGACGCCGATCCGCTCTACCGGGACCGTATCGCCGGCCTGTTCGACCACCTGCTGATCGACGAGTATCAGGACATCAATCTGGCCCAGGAGCGCATGCTGCGGCTGTTGCGCTCGCAAGGCGCCCATCTGTGGGCGGTGGGCGACGATGATCAGTGCCTCTACGCCTGGCGGTCGGCCGATCCCGCCTATATTCTCGGATTCGAGACCGCCTGGCCCCAGGCCGAGCTTTACCGCCTGTCGCGCAACTATCGCTCGACCGCCACCATCGTGCGGGCGGCGGCGGCCCTGATCGGCGGCAATCGGAATCGTCACGTCAAGACCCAGGTGCCGCACAGCGCCTCGCGATTGGCGGTCACTGTGGCGGGGTTGGCCGACGATCTTGACGAGGCCGCCTACGTGCTGCGGGTGGTCCGGGGACTGGCCGGGCGCGGCATGCCGTGGCGGGAAATGGCGGTGCTCTATCGGGCCGGGCATGTGGGCTCGCGTATTCAGATCGCCTTGGCCGAGGCGGGGGTGCCGGTGACGGTGCGCGGGGCCGGCGAGTTTTGGCAACT
This sequence comes from Phaeospirillum sp., assembly GCA_030651575.1. Lineage (GTDB taxonomy): Bacteria > Pseudomonadota > Alphaproteobacteria > Rhodospirillales > Magnetospirillaceae > Phaeospirillum. The sequence continues at coordinate 18,634 of JAUSFB010000081.1, forward strand.
GACGCCGGTCCGGTTGACCGCCGGCCTGATTCGGTTGTTGCACGATTCCCATGATATGGACGCCAGGGCCATGCTGGGGCAGGGCAAGCGGGTCGATAAGCTGCTGGATCAGGCACCGGACAAGATCGACATGGATGCCCCCTGGCCGGCGTTGTGCCGCCAAGTCGGGCGGCTGGTGTCGGCGACGGCGCGGCCGCCGGGGGAAGAGGGGCTGCAATGGCGCGACCTCTGCTTCACCGCCTCCGATCTCGCAGCCGAGTGCGAGGGAATCGCCGGCTTCATCGGGCTGATGGAAGAGCAGCGGCGCTCGTTGCGCAATGCCGATAGCGGCGGGGACGCCGTGGTGCTGTCCACCATTCACGGCGCCAAGGGGCTGGAATGGCAGGCGGTGGTGGTTGCCGGCTGCGAGGATGACCTGATGCCCCACGAGGCCTCGGCCGACCTGGAGGAAGAGCGCCGCCTGATGTATGTGGCGGCCACCCGGGCGAAGCGTTGGCTGGTGCTGTGCTTTGCCGAGGAGCGGCGAAAGGCGGTGCGGCCCTCGCCCTATATCGCCGAGATGCTGGCCGGTCTCGACGCTGACCAGATCCGCTTCCATGACGCCGCCACCCAAAGGCGGCTGAAGCCGCCGCCACTCCGGTCCGCTGTCTCCGCCGCCGGTGGCGGGGCGTCCTCGGCCCGGTCATCCGCGCTTAAGTCTGGGGCGATCAAGGACGGCCTGGACAAAGTCCGGCGTTCCCGCCGGGTCGGGATAGCGATTCGGCACAAAAAGTAACACTTATGGCAATATTGTAACGGGGGATCAGTGTTTGATTTTCCCATGTGAAAAAGGCATCCTGCGAAGCGCTGTCCAAGGTCAGGGGGGGAGGGGAGCTAAATCCGCCCAAGTCTTGGATCAATGACGCGGCCACGAAGCCGGGGAATGGTTGTTTTTTGTTGCGGTGCAGCAAGAGATGGCGTGACTGTCGCCGGCCAGTGTTTGCTGAACGGCGGCTGCATCTGAAATTCTGATGTTCAAGGCGGGCAAATGGGCGACACGACGATGATCAGAGGCGAGACCGACCTGCAGGATGCGGGAGGGGCGCCGGTTCTCGGGGGGGAAGGCAAGGATCATCACACGTCGCCGCCGCTGGCGGTTCTGCGGCCCGACCCACCGCCCGCGCGACAGCCAGCCGCTTCGTCGGATGGGCGCACCCTTCGGCTGACCGGGGTCGTATTCTCGGTGTTGTGGATCGGCCTGTGCGGATATTACGCCAATACCTCCATCGGCTGGAGCAATCTGGTCTTCATGCAGCCGCAGGAAATCGGCGGGATCGCCGGGGCCGCCTTCGTGCCGCTGGCCTTTCTGTGGCTGGTGGTCGCCTATCTTGATCGCGGCCAGGAGCTGCGCTCGGTTTCGAACGAGATCCGCCTGCAACTGTCGCGCCTGACCTACCCCGCCGAAGGGGCCGAGGCCCGCGTCTCCGCCATCGCCGATTCGTTGCGCGCCCAGGCCCGGGATCTGGTCCAGGCCTCCAACGAGGCGACCGCCAAGGGCGAGGGCATCCGCGACATGCTGGCCAAGCAGGTCGAGGCCATGACCAATGTCGTGGGCCGCGTCAATGGCGAGGCTCAGTCCGCTGTCGAGGCGTTGCGCAAGGAAGTCGAGGGGCTGACCCAGGCCACCGAGACCGCCACCTCGCGGGCTCGTGAGGTCGAGCATCTGCTGCGCCTCCAGACACAGGACCTCAATACGGTCACGGAGACGTCGGCCACCCGCATCCGCGAGTTCGGCGAGTTGCTGCGCGGCCAGATCGAGTCCATCGACGCCACCTCGGCCCGTGCCGCCTCGCGCGCCGATACCGTGGCCGAGCAGGTTCGTACCCAGGCCGAGGTGCTGGATCGCACCTCCCAGGCCGCCGTCGCCCGCGCCGAGCAGGTGGTGGCGATGTTCGAGCGCCAGACCAACCAGTTGGGCAGCTCCGCCGAGCAGGCCACCAACCGGACCGAGGTTGTCGCCACCGCCCTGGCCGAGCGCGTCGATGCGCTGGAGGCCCTGTTCAATCGTCAGAACACCGATCTGGATCAGGCCGCCGAGCGGTTGGCCGAGCAGACCAGCCGGATCTCGGGCTCGCTGCAACAGCAGGCGACCGGCCTCGACCAGATCACCGAGCGCGTGCTGTCACGCGTCAAGATCGTCGAGGAGGCGCTGGGGGTCCAGTCGCGTGAGCTGGTCTCCGCCTCGGATCAGGCCATGGGCCGTTTCCGCGAGATCGAGGACGTGCTGGCCCGCCATACCGACAATCTGCGCACTGCCGCCGACGATGCGTCCAGCCAGATGGGCGCGGTGGGCGAGGTCTTCGTCCAGCGTCGCGACGATGTGGATTCCGCCGTCGAGCGCGCCATGGCCCGCGTCCGCGAAGTGGGCGAGGGCTTCCAGGCCCAGGCCCGTTCGCTGTCCGCCGCCACCGACCAGATGACGGCGCGTGGCCGCGAAGTGTCCGAAACCCTGCGCGTCCATATCGATGACCTTAACAAGGGGGCCGAGCGCGCCGCCGCCCAGGCCGAGGCCATCCGCCAGTCGCTGCGCAAGCAGGCCGACGAACTGGCCGACGCCGCCAATGTGGTGTCGACCCAGTCCAAGCTGTCGGAAGCCTCGCTCAATCAGCAGTCGCGCCACCTGATCGCCACCTCAGACCAGGTGATGGGCAAGGTCAAGACTATCGCCGACACCCTGCGCCAGAGCACCAACGACCTGATCGCCATGTCCAGCCGTGTCGGCGTCGAGCTGGAAGCGGTGGGCGAGTCCTTGCGTCAGCGCACCACCGATGTGGGCACCGCCGCCACCCGCGCCATCGCAGAGACCGGCGGGGTTTCCGAGATTTTGGAAAAGCGGTCCGAGCAGCTCACTCATCTGTCCGAGCAGTTGGGGGCGCGAGTTCGCGCCGCCACCGAGGTGCTGCGCAAGCAGACCGAGCAGGTCGTGGTCTCCGCCGATCAGGCCGAGGCTTCGGTCGGCGCGGTGGGCGAGTCCTTGCGGGTTCAGGCCCAGGCGCTGACCCGCGTCGCCGACGACTCCACCGATGTGCTCAGGGCCTTTGGCGCCGCCGTTCAGCAAAACGCCGTCGAGTTGGGCGAGGCCGCCCAGCAGGTCTTCGCCCAGTCCCAGACGGCCGGCGATTCGCTGCGGACCATCAGCCGCGATTTCGAGGAAACGTCGAACAAGACCGCCGCCCAGGTCACCGCCGCCGGCGACATGCTGCGGACCGGTATCCGCGAGCTGACCGCCTCGTCCGAGCGCATTACCGCCCAGGTTCGCGCCGCCGGCGACGGCCTGCGTCGCCATGCCACCGAGTTGCAGGACTCCACCGAACGGACCTCCGCCAAGCTGGAAGCCGCATTCGAGATGGTGCGGGCCAAATCCAACGATCTCGGCATCACCGGCGACCGTCTGGCCCAGCAGGCCGAGGGCTTTGCCAGCAGCTTCGCGCGTCAGGTGGACGAGCTGGTCAACGCCTCCAAGCTGGCCGAGATCCGCACCCACCAGATGGAGGAAAAGCGGGCGCAGGCCTCGGTCGAGCATTTCCTTCAGAATGCCGCCTTCATTGTCGAAAAGCTGCAATCGCTGTCGGTGGATATCGGGCGCATCTTCAACGCCAATATCGACGAGAAGGCGTGGCGCGATTTCCATGCCGGCGATCAGAGCATCTTCGTGCGTAAGATTCTCAAAAATCTGGACAAGCACCAGATGGCGTCCATCAAGAACAAGTTCGAGGATGACGGCGATTTCCGCGAATACGTCACCCGCTATCTGGCCGAGTTCGAGTCCCTGCTGAGTCAGGCCCGCAATTCCGACCACATGGACGTGCTGACCGGCACCTTCACCTCGTCCGAGGTGGGCAAGCTCTATCTGGTTCTGGCCCGCTCGCTGGGCCGCCTGGAATAGGGTTCGATGTGTTTACCGAAGCGGCGCCGGATGCGAGTCCGGCGCCGCTTTTGTTTAAGGCAAAAGGAATGCCGCAGGGCTCTGCCCGCAAATCCTTAATTCTTTCAACCCAGCGCCGCCCGCAGCCCGGCCACCTGGCGGTCCAGGGCCTCGGGGGAGTAGGGGGCGGTGGGAACCGCCCCCCAGACCGGCTTGGGCCATGCGGCGTCGGTGGTAAAGCGGGCGATCACATGGACATGCAACTGCGGCACCACGTTGCCCAGGGCCGCCACATTGATCCGGTCGGGGGCGACCAGGGCGCGCAGCCGGGTCGAGGCCTGGGCGATCTCGGTCATCAAGACGGTTTGATCCGGGGCGGTCAGGTCGGTGATTTCCGAGACTCCTTCCCGCCGCGGCACCAGGATCAGCCAGGGATAGGTGGCATCGTTCATCAGCAGCACCCGGCAGAGCGGCCAGTCGGCCAGAATCACCGTATCGGCGGTCAGGCGGGGGTGAAGGGAAAACATGCGTGATTACTCCTCATTGCGCCGGTCCCTGAATTCGCGGTATCAGGAAGCTGAATTTTCGTAAGGTAATGGCCTGATGCGTCGTAACCCCTCAAATCCGCTCAGTCGCCTGTTTTCCGGTGTGGCGGTAACGCTGCTGTGCACGCTGATTGCGCTGGCCATCGTCGAATACGCGTCCGGTCTGGCGTTGAAGGTGATCCGCGACAAACGGCCCTCCTTCTCCGTCGCCTATACCCCCGACGATATCCGCAAGCTTTACGACACCGAGGACCCGACGCGCTATAACGAGATTCTGTCGGAAAGCTGGCGGCAGTCGGATACCATCTACAGCCCGTTTGTCGAGTATCGGATGACGCCCTATAAGGGCAAGCATTTCACCATCTCCGAGGACGGCTATCGGTCCAACGGGGGCGAGCCGCAAGACGTGGCTTCGACCCGGCCCAAGGTTTTCATCTATGGCGGCTCCACCGCCATGGGAATCGGGGTCGCCGATGACGAGACCATCCCCGCCTATGTGGAAAAGGCGCTCCACGCCGCCGGTCGGGCCGATATTCAGGTGTTCAATTTCGGTGTGGTGTCCTACTTCTCGACCCAGGAGCGCATCGCGCTGGAACGCCACCTGACCGCCGGGGTCAAGCCGGATGTGGCGGTGTTCATCGATGGCGTCAACGATTTTTACTACTGCACAATTCCGGATGTCAGCGCCTGGAACGAGCGTCTGACCCAGCTGACGCGGGCGCGGTCGCGCATGCCGCTGGCTTTGGAGCTGTCGCACCGCTCCAATGTGGTCCAACTGGCCCGCCACCTCGGCGGCGACAAATCGGTGGCGGTGCGCGAGTGGGGCAGCTTCTGCGAGACCGGGGCCGATGTGGACAAGGTGGTGCGGCGGCTTGACACCAACCGGCGCATGATCGATGCCACCGCCGACCGCATGGGGTTTAAGGCGCTGTTCGTGCAGCAGCCGGTTCCCACCTATGCCTATGACAATCGCAAGCGTCCCTTTCCGGTCAAGGAGGAGATGCTGGGCTACCATATGAACTCGGCGCGCGGTTATCCCAAGATGGCGCAGATGCGGGCCGAGGGCAAATTGTGGGAGCGTGGGCTGCTGTGGCTGGCGGAGTTGGAGCCTGCCGATGGCGGCAATGCCTATATCGACACCATCCACTACTCGCCACGCTTCAACAAGGCCATCGGCGACAGCATCGCGGCGGCGATTCTGGAGGGGGGAGTCCCCTCCTCGCCCTGATTTTTTCAATGCTGCATCGGTGGTCTGCGTTTCCTTGGGTTGCGCCGCCGGTGCTCCATGGCCAGAATGAGGCCAACGACGGGGCGCGATTATCCGCCTTCCACCGTCGATCAATGGGATTGGGGAGGGCGTATGGTTTCGGCGAAGTCCGGTAAGGCCATGGCAGACAATACGGCCGGCGCGTCGTTTCCTTGGGACGAGACGCTGGCGGAGCTCAGCGGGCCTGCGGACGGCGCCCTCAACATCGCGTCCGCCTGCGCCGACCGGCATGTGACCGCCGGCCGTGGCGGGAATGTCGCCGTGCGCTGGCTGGGCCGCCGTCAGGAACGGCGCGACATCACCTATCTGCAATTGTCCGACCTGTCGGGCCGCGCCGCCGCCGTCTTGACCAGCCTGGGGGTCTCTCCCGGCGATACGGTCGCGGTGCTGCTGGACCGCGTGCCCGAGCTTTACGCCGCCGCCCTGGGAATTTGGAAGGCCGGCGGGGTGTACTGCCCCTTGTTCGCCGCCTTTGGCCCCGGCCCGATCAAGGCCCGGCTGGAGATTGGAAAAGCCCGCGTCCTGATCGCCTCGGAAGAGCTTTATGCCCGCAAGCTGGAGGCCAGCCGCGGCGCGCTGCCCCAGCTCGAACATGTCTTGCTGGTGAGCGAGGATGGCGGCCTGTCCCGCCCGCATGACGGCTGTTCCGATTTCCGCGCCCTGCTGGCGGCGACGCCGGCCATGGAGCCGGTAGCGACCACCGCCGATTCGCCCGCCTTCCTGCACTTCACCAGCGGCACCACCGGCACCCCCAAGGGAGCCTTGCACCCCCATCGCGCCGTGCTGGCCCATCTGGTGACGGCGCAGACCGTTTTCGGCCTGGGCGAGGGCGATATCTTCTGGTGCACCGCCGATCCGGGCTGGGTCACCAGCACCGCCTATGGCGTGATCGCCCCCCTGGTGGCCGGCGCCACCGTCCTGGTGGACGAGGCCGATGTGGAGCCGCGCCGGTGGTACGGCATCTTGCATGACGAGAAGGTGACCGCCTGGTACACCACGCCGACCTCGATCCGCACCATGATGCGGTTCGGCGCGGCCTTGGCCCGGTCCTATCGCGAGAATTCGTTGCGGGTGGTCGCCAGCGTCGGCGAACCGCTGAACGGCGAGGCGGTGTCCTGGGGACAAAAGGCCCTTGGCGTGCCGTTCCTCGACACCTGGTGGCAGACCGAGACCGGCGCCATCGTCATCGCCAACGCTCCGGGCCAGGGCCGGCGGCCCGGCAGCATGGGCAAGGCCTTGCCCGGCGTCGAGACGGCGGTGATGCGTTGCGACGGTGGGGTCGCCAGACAGGTCGAGACTCCCGATATGGTGGGGGAATTGGCGCTTCGGCTGAACTGGCCGTCGCTATTCTCCAATTATCTGGGGGGTGACGGCCGGTCGGGCGCCTGCTTCCGCGACGGGTGGTACTTCACCGGCGATCTGGTGAAGCAGGACGCCGACGGCTTTTTCTGGTTTATCGGCCGGGCCGACGACATGATCAAGTGCGGCGGATTGCAGATCGGCCCGTTCGAGGTCGAGGGCATGCTGATGGACCACCCCGCCGTCGCCGAGGTCGGCGTGGTGGGCAAGCCCGACCTGCTGCTGCGCGAAGTGCCGGTCGCCTTCGCTTCGCTTAATCCCGGCTTCGAGGCGGGGGACGCCCTGCGGGCCGAACTGCTGTCCTTCGCGCGCCAGGAACTGGGCGTCGCCATGGCTCCGCGCGAGATTACGTTCATCGCCGAGCTGCCCAAGACCAATACCGGCAAGATCCTGCGGCGCGTCCTGAAGGCCAAGGCGGTGGGCGAGCCGGAGGGAATGGACCTGTTACCAAGCCTGCCGGCCTGCCCCGGCCGCTTCGACGACGAGTAGTTCCAGAGAGTTTTCCGAATGCCGGACGGCGGGCCTCGGGCAGAGGCCCGCCGTCGTCGTTTTGGCTTGCCTATCCGCGCTTGCCGCAGGGGCATCCGCCGGAACAGCCGCATCCGGTCTTGGATTCGTCCACCATCTCGCGCACGGTCGAGATGCATTTGCCGCAGCGCGGCTTGGCGTCGAATTGGCGGAAGACCTGGGACGGGTTACCGGCCCCCTCGGTAATGGCGGCGCGGACCTGACGATCGGTGAAGCCATGGCAGAGGCACACATACATGGCGAGGGTCTCCGAGGGGCGGTTGCCATCAATATGATTATGATAATGATTCTCACGGAAGATGCCAGCGCATATTTTGGAGGCTGGATGGCCTATTTATCTAATAGTCTGGTGGTGTTGTGGACTTTGGTATAATATCCGGATGTCGAGTGGAGTCGCGGCGAAAGATAGGGGGCTGGGAGATGAATCTGGAGCAGGGCCTGGCCTTCGCCATTCTGATCGGCACCATCGCGCTGTTCGTCTGGGACAAGCTGCGCTATGACCTTGTGGCGATGCTGTCGCTGTCGGCCGGGCTGGCCAGCGGCGTGGTTCCGGCCGACAAGGCGTTCCATGGCTTTTCCGATCCGGTGGTGGTGGTGGTCGCCGCCGCCCTGGTGGTCAGCGCCGGCATCGCCCGGTCAGGCGTCATCGAGCGGTTGATGCGCCCGCTGTCGGGGTTGAAGTCGCCCGACGCCATCATCGGAACCCTGTCGGCGCTGGTGATGGTGTTGTCGGCCTTCATGAAGAATATCGGGGCCTTGGCCATCTTCATCCCGTTGGCGTTGCGCCTGTCCAAGGCCAACAAGATCCCGGCATCCCAGATTCTGATGCCGTTGTCCTTCGCGTCGCTGGTCGGTGGCCTTATGACCCTGATCGGCACCTCGCCCAACATCATCGTTTCGCGCGTCAGGGCGGACCTGACCGGCACCCCCTACACCATGTTCGAGTTCACCCCGGTCGGTCTGGGGGTGTGCCTGTGCGCCATCGTGTTCCTGACCTTCGCCTGGAGGGTGTTGCCGCATGACCGGCAGGGGACCGGCGCGGCCGATCAGAGCTTCAGGATCGAGGATTATCTGGCCGAGGTCCGCATCCAGCCGCAATCGCCGCTGATCGGCGCCACGGTCATCGATCTGGAGCAGCTGTTCAGCGGTGGCGCCGTCACCGTCGCCGCCATCGTGCGCGATCATGGCCATCGTTATGTTCCCGGCGGCCATTGGGAGTTCTCCGAGGGCGATATCCTGGTGCTGGAGGGTGATCCCATGGCGGTCAAGCCGCTGCTGGACTCGGCCGGCCTGACCATGACCAGCGGCGGCTCCCAGGGGCCGGATGGCGAGGAATTGGCCGTGATGGAGGCGGTGGTGATGCCGAATTCCTTGCTGGTCGGCACCACCGCGGCCCAAAACGCCATGCGCCGCCGCTATGGCATCTCTATCCTCGCCATCCGGCGGGCGGGTCGCCATATGGTCGAACGCTTGCGCCAGACCGAGTTCCAGGCCGGCGACGTGCTGGTGGTGGAAGGAAGCGGCGACGCCTTGCCCGGCACCTTGTCGCAGCTGGGCTGTCTGCCGCTGGCCAGCCGCAACATGCGTTTCGCCAGCCCGTCCTCGGCGGTGATCCCCATCGGGTTGGCCGGCGGCGCCATGGCGCTGGTGGCCCTTGGCGTGCTGCCGGTGGCGCCGGCTTTTTTCCTGGCGGCGGTGTTGATGGTGCTGCTGCGCTGCCTGCCGTTGCGCGACGCCTACGAGGCGATTCACTGGCCGATCATCATCTTGTTGGGCGGATTGATCCCCATCAGCGACGCCATGCGCAGTACAGGGGCGTCGGAGCTGATGGCCGGGTGGTTGGCCCTGGCGGTGGCGCAGGTGCCGGTGGCGGCGGCGGTCGGTCTGGTGCTTCTGGCCTCCATGCTGCTGGCGCCGTTCCTCCACCATGCCGCCACCGTTCTGCTGATGGGGCCGGTGGCGGCGGCCATGGCGTTGAAGCTGGGGCTGGCCATGGACCCGTTCCTGATGGCGGTGGCGGTCGGAGCGGCCTGCGACTTCCTGACGCCCATCGGTCACCAGTGCAATACGCTGGTGATGGGCGTTGGCGGCTATCGTTTCGGGGATTACTGGCGGCTGGGCCTGCCGCTCAGCCTGATCGTGCTGGTGGTCGGCACCGGCCTCATCCTGGTGATCTGGCCGGTTCACGGATAAGATTGACATTGCAGTGCAATAAGCGCAGATTCCGCCTGCCCCGAACGATTCGCGTTCGGTTCGCTCGCGACAGCGCGCACGGCGAGAGCCTCTTCCTTGACGGGAAGACGGCCCGCTTTCCGTCCCGAGCCCTGCTTCCTTTGCCCATCGCCCCTTGGCCGCGCGTCCAGAGGCACCGACCGGACCCCGTGATTTCACCGGGTCCTTCCCGCTGTCGTTCGCTGGCCCATGGGCCGATGCGGGCGTGATGGCTTGTTGATGAAAAGAGACCCTATGACTTTGTTTTCCGAAATTGGCCTGGCTGATCCGCTGCTCAAAGCGCTGGAGGCCGAAGGCTACACTTCCCCCACCCCCATCCAGGAACAGTCGATCCCCCATCTGCTCGAAGGCCGCGACATGCTGGGCCTCGCCCAGACCGGCACCGGCAAGACGGCGTCCTTCGCCCTGCCGATCCTACAGCGCCTGGACATGAACAAGCAGCGCGCCATGCCCAAGAGCACCCGCGTCCTGGTGTTGACCCCCACCCGTGAACTGGCGGTTCAGGTTGGGCAAAGCTTCAAGACCTATGGCTGCCATTACCGTCTGCGTCACGCCCTGGTGTTCGGCGGCGTCGGCATGGTTCCCCAGATCAAGACCATGGCCGGTGGCGTCGATATCCTGGTGGCCACCCCCGGCCGCTTGCTCGACCTGATGAACCAGGGCGCCATCCGCCTGGATTCGGTCGAGGTTCTGGTGCTCGACGAAGCCGACCGCATGCTCGACATGGGCTTTATCCTGCCGATCCGCAAGATCGTCGCCTGTATGCCGAAGTCGCGTCAGACCGTGCTGTTCTCGGCCACCATGCCCGACAGCATCGTCGGTCTGGCCAACAGCGTGCTGCATCAGCCGGTCCGCGTCGAGATCACCCCGGCCGCCACCACGGTCGACAAGATCGACCAGAAGGTGATGTTCGTCGATCGCGAGAACAAGCGCAGCCTGCTGACCGAAATGTTCGCCTGCAAGACGGTCGAGCGGGCGCTGATCTTCACCCGCACCAAGCACGGCGCCAACCGTGTAGCCGAGTTGCTGGAAAAGGCCGGGATTCCCTCTGACGCCATCCATGGCAACAAGTCGCAGGGTGCCCGCCAGAAGGCGCTGAACGACTTCAAGGACGGCCGCATCCGCGCCCTGGTCGCCACTGACATCGCCGCGCGCGGCATCGATGTGGACGGCATCACCCATGTGATCAATTTCGAGTTGCCCAACGAGCCCGAAAGCTATGTCCACCGCATCGGCCGCACCGCGCGCGCCGGCGCCAGCGGCATCGCGTTGTCCATGTGCGACGCCGACGAGGTGTCCTACCTGCGCCAGATCGAAAAGACCATCCGTCAGGCGGTGCCGGTGGATTTCGAGCATGCCTATCACGCGCCGCACATCATGTCGCGCGGCGCCGGCGGCAAGCCGAAGCCCCCCGTCCGTCACCAGCGGGCTCCGCAGCCCCTGGACACCTATCCGCAGCAGGCCCGTGGCGGCAAGCCCCATGGCGAGGCCGCCGGCCGTCGCGATGCCGGCAAGCCGAGCGGTCGTCCGGCCGGTCAGCAGACCCGTTCTGGTAATACCGGGTTCAGGGGCGCCTCCAGCGGCACTCGCGCCGCGCGGGGTTAAGTAGAAGACGGTCGTGGGCTCCGCGCGCGGAGCCCACGATTTTCAGCCCAGGACCATCCGGGCCAGACGGCCCACATTGCCGCTACAGGCCAGGGCGGGGTCGTCGATTTCGGCCAGACTGTACCAGCCCACGGCGGCGGCATCGTCGGCGGCGACCGCTTCGCCCGACCGCCAGCGGCAGACCACCACATTCAAGACGAAGTGATAGCGGACGCCGCCGGCCTCGTCCCTGGTGATGACGTCGAACACGTCACGGACTCCATCGGCCTCGGCGGATATTCCGGTTTCCTCGTGAAGCTCGCGCAGGGCGGCGGCAGTGACGGTTTCACCCAACTCGATCAGCCCGCCGGGAAAGCCCCACTTGCCGCGATCGGGTTCACGCGCGCGCAATACCATCAGCACGCGGCCGCCTTTCTCCACCAGCGCCAGCACGCCGGGCAGAGGATTGGCTGGATACTGCCTCGGCATGGTGTCCTCCATCTTGCCGGAATCAAGGCCGCCACTTGATCGAGCAGCCCATACTGGCGATCTGATCGTCCGGCCCGTGACCGGTTTCGGCGACCTGGCGCAGGGCCTCGACCAGATCGCGCCGCACGCCGGAGGCGGCGGGCAGCCGGCCGGACGCGTCGAGCCGGCCACGGTATTGCAGCCCCAGACCCGCATCGAAGCCAAAGAAATCGGGGGTGCAGACCGCATCATAGGCCCGCGCCACCTGCTGGCTTTCATCGTGCAGATAGGGAAAGACGAGGCCGTGCCGTCGGGCGAATTGCGCCATGTTGTCGAAGGAATCCTCTGGATATTGCGCCGCGTCGTTGGCGTTGATCGCCACCACGCCCACCCCCAGCCGGGACAGTTCGGCGGCGTCCGCCACCAGACGGTCGATGATCGCCACCACATAGGGGCAATGATTGCAGATGAACGCCACCAGCGTTCCGCGCGGCCCGGCCAGTTCGGCCAGCGACCACGACCGTCCATCGATGCCGGGCAGGGTAAAGTTCGGAGCCGGCCATCCGAAGTTGCAGATGGGTGTATGAACCGCCAATTCAAAGCCTCCCGCCGGTGGGCAGAAACTGCCCATTGATTCCCCCCCCCCCTTCGTCCCAGAATATAAAGGAATTTATTTTGGGGATCATAGAAATGATCTGGCGTTTTTCCATCCTGTTTGGTGTGCTGATGGTAGGCGGGTGCGCCTATATGAGCCGTGGCGGGATCGTCGATGCGCCAAAGCCGCTTCCCAACCCCTACACCTTTTTTCAGTTGGAAGCTTTCAGCCTGATCAACACCCATAAGACCGTTGCGGATCACGTTATCGGCTGGATCACCGAGAAGGACTGTTCCAGCCCGCGCGCCGAGCGGGGCGAGGAGTATTGCCGGGACTGGCCCTCCAGACCGGCGGCGCCGCAGCAGGTTTATTGCTACAGCACCTTGGCGCGACCCAGTTGCTATACACAGCCCTATAACGAGGGGAACGATCACCTGATCGGTTTTGTTCCGGCCTCGACCCCGGTTCGCTGATTGTTCGGTGGCCGGGTCGCGGCGGGATTTCGTGGTGCCTTGGGTCCACCGTATGGCAGGCGACGAGGATGGCCTCACTGATCCGCATGGCCGAGTACAGGGCCGACCCCGGCTTCGTTCAGTTCGAGCGGGCCGAGATCAATCAGTTGCTGGCCCTGTATGCGGCTCGGGTCGCCGATGGCGAATGGCGCGACTACGCCATCGACCTGCGTCCTGATCGGGCGGTATTTTCGGTGTTTCGCCATACGCTCGATCGTCCGCTGTTCACCATCGCCAAGGAAGCCCGCAACTCTGGCTGGGTTGTCCGGTCCGGCAGGCGTGAACTGGCTCGGTCAAGGTCGCTGACCGAGGCGCTGGCCTGCCTTGCCCACAAACCGCCGCATCTGGCCTGACCGGAGTTACCGACCATGTTCCGCCGCCTGTCAGCCCCCATCGTAATGGCCGTCTTGCTGGCGACCGTCATGGGCTGCGTCGGCGACCGCCCGCCTCTGGTCGCTGAATCCAGAGAGGAGTTGGCGGAGTTTCAGCAGGAAATTCTGGCGGATATGGATAAGGTCGAGGTTTTTCAGCAAAAGACCCTGCGCGGGATCAACGTGTCTGAGTTCAATCTTGGTTGGTTCGTCATGATCCTGCTTAACGAGTTGGGCTCGCATGATCCGGACCTGTACGACTACATTCATACCGGCGAAATGAACGTTGAGTTTTATCTGCGCAACTCGTTCCGGGCGGACCCGCAGAAGGAAATCGCCATTCTTGACGGCATGGCGGAAAAGGCCAACCCCGCCATTCGACTGGCGGCGCGTCATGCCCTGGAAGCCCTGACCCGGATTCCCAACGGTGCCGATAGCTCCGCCGTTCAGGCGCAGACCCGCAAGGACCTGTCGGCGACTTTGTCCAAGTTAAGGACAGTGCTGGGGCAAGTGGCGGAGCAGGCGACGCCCCGGTAAGCGAAGAACCCCGACGCCGGCTTGTGCCGCGTAGCCAAGGCGGACGGATGTCCGCCGCCCGGCGACTGAGGGACCACGAAAAAAGTGAAGGAGGGGAGGCGCTTGGGGGTCACCCCCCCTCCAAGCCCCTCCGCGGCATTGGGGTTCGGGGATTACCGCGGAGGAACGTCGTCAATGTCGTTCTGGTGGCGTCGAGAGGGGGATGTTGGGGGCATCCCCCTCTCTTCCGTTTCCACCCGCGGCATTGGGGTTCGGGGATTGCCGCAGGCAGACGGTGCCGCCAGGGTCAGGAAATTTGGGGCTCCTGACCCTGGTTGGATTGGCCCGTATCGCGGACCGGTTCGGCGGGCAGGGTGAAGCTGAACGTGCTTCCCTTACCCACTTCGGATTCGACCGCGACCACCCCGCCCAGGCGCTCGACCAGCCGGCGAACCACCGCCAGACCCATGCCGATACCCGAGGTGGACACCATTTCGGCTCCATGGGGGCGGTAGAATATTTCGAACATTCGCGCCACCCGGCTGGGTTCGATACCGATGCCGTTGTCGCGAACGAAGAAGTTGACCATGGTGCCGTCCTGCTTGGCCGAGATATGAACAACCGGCCTGCGGCTGTCCGAATGGAACCGCACCGCGTTATCGATCAACTGGACAAAGATCTCGACCAGGGATCCCTGGTCGACCGCGACGCTGGGCAGCGGGTCCACCACCAAAGCCGCATCGGCGATTGCCAACGAGTCGCCGAGACGCTGACGCGCCACCGTGACCGCGGCGGTGGCGGAGTTGGTTTCTTGTGTCAGGGGCAGGCTGTCGACCGATACGAAGGCCCGCAGGCCGCTGACCAGCGACTTCATCCGCCGCGCGCCATCGACAACGTAGGAGACGTAGAGCCGGGCTTCGTCGTTCAACCCGGCGCATTCGTGGTGCTCCAGCAACTGGGCGTAGGCGACCATGCGGCGCAGGGGTTCCTGCAAATCGTGGGCGGCGATGTCGGAGACCCGCTCAAGGTCGGCGACATAGCGGCGCAGCCGATCCTGGCAGTCCTTCAACTCGGCATCTCTGACCCTTAATTCAGCGGCGATCTTGCGCTGGCGGCGCATGACTTGAACCAGCGCCAGGGCGACCGCCACCACGCCGATGATCTGCATGGTGGCCGCGCCGAGATTGCCGATCTCGGCGCCGAGGGGCAGCGCCTGTAGCGACAGGGGGATCACTCCGCGAGCGGCTCCCACATCCCACCACAGTCCGAACCACACCAAGACCACGATCAGGCCACCGAACAGCGGCAGCAGCCGGTTCCGTCCGCCATCGTCGTAATCTATGGATGAAAGGTTCCTGGCCAACCCTGAACTCCGCGCCCTCGTGCATCTCATCCCAACCGGATGGAGCTTCATGAGGCATGTTATACCGGCTTAATCCCAACGGAATTACGGCAGCGATTGAATTAGCCGCCAATACCCTGTAAACGCTCTATGAACACGCCATGCCTCGACCGGAGAACGCAGTGTCTGCGAAAGCTCACGTCCTCATCGTCGAAGACGAACCCGTCACCCGCGCCAAGCTTGCCGCGTATCTGACCGCCGAAGGCTTTCAGGTCAGCGAAGCCGCCGACGCGCGCGATATGAAGGCGATTGTGTCGAGGACCATACCCGACGTGGTTCTGCTCGACATCAATCTTCCCGATGAAAGCGGCTTGATTCTGGCTCGTGAATTGCGCGCCAAATCCTCGGTCGGCATTATCCTGGTGACCGCCCGTCAGGATGAGACCGACCGCATCGTCGGTCTGGAGATCGGCGCCGACGACTACATCACCAAGCCGTTCAATCCCCGCGAACTGGCGGTGCGCGTTCGGAATCTCCAGCGCAGGGTCGCCCCCTCCATGGCGGCGGAACGCTCGGCTTCGGGGATCTATTCCTTTGCCGGCTGGCGCCTGGATTGCGACGCCCGCCAGTTGATCTCGCCCGCCGGAGAAAGTGTGCGCCTGACCCGTGGCGAGTTCGACGTTCTGGCGGCTTTGGCTCGCAATGCCGGTCGGGCCTTGACCCGTGACCAATTGCTGGACATGACCCAGCATGACGGCGAAGCGGTGATCGACCGCACCATCGACGTCCTGGTCGGACGGCTGCGGCGCAAGATCGAAGGCGATTCCCGCCATCCCAGCATCATCCTGACCGTCCACGGAGTCGGCTACCGGCTGGTCGCGACCTGATTTCGATCAGCTTTGGCCGTCCAGCGCCCGTATCAGGGCGGTGACGGAGTCCGACCACAGCCGTCCGAGATCATCGGTCAGGCCGGCTATGGCGGGACTTCCCTGCCGGGCAGCATCCTCTAGCGACCTGCATCCGGCCGCCAGGGAGCCCAGGTGCAGGCTGAAGGCGGCGCCGGCCATGCGGTGGGCCAGTTTGGCCAGTTCGACGGGATTGCCGTCACGGGCGAATGCCTGAATGGCCTCCAGATCGGTCGAGGAGGATCGCTGGAACAACTCGACCAGCCCCACCATGCGCTCGCGCCCCAGATCCCGCAGATCGGCTAGCAGGTCGGGCAAGGACAGCAAAGACGGAGCAAGGGTGGGGGGCTGGCTCTCCCTGGGGCCGAGATCGGCCATCAACCGGCAGAAATCATCCACCCGGAACGGCTTGGCCAGGCAGGCCCTGATTCCTGCGTCGCGCCAACGCCTCTCATCGTCTCGTACCGGATTGGCGGTCAGCAGGTAAAGCGGCAACTGCCCCATCTCTCCCGGCAAGGCCCGTATGGCGGCGGCGGTTTCGATTCCATCCATGCCCGGCATGCGCATATCCAGCAAGGCGACATCGAAGCCACCGGCCCTGGCCGCCTCGACCGCGGCGAAGCCGTCATTGGCCGAGACCACGGTGTGGCCGCGCCGCTCCAGCAGGCCGGCGGCAACGGCGCGGTTGACCTCGTTATCGTCCACCAGCAAAACGCGGCACGGCCGGACCGGGGCGTCCTTGGCGTAAGGGACGGGCTCGGCGGCCGGGAGGGGGAGGTCGATCCGGAAGGTGCTCCCCCGTCCCTCCAGGCTGACACAGTCGATGACGCCCCCCATCAAGATGACCAGCCGACGACAGATGGCCAGTCCCAGCCCAGCCCCGGCGAAACGCCGGGCGGCGCCGCTGTCGCCCTGCCAGAATTCGGTGAACAGGTTGGGCTGGGCCTCGGCCGCGATTCCGATTCCGGTATCGATCACCGAGAAGCGCAGGACCTGCGCCTCGTCCCGTGGTGGAAGCGTCTCCACCGAGACCGTCACGCTGCCTTTGTCGGTGAACTTGATGGCGTTGCCCACCAGATTGAACAAAAGCTGGCGCAACCGCAGGCGATCCCCGACGACGAAGCGTTCAATGTCGTCGGTGAAGCGGGAAACCAGGGTCAGATCCTTCTCGTCGGCGCGGGCGGCCAGCACGAGACGAACTTCCTCCACCGCCTCGACCAGATTGAAGGGCTCGGATTCGAGGGTCATCCCTTCGGCGTCCAGTCGGGCGAAATCAAGGACATCGTTGACCAGACCCAGCAGCAACTCGCCGGAGGACACCAGGGTCTCGGCGCAGGATCGCTGACGGTTGTCGAGCGGCGATTCCAACAGCAGCCGCGCCATGCCGAGCACGCCGTTGAGCGGCGTCCGGATCTCGTGTCCCATCATGGCCAGAAAGACTGATTTGGCGCGCGCCGCCTGCTCGGCGATATCGCGCGCCTCGCGCAGGGCTTCTTCGCCCAGCTTGCGCTCGATGGCGTAGCGCACGACCCGCGACAGGATGAAGGCGTCGCCGATGCCCTTGACCAGATAATCCTGGGCTCCGCGTTTCAGGGCTTCCAGCGCCACGGCGTCGTCGTCATTGCCGGTCAGCACCACTACCGGAAGGCGGGGGGCTGCCTGGGTCAGGGCTCCCAGGGTGGCGATGCCCGAGGAATCGGGAACCCCCAGATCGGCCAGCACCACGTCGAAGGCGATGGGGACCAGAGCCAACCGCGCCACGGCGTCGGCCAGACGGCCAACCACGGTGACCTCGAATGGCGGGGTCTTGACCCGGCGCAGCATCTGCCCCACCAGACGGGCGTCGGCGGGGTCGTCTTCCAGAAGCAGGACGCGGATCGGCAGGGTCACGCCGGCAACTGTGCGGTGCCGAACCAGAAATCCTCGATAGAGTGGATCGCTGCGGTAAAGGCCTCCACATCCATGGGTTTGGCGACATAGCTGCTCGCCCCGAGGGAATAGGCTTTTTTGATGTCGCGGTCGGCTCCGGAGGTTGACAGGATCACAACCGGAATTGCGCGAAACAGCGAATCGCCCCTGATTTCCTCCAGAACCTCGTGACCGCTGCGGCCGGGCAGGTTGAGGTCCAGCAGGATCAGATCGGGGCGCGGCGCCTGTTCATGGCTGCCGTGACGGCGCAGGAACGCCATGGCCTCGCCGCCATCGGCCACATGATGCAGGCGACAGGAATAGTGCGAGCGACGCATGGCGATTCGAACCAATCCGGCATCACCCGGATCGTCCTCAATCAGCAGCACGTCGTACATGGCCTTATTGCCCACCGAAAGCCTCGATTCACTATAGCAACAGGGGAAACGTGTCTTAAAACGCGGAGGACCGCAAGGGTTAGCTGGCGTCGACCGGGGCGCGCATCTTGGGCCAGGAGAATGTCAGAGTCGTTCCGTCATTGGTTTCGCGGGGCTCCACCTTGATGACGCCGCCATGGCGTTCAACGATTTTCTTGGCGATCGCCAAGCCGACACCGGTTCCCTCGAATTCATTGCGGGCGTGCAGCCGCTGGAAAATGCCGAAGACCCGCTCTGCATGTTCAGGCGGAATGCCGATGCCGTTGTCGGACACCGAGATGCGCCAGGCGTCGCCCTGATCCTCGTAGTGGATCATGACCTCCGGCGGCTGATTGGGCCGACGGTATTTGATGGCGTTGCCGATCAGATTCTGGAACAGGCGCTCCATCTCGCTCTGGTCGCCCATGACCATGGGCGGGTCCCCCGTGGCGTGGATGGTCGCGCCGGCGTCCTCGATTTCGAATTGCAGGTCGGTCACGGCGGATTCGGCGGCCTTGGCCATGGAAACCAGCTGATCGGTCGATGTTCGTCCGACGCGGGAATAGGTCAACAGATCGGTGATCAGCCGATCCATGCGGCGCACGCCATCGCGGACGAAGGTCATGTATTCCTGGGTGTCGTCATTCAGGCTGCCCTGAAGCTCTTCTTCCATCAGCGAGACATAGCTGCCGACCACGCGCAGCGGCTGCCGCAGATCGTGCGAGGCCACATAGGCGAACTGCTCCAGCTCTTCGTTGGAGCGCCATAACTCGCGGATCAGGCCGTCCAACTCGTCCTCCAGGCGCTTGCGCTCGGTGACGTCTTGGATGATGGAATCCAGGCGGACGGCTTTGCCTTGCTCGTCACGCCCCACCTCGGCGCGGCCGTGCAGGATGCGAATCTCGCCATCGGGGCGGATGATGCGGAAATACTCCTCGACCCGTCGTCCTTCCTGCACGGCTTTGGCCATCACCGCCTCGATGGCGGCGCGGTCGGCGGGGTGGACGCAATCGAGGAAACGGGTGGACGACGGTTGGCACTGTTCCGGATCAAGCCCGAGAATGGCGAAGAATCCGTCCGACCATGCCGACTGTCCGGTTTCCAACTGGCGTTCGGAGCTTCCCAACTGGGCGACGCGTTCGGCATTGGACAGTAGGGCGCGGGCGCGTTGGACCGCATCTTCGTAGATATCTTCCAGCCGTCCGGCCCGCGCGGCGGCGGCGGCCTTCAGCCGATGGCGAAAGGCTCTCCCCGCCATCAGGCCCAGCCCGCAGCCCATCAACACGGTCACCAAGCCGATGGCGGCCAAGGTTCCGGACGAATTGGCGTCCCGCACGGCCCAACCCATCAGCGCCGCCGGCAGCAGGCCAAGTCCGCCCCCGAACATGGCGCCCCAAAGCGGCAAGGTTCCGACAGTGTCCATTTCGGAATCGATCGTCCGGTGAATGATCCTAATCCCCTTGTTGTTGTGTCCACAGATTAAGAGGCGCCGTCAAGCCGGGCAACCCGTTACCGCGCGTCGGACCGGCGACTCGTCGAGGTCAGGGATTTCTGCAACCCGTCGCCCAGCAGGTTGAAGGCGATCACGGTCAGGAAAATCGCCGCTCCCGGCCAGATCGCCAAGGTCGGGGCGCTCCATACCACGTCCATGGCTCCGGTCAGCATGTTGCCCCATGACGCCAGCGGTGGACGGATACCCAGGCCCAGGAAGGACAGCGCGCTTTCGATCAGGATGATGTTGCCCACCGACAAGGTGGTGGCGACCACGATGGGCGAGGCGATATTGGGCAGGATGTGGCGCAGCATGATGCGACTTGGCGAGGCTCCCACCGCCACCGCCGCCCGCACATAGTCGCGCGCCCGCACCGACAGGGTCGAGGCCCGCACCAACCGCGCCACCGTGGTCCAGCCGACGCAGGCGATGATCACCACCAGCCGCCCCACCGCGAAGCCTTCCGAGGTCATGGCGTCCGGCGGTATTCCCAGCTTGGCGGGGTCGGCGGCGGCCAGCACGATCAGCAGCGGCAGCAGCGGCAGGGCCATCACCCCATCGGTCAGCCGCATCAGCGCCGTGTCGGCAAGCCCGCCATGATAGCCGGCCAGCAGGCCGACGATGGTGCCGATCACCGCCGCCAGCAAGGCCGTCGTCAGGGCCACCGCCAGACTGATCCGGCCGCCATGCAGCAGACGCGAGGCCAGATCGCGGCCTAACTCGTCGGTTCCCAGCGGATGATCCGGCGAGGGCGGGGCAAAGCGCGCCGCCAGATCCAGCGTATCGGGCTCGGGCAGGATCAGCGGGGCCAGCAGCGCCGCCAGCACCAGCAGGATCAAGATGACCGCGCCGGCCCTCATGGCATCCTCCTCACCCTTGGGTCGAGCCGCCAATAGGCGAGATCGGCCAGGATGGAGCCTACCAGGGTCATGGCGGTGGCCAGCAGCAGGCCCGATAGCGCCAGGTTGAAGTCGTTGCCCATCACCGCGTCATAGATCAGGCGGCCCATGCCGGGCCATGCGAATACCGTTTCTGTGATCAAAGCGCCGGAGAATAGGCCCCCGACCTCCAGCGCCACGATGGTGGTGATGGGGATCAGGGCGTTGCGCAACTGGTGGCGCAGCACCACCCGGCGTGGCGAGCACCCCTTGGCCTTGGCGGTGCGGATATAGTCGTGTCCGGCCTCATTGATCATGGCGGCGCGCATGTGCCGGGCGTATTGGCCGATGCCGGCCAGGGCCAGGGCGCTGACCGGCAGCACCAGATGGGCCAGTCTTCCGCCGCCGTCTCCGGTCACCTCGGTCATGCCGCCGGCCGGCAGCCATGCCAGCTCCACCGCGAACACCACGATCAGCATCAACCCCAGCCAGAACACCGGCAGCGAGACTGAGGCGAAGGCCAGCAGGTTGACGGCCCCGTCCAGCAGCGAGCCGGGACGCAGGGATGCGGCGATGCCCAGCGGCAGGGCGATGGCCAGGGCCAGGGTCAGGCTGGCGGCCATCAGGGTGGCGGTGTTGAGCACCGCCGGTCCCATGGCCTCGATCACCGGGCGGGCATGGAGGCGGGAATAGCCCAACTCGCCCTGAAGCAGTTGCCCCAGCCATCGCGCCCAACGCTCGGTCCATGGGCGGTCGAGGCCGTACAGCGCCTTTAGCCGCGCGGCGTCGGCGGCGGTCAGGTGCGGGTCGCCGGCGATCATCAGGTCGATGGGATCGCCCGGCATCAGGCCCATCAGACCATAGACCGCGAACGACATGGCCAGCAGTACGGCCAGCGACTGGAGCAGGCGGGACAGGATCACTCCCATCGCCAGGACTCCACCCAATAGGGCGAGGGATCCTGATGGCCGGTGGGCTCCAGCCCCTTCAGTCCCTTGGGCAGGACGAAGGCGTCGGCCCTGAAGTAGAGCGGCAGGGCAGGAAGTTCCTCGGCGTAGAGCGCCTGAAGCTCGCGCCACAGCGCCTTGCGCCTGGGGCGGTCAAGCTCGGTCTCGATGGAGCCGATCAGCCGATCCATGGCCGGATTGGCGTAGCCGGTATAGTTCTGGCCCGACCAGCTGTTGTCAGCCTTGGGAATCGCGTCGGAATGCAAGCTGGAGTGGGGCACGTTCTCCGGGGCCGAATACCATGCGAACATGGCCATATGGGAGAATTTCCGCTTGGTGACGGTCTCGCCGAACAGAACACGCGGCGGCTCGGTCTTGATGCGCAGATCGATGCCCAGCTTGCGCCACTGCGCCTGAAGCACCTGGGCCACCAACTCGCGCGAGCGGTTGCCGACGGTGGTGACCAGTTCCAGGGCCAGCTTGTCGCCCCCGGCGTTGACGCGGATGCCGCCGGCTCCCGGCTTCCACCCCGCCTCGTCCAGCAGGGCGGCGGCCTTCGCCGGGTCGTGGGGATAGCGGGTGATGTCGTCGGCGTGGACCCAATCGGGCGGCGGCACCATGGAATGGGCCACTGGCTGGCGGCCGTCAAACAGTTGTCTGGTCATGGACTCGCGGTCGAGCGCCAGCAGCAGCGCCCTGCGGGTCCGTATATCGCCCAGCACGGCCGAGCCCAGATTAAGGTCGAGATGCTCGTAGGTCAGGCTGGGCTTGGTGATGACGGCGAAGCGGGCGCCGTGGCGTTTTTCCAGGGCCAGCGACTGATCCAGCGGCAGGCCCAGTTCGCCGGCGATCATGTCGACGCCGCCCGACAGCAGGTTGGCCTCCAGCGAGGCGGTATTTTCGATGGCCTTGATCACGATGCGCTTGAAGGCCGGCTTGGTCCCGCCCCAATGGGCGTTGGGCTCCAGCGCCACATGACTGCCCTGGACCACCTGGGCGATGCGGTAGGGGCCGTTATAAAGGCCGGGATTGGTGGTGTCCTGGTCGTAGGCGGTGCGGTTGCGGTACTCGGCGGGGGCGGGCTGAAAGCGCGACCGCTCCAGATGGGCCGGCAGCAGACGCAGATCGTTGATGGCGTTGTAGTCGAAGGTCAGCTTGTCGATGTGAAGGGTGAAGGTCCGGGCGTCCTTGACGTCGATGCTGGCGATGCGGCGGAACAGCTCGGCGCTGGCGACCCCGGACTGGGGGTGGCGGCCGACGGTCCAACTGAACACCACGTCGTCGCTGGTCACCGGCTGGCCGTCGCCCCATTTGGCGTCGGCCTTCAAGGTATAGGTGACGGCGATGCCCTTGCCCTCGACCTTGGCGAGGCCGTTTTCCAGGGTGGGCAGGGTCTCGCACAGCAGGCAGGACAGTCGCCACGACGCGTCATAGGCGGTGACCGGCCGTTGGGCGAAGGCCAGGACATAGGTCTTGGCCAGCATGGACTCGATGGAGGGGTTGAAGGTGGCCGGAAACTGGGTGATGCCGATCACCAACTCGTCCTTGGCCCAGACGGTCGGGGCGGCAAGCATCGTCGTCAGCAGCGAAGCGGCGAGCAGGCGGCGCATGAGGCTCTCCCGGCGGTGAATCATCGGGACAGCATCAAAGCCCCACCCCCGACTGTCAAGCCGGGGGTGGGGAAAAGGGATCACTTGGTGGTCGGAGCCTGACGATAGGGGCACCACTCGGGCAGCTTGGTCGGATCGACCTTGCCGTCGGGGCCGATGGCGGCGGCGGGGCCTTGGCCCATCATGCCCCGGCCGTAGCCGGGACCGCCGCCGGCCCGCATCATCATGCCGCGGCCGTAACCGGGGGTGGCTGTGCCGTCCTGGACCGCCTTGACCATCTGCTCGTGACGCCAGCCGGGAGTCCAGGTCTGGGGCGTCGGCTGATCGGCGGCATAGGCGGCGCAGGCGGCGACCAGGGTGACTGCGGCGAGGGCGGTGAGGGTTTTGAACACGGTCTTCATGGCGACCTCCTGCTTGTTCGTTCTGCCCATGTCCTTATTCAATCACGGGGGGGTAACCGGGTGATGTCGGGCGGCCAGGATTTGTGTAACCGAGTGTATCCGCATGATGGCTTGCCTCTTTCCGCACTTCGGGCATCATCGGTCTTCGGCACTGATACCGCCGCGCCTCATGGCGCGAAAGCCAAGGGGACGAATGTCCCCGCCCGGCGATTGAGGGGCAATGTGGCGAGCCAATTCATTGGCTCGCCGGTATGACCAGGGAGGGCGAGCATGACCACCGAAGCAATCGCGGCCGAGACGCATTGGAAGTTTTTTCGGGCCGGCGGCTTCGATCAGGTCCGGCTCGACACCGGCCATGCCGTCGCCTCGTTGGGCAAGCTGGACCAGAAGCTGTGGGCGGCGCTGAGTTGTCCGACGCGCGGTATCGAGATGGACCCGCGCACCTTGGACCTCATCGATAGCGACAAGGATGGCCGGATTCGGGCGGGCGAGGTCATCGCGGCGGTGGAATGGGCCACCAGCCTGCTGAAAACTCCCGATATCCTGCTCAAGCGCGAGGATACCTTGCCGCTGGACGCCATCGACGAGTCCAAGCCCGACGGCAAGGCGGTGCTGGCGGCGGCGCGGCGCATCCTGGCCAAAAGCGGCAAGCCCGACGCCGCGTTCATCACCCTGGCCGATGTGGCGGGGGTAGAGGAGGTCTTTGCCGCCAACGACTTCAACGGCGACGGCATCGTTCCGGCCGAAATCGTTGATGACCCGGCTTTGCGTTCGGTGATCGAGGACATCATCGCCTGTGTCGGCGGCGAGGAGGATCGCAGCGGTCTGCCCGGCGTCTCCACGGACAAGGTGGCGGCGTTCTTCGAGGGGGCGGAGACCTTTACCGCCTGGGCCGCCAAGGCCGATGCCGATCCCGAGTTGCAGCCGCTGGGCGAGGCCAGCGACCTTGCCGCCAAGGTGGTGGCCGAGGTCGCGGCCAAGGTGGATGACTGGTTTACCCGCTGCGCCCTGGCTGCTTTCGACCCCCGTTCCACCGGGCCGCTCAACCGATCGGAGGAGGATTGGATCGCCCTGTCCGGGCGGCTGCTGTCCAAGACCGAGGAGGGCCTGACGGCATTTCCGCTGGCCGCTGTCGCCGCTGGGGCGTCGCTGCCGCTGGGGTCTGGCGTCAACCCCGCCTGGGCCGATGCCATCGGCCGCCTGCGGGTCGAGGTGGCGGCGCCGTTGCTGGGCGACCGCGCCGCCCTGAGCGCCGAGGATTGGGCGGTGATCAAGGCCCGCTTCGCCGCCTGGACCGCGTGGCGGGCCGAGATGCCCCAGGGTGCGGTCGGAGGGCTGGGTGCGGGGCGTGTCCGGGAGATTCTGGCCTCTGGTATGCGGGACGCCATCCTTGACCTGATCGCCAGGGATCTGGCGCTGGAGGCGGAGGCCAGGGCCATCGCATCGGTGGATAAACTGCTGCGCTGCTGCCGCGACCTGGTGACGCTGCTGAACAATTTCGTGGCGTTCCGCGACTTTTACACCCGCAAGCACAAGGCGGTGTTCCAGGCGGGAACCCTGTTCCTGGACGGCCGTTCGTGCGAGCTGTGCGTTCGGGTGGAAGACCCCGCCAAGCATGCCCCCATCGCCACCCTCAGCCGGATCTTCCTGGTCTATTGCGAATGCGTCCGCCGGGGCGGCGAGGGCGACGAGAAGATGTATATCGCCGCCGCCGTCACCGATGGCGATTCCGATCAGTTGATGGTCGGGCGCAATGGCGTGTTCTACGACCGCCGGGGCGGCGACTGGGACGCCAATGTGGTGCGGATCATCGAGCACTCCATCAGCATCCGGCAGTCCTTTTGGGCTCCCTACAAGAAGTTGGGCAAGATGGTCGCCCAGCAGATCGAGAAGATGGCGGCCGCCAAGGCGGCAGCGCCGCCGCTCCCGCTTCCCGTTCCCGTCGTCCCGGCCCCGGCGGCCGCCCCGGCATCGGCGAAGCCGGCGGCGCCGGTCGCGGCCGCTCCCGCCGCTCCGCCGTTCGATGTGGGCCGTTTCGCAGGCATCTTTGCCGCCATGGGGCTGGCGATCGGCGCCATCGGCACCGCCATCGCCTCGATGGTGACCGGTTTCCTGTCGCTGCCGTGGTGGCAGGTTCCGCTGGCGCTGGTCGGCTTGCTGCTGGCGGTTTCAGGGCCGTCCATGCTGATCGCGTCGTTCAAGCTGCATCAGCGTAACCTGGGGCCGATTCTCGACGCCAATGGCTGGGCGGTGAACACCCATGCCCGCATCAACATTCCGTTCGGCACCGCGCTGACCCATCTGGCCCAATTGCCCGAAGGCGCGGTGCGCTCATTGAAGGATCCCTATGCCCAGAAGGAGCCGCCATGGCGGCTGGCGCTTACCATCGCGGCGGCGGTGGGCGTGGCGGCGCTGCTGTGGCGGTTCGGAGTGCCGGCCAAGCTGTGGGCGTTGATTCCGAAGGGATGACGCTGGGCTATTCCGCCGGGGTGTCGCCCTTGATCCGCTCGATGCGGGCGCCGCAGGCGGCCAGCTTTTCCTCGACCCGCTCATAGCCCCGGTCCAGGTGGTAGACGCGGTTGATGATGGTTTCGCCCTCGGCGGCGAGGCCGGCCAGGATCAGCGAGACCGAGGCGCGCAGATCGGTGGCCATCACCTGGGCGCCCGACAGCCTGGCCGAGCCGCGCACGATGGCCGAGGAGCCGTGGACGTTGATCCGCGCCCCCATACGCGTCATCTCGGGGACATGCATGAAGCGGTTCTCGAAGATGGTCTCGGTGATCATGGATGCGCCGGTGGATGTCGCCATCAGCGCCATCAACTGGGCCTGCATGTCGGTGGGGAAGCCGGGATAGGGCTCGGTCATGATATCGACGCCCTTGATCTCGCGGCCCTCGGCGGAGACTCTCATGCCGCGCGGGGTTTCTTCCACCAGCACGCCGCACTCGGTCAGGATCTTGTTGACGGATTCCATCAGGTCGAAACGGGCGCCGATCAGCTCGATATCGCCACGGGTGATGGCGGCGGCGACGGCGTAGGAGCCGGTCTCGATCCGGTCGGGGACCACGGAATAGTTTGCGCCGTGCAACCGGTCGACGCCCTGGATGTGCAAGGTGCCGCCGCCGATGCCCTCGATCCTGGCGCCCATGGCCACCAGGCATTGGGCGAGGTCGGTGATCTCGGGCTCGCGCGCGGCGTTGGCGATGACGGTTTCACCCTCGGCCAGACAGGCGGCCATCAGGATATTCTCGGTACCGCCGACGGTGACCTGCGGGAAGATGATATGAGCGCCCTTCAGCCGGCCGTTCACATGGGCGACGATGTAGCCCTCCTCCAACTCGATCACCGCGCCCATCTGTTCCAGCGCCTTGAGGTGAAGGTCCACCGGCCGCGTGCCGATGGCGCAGCCGCCGGGCAGCGACACCCGCGCCTTGCCGCAACGGGCCAGCAGCGGCCCCAGCACCAGCACGCTGGCGCGCATCTTGCGCACCAGATCATAGGGCGCGGTGGTGTTGGTGATCTCGGCGGCGGTCAGTTCCAGCACCCGACCGGTATGGCCGCCATTGGCGGCGTCGCCGTTGAGGATCATGCGCACGCCGTGCTGGGCCAGCAGATTGGCCATGGTGGTGATGTCCACCAGATGCGGCAGATTGGCCAGCGCCAGGGTTTCATCGGTCAGCAGGCAGGCCGGCATCAGCGCCAGGGCGGCGTTCTTGGCGCCACCGACGGTGATGGTGCCTTTGAGCGGCGTTCCGCCGACGATGCGGATCCTGTCCATGCGCGATGTCCTTCGAAGTGTGATACCGACGAGCCAATGAAGTCATTCATTGGCGAGGAGTTGCGGCCAAGGGGCCAGATGGCCCCGCCCGGCGATCGAGGGGCGATGAGGTGAGACGGTTTATCGGCTCACCGACATTAGGACGCCCCGTTTATCCCGCCGTCATGCCCTGGTCAAGGGGAGTGGGAGATGGTAGAACCTCGCCCCATGATTCTGACACCCATCGACCATTCCATCCTGTTGGGGCTTCGCGCCGAGTTCGACCAGTCCCTGGCGGTCGATCCCCTGGCCCGGGCCGTGTTTCGCCGCGTCACCGCCCAGGTGCCGGATGGCGACCTCCAGACCCTGTCCACCGACCCCGACCACCACGCCCAGGGGGTCGAGCTGTGCCGCCGGTTCGGCTTGGGCGTTCTCGATCGCGACCCGCACGATTACTTCACCTGGGATGGCGAGGCGGTCGCCATCCGCATGGAACCCAGCGTGCTGATCCATGAAGTGGCGCATTACCAGTGCGCCTCGCCGGAACGGCGGACGGTGATCGATTTCGGCCTGGGCGCCGGTCCCGAATCCGGGCGCAAGGCCGAGGGCGAGGCGGCGCAGTCGCTGTTCCTGCCCGAGCGCGACGTGGAAGAGGGGCTGTGCTCGTTGCTCGGCATCCTGTGGGAAGCCGAACTGGGCCAGCCGGCGGTCCTGGCCTTTTTGGAACAGAACTGGCTGGAAGGCGGGACCAGCCTCCATAATCTCGCTCATTTCCGCAAGATCGTCCGCTGGCTGCGGGAGTTGGAGATGATCGACGACGACGGCGCCCCCACCATGGCCCTGCGTCGCGAAGGTGACGACACCTTCTTCGCCCGCTGGTACGCCGAGGGTTGACCGGCCGGTCCTACGACCGGCCCCGTCTGATCTCATAGGCCTGAAGGTGGCAGAGGGCGACCCGCAGCAGCGGCGCCTCGACCCCGTGGATGCGGGCGCGGCGCAGCATGTCGCCGATGATGTGTTCCCCCTCGGTGCGGCCGCCGGCCTCCAGATCGCGCAGCATGGAGGCGGTCTGGCGCGAGTTGGGGTCGGTGACGAAGCCCAGCGCCAGATTCCGAGCCTCTGGGCGGGGGGCATGGCCGGTGGCCTCGGCCACCCTGGCGCATTCGGCATGCATCTCGCGGGTGATGGCGTCGCCATCGGCGGTGGCCATAATGGCGCCGATATCGGCCCGCATCAGGCAGGTCATCCCGGCCAGGGTGGTCAGCAGCACGTATTTTTCCCAGGCCTCTTGCATCAGTTCGCCGCTGTGGACGCTGTTGAAGGCGGCGGCGGAGCATAGGGCGGCGATGGCGGCGGTGCGGGGGCTGGTTCCGCCGTCGCGCTCGCCGAAGGTCAGGCGGTGGATCGGCCCCAGCATCAGGACTTCGCCCTCGGAGCCCAGGGTGGCGAAGATGTGCGACAGGCCGCCCAGCACCCGTTCGCGACCAAAGGCGGTGTCCAGCGCCTCGTAATGGGCGAGGCCGTTGAGGATGGGCAGCACCATGGTCGTTGGCCCCACCGCCGGGGCGATGGCGGCGATGGACTCGGTCAGGTCATAGGCCTTGCAGCTGAGAATCACCAGATCCCAGGCGCCGGATAGATGATCGGCGGTTACGGTCTTGACGGCAAGGCTGGCGTCGCCGGCCGGGCTCTTGATGATCAGGCCGGTTTCGGCCAGCTTGGCGGCGCGCTTGGGCCGGACCAGAAAGGTGACGTCGGCGCCGGCCTCGGCCAGCCGCCCCCCGAAATACCCGCCGGTACCGCCGGCACCCAGAACCAGAACCCGCATGGATTGTCTCTCCGGCATGACCACAGGAGGACGGTAGCCGAGGCGTCCGAAGGCGGCAACGAAAATGCGGAACGGCTCTCCCCCTCCCCGAAGGGAGGGGGAGAGGATATCCTACTCCGCCGCGTTCTTGCTGGCCGGCGGCGTCGCATCCGGCAGGCCGGCGAAGCGGCGCAGCATGGCGAAACGCCGGCGGATATTGGCTTCGGCGGTGGAGACCAGCCCCCGGTAGCGCTCGGGATCGGCCCGTTCGACCATCTGGAACCGCGCCTCGCCCTTCATGAACTCGGCCAGCGAGCCGGTGGGCTCCTTACTGTCCAGGGTCAGCGGGCTTTCGTTGGTGCCCAGCTTGCGCGGATCCCAGCGATAGAGCGGCCAGTAGCCGGCATCGACCGCCATTTTTTGCTGATCCAGACCGTGGGCCAGATCGTAGCCATGGGCGATGCAGTGCGAATAGGCCACGATCAGCGACACGCCGGGATAGGCGACCGCATCCATGAAGGCCCGCGTGGTTTGGACGTCCTTGGAGCCAAAGGCGATGTTGGCCACATAGACGTCCTCGTAGGCCATGGCCATCATGCCCAGATCCTTCTTGGGCAGGGTCTTGCCGGCGGTGGCGAACTTGGCCGAGGCGCCGATGGGGGTTGCCTTGGACTGCTGGCCGCCGGTGTTGGAATAGACCTCGGTATCCATCACCAGGATGTTGACGTTCTTGCCCGAAGCGAAGACGTGGTCGAGGCCGCCATAACCGATATCGTAGGCCCAGCCGTCGCCACCGACGATCCACACCACCTTTTCCACCAGATAGTCGGCCACCTGCTCCAGGCGGCGGGCCAGCGGGTCGGCGATGCCGGAGAGTTGGCGGCGCAGTTCGAGGATACGGGTCCGTTGCACCCCGATCAGCACTTCGGTGGTCTGGGGAGAATGCAGGACTTCATTGACCAGCATTTCCGGGATCTTGCCCTGGCTTCCCAGGGCGGTCAGCAGGATGCGGGCATGCTCCTTGTGGCGGTCGAGCGCCAGACGGAAGCCGAAGCCGAACTCGGCATTGTCCTCGAACAGCGAGTTGGCCCAGGCCGGCCCACGTCCCTCGGCATTGACGGCATAGGGGGTGGAGGGCAGGTTGCCGCCATAGATCGACGAGCAGCCGGTGGCGTTGGCGATCATCAGACGGTCGCCCCACAACTGGGTCATCAGCTTGATATAGGGGGTCTCGCCGCAGCCCAGGCAGGCGCCGGAGAACTCGAACAGCGGTTGCAGCAGCTGTGCGCTCTTGACGGTGGGGGTGCCCAGCTTTTCCTTGTCCACCTCGGGCAGGCTCAGGAAGAAGTCCCAGTTTTTCTTCTCGGTCTCCAGGTGGGGGGCCTTGTCCGCCATGCGCAACGCGATGCGGTTGGGGTCCTTCTTGTCCTTGCCGGGGCAGACCTTGACGCAGAGTGTGCAGCCGGTGCAGTCCTCGGGCGCGACCTGAACGATATAGGCCTGACCCTTGAACTCGTTGCCGCGATAATCCATGCGCTTGAAGGCGGCGGGAGCCCCCTCCATGGCGGCGGGCTCGGCCACCTTGACGCGGATGGCGGCGTGCGGGCAGACCAGGGCGCATTTGTTGCACTGGATGCAGGGGCCTTCATCCCACAGCGGAATCTCGGAGGCGATGTTGCGGCGTTCGAACCGGGCGGTGCCGGTCGGCCAGACCCCATCCACCGGGAAGCACGAGACCGGCAGCAGGTCGCCCTTGTTGGCCAGCATCATGGCGGTGACGCGCTTGACGAAATCGGGCGACTCGTCTGGCACGATGGGCGGCAGGCTGCGATTGGAGGTGGCGGCGGCGGGAACGGTCATCCGTTCGAGATGTTGCAGCGTCTGGTCCACCGCCTCGAAGTTCTTGGCGACCAGCTTTTCCGACTTGCGGCCATAGGTCTTTTCGATGGCCTTCTTGATATGGCCGATGGCCTCGTCCTTGGGCAGGACGCCGGACAGGGCGAAGAAGCAGGTCTGCATGATGGTGTTGATGCGGTTGCCCATGCCGGTGGCCATGGCCACCTTGCGGGCGTCGATCACGTAGACCTCGACCTTCTTATCGATGATCTCCTGCTGAACCTCGCGCGGCATGTGGTCCCACGCCTCGTCCTTGGAATAGGGCGAGTTGAGCAGGAAGGTCGCCCCCGGCGCGGCGTAGCGCAGCACATCGTACTTGTCCAGGAAGACGAAGTGGTGGCAGGCGACGAAGTCCGCTTCCTCCAGCAGATAGGCCGACTGGATGTGTTCGGGGCTGAAGCGCAGATGCGAAATGGTGATGGCGCCCGACTTCTTGGAATCGTAGACGAAGTAACCCTGACCCTGGAAGCCGGCATTCTCGGCGATGATCTTGATGGAGTTCTTGTTGGCGCCCACCGTGCCGTCGGCGCCCAGGCCAAAGAACACCGCGCCCTTGACCTTGGGCTGGTCGAGGCGGAACGACGTGTCGACCTCCAGCGACAGATGGGTGACGTCGTCGTTGATTCCGACGGTGAAATGGGGCTTTGGCTTGGCCTTGCCGAGTTCATCGAACACCGCCTTGACCATGGCGGGGGTGAACTCCTTGGACGCCAGACCATAGCGGCCGCCGATCACCACGGGGTCAGCCCCGGCGGTGACGCGCCGGCCCTCGGCCTTGGCCTCGAACAGGGCGGCCAGGATGTCCATGTAAAGCGGCTCGCCGATGGAGCCGTGCTCCTTGGTGCGGTCCATCACCGCGATGGCGCGAGTGCTGGGCGGCAGGGCGGAGACGAAGGCGTCCACCGAGAACGGGCGGAACAGGCGGACCTTGATCACGCCGATCTTTTCGCCACGGGCGATCAGGGCGGCGACGGTCTCGTGCACGGTCTCGGCGCCCGAGCCCATGATGACGACGACCCGCTCGGCCTCGGGGTGGCCCACATAGTCGAACAGCTTGTAGGAGCGGCCGGTCAGGGCGGCGAAGCGGTCCATCTCGCGCTGCACGATATCGGGGCAGGCGGTATGCCAGGCGTTGCGGGCTTCCTGCATCTGGAAGAAGGTGTCGGGATTCTGGGCGGTGCCGCGCAGCGTCGGGTGGTCGGGCGACAGCGAACGGGCGCGATGGGCCTCGACCGCGGCGGGGTCCATCAGGCCGTGCAGGTCGTCGTCGGTCAGTTCCTCGATCTTCGCCACTTCGTGCGAGGTGCGAAAGCCGTCGAAGAAGTGCAGGAACGGCACCCGTGAATGCAGGGTCGAGGCATGAGCGATGGCCGCCATGTCGTGGGCTTCCTGCACCGAGGCGGCGCCCAGCATGGCAAAGCCGGTCTGGCGGCAGGCCATGATGTCGGAATGGTCGCCGAAAATGGACAGGCCATGGGTCGCCACCGTGCGGGCGGTGACGTGCATGCAAAAGCTCGTCAGCTCACCGGCGATCTTGTACATATTGGGGATCATCAGCAGCAGGCCCTGGCTGGCCGTGAAGGTCGTCGCCAGGGAGCCGGCCTGGAGCGCACCATGAACCGCGCCGGCGGCGCCGCCCTCGTGCTGCATCTCGGCGACTTCCGGGATCACGCCCCAGATGTTTTTCTGACCTTCTGCCGCCCACTGGTCAGCCAGTTCACCCATGGTGGAAGATGGTGTGATCGGATAGATCGCCGCCACTTCGCTGACCCGGTAAGCCACCGAAGCGCAGGCCTCGTTGCCGTCGACCGTGATCAAAGCTCTGTCTGCCATTTCGCGTCCCACTCTCTGCTGCGTTGTCGGTCCTTGGAAGAGTTGGAAATCTTTGCTTCCGTCCATCGTCCGAGGGTTCGGCAGAATAGACAACGCTTCCGATACATCGCAAGTCCCTTACGTAAAACGCCGCCATAAGGAAACAAAGTTCCGATTTTTATGCGATCAAGAACCATTCCACCTGAGCGGATCTATCCTTCCCCCAGGGGGCATGTTAGAAGGTCGCCGGTACAGGTTCGCCTTTGATCAGCGGTGGAAATCGGACGTTATGACCAGGCCATTGCCCTTCCAGTGGAACATCATGGAGGATACCGATCTGGTTGCCGCCATGATGGACGTCGTTCCGCATCCCATCTTCTTCAAGGACGCCCTCGGCCGCTATCTTGGCGGCAACGCGCAGTTCTGCGCCATGCTGGGGTGCAGCCTGGACGATCTGGTTGGCAAGACGGTCTTTGAAGTCGCACCCTCTTATCTGGCCCAGACCTACCATGACGCCGATTTGAAGCTGATGGAGGCGGGGGGAAGCCAGCGCTATGTCTCGTCGGTGAAATTCGGCGACGGAGTGGCGCGGCGCGGCGTTTTTTATAAGTCGGTGTTCTACGACAAGGCCGGCGAGAAGGCCGGATTGGTGGGAATGTTCTATCCGATGGAGTTCCTGCTTGAGGTTATGGAGCTCTGACCCCAGAAAGGCGGGGCCTCAGGCCGCGCGGTCCCGTCGGTCGCGACGTCGGCCCAGTTCGGCCTTGGCCAAGGCCCAGATCGGGCTTCCCTGGACGGCGCGGTCGGCGACGATGCGTTCGACCAGGGTCAGGGGGATATTTCGAATCCATTCTTCAAGCACAGCCCGCACTCCTTTTTTGCTGCAGTGCACAATCAACATATGGGGTGGTCGGGGGAATAGCTACAGCGTTCTCGGCATCGGGCCTATGCCAGTGACGCATTGGTCGGACCACTTGAGTTGGTTCCGCAGTTTTTGTTTGCAATTAAAGGCGAACTCTGGGTAATATTACTACATCCACCCCGGACCTCATTGAGGCCGGGGTTTCTTTTTGCTCTGGAGCTGCGCCATGGCTGACCCGACAAACCCCAACGAGCCGTCCGCCACCGGCAGCGATGCCCAGGCGCTTGACGATTTGACGGTGCTGCAACATGTTCAGGACCAGAACATGGGGGAATCGCGCCTGAACGTGGCGCGCCCCACGGATGTCAGCGACACCACGCTTGGCAATCTGGCCAATGTGCAGCAGGGTTCGACCAGCAATCCACAGGTTCATGACGTCGGCGGCATTACGACCGGCGTCAATGTCGCGCTCGACGTTGCCATCGAAAGCGGCAAAAGCGGCACGGTGGCTCCGCCCACCCTCGACAGCACGCCGGTTCTGGCCAGCGATGACGCGGGTGTGGCCAATGTCGTCGCCCAGGGCGTCACGCCGTTGAACGTGCAGGTGCAGGCGGATTTGGCCGAGCCCGAAGCGAGCTTCAAGCCGCAGGAATTATCCGCCGGCCAGCCGAGCGGAAATACGGCTCCCTCCGGCGTCGTGACGGGCGGCGTGGTCGAGGCCCCGGTGGCCGAGGAGGTGGTGGTCAAGGAGGTCGAGCAACAAGAGCAGGTTGAAGAAGCCGTCAATCACGCGCCGGTCATCCTCGATGCCGAGAGCGTCAGCACCAATCAGGAAGGCACCGTGACCGGCCGGATCAGCGCCAGCGACCCCGATGGCGACGCGCTGACATTCCATCTGGTGGATTCCGCTGGCAATAGCGTCGATACCATCACCAACGATCACGGCACCATCACCATTGATCCCGTCACCGGCCAATACACCTTCATAGCGTCGGAGGCGACGCGCGAGCTTGGGCTGGGCGAGAACGTCACCGACCTGTTCCAGGTGCAGGTCAGCGATAGCCAGGGCGCCAGCGCATCTCAGTCCTTCAACGTGACCGTCGATGGACTTAACGACGGCCCGGTGACCTCGGACGTCACGCTGGCGGGCATGAACGAGGATGGCGGCTCGGTGACCTTCACCAAGGCGCAGCTGCTGTCCAACGCCACGGATATCGACGGCGATACGCTGTCGGTGACCGATCTCAGGGTGGATAACGGCTCGCTGGTCGAGAACGCCGACGGCACCTACACCTTCACCCCCGGCGCGAACTTCAACGGCGAAGTGTCGGTGTCCTATACGGTGGATGACGGCCATGGCGGCACGGCGGTTGGTTCGGCCAGCCTGGACGTGGCGGCGGTTGCGGATCAGGCGGATATTTCCGCTCCCGACGTAACGGTTACCTATGGCGGC
The DNA here is from genome assembly GCA_030651575.1 of Phaeospirillum sp. GTDB lineage: Bacteria > Pseudomonadota > Alphaproteobacteria > Rhodospirillales > Magnetospirillaceae > Phaeospirillum. Next base: position 54,001 of record JAUSFB010000081.1, read on the forward strand.
GCCAACACCAATCAAGTTCTGACCGGGACTGCCGGAGCCGACACTCTGGTCGGTGGCGGTGGTAGCGATACCCTGACCGGCGGCGGCGGCAATGATACGCTCTACGGCGACGCGGCGCAGGCGGGCGGGCCGTTTATCGTACCGCTGAATATCGACGCCCGCGTCACGGTTAATTCCGAGAGCATGGGGTCGATCACCCTTTCCGGCTTGCCTGATGGGGCCGTTTTGTCGGCGGGTACCCAGAACGAGGATGGCAGTTGGACGCTGGCGGCCGGCGATCTTGACGGTTTGACCGCAACGGTCGACGTCGCTGTGCCGTTCTCGGTCTCGATCGCCGTGGAAACCATTGACGGCGCCGATACCGCGATCACGACCTCGTCGCTTGACGTCGCTTTCAATAATACGCAGACGGATGGTAACGACGTCTTCCGGGTCGTGGGCAATGACGGTTCGACCGATACTTATATCGGCGGCGGCGGCACGGACACGATCACCGGGGCCGCAGGCTGGTCCAACGACGTGATCCGGGTCGATAACAACCTGTCCAACCTGAGCTCGGTCGAGGCAATCGACGGCGGCAGCGCCTATGACACCATCCTGGCCGGTTCGGGCAACGACACCCTGGACTTCAGCGACACCACCATCCGCAATGTCGAACTGATCGACGGCGGGGCTGGCAACGACACCATCACCGGCAGCGCCGGCAGCGACACCATCATGGCCGGCGCGGGTAACGATACCGGCATCGTCATTGGTGGGCAGGGTAATGGCGACGTCTACGACGGCGGCACCGGCACCGACGCCTTCCAGGTCAACCTGACTTCGGCCCAGTACACCACCGCCGTTCATCAGGAGTTGCAGGACTTCCAGGCGTTCGTCGCCAATCCGGCCAATACCGGAAAGACGTTCCACTTCGACTCTCTTGGCGTCGATGCGAAGAACTGGGAAAGCCTGAAGGTCGTCGTGGACGGCAATCCCGTTTCTCTGGAAAATCCCCCGATCATCGCCGACGCCCCTGGCGCCACCACCGCCAACGATCATAGCGCGGCTGGCAATACCATCGCGGCCGTCGATAGCGACCCCGGCGACACCGTCACCTATCACCTATCCGGTTCGGGCGTATCCAGTTCGGATGGTGTCGAGACGCTGACCACCGACCGTGGCAGCGTTGCGCTCGACACGGCCACGGGCGAGTACACCTTTACCCCCAACGCCGATGCGGCCAAGCTTGGCCTTGGCTCTTCCGCCAATGACAGTTTCCAGGTCGTAGCCACCGATAATCACGGTGTGTCCAGCAGCCCCAGCACGGTCAATGTCACCATCACCGGCAGCAATGACGGCCCGACCGTCGCGATCAGCGGGACCGGCGCCGGCAACGAGGACACCGTCATTCGCGGTGCGGTGACCGGCCATGACATCGATGCCGGCGATACGATGGCGTATCATGTGGCCGGCGGCGTCTCGGACGGTCTCGGCAACGAGAGTCTGGCCACCGAGCACGGCACGGTCAGCCTGAACACCGCCACGGGCGAGTACACTTTCTCGCCGGCCGCCAACTGGGCCGGCAATGACAGCTTTAGCGTGACCGTCTCCGATGGCCATGGCGGCAGCGTCACCCAAAGCGTGGCGGTTCATGTGGATGAGGTCGCCGATCAGGCGAGCGTGGCGGTTTCGCTCGGTGTGGGAACCGTCGATACCAATGGCAGCTTCACGGTCACCAATCTTGACGGCGAGGCCGGGTATCACAATACCTACGGTTACTATGTCATGGACGACAACGGCAATCCGGTCAGCGGCGAGGTGATCTGGGCCGATACCCATGCCAATGTCAACGCCACGGCCACCATTTCCGGGGTCGATCCCGACCATGTGGGCTTCTTCATCATTCCCAATGGCCAAGGCAATAATTCCAGCCTGGCCAACGGCGCGGATTTGACCTTCACCAAGGATGCCTCCGGTAATTGGCAGGCGGTCGACGCTGGCGGTCATGCCCTGTCGGGCACCGGAACCAAGGTGCTGTTCGACAATGCCTCGTTGAATTCCGACAAGCTGGTTCATGTGGAAGACACCAGCAAGGACGGCGGTAACCAGAATTGGGAAGACCTCAACGGTGGCGGCGACCGGGATTACAACGACACCAACATCACGGTGGCGTGGAATCCCGTGACCATTACCGAGACCCATCCGTTGACCGTGTCGGTTAACTTCCCCGATATGGACGGTTCCGAGACCCATGCGGTCAAGCTGGCGGGCCTGCCGGCCGGTGCGACCCTGATCCAGGACGGCGTCGTCCTCGTTCCGGGCGCCGATGGTTCCTACACCCTTGACGCTTCCCACATGACCGGCCTGTCGGTCAAGACGGCGGCGGGGTTCAGCGGCGATATCGGCGTTACCGTGACCGCCACCAGCATCGATGGCGACAGCGTCGCCACCGCGACCGCCTCCTCGGCGACGGTGCATGACGATCTGACCAATCATGGGCCGGTCGCGGCGGCGTCCGTCAGCTTGACCGATACCGCCAATACCGTCTTGTCCAGCGCGGTGGCGGCCAGTGACGCCGATGGCGATAGTCTCAACTTCTCCCTGGGAACTGGAACCAGCGGTCCGCAGCATGGTTCGGTGGTGTTGCAGGAGGATGGGTCCTTCACCTACACGCCGACCACCAATTATGTCGGCAATGACAGCTTCAAGGTCGTGATTTCCGATGGCCATGGCGGCACCACCACCGAGACGATCAGCGTCTCCATCGCCGCGCCCAACCATGCGCCGGTGATCGACGCCGCCAACACCACGGCGACGGTGACCATCGACTACTCGAAGGATAACATTTCCAATATCGGCCAAGTGGCCGCGACCGATGCCGATGGCAATGATCTGACCTACTCGGTCGCCAACGGCGGCACCCACCATGGTTCGCTGGTGGTGGACGCCGATAGCGGTGATTTCTTCTACAATGCGACCGATACCAGCTGGACCGGGGTGGATACCTTCACGGTCAATGTGTCCGATGGCCATGGCGGAACCACCTCCCAGAACATCTCCGTCAACGTCAAGGGCGGCAGCAGCGGTGGTGGTAGCAGCGGCGGCAGCGGTGGCGGCAAGCCCATCGGTTGGGGCGATGGCGGCGGCCGGGACGAGAGCTGGGGCGCGAATGGTTCCTGGACGGTTGGCGGCAGCGGCGGCGGCAAGGGCAATAACGGGATCGGCAATGGAGAGGATGGAGCGCCTCCCGGCGACCCCAAGCCGAACGACAGCGATATCGGTGGTGATGTGACTTACGCCACCGATGACGGCACCAATTGGGGTAATGGCTGGTACGCCTATGACTCCGGTAATCCTGGTGGCGCCGGCACGGGCGACCGGATCAGCAGCATCGCCGACTACAACCGTCACAACGAGGTCTATCGGGGTGACGAGGGCGACACCCTGATCGCTTCGGAGGGCAAGGATTACCTGTCGCTGGACAACGGCTCTGGCAAGCAGATGATTTCGGGCTTCGATCACATCCAACTGGGCGATGGCGAAGCCGTGCTCGACATGACCACGCCGAATATGGACTACGGCGATCTCACCGTTGCCGGCGGCACCGGTCATGACGTGATCTGGTCGGCCAGCGGCGACGATCTGCTGGTGGCGGGCAATGGCGGCAACACCATCCACGGCGGGGCTGGCGACGACACCATCGTCGCCGGTGCGGGCAGCGATAACCTGATGGGTCAGAACGGCGACGATACTTTCCTGTTCGACTTTGGCGCCGGGCACGATGTCGTCAATGGCGGTGCGGGCGCCAACTGGACCGACACCCTCGACCTGTCCACCAACATGCACGACGGTGCGACCATCACCATCTCCACCGGTGGCCATGACTGGACGGTGGCCTCGGATGGCGATCACCTCGCCGCCAACACCATCCAACTGGGGCAGGATAAGAGCGGCAGCGTCACCATTCACTCTAACCAGGGTGACGAGACCATCGAGTTCTCTAACATCGAGTCCATCAAGTACTAGAATTGGTGTGGTAGCATTTCGGGGCCTGTTCGCCGCAAGGTGAGCGGGCCCTTTTGCTTTTCTTCGGGGGGAGAGAGACATGAGCGGGCAGGACACGGCTCCTCCAAGCCTCGCCGGCTGGCTTTTTCGTCACAAGGTGATCGAAACCGACTTTTCCGAGATCTGGCTGGCCGAGGATGTGGGGCTGGAACGGGTGGTCGCGTTCAAGATCTTTGCCCCCAAGGCCGATCAGAGCGGCGTCATTCCGCCTTTTCATGTGGATGAGTGGCGGCGGCGCTTTATTCAAGAGGCGCGGCTGTTGGCCCGGTTCGACCACCCCCACATCATTCCGGTGGTGGCCCTGACCCAACTGAACGACGGCCGGCCCTGCATGGCGATGCAGTATATGGCGGCTTCGCTGTTGCGTGAGATCGGCGCCGACCTGTTCAAGCCGGAGGAGAGGGAGGCCCTGGCGGTGGAGTACCGTCCCCGCGCCATCGCTCCCGTCCGGGCGCGACGGATCTTGTTGGAGGTTCTGTCGGCCCTGATTGCGGTGCATGATCGCGGCATCGTTCATCGCGACCTCAAGCCGCGCAATATTTTGCTGGCCGGCGGCCCCGGCAGTCGGATCAAGCTGGGCGACTTCGGCATGGCCAGGATGCCCGATGAATCGCAATCGCCCAAGGCGATCTGGATCGGAACCCGCGATTATATCAGTCCCGAGCAATACGCCAACGCCACCCTAGTGACCGACCGGGCCGATATCTTTTCCCTGGGGGTGATCGGTATTCGCATGGTGACGGGGTATTTTCCCGATCAGGAACGGTTGCGCGCGGTCGCGGGCCTTCCGGAAGCCTTCGCCGATCTCTTGCGCCAAGCCCTGGCTTACCGCCCAGATCAGCGGCCCAGCGCGGCGGAAATGGCGACCCGGTTGGCGGCGATCCGGCTCTAGATGTGTGGTCCCGGAATGAGGTGGTGCGGGTTGATTTTGAAGATTGAAGGGTCTTTTGCCCAGGCATCGCAGGTGGCCTGAAAGGGCGTTCGCCATCGCAGCGCTTTCAGATGCTTGGCAAAGTTGTAAGCGGTAACGAAGGCCAGGACATGAGCCTTCAGGCTCTCCAGACCTTCATAATAGAAAGCCTGATGGTACGGTTCATGCGCTCGGCCTGGCCGTTGGTCCACGGATGGCATGGCGTCCATCAAGCATCCCATCACATCGTCCAGAGGCAGCAACCTCCGGCGACGGAATTCGACGATCATCGCCTCTTTCGCCGGGGTCAGAACGCTGCTGCGCGGCACATGCGGCCCCATCGGCGCGTCATCGGTCGTAGTGCGCTTGCGCCACTGGGCAACGGTCTTGGGGTTTAGGCCGTATTGCTCGGCAAGGGACCGGGTAGTTTCTTTCGACGCTTGGAGTTCTACTCGAATACTCGCGAAGTGGCGACCAACATCGCCGGTGTAGCCCAGGCGGCGGCCGAGACCGGCCAGATGTCCCAGGGCGCGTTCCAGGCCGCCAACAGCCTGCTCGCCGAAAGCGAGACTCTCGAACGCGAGGTCGAGCATTTCCTTGCCGAGGTCAGGGAGGCGCAGTCGAACGAGACTCCGGCTCCAGGAGCAAAGGTGGTCGATGGCTTCCTGATCGGTGTTCGGCAGTCGTAACGGGAAGTTGCGGATGACCCTCCCCAAATGGGGGGTGGCGTTAGATGTTCTATCGTTAGGATATGCCTGTCCCGCCCAGAATACGTGTGGGGGCGAAAGGGTAATTCTGGCTATTTATGGTCATTGCCGTGTCTTTTAGAGTGCGAGTTGTTTGCAAAATGTTGGAACTGTTTCGTTGTAAATTAAATCCCATGACTATGGTGTGGTTACAGTGGCGCAGTTCTTGCTTTTTTGATCGCGCGACTACTGCATACGCAGCGGTGCATAACTGCCGTTGCCAGCAAGAGATGGCCTCCCCGTTCGATCGATATGCTCCCGGCTGGCGTCAGTCGGCCGGGAACCCCTGTATCCAGGCCTGCCGCCCGTTCGACGGCGGGAGAAAACTGTCCATGTCCAACCATAAGAGGAGATTTGAAATGATGCTGACGAGAGCCCGCAATTCTGTGATTGCCGCCGTGGCAGTTTTTCTGATGGGAGGGCTTGTTCATTCGGTTCACGCCAACGAAACGCCGGTTACCGCGCCGGGCGTCAAGATGGTGACGGCCGATGAAGCCCAGAAACTGCAGGCCGTTGGGGCGACGGTCGTCGATACCCGAGTGGCCGCCGAGTACGCCGAGGGTCATATCAAAGGGGCCATCAACGTTCCTTACCGCGAGAAGAGCGCCAAAGCGCCCGACTTTAATGCCGCCCTGGACGAGTTCAACCTGTCGAAGCTGCCTGCCGACAAGGGGGCCGCCGTCATCGCCTACTGCAACGGCCCCACTTGCTGGAAGAGTTTCAAGGCGGTGGTGGTCGCTGCGCGGGCTGGCTACACCAACGTCCTGTGGCTCCGCGATGGCTTTCCGGCCTGGAAGGCCAAGGGGTTGCCGGTAGTGGAGTAATGATGCTCCGGGCGTGCGCGGCCCATTTCGCGCACGGCCGGAACACGACAAGGAAGAAAAACGGGGGGACAAATGTTCAGCTTGGCAAATCCCAGCATCCGCATGCGATTGACTGCGGCTTTCGGTATCTTGGCAGCGCTCCTGGTCGCCGTTGCCGCAACTGGGCTCTTCGGCATGAACCGCAGTAATCGCGACATGAACGGGATCTACGAGGACCGGCTCGTTCCGGTGAGCCAACTCGCCCGCATCGACGCCCTGATGCGCCAGAATATCCAGGAGATGGTCGTCGCCACGACCGCCCGCGGCAGCGCCGAAAGTACGGGAAAGTATGTGACCCGGGTAACGGAGAACATCAGGGCCATCGATGATCTGCTGAAGAAGTACCTCGCCTCGAACATGGCCGAGGACGAGCGCAAGCTGGCCGCAGTCTGGGCGGAGAAGCGGGGCGAGTTCGTGCACAAGGGGCTGAAGCCGGCGGTCGCGGCGCTACGGGAGGGCAGCTTCAATGATGCCGAGGACATCATGCTCGGCGTCGCCGTGCCGCGCTACCGCAAGGCACAGGAAACGCTCGATGCCCTCGTCGCCAAGCAGCTCGAAATCGCCGGGGGTGTTCGGCAGGATGCCGGCACCAGGTTTTCGGCCATCCTTGGCGTGATGATCGTGGTGGCGGTTGCGGCCCTTGGTGTCGCCGCAGCCTTCGGCATCTTGACCGTTCGGGCCGTCGTTCATCCGCTCACCCGCCTGGGGCGCTCGGTCGCGGAGTTCAGCGCCGGAAGCACCGAGGCTTCCGTCAGCGACACCGAACGCAAAGACGAGATTGGCCCGTTGGCCCGGGCGCTCGAACAGTGGCGCATCCGCCTGATCGAGGTCCGCCGCGAGGAGATGGCCGCACGCGAGGAGATGGCCGCACGCGAGGTGCGCCAGCGCAAGATGGAAGAGGCCACTCGGCGGTTCGACGCCACCGTCGGGGCCATGCTGGGCAAGATCAAGGCGGCGGTCGGGCACCTACATTCGTCCGCCGACACGCTGTCGGCCAATGCGGAGCAGACGCAGCGGCAAAGCGCCGCCGTCTCGGCGGCGACCGAGCAGGCCACGGCGAATGTGGAGACGGTTTCCGCGGCTGGAACCGAACTGATGGCCTCGATCCATGAAATCTCGCGCCAGGTGCAGCAATCGGCGATTACCGCCCAGAATGCCTCCGCCGAGGCGGAGGAGACGACCCGCAGGATCGGCGGGTTGGCCGATGCGGCGCAGAAGATCGGCGAGGTGGTCAACCTCATCAACGGCATCGCCAGCCAGACCAACCTGCTGGCGTTGAACGCCACCATCGAGAGCGCGCGGGCGGGGGAAGCCGGTAAGGGCTTTGCCGTCGTCGCCCACGAGGTCAAGAACCTGGCGGGGCAGACCGGGCGGGCGACGGAGGATATCGCCGCCCAGATTTCGTCGGTCCAGACCGAGACCCAGGCCGCGGTTAAGGCCATCGAGGGCATCTCGCAGACCATCGGGCACATGAACGAGATGGCCACCGCCATCGCTGGTGCCGTGGAGGAGCAGGGGGCCGCCACCGCCGAGATCGCCCGTAATGTCGAACAGGCGTCGACGGGCACCCGCGAGGTAGCCGTCAACATCGCCGGGGTTGCCCAGGCGGCGGCCGAGACCGGCCGGATGTCCCAGGGCGTGTTCCAGTCTGCCAACAGCCTGCTGTCGGAAAGCGAAATACTCGAACGCGAGGTCGAGCGCTTCCTGGGCGAGGTCAGGGAGGCGTGAGGGGGAAGTCACTGCAATGGGGCGATGGCCAGCCACCGGCGGGTTACGCCAGCCATGTGGCTCGGCCGATGCCGAGCAGACCTACGGCTTGCTGGCGCAGGTGCCGCCGATCAGGAAATAGCGCAGCCTTATTCGAACGACGCGGCTGGCCGTTTTTCGCGTTTCACTCCCTCCAAATGGGGGTGTTGGATGTGCGGCGGGGCGGATAGTAAAGCGTGCTTCACGCGCACCTTGCGGGTTAAGCCCATGTGGCTGCTGAAGGTTTCAAATGGGTAAAGGCGGTATGCCGTTTCTCGGTGCATGTGCGCATCGAAATCTCTCAGAGAATCCATCTTGGAAGGCTAGCGTTTAATGTGGGTCGATAAACTAACATTCAAGAAGAAGTTTCTTCTTATTAACGCCGCTGCTCTTATCGGATTCGGCGTTCTTATCTTCTTGTCACTGGACAGGCTGGATATCGAGATGATGTCCGGGCGCAAGGACAAGGTACGAGGTCTGGTGGATTCTGCAATCAGCGTCGTCGCCCGCTATCAAGCCGAAGAAGCTTCCGGCCACCTGACCCGCGGCGAGGCACAGGCTCGGGCCATCGCCGATATCAAGGTCATGCGCTACGGCGAGAATGACTATTTCTGGATCAACGATATGACCCCGCGCATGGTCATGCATCCGATCAGGCCCGAATTGGACGGCAAGGAACTGACCGAAAACCGCGATCCCGACGGCAAGCAGTTGTTCGCTGAGATGGTCAATGAGGTTCGCGCCAATCGGGCGGGTTTCGTGTTCTATAGGTGGGCCAAGCCGGGTCTTGCCGAGCCGGTGCGCAAAGTGTCCTATGTCGCCGGCTTCGCCCCCTGGGGATGGATCATCGGTACCGGCATCTATGTGGACGATGTGGACGAAGCGTTCCGGCAGCAAGCCATGAAGCTGGGGATGGTCATCAGCTTCGTGATGGTCGTGGTGGGCGCGATCACCTATCTGATTGCCCAATCGATTATCCGGCCGGTAAACAACCTGGTGGAGGGCGTGCGACAGTTGGCGGCTGGCCAAACTGAGATCACGATCTGTTGCACCGACCGGAAGGACGAACTCGGCCCGCTGGCGCAGGCTCTGGCGCAATGGCGTGAGAGCCTGGTCGAGGCCGTCGAGCGGCAGCGCCGCGAACGCGACGAGGTCGCCCGCCGCGAGGCCCGCCAGAAGCACATCGACGAGGCGACGCGGAAGTTCGACGCGACCATTGCCGCCATGCTGGGCAAGATCACGTCGGCGGTGGAGTATCTGCACTCGTCGGCCGACACGCTGTCGGCCAATGCCGAGCAGACGCAGCGCCAGAGCGCGGCGGTGTCGGCGGCGACCGAACAGGCGACTGCCAATGTCGAAACGGTGTCGGCGGCCGGCACCGAACTGATGGCCTCGATCCAGGAAATCTCGCGGCAGGTGCAGCAATCGTCGGTCACCGCCCGGAATGCCTCGGCTGAGGCGGAGGAGACCAACCGCAAGATCGGCGGGCTGGCCGATGCGGCGCAGAAGATCGGTGAGGTGGTGCGCATGATCAACGACATCGCCAGCCAGACCAACCTGCTGGCGTTGAACGCCACCATCGAGAGCGCCCGAGCCGGCGAGGCGGGCAAGGGCTTCGCGGTGGTGGCGCACGAGGTCAAGAACCTGGCCGGCCAGACCGGGCGGGCGACGGAGGACATCGCCACCCAGATCGCATCGGTCCAGGCCGAGGCACAGTCGGCGGTCAAGGCCATCGAGGGCATTTCCCAGACCATCGGCCACATCAACGAGATGGCCACCGCCATTGCCGGTGCCGTGGAGGAGCAGGGGGCGGCCACCGCCGAGATCGCCCGCAACGTCGAGCAGGCCTCGATCGGCACCCGCGAGGTCGCCACCAGCATCTCGGGTGTCGCAACAGCTGCCGCCGAGACCGGCCGCATGGCCCAGAGTGTCTTCCAGGCCGCCAACGGCCTCCTCGCCGAAAGCGAAACCCTGCGCGCGGTCGTGGACGGATTCCTGATCACGGTCAGTGCCGAGGATGATGGATTGTCGTTGGCATGGGGTGATGCCTGGGCGACGGGGCATCCGACCATCGATGCCGACCACAAGGTGCTGGTCCAGTATGTCGGTGACCTCTATCAGGCCATGACCGAGGGCCGGGGACACGATGTCATGGCGGGCATTCTGTGCAAGCTGGTGCGGTACACCGAAGACCATTTTGCCCGCGAGGAAGGCATCTGGCGCGAGGGTAGGCTGTCGACACTGGACGACCATCGCCGGGTCCACGCCAACCTCGTGTCCAAGATCAAGCAGTTCGAGAAGGACTTCGTCGGCGGCAAAGCCAGCCTGACCATCGACGTGATGGTGTTCTTGAGGGAGTGGCTGATCGATCACGTCTTCAGGACGGACAAGGCGTGCGTCAAGGCCATTGTGGCCAATGGTGTACCGGGGGCGGCCTGACAGGGGAGCCCCCCAAATGGGGGGGGCGCGGATGTGCGAGGGCTTGGTAATAAGGTGCGCACCATGTCCCCGCAGAGGGCTACGTGGGGATGATCTCAGGCTGTTGAGGATATTGCATTGGGCATGGGCGGAAGAGCGCGATGAAGGCAGGCCAGCATCTAGTCGGCCTATCTCGGGGGAGCCTGCCATGATGTCGGCCGGGAAGTGCCACCATCGGCGGCCGTTCGATGTCTTGATCGTCGATGATTCCGACGCTGATGTGCTACTGGTCAAGGCCGCAATTTCTGGCGGCGGTTTTTCATGCCGTATTCATCGCGCCAAGGACGGCATTGAGGCCATGAACTACCTTCGTAATCATGTGACCCTTCCGGACCTCATCCTCCTCGACATCAACATGCCGAGAATGAACGGCATCGAAATGCTGAAGGTGATGAAGGCGGATCATCGGCTGGTCCGCATTCCGGTGGTGGTCATGAGCACGTCGGAGGCCGAGCGGGATATCATTGCATCCTATAGCTCTGGCGCTGCCGGCTTCCTCGCCAAGCCGCTTGACCTTGAACATCTGTTCAAGGCCGTCCAGGACATCGAGAATTATTGGTTCGGAGTTGTTCACCTCCCGCCACACTGACCCGGCTGGCAGGAATGCCATCGGACGAGGCCGCGAAACTCTGCATGGCGGAACTCCCCGGCATGTGCCACCGAATCTTCTCCGCCAGGGCACATTTCATTCATCACCAGCCGATGACCAGCAGTCCCATGGCATAAGATGCGAGGTTGGCCAGAAGGGAAATCTGCATGGCGTGCCGTAGGGAAAGCTGTCCCATCCAAGCAATCAAGAGAGCTTCGATCAGCACCACAATAGCCTCGCCGACCAGGATGCTCTGCCAATAGGAAAAGTGGCGGTAGGCCCACAGGGCACCGGCCCAGAACTGCGGATGGGTCACCGCCGTCGCCACGACCGAAGCGAAACCGGCATGAACCGCCCCCCGGCTTGGCCACCGGGCGAGGCGAACCAGGGTATAAGCAACCGGTCCCTCGACCGCCATCGCCAAGGCCAGCGCCTCGATCTCGGTCATATCCGAGAACTCCTACCGGTCATTCATGTCCCCCGGCTCCTCGCAGCAGATCCGCCATCGCCTCGTGCTTCTTTCGCAGAAGGAGGCTGTATTCCTCGATTGTCGGGACAAGCTCTGCGGCAGCTTCCTTCGCGGCCAGAGCGAGGGGGGTTCTGCCATTGGCATCAACGGCGTTTACGTCGGCCTTGCCGGCAATCAGCTGCCCGGCGAATGTCAGATAGCTCTCCCCGCTGATCCGACGGCCACTTGCCTCGGTATCGCGTATCCATGACCAGGAGAGGTCAAGTCCGACCGATCCGTTGCTGGCGGCGGCAGTCCAGTGCAGGGGCGTTGCGCCGATATGGTCCCCGACATTGACTGCGGCGCCATGGGACAGCAGCACTTCGGCGAGGTCAGTCCTCGCACTGACTGCCGCCAGATGCAGCGGAGTCCATCCCTTTTCGCTGATACGATTGACATCCGCCTTGTTATCGACCAGCACCCGAGACAGGTCCAGTTCACCGCGGAATACCGCGACGTGCAGAGGGGTGAATCCCCCCTTCGAGGAGGGGTCGCTTCCATCCATGCTGGACGAGAATTTTCCGCCGAGATTCTGGCAACCTCCGTTACCCGACGCATTGATCTCGGCACCATTGGCCAGAAGCTTTTGCACGACTGCGACCGCATTCCTGTCGCCGTTGCAGGCGGCCCTGAGTAGAGGCGTCCGTCCGTCCCGGTCACGGGCATCGATGACGGCCCCTCGCGCAATCAGTATCGCGGTGATATCGACGGACCCGGTGTCTGCGGCGAAATGTAGAGCCGTATTGCCATTGGCATCTGGATCCATGACGTTGGCGCCATGAACCAGCAAAGCCTCGACCGTCGGCTTGGCGCGGTGAATAGTGGCCCAGTGCAGGGCATTCCGCCGATGAGGTCCCGTGGCCGCGATGCTCGCTCCACGGTCAAGCAGAAGTTTGGCGGTTTCCCCATTGGCCGCCATCTGCAAAGGGGTTCTATGGAATGAGTCCTCGGCATTTACGTCGAACGGCTTGGCCAGCAGAACCCGCATCATATCCTTGTTACCGACAATGGCAGCCCGATGCAGAAGAGACCTGCCCTCGTTATCGGTCTCCGTCACGACGGAGCGATCACGCTCCAGTTCCTGGGCGACAAGCTTCACCTCACCGGAATCGACCAACGAGAAGATCCACGACACGGGCCGCATAACGACAGGTGGCGCAGGATTGGAGAATGCAGCATTGCTCAGAACTAGGTTCAGGCAGGCCATCACAATGGGTGCCACAACATATTTGCGAAACATGAGCATCCTCTTCTCCGTGACGTAGTCGCTAATCGCCCGAGTGGCCGAAGTTGTTGCGTCGATTAAGTCGAGGATGCGTCAGGTTCCGCCGATGCGCATCGCCGTTACTGATTCCCAGGCGTTAGGGTTGCGCTCCACGATGGGTGCCAAGGCTTCGTAGAAGCTCAGAATCTGATTACGGGACAGCCCTTTCGGAGCTCTCCAGCCGGAATAACCATCTATTTGAAAGCCGGACGAGGCGAAAAGCGCCTCGCATTGCGCCCCGCATGACGGCTTCGGCCCGACCAGCCAATCTACCTGCCCGGTCTTGGCGAAGTGTACCGGAATATAGATGCTTTCCTCGGCCTTCTTATCCGCCGGCTTGCCACCTTCGGTCGCGTCGGTAGCCTGGAAGATGAAATGGCCCGGCGTCTTCAGCGCGATAAAGCCGCCGATCAAGGTGTGTGCTTTTCCATCTTTCTCGATCATCGTGATTTCCACATGACCGGGGAGATTGGCGACGCTCGCCGACGAAACGGAAGTTTCGGTAACGGCATAGCTGCCGTCGGCCAGTGGGAAAGCATATTCGTCTGTCGCAAAGTGTTGGGTATTGCTCGCAATGACGAATGGAGTACAGCCCGCCAGGAAAATGGCGACAAGGGCGAACAGCGCATTCAAGCTCTTGGTCATGGACTGGCCTTACTGATCATGATGTCAATTCGGGAAAGGGGGCCGTGGTTCAGGCTGTTGCTTCACCAAAATCTCCACCCGGTTGTTCCAATTGCTTCCGTCCTTGATCAAAGGCCGCGCCCGGCCGTAGGAGACAGTCCGCAGCCGTGAGGCTTCGATACCCCCGGCCATCATAAAGGCTTTCACCACATTGGCTCGCTTCTCACCCAGCGCCAAATTGAATTCATCGGTGGTGGGATCGTCGGAGTGGCCCTCCACTATGGCCGAATGTTCAGGACGGTCTTTCAGCCAGATAATCACTCTGTCGAGGCTGGCCTTGGCGTCCTGGTTCAGGCTCAATTCATCGACCTTGAAGCGAATGGAGGTGCCGGCTCGGGCCAGGAACTGGCGTTCTTCTTCCTCCACGCTAGGGGAGGGCTTACGGGAACCAAACAGCATATCGGCGCCCGCCTGTGTCGTTAGCGTGCAGGCAAGCAGCGGAAGAATGGTCCAAAAGCGTCTCATGCGGTATCTCCCGTTATATTGGACTGCACGTTCACTGCCGTGGGATCACCGGAGGCAGGAAAAGGATATTTTCGTTGTCGCGATGATCGTGGATCAGGACGTGTCCGCCCTTTCCCACCAGCACCGCCATGTTTCCCAAGGCCGTCCGGTTGCGCACCCACCGCAGTTCCCACAGCACGTGCGGCAGGCCGAAGCAGGACAGCGCCACCAGATAAAGCGGCTGCGGCAACCACAGCGCCAACAGGGTCAGCATGCCGGCCATGGCCCAGTCGCTCGGCATTATCTTAAGATCGGTCACAGCAGGAATCTTCCCGTGAGGGCCGAAACGCCATTGGCCAGGATGGAGAGCGTCCAGGCTTTTGGGGAGGGGAGCAGCATGATCCGGCCCAGGATTCCCGCACCGGATGGACGCGGATGTCGCGGGCGACGGCGCCGATGGTGCGAGCCACCACCAGGGAGGAAACATTGATGTCGCGGCGCTGGAGCCATTCGGCGCAACGGATGTCGTCGGCCTCGCACCATGGACGGGGAATGGTGGCCTTGTGTGGATCGTCCCAGGGCAGCGGTCGGTTGACGACGATCTCCTGGCGGAATTCGTCGAAGATCAATGCCCCGGCGAAGGCTTCGTCATTCGACAGGGCGGTGATGACGTTGGCCTCGTTGCGCTCGGGCGTCCCGTCGGGGTTGGTGCGAAGCTGGTTGAACCACGCCGGGCGGACGGACGGCATGCCGACGGGGCCGATGCGGCGGCGCAGATCCTTGATCTGTTTTTCCGTCACCGACACCGGGATGCGGGTGGTGGCCTTGATAGCCGTCAGCACCTGACGCTCGGCGACCGGATCGAGGCGGGCCTGGGCGACGTGACCGAGCAGCCGCCCGAGATCGCCCATGTCGGGCGGAAAGGTCAGCGCCAGGGCGGCGGCGTACAGATCGTCGAAGCCGGTCGGCGGCAGCGGCTGATCGGACGCGACCGAGTCACTATTATAATGTGCGGCGACGGCCCCCTTGCGCAGATCGTCATTAAAGTCGTCGCCATGCAGGGGCGACATGATGGTGGACAGGATGCCGGCGGCGGTGAGCCGCTCGGCCAGGGTGGTGGCGGCCGATTGTCCTGCCTCGCCGGCATCGGCGAAGATGGTGACGCGACGGATGCCTTCCGGCCATTGCCAGTCGCGCAGATTGCCCGCCGACAAGGCCGCCCAGGTGGGGATGCCGAAGATGGCCCAGGCCGACAGCGCGGTCTCGATACCCTCGCCGATACCGAGATGGCCATCGGCGGGAATGGCGGACAAGCGCACGGAACCGCCCGCCACCGGCCCCAGCATCTTCTTGCCCGGCGGGGCCTTATGCCAAGGGGAACGTCCAGATCCGGGCCATGTTGACGATGGACGTTGCGGTTCGCCATGCCGCGTCCTTCGCCGCCATCTCCGACTTGACCACGGCCTGATCATGAGCACCATCGAGCGGCGCGGGGCTGTTGAGCTTCGTGCCGCCGGTGGCCGCCGCCTCGAAGGGTACGCGGCCACCTTCCACACCGAGGCGCGCATTGGGCGCTTTCGGGAAATCATCAAACCGGGGGCGTTCCGCTCCTCGCTTCTGGCTGGCAAGGACATCCTCGCCCTGGTGGACCACCAGCCGGGCCAACTTCTCGCCCGCACGTCCGCTGGCACCTTGCGGCTGTCCGAGGACGCCAGGGGCCTAAAGTTCGAGATCGACGTTCCTCAAACTACCTTGGGCAATGACATCCTGGCACTGGCCGAATCCCGCAACTTGGGCGGCATGTCCTTCGGCTTCCGCGCGACCGATGAGGCTTGGCCGAAAGCCGATACCCGCGAATTGCGGTCGGTTGAACTGATCGAAGTTTCCGTGGTTCAGGCGTTTCCCGCTTATGGCGAAACTTCCATCACGGCCCGCTCTGCTGGTGCAGTGGGTGCCTCGCTGTCACGGGCACAGCGTTATATGGAGACCGTGCGATGAGTATTCTCGACCGTCTGGCCGCAGTAGCGGGCTATGAACGTCGCGCGGCAGATCCTTCATGGTCCGCGCTCTCTGGCGGCGGCACCGTGGCATCTTCCGGTGCCCTGGTGAATGCCCGAACCTCGGAGAACCTGAGCACGGTGGACGCTTGCGTGGGTGCCATATCGTCCGCGCTGGCGAGCCTGCCAGCATATTGTTATGCCACCACGCCAGACGGGCGGAAGGAAGACCCGCAACACCCCGTCGCCAAGCTGACCCGCCGCCCGAACCATAATCAGACATGGCCCGACTGGCTGGAATTTACCGTGTCCGAGGTGCTGCGATTTGGCAACGCCTTGTCGGTTATCGAGACGGACGGGACAGGCCAGCCGACCGCGCTTCGTCCCGTTCCGTGGCAAAACGTCCAAGTGATCCTGTTGCCTTCGGGCCGTCTGGCGTTCGATGTGATCCACATTGTTGGCTCGTTCGGCGGCACCGGCCAGCCGCGCCGATACCTCGACAACGAGGTATTCCACCTGAAGGATCGGAGCGACGATGGCCTGATTGGCCGCTCCCGTCTGTCCCGCGCTCCCGAGGTGCTGGGAAATGCGCTGGGGCTGCAAGAATACGTGGGCGCCATGTGGGCCAACCAAGCCACGCCGGGCGGTGTGGTGAAAATCGCTGGTCGTTTGGATCAAACTCAGTATGACACCCTGACGGTTCGTTTTAACCAGAAGTATTCAGGCACCGGCAATGCCAAGAAAACGATGATATTGGACAACGGAGCTTCATGGGAACCCATGAGTGTTTCGCCAGAAGATGCAGAAGTTCTGGCCTCCCGGCGGTTCTCCGTTGAGGAACTGTGCCGCCTGTTCCAGGTGCCGCCGCCCATCGTCCAGGATTACACCCATAATACTTTCACCAATAGCGCCCAAGCGGCCCTGTGGTTCGCACAGTTCAGCTTGGCGACCTGGGCAACGAAGATTGAAGCGGAATTTGCGCGCTCTGTGTTCGTGGATGATACCCACCGGCTGGAAATCGACCTGAGCGGCTTGACCCGAGGCGACTGGGCCACACGGTGGCAAGCCTGGAAGATCGCCACCGATGGCGGGATTTTGGACGCCAACGAAATCCGCGAAATGGAAGGCTTCAACCCGCGCCCGGTGGCCGCGCCATGAGCGAGACGGCTTCCGTAGAAGTAACCGTCTTAAACATGGTCGCCGTAACGGGTGGCACCACACTCGCCCATGCCGACGTGTCGCTTCTGATCGCAGGCGTCGAGATCATTATCCGCAATCTGAAGGTTTCGCGCCTGCGTGGTGGCCGCTTGGGCGTCGAGTTGCCCACCACCCGCGATCCAGCGGGACGCTGGGCACCTTCGATGACGCTCCCTGAAGAACTGCACCGGCCCATCGCTTCGGCGGTGCTGGCGCATTATGGCTGCGGAAAAATGGTCTATTGAGCTTCCATGCCGTCGAGCATGGGCGGGGCTTAGTCGGATAGTCCCCCGCGCATCGAAAGCAACACCGACAGCCCGCAGCACCATTTTATACCTAGGGGGGCGTGGCGGGCAAAACAAACGGGCAGTCATTTACGGGGCTGCCCGCTTTATTTATTCCGCTAATTCGGCCTCAATCGCAGCAATCACCCCTTGGAGCGTTGCAATCTCTTGAAGCATTTCCTTGCTAATGATCTTTTTTCCGTTCGTCAGTTCAATTAGAAGCTTGCCGCGCTGGCTCTTGTACGTAGCAAGCGCCCTTTTAAGATCGCCAGTCATTTCGCTTCCCCTTTTGTCATCAACCAGAACTCAGTGTACCATACTCAACCAAGCGCGCAAAAAGGGTGACAGGTGCGACATGTGTGATCTGAACAATCGGGAAATTAAGGCATTAAACCACTGCTGCTGGGATTCGCCTGAATCGCTTGATGCTTTTCCGGGAGCCGGTAAAAAGACGATCCAGGGGCTAATTGACAGGGGCTACCTGATCTATACCGAGAAGCCGGGATATACGCATGGCGAATACGTCGAGCTTAGCCCGGAAGGGAAGGCTGCATTGGATCGGTGTCGCTAGGATCTTACTGCCGCACCCGGCCCGTTTCGCGCCCCGTGGTGTCCCTGATTATCCATCCGCCCATATAAGGTTCCATCGTCCCCACCTGCCGCCCTGTGGCATCGCGGACGATGAACTTCCCGTTTATCCACGGCTCTAAGCGCGTGCCCGGTGCTGGCATCGGCGGTGGTGCGCTCTGCTGGGCAAGCGCGGCGGGGGCGATCAGTAGCAGGATGGCTATGAGGGTGCGCATGGCACCATTCTACCCGAGACAACGGGCCTTACCAGTGTCCTGCCGGGACACAGGCGCTATGCCGTCCATATCCGTCCGAGGGTGTCCACGCTCTAGACGGGACACAGACTGGACACTGGATAGAACCAAGCCACTAAGTGCTTGAAATGATTGGCGTAGGTAAGGAAACCGCCAACCAACCCTCTCCGCAGGAACATCAATCGATTATGTACCTTAATTATCATCTGTATAATCAGAAATGATTTTTACGTCAAATGAGGTGCTGATAAAGTCAATATTACCAATCGTTTCAATGTGCATCGTCATGATCTGTTCGCCGACGACGGACCAATGCCGAAGCCAGTGGTTAGGGGGCATTTCGATCCGCGAAAGGTCGAAGGTGATTTGTCCATGATTGCCGGAGAAAATTGCCTCAGTCTTAAACTGTGTGCGCGTGTCAATAGTGGTCGTCCTTGACGCTGCGGAAACGTCCGGTTCGCCATAGGCCCTCACCGAGGCGATGGGGAAGTCCCGTTTCACCGCGCGGCACCGCGATTGAATGCAGGCTGGTCCACCTTTGGGGAATGAGACTGATGCATTCACCCGATACCAGACGCCTTCGGCTAACGGATCCGGAAGCTGGCTAACAATCTCCTGAATAACCAGCATTAACGGAGATCCAAGTATCGTTTTTGCACTATCAGTGCCTTCCCGAACGTGAAGGTGTATCGTCTCGAACTCGACATAGTTGGCTGATATATCAACGATGGCGCCCCATTCGCCGATTTCTTGATCGGTCAGTTCGGAAAAGTCCCGAAGAAAAATCCCTTTAGCCTTTGCCTTTACTACCGCCTGCGGAGTAAATCCCGATGTGGAGACGGCAATCATCGCATCAGCCTTTAGGCTGTCCTTTCGCCCGATCAACTCCTCAATCCATTTGACGTCTTGTGGTCCGATATGGTCGCGGCACTCCACGTGAGTGACATGGGTTCCACGCTCAATCAACACATCCACCTGCCGCAACCGGCCAGTATCAGGGTCTACTACCCCTTTGTTCCAAGTCACTTTAGCATCACGATCAATGACCGAGTGGATGCGTTCCGCGAGTTGTTCGAGGGATTTGCCTTTCTTCGTCGTCATGCTACGCGCAGACCGGTAGGGGCGTACCCAGCCCCACGGCTTCCCACTAAGAATCTCCGGATGTGGCGCGAGCCGTGTAGGCTTGGCGGCGGTCGTTTGGTGAGGCTGGAAATGCCCGGACAATGAGCCCTTCCTGAACCATCGGATTGAGGATGTTGATCCGCAGGGAGTCAGCCTCCCGGCTCAAAAGTGCGGCCAGCACCTTCAGGGTCATGAATCGGCCGCCGCACAGGTCACGGATCACCGCGCGCGTGATCTCGATCGGAGCGCCCCCCGGTTCTGCCGGCGATGGCTTTCAGGTCTTCGAGAAATTGCGGATCGAGATCGTCCAAACTGTCGATCAGGGGATGTTGCAGGCCATCGACCGTTCGCCCCCGCCCATCATAAGGTCCGCACGCCAACTCCGAACCTTGGCGGTCATTCTCCGTACCTTGGGCGAAATTCTCCGTATCTTGGCCGCCGTTCTCCGTACCTTGGCCCATCCCGGTTTCATCGCCGAACACCATCTCGGGTGTCGGCAACTTGGTTCCGGGCAGATAATAGACAGCACCGCGCGACCGGCCCGTTTGCATCAGAAAACCATTCTGTACCAATCCCTTGATGATCCTGCTCAGGTCGTTGGGATGCTCGTCGCAGATGGTGCTGACCCGTGCATGGCTGGAGATGCGCCTCGGGCTCTTCGATCAACAGCAGCGGAAAGCCGTCGCTTTCGGTGGCGAGCAGCAGAAGCTCGCAGGCCATGAACAGCAGATTGTTCGATCCCAGCCCTCGGCTATGGGCGCTCTCGGCATTGGCCGATGCGGTTAAGGCAAGCTCAAGTTTTTCCAGCAGTTGGCGCAGCCTGAGATTGTCTTCCAGCGCGCCTGCGACGCCGATCCGGGCCAGTAGCAGGTCATTGGCGAACGACAGTGGCGCGAGGTAGTCCTCGTTGAGGCGCTTCCGCGCCTGTTTGATGCCTTCGCTATCGCCGATTAAATGGCTGGCATAGTCACCGAGACCGAGCACACTCAGCGTTTTCGGGTCGACTGGCGGATCGACATGTCGGTCGAACCCGACGCCGGTGTCGCGGACCTCCTTGGTGTGCTGGAGGATTTGTGACAGCCGCGATCCCCGGCCCGCGCTCATCGCGCGCTCCGCGTCGCGCAGGGGGCGCAGATAGGTCGCAGTCAGCAGCGACCGCGCCCCAAGATCAAGCAGTGGCCCGTCCCCCTTGGCGCCGGTGCGCCATTCGGGCGGCAGCACCCTGCGTGAGCTTCCTTCCTTGGCGTTCCGCTTTGCCACCCAAGTGACGATGAGCGCAGTCTCAACCGTGCCACCGATCGTTTCATAGGTGAGGAATTCCGAGAAGGCGCCGCGATCGGCGATAGTGAGCCCGCGAAATGTCAGCTGGATCGCGATCTGATCCGCGCGCTCGTCCCCCGGCGTGGCTTGGTGAAAATCAACTGGATCAACGCGCAACACATCCTGGTCGCGGGTATCCCGCGCCCCCGAAGTGCTGGGCAATGCGCTTGGGCTCCAGGCTTACGTTGGCAACATGTGGGCCAATGGGGCGACTCCCGGTGGTGTTGTGAAGATCGCCAGTCGTTTGGATCAAACCCAATACGACATCCTGACGGCCCGTTTTAATCAAAAGTACGCAGGGACCGGTAACGCCAAGAGGACGATGATCCTCGATAATGCCGCCACCTGGGAACCCATGAGTGTTTCGCCAGAAGATGCCGAGGTATTGGCTTCTCGACGATTTTCTGTTGAGGAACTGTGCCGCTTGTTCCAAGTGCCGCCGCCAATTATTCAGGACTACACGCACAACACCTTCACGAACAGCGCCCAAGCGGCCCTGTGGTTCGCTCAATTCTCGCTGGCGACTTGGGCAACCAAGATTGAGGCGGAATTTGCGCGTTCGGTGTTCGTGGGGGATACCCACAAGCTCGAAATCGACCTGTCTGGCCTGACCCGTGGCGACTTCGCTACCCGCTGGGCAGCATGGAAGATCGCCAGCGATGCCGGGGTTCTAGACGCGAACGAAATCCGAGAGATCGAAGGCTTCAATCCGCGCCCGGTGGCCGCGCCATGAGCGAGACAACGCCCGTCCATGTGGAAGTGCTGGCACTTCAGACCGTGGTGGGCGGAACCACGTTGGCCCATGCCGATGTGCTGCTGGTGGTCGAGGGCGTCGAGATCGTGATTCACAACGTGAAAGTTTCGCGCCTTCGTGGTGGCCGCTTGGGCGTCGAATTGCCTACCACCCGCGATCCGGCGGGACGCTGGGCACCTTCGATGACGCTCCCTGAAGAACTGCACCGGCCCATCGCTTCGGCGGTATTGGCGCATTACGGCTGCGGAAAACTGGTTATCTAAGCCACGGCTTGACCGTGGGCGGGGCTAAGTCGGACAGTCCCCCGTGAGCGTAAGCAACGCCGACCGCCCGCAGCACCTTTTTACCTAGGGGTACGTGGCGGGCAAAATAAGCGGGCAGTCCTTTACGGGGCTGCCCGTTTGTTTTCCTCATTTAATTGGCTTAATGAGCGGATCAATAGGTTTAGTTGTGTAAACAAGCGATTTCAGCTTTGGTCCGCTAGGCTTCTTCGGCACCGGCATTTCTAATGCTTTTCGTCCATCATCGGTAATTCTGTACCTGTCCGAATAATCCGGATGAAGTTCAATCCACCTTTTTTCTAAAAGGTCAGCCCGGATTTTAGGGCCACAGCCGAGCTTTGCCTCATATTCCCACTGCTGATGCTCGATGTTCCGGAGCACTTTCCGTTCCCGTGTATCCGGCGCTGGCCCGCTCATTTGACTGTCCTTTCGTCACAACCTACGCTTAGTGTACCATGAGCAGCCATTACGCAAAAAAGGATACGGAGTGCAACATGCATGAACTGAATCATCGGGAAATCAAGGCGCTGGACCACTGCTGCGGTGACATGCCTGAATCGCTTGATGCCTTTCCGGGAGCCGGTAAGAAGACGATTGAGCGATTGCTCAGGCTAAAGTACCTGCGTTTTACCGAGAAGCCGGGATATACGCATGGCGAATACGTCGAGCGTACCCCGGAAGGGAAGGCTGCATTGGATCGGTGCCGCTAGGATCTTACTGCCGCACCCGGCCCGTTTCGCGGCCTGTGGCGTCCCTGATTATCCAGCCGTTGAAGTAGGGCTCGACGGTTCCGACCTGACGCCCGGTGCTGTCCCTGACTATGTACCTGCTGTTGGTCCAAGGCTCTAGGCGCGTCCCTGGTGCTGGCATGGGAGGCGGTGCGCTCTGCTGCGCAAGCGCAATGGGGGCGAACAGTAGCAGGATGGCTATGAGGGTGCGCATGGCACCATTCTACCCGAGACAACGGGCCTTACCAGTGTCCTGCCGGGACACAGGCGGTATTCCGTCCATATCTGTCCGAGGGTGTCCACGCTCTAGACGGGACACAGACTGGACACTGGATAGAACCAAGCCACTAAGTGCTTGAAATGATTGGCGTAGGAAAGGGAGCTGACGTCCAACCCTCTCCACGGTGTTTCAGTGGGCTACCCTTGGATCGGAGCAGCTCCAGCAGATCGGTCAGCCGCCCAACAATCTCTTCGAACCGCATAACGCGGACCTCCGATAACACTCTGGTCCGATCCATCGAAACCCCCTTTCTGGAAGGCCTCTAGGATCGGTCAGATAATGTGCTACGGACAATACCCATTGGCAATGGATTGACAGATCGGATGCGGGGCGTGGACACTAAACCGCAGGATAAGTGCGTCTGCGATTTTTCAAAATTTCGTGGGGCGGTTATTCTAGCTTAGGCGTAACGCCTATGCCATTGCCATATAATGGAGAAAAGCGCCATGGCTGCCGATATAGATATGTGGATGTGCAGTGATTGCAAAAGTTACTTCCTGTGGGGGCATGCGTGCCCACAGCATGGTGCCTATAACAGCAAGAATGATACCCGTCTTTGGAAGTGTAGTCGCGACCATACAATAATGGGATGGGATGAAAATTACTGCACGAAATGTAAAGGTAAATATATTTCTCCAGGAAATTAAAAGCATATCGTTACATGTTTACCCCGTTGACGACCCAGGACTGTTCAGTTCTCCTTGGACATCTGTGAAATTGCGATCCTAGTAAGGGAGGAGGAAGGATGATCTCGGTAAAGGTTTGCTACAAATCATCCGGGCGGCCATGCAATAGCGCCAAGGTCACGATCAGCTTTGATGGCTTGCTGAGGGGGACGAGCAAGACGCTGTATTCGGACAGCGACGGAATGTGCCATTTCGATAATGATCCAGGAAAAGGGACTGTTTATGTCAATGGATCCAGTCGGCATACTGGGCGGATTCAGGGAATTACGGTTGTTTACATCTGATGATGACTGAAGCCCGATGGACCACCTCTGGCGTGCAACGAATTTCCACCACATCCGTGGACGCCATCTAAATTCCCCCGAGTACTGGAGGAGCTCACTTGACGGAGCCCCATTGTCGGTTGCATCCTGAAGTAGCCTGCCAAGGGAGTGGGAAATTGCTTATGCATAACGCAAGGCTGTGCCATGAAAGACGAATTCAAGGCACGGTCGCCGTTTGAGACTGAACCTTGTTAGCAGTGGATCTCTCCTTATGTCCGACACACATGCAAAGATCCTGGCGCTTTATGGTGAGGCGCAGAAGGCGGCTGGTGACATTGCCCAGGCGCTCCCTTCGATTTCAGTCGGCGGTGGCTCCGGGGCGGCGGCACTCTCTGGGGCGGTGCCAAGTCCCGGCACCTCCACTGCGGCTGTTTGTAACGCCAACACATTGGTCGATCGCCCTTCGGCACCGCATATCGCCGGACAGGCCTATGCGCTGGTTGCGCGCAACATCGGGCGTCTGCTGGCAATGTCGGCGGGGCACGTGGCGGCGGCGGGTGCGGTATTGTCCCTGCTGGTGAGGCTTAAGAGTGACAACTTTGCCCTCGCCTTGTTCTCGTTCGTTGTAGCGGTCTTGGCGGCTAATGCCATCATGATGTGGATCCGCCTTGCCGATGGCCGCGATTGTGGCGGGTTCTTAGCTTACTTCGGCCTTGGTAAGCGCATGTTCAAGGTTATGGTGCTCGCGATCGGATTCAATGTGGCTACAAGTCTTCCGTTTTTCGCACTTGAAGCTGCGCGTTTTCCGGAGTTTGTCTTTGCAGGATATTCCATAGTTGTGGCCTATCTAATGTTCCGGCTGTTCGGTCTATATCTTGTATCCATCGCGCTCGACAGGCCGCAAGCGATCGGACAAATCTGGAATAAGGGGCGGGAAAACCTTCTTCGGCTATTGGGGGTTCTGATTTTTTGCATGGTACCGGGGCTGTTTGTGGGCGGCGTCCTGTTCCGCATAGCGGCCGCGCATGATCAGGCGCTCGCCCTCGGGGTGGCGGTCGTGGCGGTAGTGGCCGTGATGTCCAGTTTGGCTGCCCTTGGTGTCGGCCTTCAGAAACTCGATGAATCGCTTTAGGTGGGTGGCCGTCGGCACATGTATGAGGTCCTAGTGTGCAAGGAGGGTGTGATTGCCGTCGAGAGCGGCGCCGTGGCCTCCCTGCAGGAACGGGCGCGGGCAGGCGATGGCCGCGTGACTAAGGACGATGGCTATCTGCTTCCACGCTGCCGGAGCGAGGATACGGTTCTGCCGCAACCGCCTTTGGCCGTATCGCTTGAGATGGTTGAACTTCTGGAATTGATTGCGGACGGGAATGGCTGGCCGGTCGTGGCGACCTGTTTCGGGCCACCTCAGGACAAAAGTCGCAACGAGGATGCAGCCTTGTCGGCGGTAATTTCGGGGGCTGGCACGCAGAAGTTCATCTTCGCCGCAGTAGCCGACGGGGTCAGTACTCGGACGTTCTGGTCGGAGCGTACCTCCCGGTTGGCATGCTTGGTCGCGTTCAAGGAGATCCGCTCCATGGTGGTGGATGGGATTCTCGACCTTCCTGCTGCGGCACCAGCCCTGCGCACTCGGCTGGCGGCGTCCATCCGCAAACGGCTGGTCGATGATCGCGCCGTCATCCTCAGGTCAAAGGTGACGCCGCCCGACTGGGCGCCGGACCTTTATGCCAAGCATATCGATCGTGAAGAGTTCTGGTACAATTCAACACTGCTGTTGTGCTGTCTTGGCCCCACTTCCGGCGTCGCGTTCTGGGTGGGGGACGGCGGCCTCAAAATCGTCAAGAAAGGGCGCGATGGGAGCGGTGTCATCGCCGCTAACACCTATGTGAAGTCCACGGACGATTCGGAAATTCATACCTACGTTTCCTTAAGCAACGACATCGCATTCTCCGGCGGACCGATCGACTACTCGGACGCTTCGGCGATCGATGTCTTCCTGGCCTCCGACGGGGTGGACCGAACCCTTCAGCGAGACAATCCCGTGGAGTACGAGGCCCTGAGCCTGGAGAGCGGATCTGGGGTCCGCGACTGCCTGACGCAGCTCTGGCAAAGGTCGGGGGCCGAGATAGACAACTACAGCCTCGCCCGGCTCAGTTGGCCGGTCGGTAACCAGTTTCCGCCTCCGAAGCGCGTATTACGGCCCTCGGCCTCTGCTGCGACGTTGGACGGCGAGAGTGTCCCCTCCCCAATCCATGCCCCTTCTAGCGACACCGCTGTGGCGGTAGCGGTAGTTCCTAAGGCAACGCCAAACAAGGAATCTGTTTCCGCCTCACCTCTCCCTTCCACCCCGCCACAGGCCACACCTCCGCAAGAGAAGGTCAGGCCAAATAGGGTTCGGGGCAGCGGAGACGGAGGCACCGAGGCGACCAAAGGAGTCACAGGTGGCGGGGTGAAGTCGCTGCCCGTCATCCTTCGCCTGCTCAAGGCGACAAAGGATATCGAGCAAAAACACGGTAGCGCCTCGGAATATCCCCTCAACGACGCTATCGTCAGATCGGCGTACCGGCTGTGGGTGCTTCGGCTATTCTTTCCGAAGGAAATAGAAGACACCCGCATCCTATCAAAGTTGTATGCGACTGATCTTGGTAGTTTCCTGGATGCCCCCCCCGAGCATCTCAACCAGATCGTTGCCCTGTATAGAAAGTTGACGCCAAAAGATAAGTATCTTGGAAAAATCCTGGAGGAGATGAAAGATAACTCAGTGTTCGTAATGCTGAGAACACAGGAGCTTATGAAACTCAGTTTCCGCGACCTACTGAATATATTGGCGGCAGCCGCCTAACGCTGGGTCCGTGACAGCATGGCTGAGATGAATTGCTCCAGATTTCTACCACTTTGAACCTTACGCATCATGCGGAAGCCGTCGCCGTATACGGGGCTAGGGCTGGTTTCGATAGCGGCGGCCAGCCGTTCAGCGCCGAGGGTGCCGTGGCGAGTGTACCAGTGATAGGCGATCACCTCGCATAATCCCTCTTCCTCGACGGTTCCCAGCAGGAGGTTATTCTCCGCAGCCCAGACATGGCCCAGTTCGTGGGCGACGACTCCGTCGAAGATGGGCCATGGTAAGCCACGAACCACGGATATCCCCTCGACCTGCCGTGTCTCCCGATGGCCTTGGCGTAACAGAACCGACCGGGTTAGCCCCAGGGTGTTGTCCGCGAAGCTGTCCGTGCCGTGCTTAGCCCGCATGGCGGCAGAGGACCCCAATTCAAGCTTAAGGGTTCGGCCTGGAGACAGCAGGCCCACGGCCTTGACGAAAGCCGCGACTTCCGCGAAACGCTTGCGAGCAAGGTCCATGTGGTCCACGGCCAGGGAGGCGCACGTCCCGCATGCTGTCCCCGTTCTGGCCGGTGCGCCACAATGAATGCAGTGTCCGATGGCGAAGCAGGGCTGGCAGTGGAATTTTCCCCAGATGTCGATCAGATAACTGCCTTGTACGATCGGGTGCCGGCAAGTTCCGCATCGCGGAGCCAGGGCAGCCTCGTAGCAGGCGACATGGGCCGGACCCTGGTCATGGTCAACGTAGCTTTCGCCGCCTCCGATAGGGCGCCGACAGACGCAGCAGGCGAAGCAGCGGCGGTGATAGGATCGACCCGACGCAGTCACCCGGTCGCCGCCAACCGGCTGGGCACAGGAAGGGCATAGCATACCTGTTACGCGATCAGCTTCCTGCCGGGGTGCCATCGTATGCCCTGATTTCCCATCCATTGGCTACTACCGCCTGACCGGGGTTCACCTTGACGGTCATGGGACCCATTCCCCTCGATTGGCTGCGACCATCGGTAACCACGAAGACCTGAGCCGGCCAGTTCACGGTGATTGACAGCACCGAGTCGACAAGCGCGTAGGAGACATTGGCAAGATCCGGCGCGATTCCGCCGAAGTTTCCCGTGGTCGTGTGAGATAGCGCAGCTTTCTGCACCAGCTTTATGCGGGTCCCGCTGCGCTGGTAGAACTCGAAGAAGGGCGGATTGGTGAACTTCTTCTCGGTCCAAAGGGAAATGCCCAACACGCCCAACCAGTCCTCAGGACTAGGAAGGTCGGCAATGCTACCGGCCTGTATGGCGCGTTCCAGAAGGGCGAAGCCGGTGGGCCAAGCGTTGGTTACGCTGCTGGGCAAGGAGGACAGGGATCGGCCAAGAATTTCCTGCGGTGAGAGCAGTTCGTTGCGTCCTAACAAGTTTTCAACCTGGAGGGACCAAACCATCAGCTCGCAAATCAAGGCTCCCAGCGCAAAGCGGTCGGTCAGCACCATGATCGACGGGTCAGTGGCTGACTGATCCCGATCCACCTGGACCGCCAACTCCGGATACTGGTAGCCGACCGTTCCCAGAGGACGACAGGACACCCCGTCGAACTTGCGTGGCAGCGGCTGGACTGAGGAGTGATAGTAACCATCGAAGTCGCACAGGCTGCACACCATGTCGCCGTTCGGCCCAGGCCCAACCATAATGTTGCCGCCCGAGAGGTCGCCATGGACCATTCCCAACTTTTCCATAGCGGCTACGGCGCAGCATAGCTGGGCCGCGAACATGGTTCGCGCGGCCGGGGTGTAGCTAGCGTCCCAGGCCTGCTGGTTTTTCAAGCGGGAAAAGTCCTCGGCGGGGCCACCGAAGCGGGCACCGATCTGGTGGGCAACATGACCCAGTAGCCTGTGGCCATTGACGACACTGCCAGGCAGCCATGCATAGGGCACGCCCTGGAACAACCAGTCATGGCTCTTGGTCAGACCTGTGCGGATCAAAAACTCTGTTCTTGCCCGGCGTTCGGGAATGTCACTCTTGAAGATCTTCAGGAATGATGGAAGGTTACCGTGCGTCGGATGACGACAATCGACGAAGACACCATAGGCCTCCATGCCGGCTCTCGCCCGCGCCTTGGCCTGATCATAGATGGAAAACTCCACCTTTTTCCCATGCCCGATGTTAGCGGCCTGGAAAGTGGAGCCGTAAATTTTCTTCAGGTCCGCGGCTACAAAAGAGTACGAATTCATCGTCTTATTCCCCACCGATCGCGAGTAGGCCGTCAATGCGACTTGTATCGGATGGCCACCCTGTGCAACTTCGTTTTTCCATCCACATCCTTTGTCGCAACGACGAAGTAATCGTTGCACACACTAGGTCCACCATCGCATGCGGAGGTCATGTCGTAGGTGAAGTCCGGCTTTCCGACTTGATAGCTGACATGTCCGACGAGCTTGCGCTTCGAAGAAGGCTCGAATTTTGCGTTTGTTACCGCACAGAACTCCACCGCTCCCCCGCCGAGTTTGTGATGAAGCTTGAGAGGGGTGCTGCCGGATTGGTAGAGAAAAGAAAGATCCACGTCAGCCCTGTCGGAATTCTGAGCTTTCGCCTGAGCCTGCATGTCGGCCCTTTGCTCCTCGGGGGGGGCGGAGCAGGCGGTTAGTGACGTTTCCGCGGCCTTGTCCGCCGTAGCCTTGTCCGCTGCGGCCTTGTCTACCATAGCCTTGTCCGCTGCGGCTTTGTCCGCCGTAGCCTTGTCCGCCGCGGCCTTGTTCTCTACCGCTGCAGACGCCCCAGTACTGACTGAACTCAGGGGTGGCGTCCATGGCATGGGTTGGCCGATCCAGGTGGCGACGCCGACCATGGCGGCTAGCGTAAGGGCAACCCCGCCGAGAAAGCTGCCGGTAGCCACTCCAATTGGCCAAGGCCGTCGGCCGTGGTCACTGAACTGCTGCGGATGGTTGGTGGGCTGTGTGCCCTCAGACAGGGAGCGCGGATGCTCCAGCTTAGAGGTCTCGACCTTTTTCTCCGGGAGGGGAAGTGTGATGCCGCCTCGACGCGCTCCCATGGGGGCCGCGCTAGGAGGCCAGGTCAGCCGGGCGATGCTGTAGTTATCAACCTCCCGCTTCGGTGCCATTCCCAGCCGCTTCAACTCAGCCAGGGCGGATGTGGGAGACGAAAGGTTGAGAGTGTCGTAATCGTCAAAGCCGCCGCCGACCTGCAGCGTCCTGTCGACGCCATCTGTGGCGAGGACAACTTCGACGCAATCCAGTGATTGAATGTCGGACAGCCGCGCGGCACGGAAATCCGCTTCGGTCACGGACAGGGACACGAACGATGAGATCTCAAGTCCCGCGTCGGTTTTCAACGGCCGCACTGGTGCAGCGAAGACGCCACCCGCCCTCTTGGCGACATGAATTCCACCATCGCCAGCGAACATAACGAAGCCGCCGCTGTCCCCAAGCAGAGACAGCAGCAATGTCGAGTTATACCAATACGCCCCATTTTCCATGTTTCTGGAGTAGATCTCGGGGCTCCAGCCTTCGGGCATCGTCCGCGCGGCGGCCAAAACTAACCGATCTTGGTTCATGGCGCTCCGCAGGCTCTGCGCCAACGCACCGCGCAGCCGGGCCAAGTCGGTGTCCGACCTAACGCCTCCGTCGGCGAGGGCTGCGGCGGTCACCCGCAACGCGGCCAGGCAGGCGAGCCGGGCTGTTCGGGCAGCCCAGAATGTTTTGGTAGTCACGCCGTCAGCGACCGCGGCGAAAACGCATTCCTTGCCAGCGTTATCGCGCAGCCGCGCAGAAAGGGCGAAGTCCTGGTTGGAGGACTTCGCCTGTTCTTCCGGCCCGTACCAAGTGGCTGCGATCGCGCCTGCGCCCGTAGCGCGAATCCAGCCGACCTCCTGGTCGGTCAGGACCAGCCCCAGGGGCGGTTCAGCTACGGTGGTGTCTTCCGGCTCTCCCCCAAGCAGGAGAATCGAAGCGTCGCCGGAAGATACGGGCGTATGGGGGGCGAGTCGGCGCCCCCTGACGACAGCCAAGCCGTTGCGGCAGACATGACAGAACCATTCACCGGCGTTGCCACCGGGGCGGCCCGTTCCCCCAAGTGCTTGGGAATTTTCCAAAACGGCCACGGCGTGCTACCCCCACTTAAAGCTGCATGATCGCTTCGATCACGCCGTTAGCATCGGCCTTGGTGCCAGCAATGGTTCCAACGGCGGGAAGCAGTTTTTTAATGTCGCTGGATTTCTGCAGCCTCTTGTAGAGTTCTGGGTTTGAAGCCAACGCCCCCATGAAGCTGTCGTTCGGCGAACCCAGGCCGATGGTCACAATCCGCGGCGTGCCGGCCGGAATGGACAGGGTCTTGATGCGCTGTCCCGCGTCGAGCGCCAGTTGGGCATTATCGGGCGCGCCGTCGGACAGAAAGAACACGAACGGATCGAAGTCGGAATCCGCGCCACCATTGGCGGCCAGAATGTTGTATGCATCGGACAGTGCTGCGGCAGCGTTTGTCGAGCCGCTGCTACCAGAGAACTTGCTAACTACGTTCAGGTCAACCTGCCCTTCGCTCTGCACCTTCGTAAGGATCCGGCTGTCACTGCCGAAGCTGACGACGGACACTTTGAAGTATGGCTTCATTCCTTGGGAAAGAAGACGCATCTCCTCAATCATCGTATCCATAGCTTCGTTCAAGTCGGTTACCGCCTGCCCTGACATGGATTCCGAATCGTCCAGAACAAAGACGACGTGCCACGGTGATTTGCTGGTGACTCTTTCTGCGGGCATTGAGTTTCCCCTGATTTCCGGTTTAGGTGAGGAGCATCATAGGTCAGTGATGGTCGCCACGCAACGTTGAGTAAGCGGTGGCGCGGCAATCGGTTGTGGAGTTCCTCGATAGGGGGCGTGTCATTGGCCAGGGCGAGTATGCGGTCAAGCAGATCCGCATTGAAGATGCGCCCATTCCAACCCTCGGTGAGGCGCACAGCAATGCCATCAACGTATTATGCGTCTAATCATCCGTGGCATGCAGTATTTGTAATTGATGATTCAAGTTTTATGTCGGAGCAGTCGGTAAACAACTTGAACGAAGCTATGGAGATGATGATTGAGGAGATGCATCGTCTTTCCAACGGAATGATGCCATACTTCAATGTATCCGTCGTCAGCTTCGGCAGTGACAGCCGTATCCTTGTGAATGCGCAGAGCGGAGTGCAGGTTGATCTGTCAAAGGCGCGGAAAAAGGGGGGCGCGGATCGATCCGTCGGGCTACGACGCCGGCAAGAAGGTCAAAGGCAAGAAACGCCACATCGTCGTCGATACGCTCGGCCTGATCCTGGCCGCTCATATCCAGCCCGCCAATGTCCAGGATCGCGATGGCGCGTTACCGGTCCTCAAGGAGGTCCGCCGCCTTTTTCCGTTCATCGTGCAGGTGTTCGCCGATGGCGGATACCAAGGGGCCGCCACCGCAGCGGCGGTTCGCCAACTCGGGGCGTGGCACCTGGAAATCGTCAAGCG
The DNA here is from genome assembly GCA_030651575.1 of Phaeospirillum sp. Lineage (GTDB taxonomy): Bacteria > Pseudomonadota > Alphaproteobacteria > Rhodospirillales > Magnetospirillaceae > Phaeospirillum. Next base: position 86,330 of record JAUSFB010000081.1, read on the forward strand.
CTCCGATACCGCCAAGGGGTTCGTGGTGCTGCCCAAGCGCTGGATTGTCGAACGCACCTTCGGTTGGCTGGGCCGCTGTCGTCGCCTTGCCAATGACTTCGAGACCCTCTCCAGGATGGCCCTGGCGTTCCTTCGCCTCGCCATGATCCGCCTCATGCTGCGCAGAATCGCAAGGCACCGTAATTCATAGAAAACTTCGCGGACGGACTCTCAAGGCAGGCAAAGCTTCACATCGGTCCGACCAACTAACGATTTCTGCTCCAGTTCTTTGAGGTCCTCGTCACTTGGGATTTCCTCCTGTCGAAGCATCCCCGATGCCCTGAGACTGCAAATGATGCCTCTGTTTGCTGCTGCGGCTTCTGGTCCCAGATCGAACAGGATGAATAAATCCCTGAATGTTTCGGCCTTTCCTTCAAAATACTCCATATTCACAGGCACTTGCTTTCCTGAGGCCGTGACTTTGAAAGGTTCGCCCTTCGAATATGCCCCTATGGTGCCGCCTTTGACCGAAACGGTCATATCCAGAAGGTTCGCGGATGCGGCGACAAATAACAGCGACAGCAGCCCGACCATGGCAAGAAGGGCCAATCTGCCGACGGTGTTCACCGTAGGAGGGGGGGATGCCGGAGGCCTTCCGAATTTGGAGGCGGCGATCGATGAAATGCTGCTCACATGCACTCCTTTGCCGGATCCCGGTCTGTCCTCGGACATGTCCACCCGTCCATAATCGCGTTCCGGAGCGGTCCCTTCTCCTTCAGCAACCTGCTCACCAACTCCACCGGAAACGCGCTGCCGCTAACATGTTCGATGGTCGCCACAACCGTGACTGCCCGTATGGGTTCGGAGGTCACGTCCACAGTGTCGGCATACTTCCGCTCCGGTCGTTTACGGAGCTTGGACAACGGATGCACGGCGAAAGTGGCCGCGTACACACCGCCAAAATCCGGCAACATGGCGAAGTCCAGCGAGCGCAGCTGGCGGCCCGGAAGCTCGTAGAAAAGATCATCCCTTTGTTCGGTGGACCCGAGATTGTAATCCAACACTGTGTTGGATATTTTGCGCACGATCTCCTGCCTGTTGTATGACTTGGACATGTCGCTCCCGGAGATAATGTCTCTGGCGGACTTGTCCGACAAAAGCTCCTTGAGGCCTTCACTTGTCCTCATTTCCCTCTTGGAGGAGCCGAAGGATTTTGCGTTCGCAACGATCCGTCCGTTCTCCACGGCGAGGACCCCTCCGGCGAACAGGTTATCCAGTAACAACTTCAGCGGGGTCGGCTTGGAGAGGCCGATTTCGGGCGACCCGGTCTTGGAAAACACGACAAGACCCAAATTCTTTCCATGGAGTTCACTGCGAATATCACTGAGTGGTCCGGTTTTCTTTGTTTCAGGGTTATACCTGAGCCATTTGCTCGACGGATTGGAGTGTTCGACCAACGTCATCGCGTTGAGAACTTTTTGGCGGACGGCTTGGGGGATAGGCAAGGGGGCCAGTTCCACCTCCGGCAGCCGTCTGCCGTCGAAGCCGTAAACAAGACGCTTGCTGATCTTTTTCCCTGTGGCTAGGCGGGAATATGCCTCGGCCACCTGTAAAGTCGTCCAACGGGAGAAGCCGCCACCCAGTATCAGGGGGAGGTATTCACCCCTGTAGTCCTTCACGAGGCGGAACGGTATCCGGACCCGGTCCGGAGCCACATGCAGGAATGGATGGTTCTCCGGGATCTGCGAGTTTCCGTACATGTGGCGGATCCAGTCACGCCAGAGACCGGTATCGAGCAAATCGTTCCCTTCCGCCCCATCCCAATAGCGAGGGGCGGGTTGGACCTTGGATTGTTCCGGTGCGCTGGAGGGAGGTGTAACCTCGATGTCGTACAGCGCCTTCAATTGCACTGCGAGTGGGATGTTCGTGAGTGTGGTCGATTGGCCCACGCTTCCGTTGGCGGCGACGGGAAAGCGCAGTTTCGTGCGCAGTTGGGTATAGGTGGTCTTTCCGATCCGGTATTGATCGACCGGAGCCAGAGGCACGGACGGCGTCTCCGATCCTGCGGGATCCTCGGCCGCCAACGTGAGCAGGGCAGCCGCGTACTTGTTTGAGGATGTCTCAATGAAGGTGTCGAAATCGATCCACTGCTGGTGCCCCATTCTGGAAAGGTCGCATATCTTGTAGATATTGATTCCCAGGACCGAGTCGAACTCCCGTGATTTGCAAGTGCTGTCCGCCTGCCGTGGCGAGGCGCCCTTCACCTCAAGACTTTGGAGATGGCTGTAGCGCGGATCGGCGAAAATCGCTGCCGCGAAGAGGGGTTTCGCCGCCGAGCCGATGGGCAGGGCGGAGAAGTTGTGGTTTCTCAGAAGCCGTGCCTGGTCCACGCTGTCAACGCCATGGAGGTCAGCTTTCGTGGGGTAGGACGCAAGTGCCAGGATTTCTCCGGACGTCGCGTCCATGACCGTGACCGCCGCGCGTGTCGACCCGTTCAGTCCTTTCTTCTTGAGGAAATCCCGGAGCTGGCGCTGGATTTCTAAGTGAAGCGTCGGGGACAGCGTCAGGTTGAGGTCTTCGGTCGTCGATCGGCGGTCTTTGATGAAAGGCTGGCCGTTCCGGTCGGCTTGCTGTAGCGCACGTGTGACTGCAGTTGCCACATCCGAGCCAAAAGGCGGATTTGTATTGAAAGGCACACGCTTCTGTTTGCCGTTTGCCCAATGGAAGGAGGAAATCGTTTGGGCACCGTCAGTCTGGGCCGCAACATACAGTTCATAGGAGTAGGGCTTGTTCTGTTGCCTCCATTGGACCCGGACCAGATCTCCGTTCTGGAATCTCTCGCCGTGCCCCCCCGATTCGACGGAGACGCCGTTGATGCGGACCCCGGTCATGTCCGAGGTTCCTAAATTGAGCACGACCCCCCGGTCGCCGATGGTGAAAGTCTTGGCGAATGTGGTTCCGCCGTCGCCCCTTATCTCCACAGCCTGACCGTCGATCTCTCGCCTGGGAATCTCCACGCTGCGGGAATGCAGATCAAGCTCCGGCGACCGATGCAGGTTGGAAAGGGTTTTTGTCACAGGATGAAGTCGAATGACCGACTGGTTGCCGTCGAGAACCATATAGCGGCTCGTCTGGGGTCTATAACTCAGGGTTCCCAACCAACTGGCATTCTCTGCCAAGGGGAGCTCGATGTTGTGTGCATACTCATCGACACCGACCAATGCGTTGCTCGTGATGATGAAACGGTCGTTTGCATCCCCCTCGTTGAATGCCTGGACGTCCCGCTTCAGATGGGAACCCTCATAGAAGCGGTGCTGGATGGACGACTTATCGTTCTGGTAGGCGTCGTCCAAGCGGACCTGACCACCCTTGTACACGAGCCACCGGTGTTGGATAAATAGTTTTACCGCGTCCACGTACCCTTCGGCCACATGGACGTTGCTACGGTTTGCATCCAATTCGCCGGAGGCTTCCTTCCATGAGATTTTCATAACGGGAAAGGCGAGCATGGCGGCAGTGACCGTCCATGCGGCCGTGCGGCGCAGCATGCGTCGGTTACCTCGCGTCATTGAAACCTCCGCCGCATAAAGGCCCATCCCCCGAGAACGGCAAGGATCGTCGCTTCGATCAGGTCGCTGTGGGATGCGACAGAAAGGAAGTAGACGTTCTTGCCGGTGAAGGGGACAATTTCAAGGTTCACCAGGATCATGTAGGTGGATGCGCCGAACAGGGTCCAAACCGAGAGGACCCCCATGATAGCCCTCCCGGACAATCCCGCGGCCAATCCCCCGCGGAACGCGAACACAGTCCAACTTCCGAGCAGCAAGATAACGCTGATCGCCCCAAATGTTCCGAACGGCGCCAGGAGGTGGACTGCACTGACGTTGTCGTTGGTGTGCGTGCTCTTGAGAATGGGTGACAGTTCCAATCCGTCGCCGATCAGGCCTTTGCCGAGCCAACCGGTCGAGACGTAGCGGCGCATCGTCTCCATGACCGTGACGAAGTCGTCCGCCTTAGCCGTCCCGAACTGGGTCAACCGTTCGGGAGCCGTGTAATTCCAGATGCGGAGCATGTTTTGGGAGACCTTGACCTGGCTCTCGATGAGATGCCTCGCCAATTCAGGGGCGCGCATCGCCGAGGAATAGTCGAGGTCGTCCGCGAAGAAGCCCTCGGGATTGAGGAACGACAGCGTCGAGGTCGTTATGCCGGGGATCGTGAGCACTGTTGCGGCCAGCACGAACGGAAGTACGGCCAGCGTGATTCGCAGCCTTTCCGACAACCAGCCTATTCTGCGGGAAGTTTGTGGATCAGGTGGCGCCCCTGTCATGATCGCCACCGCCGCGAACAATGCAATGATGGGTATAGTGAAGACAAAAACGACGCCGATGTCATGTGCGACGAAGGGGGCGGCCACTAAGGTGAGCGCCGCCGCCAGGCAAAACAGGAGCGGTGCCGACCATGCGTGATGTGGCCATGTCGGGCGGCGTTTCCTGTAGGCCTCGAATACCCAAGCGAAGATAAGGATCGTCGCCGGGGTATAGAGGACGCTCAGCGCCAGAAAGAACCGCTCCTTGACGCCGAAGAGGACGAGGAGCGCGCGGAGGCCAGGAACCAACAGAAGAAGGAGTCCGAAAGTCGGCCATGACAGCCGCTTCCGGATTCGCGTCCGGGCGAAGAACCACTCCACCACAGAGATGACCGCTGTAAGCGCCACATACATCGCAGCCGGAAAGAGGGAGAACAGCGGCCAATACTGGTGGCCAGCCTTCAGGCTTACCAGGGTTGCTAAGGCGCTGGCGATGGCCATGCCGCCCCCAGTCACAAAGCCAATGTTCAGTAGACGCCTGATCAAGGACTCCGACATCAGGTAAATGAAAACCGGAGCAGATACCGAAAAAGCAAACCACCAGGCGGGCTGCTTTGTGTATGCCACAACCAGGGCGCAGAAGGCCGCAGCCGTGAGTGGCCCCCCAACAAACTGGAGTGAGCGGAAATTGAACAGTTTGGTCCAAAGCGTCCGGGACACATTGACGGTGCGTCGCGCCGGCGTCGACCCGAAGGCCATGAAACAAGCCTGAACGGCCCAGGGGACCATGGCAAATGCCGTCAGCGCATGCCATGCAGTAGCTGGCTCTGTGTGGTCCAGGACGCCCGCCTGGACGCCGACCAGGATGCGGATGGCCAGGAACGCCTCGACCGCGCCGACGGCGACCCATGGATGGAAGTCCTTCCGGACGGAAAGTCCTGTTAGGAGAGCGGCCAATGAGGCGGCCCAGACGACCCAGATTATCCCTGACGGGAATTGCACCTCGGTGATCCGGATGATGGCGGCTTTCTTGCCACCAAGCACGAACGCCTCCCCGACATTATAGGAGCGGACTCCGTCATGCGAGGTCACGACATACTTTGAGTTGGGGGAGTCGATCTCCAGCCGGCCGAAAATTTCCGCCCCGAACTCCGGGCCAAGCATGGGGAAGGTCAGTAGCGCCTGCTTCATCGGCGCCTGTTTCCGGGAGGAGGTCTGGTTCGTTTGCCCTGGTTTGCCCATCACCGCCTTTTGATGGGATTCTTCGGCCGCAAACACGAAGGCGGGGAGGTTCCTGTCGGCGGCCACCCCGATGCCTTGGCTCACCAATTGATTCAGCGCGTTTCGCCGGACCGTAATGACATATGGGGTGTCCAGGGTCACCGCCAGATAGAGCGACTTGTGCCCGGATGTCTCATCATGCTCGCCTTCGACTAATTTCGCGCGGAAGCTCCTGCGTTCCTGGATGCGGCTTGGCTTCTTCTTTCCATCTTCGGCGGGTGGGTGGATGTCGATGCGGTGAAGGCCCAATCGCACGGACGCCGGGACGCCGAACCGGAGCTTTGCGATATCGGTGCCCGGAGTCTCCTCCAACTCTCCGGATAGGGTTTGGGTCACGACCTTCATCTGAGGGTCGGCGAGAAGTATGGCCAGATTATTCCTGAGGAGCCAGCCGAAGGGGTTCGACGAGTTGAACTCGCCCTCCTCCCAAAACATGAGGCTGGCGTACTGGCGTTTCCCCCATGTAATCGGATCTATTGGAGACGGCGGCTCGGCCCCGTGGAAAGAATCGTAGTTCCTGAACGGATAGGACTCGATTTCAGGAGGAAGTTGGCGCAGGACCGGCAGTCCCAGGTTTTGAAGCGTGCGTTTGGGGAGCGGACCGAAGGCGTCGTTTCCGACCATGAGCGTTTCAGTCTTTGGATCGACCTTCATTTCAAGGCCGTCGTCGAAGCGAATCCTGAAAGGAGCATGGGGCCGGATGGTGTTGTAGCAGCACTTTCCGTCGACCGAAACGGCCCCGTACCGGGTGCTGCGGCCCGTCGCTGCAGGCATTCCCTGATTGAGGCGGACTGCCACCCCGTTGCCTTCATGTTCGAACGCCAGAAAGCCGGGTGGAAGGTCGTCTATCTTGAACGCGTCGGAAGTGTCGTCGCCTCCAATGCTGAATATCCTGCCTCCTGTTTCTCCGATCTCGAATCGCAGCCCTTCAAGTGAAATGCGGATGTCGCCAAACCGGCTGTGGGCCTCCATAAGCACCAACGTCACCATGGCGGGAGGGACCAACGCGGTGAGGACGACAAGGACCAGCGGCACGGACCGTCCAGGTTTCCGTCCGGCTCCGGTTGAAAGCCAACCGGCCCACCAGGCGGTTACCAAAACCAGCAGCGATGCCGTGAAGAACAAGCCGCCCATCACTGGGCCCTTTTTGAATGTTTGGACCGGTCAAGGTGGTGGGCGCTGACGAAGGTGTTCCTGTAGACGCGCGTGATGAACCAATATCCCATGAGGATGATGGCGGTAAGCAGGCCCGCCAGCGACAAAGGTACAGAAGGCCGAATTTCAAATCCGAGCCGTTCGGAGGCTTCCAGTCGGATCTGCGCGGGATAGAAGGAAGTGCCGGAAATGTGGGAAAGGATCTTGGTCCTCACGTCCGCCGGGAGATTCCCGGCCTTGTCGATGGCGTGGCGACCGAAAACGGTCATGACCTCCGTCGCAAAATCGTCGAAGAACTGCGCCCCGTTCCTGTCTTCGTTCTCGACGTTGGATTTGTTTTCGACGAATTGCCTGACGTTGCCCTGCGCGAGCTCGCGGACCCAGGTCTTGACCAAAGCCAAGCGCTTGATGATTGCAGTGGAACCATCTGACACGCCTTCGTCCGGAAGGCGTCCCTCCGACAGGTCCCTCATGATCTGCGTAAGCCGCCTAGCCTTTTCGCCTGTGGCGCCGCCGACTGTCCCGAGAGCGGCAGGAAGGGATGCCGCCGCATCCTTGACGAATCCGGCATGTCCAGCAATTAGGGCCCGATTGAAAAGAATGGCCGGGTGCTTGGCGAGTGACCGGTCGTAAGTCTCCAATTTGGCAATGACCTGGGCGGCGGCTGCCATCTCGGCAGACGCGTTTTTACGCAGGAGCGCGTGGTAGGCCTTGTTCCCAAGAGCTGTGGTCTCATCGAGCGCATCAGTCCGCTTGCAGTAAAAATCCCATTCCACGTCTCCCGGGATTCGCGTTTCCTTGCCCCCGGCGGCGGCGCAGTATCCCGGCGAGCGCAGGTAAGCGGCGACCAGCTCGTTCCAAATCACGACCGGCTGTAGCCCCGTAGATGGCAGGGGCTGTTCGATCAAGTGGTATTGCGTCACCGACGCATGGCGGTCCCCGACACCCACGAACCGGCCAGCATAAAGCGCCGCCAACTCGAAATGCCGCATTTCCCGTTTCAATTTTCCCCAGTCCTGCTCGGCAATCTTGCCGGAGCCCACCTCGGCGGCCTTGGCATATCCCAGGGCCAAATGGGTGACAGCGAATGCCTCGTAAAGCCTCTTTAAGGATTCGATCGCATGGGGCCGAGCTTTGACGTTCCCGCCCTTGGCCTGTTCCAGCCACCCTGCCTCGAATTGCCGCGCCTCCTCTTCGAGGTCCTGTGCCGCTCTTGTCAGATCTCCGATCGCGCGGGCGTTCTGATCGATCCACATGTGGAGGACTGCCCGCGTGTAGAGCGGCAGCCAACGTCGCTTACCAGGCATCGCGACGTTGTCATCCAGCAACGCGAAAATACGCTCCGCGTCCGCAGCCATCCTCCTGCGGGCGGCACGGTCGGAAAAGCCGCTGGCCCCGTAGTTCGCGGCCATCAGCCGCAAGGCCTCGGATACCGCCTGCCCCGCACGGCGAAGCGAGGAATTGGAGCTGTCACTGTAAGCGAACAGGCCCCTCTCAGGCACTTCGCGCCAGAGGGGAACGGCAATGGCGAAGGTGGAGGCATCGGGTTCGAAGACTTCCGCCTGCTTGGCGGCTTCGGCTTCGGTCATGGGCGGGAAGTCCTTCCACGGCATCTCCAGATACCGTTGGATGTCCCCGAACGCCGGTGGAGTCAGGTAGCGGGCGGTGGCCATCGCCCCGGCCCAAACCGCCACAAGCGCCACAGCCGCAACGCCGGCCGCCTTGAGGCGGAACGCCGCGTAATGGTTAATGCGTAAAGACATTATTACCACTCCCTCGACCGGGCGCCGAATATTTCCTTTTCAGCCGAGTTTCCGAGGATGGCCCGGAGCCTGAAGGCCAAACCTTCGTTGTGGAGGTGGCTGTGCAGAAATCTCTTTAACGGAGAGCCATACGGGATGGTCCCCATCGACACCCACCGCACCCATTTCAGCAAGGCTTCGACCCCAAACGCCCTGCCGTTGGTGACTTTGTCGCTTTTCGCACCCTCTTGCGCAGTCACAAAGTCGACCCTAAAACTGGAAAAACGGTTTTTGATGGTTTCGTAAAGCCGGTTTGCAGTGTCACGAAGGAAAAACGCCGGGTCGCTGTCATCCACGTTATGGTTGGCGAATTCTTTGACAAACAAATCGCCCTTAGAAAGGGCCACATACACCGCCTTGCGGGAGACATATTTGCCATCCTTACGGAAGACAGTGCTGTCGTCCCCTTCAACGTAGTCTTTGGAAATCAGGTCCAGGAATTCTTGGAGTTCCGGGATACTATCTTTCATAAGCGATTCGTAGTGGCAGATCATGTTCGCAAACGTGGTGAATCTGTTCACAACCTTTGCCGTGTCTTTCAAGTCATCATCCGCCTCGTCTTCATGGTCCCAGAGGCGTAGGGATGCGAGTGATGTGGCGGGGATGACGAAGATGAATGCGTCCGACAAAGCCAAGGACGCGACAAACTCATGCTTGTTGGCATGCCCGGCGAAGATGTCTCCACCCTGCGCCGGGTCCTCCTGGTGCCCCTCTTGTATGTTCCCGAGCGGGCCGGTGAAGGTTTCGCCGGCCATGTCAATGAATTGGATGTGTCTGACGCCGCTCTCGTGCTCACGGACGTGGCTGTAGAATTTGGTGGGGTGAATCCCGAGCGGTGTACCAATCACGCGCCCGCCGACTTCCACAGGATATTTGCACTCGCCGTCGGAGTAGACATATCGGCCGTCGTTGGCCCACATCCTGGCGATCCTGTTGAGGATGAAGCTCTTCCCACCATGGTAAAAACCGATGATGGTTATAATGGTGTTCCCGCTTCGCTTGGAGTCCAGGAGCAGCTTAATTTTAGGAATGTCTTCGTCCGCAACTCCGTGATTGAGCTGACCGTCATGCAAGTCTTCGCCCGGACCCGGCCGCGGGACCAGCAAATCTTCGATGTCCACCTGCCCATCTTCTTGGGGTGGGAGCGCCATCCCATCCTGCTTTCCGCTTTCCGGAATTCCAGGATTGTCGGAGGAACCCGGGAGCAATCCTTTCAGGATGACGGAGGCCGGGTCCGCAACGGATTCGAAATCGTCGGTGGCGTCATCTCCCTTGACTACGCCCTCTTGACGCTGCTCGGGCAGTGGAGGATTGAGTTCGACCGCCTCAACTGGGTCAGCGCATTTGGGGCATACGGAAGGCATTAGACCGCCCTCACCCTCGAAGCTGCAAGTAGTGCATTTGTATTTCACGACCGACCCCCCCTTTGACCCCATTCAGCTACTCGCGCGAACCTGAAAGCATTCACCAAATCCTCGTCGATGGCGTTGCCAGATGGGCGAAGGAAGCCAATAAGTTGCCTGATCGACGGCATATGATCTTGGAGAAGTGGCCTGTTGTGGGCAGAGATCTCGCTGGCCAGCCGCATTACGTCACGTGGTGTCCACTCCATCCGCATGATGGCGGCGATCAATTCCGGAACCGAAGACCATCCGATGGCATCATCAAGCAGATAGCGAAATCTCAGGTCGGCGAAAAATCCCGAGCGTGAAGGTTGAGCCTCGGTCGAGTGAACCAGGAGTCCGACAAGCGCTGCGGCGATCCGATGACGGTCTTCCGGTTGCTGTTTCTCCCGCCAGTCGGGATAGTGATCCCAGAACGCGGCCGGGAGTTTCCCCGTGGCCACAGTGGTTTCAAGTTCGCCGACGAAATAGCTGAATATCGCTTCAATCAGTGACTGCAGAAGGCGTGGGTCGAGAATGCCTTCGACAGGAATGTCCCTGATAAGCCCCTCTTTGGAGATCAGCTTTGCGGGAAAACGCGGATCGATGTAATCTGCGATGACCGGCCATAGATCCTTCACGGTGCGCAGTTGCCACTCGGACCTCTCGGCGCTTGAGACCACGTTCGGGGCCGCAGAGTCCATTGCCCGCATGATCAGGAAACACAGGGCAGGCTTGGACCGGCCATTTGCCAGTACCTGTTCCGCGAGTTTCCGGGCGACGGAATGCGCCTGAGATCCAGGAAGGGTCGCAAGCCATTTGGTCAGGAGGGCGTGCGCCAGATCAGTATCCCTATCGCAGAGACGCTCCAGCCAGGAAGTCGCCTCCTCAGGCGAATTGAACACCCGCGCCCTTGTCTCCGCCGACAAAGGAAGGATCGCCTCTCCCGCTCCAGGGTGGCTCTCGATAATCATAAGCATCTGAGCTGTCTGAAGAGCGATTCTTGTGTCTCCAGAAAATCTTCGAGAATGCATGCCGTTTCGCGACATCGCTTCAAGCAGCAGGTCCGGGGTGGCCGGAATCAAGTTCCGTGTCTGGTCGAAAGCCTTGCCGATCTCAGACGCGGACCTTCCTGTGTCATTGAGGAATTTGACCACACAATCCACCAAAGGCGCTGCAGCCGCGATAAAGCGGAATGCCGCGACATGGGGGGAGGATTGATTGCGTGGATCATTGACAACGCGGAGCAGCAATCCGTTGGCTTCCGGGAAACGGCGAAGCACATCCACCGCAAGTTGCAATCTTTCGAAGGTCAAGTCGTTTGAGAAAAGAAGTCCCGCAACCGCAACAGATGCCTCAGCCTTCCCGTCGGCAAGCGAAAAGCCCCAGATATCCACTTCATCTCTTTGGGCCAGTGCAAACCACTCGGTGACCGAGGTGCCTACCGACATCCGGCGGACGTCCTCCATTTTGTCGGACACCGACGCAAAAACGCTTTCTTCTTTGGCAATTAGCCTGATGGCCGATGGGTTTGTGGAAGTCGCCACATCACGGTCGACCCGGTCATGTAGTCCAAAGCGAAACTTCACCGGTCGTGTGGTAGTGAGTCTGGTAATGAAGGAAAACTGCCCGCGGTCCTGCAGCGGCATGGAGCGCAGCAGGGCCCAGCATAGGGCAAGGCGAAGTTCCGCGGGCCACGACGTCTCCAATGTCAGGTCGCGGCCTCGCCGCAGAATGTCCAACACGGCAGGCAAAAGATTGGGGATGGGCGGGGGATGCAGGTTCGTGGACGTGGGAGAGATCGGAAGTGGTTCGATGGCTATGGGCGAACGTGATTCGCGGGTTAGGTTGGACGCCGTGCGGACGAGTTCGATAAGGGATTCGCGATCCCACCGCAGTTCCTGAAAGGAAGCCTCATCTCCCACGATCCCCACGACCCTGAAAACCGTTCCCCTGGTGCCGTCGCCAAGTTTCGTGTACCGGGAGAACGCCAGCTTTCCCGCTCCCAGGGGATAGAAAGCCCATATGTCGTCAGGCGATTCCTCCTTTCTGTAGCGGAGGGAGAGATCGCTGTTTTGTATGACCAGCGCCTGCTGGTCGGATGTGAGGCCGCAATGGCGCACCAGACCGTACCCGCCGGTCTGGTTTCTCGGGGCGAACTCGAACCATCCGAAGGTCAGGGATCTCATCGCGCACGTCTCACTTCACACGTTGTAGCCTTAAGGTTTAACGGTGGTTTGCGTCAGTCCGATGTAGGCAAGAAGATGATCGACGACCTGAGCTTTCTCCTCGGTGGAAATTATTTGCCTCTCGTTGAGTTGCTTCTGGTGCTTGTCAAGCTGCTTCAGCAGGTTTGTCTTGCGGTCCTTGTCGCTTCCAGTGCAGGAGACGAGGGCTTTTGCTGCCGCGATGATACCGGGGCCGAATTTACCGTCCGTCGAAACGGCCAACGGCTGGCCGTTCAGGATCGCGGAGGGGCAACTGCCGGCCTTTTCGGCTGCTTCGAAGACGAATCCTTTCGTGAAGTGCTGCAGCACGAGCAGGCGCTCATCTAAGGAGAGCCGCTGCACATATGCCGTACGGGCCACACGCAGTTCCCCATCGGCGTCTTTGACGACATGTTCTCCGGTTGCGACGTTCGTTGTCGACACGTCGGCGTCTTGAATTCGCCGTTGCGTTGCTGACGATCCGAATACCTGTCCTTCAGACGTTTGGTTCAAATCGTGTCGAACGTCCCCCTCCACGCGTATTCCACCACCTTGGGTCTGCGCTTCGGGCTTCTCCTTCTTTGTCGCTGTAACACCCGTGGTTTCGATCTGTGCGGCGGTTTTCGTCTTCTGGGACAAAGCGGGAAAGATAGAATTGATGGCGAAAAAGACTAATCCGGCAAAAGCAAACGCTGCCACGGCCGTAGCGGCGTGCCATCTGTAGGCCAGAAAGGCATGCCGTCGAGGGGGGGCGACAGGGGCCGGAAAATAGTCGTCTCGCGGAGGGTCATCCCTGTATCGCGTCTGTTCGTCCGCTCTCCGGATGGCATCTTCTATGAGCTTCGCGGTTTCGCGGAGCTCCCACAGGTCGGCCTTGATGTCCAGAATGTCGTGTTGAAGCACGGTCTGGCCCGAATCACTCGGGATATTTGACCTGATCTCCGTCCGGATGACTTCCTGCAGGGCAGGTATGGTGGCCGTAAAGTTTTGGTGAATGTAGTTCAGCACTTCATTCTTAGCGTTCTCCGACGAAATGGCTAAACCATTGGCCTGGTCGGAGACGGCTGTCTTGACTTCTGTCTGGCTGCGGACGATGGACGCCGTTGCCGCTTCGATCTTGCGAATGGCGGAGGAGTCCGCCTGCGATGCGGCAAGCAACGAGGCCACCGCTTCGGAGATCTGGGCCCCCAATGCCTCGGCATTCTTCGAGGCCTTTGCGGTCTGCTCGCCGAATTTGGACGTCAATTCGGCGCTTCGCTTGACCGCCTCAAGCTGGGCGCCGGCACGGTTGTCGAAAACCGCAGCCATCGCGGCTTCGATTTCCGTGCGGGCGAGGGCACCGACACCCGGTGAACGACCTGCTGCCTCTATAAGATACCTGACGAGCTGCGCCTTAATCTCCGTCATCTCCTCAGGAGTGACGGCGGAGTAATCGTCGTGCTCGGCCATTCGAGGTTCCCCCATCCGCAGGCTAAGCGGCCACGGCGGCGACCGCGCAATCAAAAACTGCCGATTCGATAGGAAGCGATTGCGGGAGAACCGTCACGCCAAGACTGTCTTCCCGCCCCCCTTGTTCCCCCTCGAAACCAGACTCCATCCAGGTGACATTCTTCTAGCATCCTGTTATCGTTCGGACAACCATGGAGGAGCGAAATGAAACGAATTGTCCTCTTCTGCGCCTACGTTGTTGTCGCGTTGGTTGGAAGTGGGACGGATCAGGCGACCGCGGGCATTTTCGATTGGCTTGAAGAACTCGCCGACCCCGGCATCAAGTCTGTTTCGCCGGGCGACCTTGAGCTCTTCAGGAACAGAGCGAATGACGGCGATCCCGAGGCCCATCTTGCCTTGGGGACGGTCTACGAAAAGGGCCTTGGTGTTCCTCAGTCCTGGGCAAGGGCGCACAGACACTTCAATTTGGCCTCCGCGCTGAGCCCCGTGGGACCGTCCGGGGAAAGCGCTCGAGCCGCCGCGAAAAGGCGGATGGCGCGTGTGGAGGAGCGGATGACCCCCGCGCAGGTCGGGGAAGCCCAGTCGGACGCCGAGAGCTGGATGGCTTCCTTCGAGCGCAGGCGGCAGGCGGAGGCTTTGGCAAGGGCGGGCATGCAGGCCTTTGACCAGAAGGCAGCTCAGGCCAGGGCCGCGCTCGACGGATTTTGGAAGGGCTTGAAGGCCGGGGAGTGACCGGGGAGTGCCGATGCATTATCATGTGGACAGGGCGGTGAACCTTCTGAAGTGGCCGTGCGCTGCCCTGTCTGTGCTTGCCCTCGCGCCGGCTGCCTCCACGTTCTACGAGGCATTGAAGCCGTTCTGGCGGAGCGCCAATCTAGGTGTCGCCCTTGCGGCAGGCATCGGACTGTTTCTGCTGCCGATCCTATTCAGGCGCCGGTTGCCGCAATTCGGGTTCTGGGCAGCCTTCGAACACGAAATGACGCATATCCTTTTCGCTCTCCTGACGCTGCATCCTGTGGGATCCATGCAGGCGACGGACGGGAACGGGGGATGGATGACCTATCGGGGAAACGGGAACTGGCTGATCACCATCTCTCCGTACTTTTTTCCGACAGTTCCGCTGCTGGTCGGCGGGATTGCCCTTCTGTTCCCTCCGGCGCTGAAGTTGGCCGGGCTGTCGGCTGTCGGCTTCGCGATCGCCTGGCATGTGTTCGCGACCATCCGGGAAACAGGTGCCCACCAAAGCGACATCCAAAAGGTCGGCATCTCGTTTGCCGTCGCGTTCCTCCCAGGGGTATCCCTGCTTTGTGGCGGGTTCGCGATTGCGCTGGCCGCCAAGGGGGCGTCGGGACCTTCTTGGTATTGTGCCAAGTTCACTCTCAACCTTTACAGGATGCTTCCCTGACGGGAAACCAAAGGCGCAAATAGAGATAAGTCGTAAAAGCAGAAAGGGGAGGCTGTGAATGAGGCAACTGATTTTTGCGTTAGTGGTGGCCTCCGTCCCCTGCTGTGCCGTAGGCGTCGTCGAGGCAACCGCGGCGAGTCTGTCGCAGACAAAGGAAGATATCCAACAAAGCCGGGGCGGTTCACTCCCACCATCAACATAAGTGCTGAAATTTGATGCGGGGCGTTTCCCCAGGGGGCGAATCGAAGGTGCGACCCTTGGAGCAAAAAATATCACGGAGGTGAGAAATCTGGTAGTCGCGTCGCTTCAGAACTACTCTTCCAAGGTGGCCCATTCGCCGGTTCGATGCCCACCTCGGCTGAGCGCTCGGTGTATCTGACGGCCTGGGCGATCCGGGCCAGAGTCGAGGCGTTGCGGATCCCGCAGTTCGCCCACCACTGCGACTTGGGGGGCGAACTGCGGCGCCTGGTGGAGGAAGCATCCATCGATCCCACGGCCGTGGAGCAGACATAGGACGCAGGTCGTAACGCCGGGGCCAACGGCCCCACAGTTCGGGGACCCGGACACGGAAGCGCGGGGACCGCGGGAGACGCCGTCGTGTGGGACGGATCGATCGCTGTGGTGGGAATGGCGGCGAACCCGCTCGGAGCCAACCCCCTGGCCCGGCAAATACGGGCCACAAACACGAAAGGCGGCCGACCAGGAGATGATCCCTGGTCGGCCGCACGCCGCAGAATGTGTCAGCTATTTCCCAATGGGCGGCGCCTGCGCCAGCAGGGTGCGGGTCTGCTCGGAATCGGCGGAGCCGCCGAACTCGAAGTCGAAGGCGGTGGCGAACTTGCCCGCCAGCAGCGTCACCACCGAGATGATGCAGCCACCGACGGCGGTGTTGCCATCGACGTGGCCAAACACCATGAAGCCGATGCCGCCGACGATGCCGAGTCCGGCAGTGACCAGCAGGACGTTGGCGCGGGTGTTGCTGCGGCCCGCTTTGATGAACTCGCTGTCCCTGGCACGGGCGTTCTGGCGGTCGGCCAGGGTGGCGGTCAGCGTGGTGAGGGCGCCGGCCATCTGCTGCATGCGCTCTTCATGGGCGAAGGCCTGAGCCTGAGAGCGCAGTTGGAACACCAGATTGGGGTCGGCCAGCGCCTCGCGAGCCTGGGCGGGGTCGTCGGTGCCGGTGATGGCGCGGACGGTATCGGCCAGCTTACCGACCGCCTTCTCTGCATCATCGCCAAACAGGCTGGCGATATCGGGAGCGACGTCGAGCGCCACCTTGGCGAGACCGGCGATAGGATTGGCGGCGATGGCGGCGGCATCGCCGAGGAGATCGAGCAGGGTCATGGGGATACCTCCATGGCGGCACAGGCGCGGGCGTAATGGGCCTTGCGGTCTTCGAGTCCGGTGAGGCCGCCGTTGATGCGCCGGGTGATGATTTCGATGTCGCGGGCATCGGCAAAGCGATTAAGGCCGTTGCTGTGCCAGAACCACCCGGCCGAGCGGGCGGCGGGGCTGGGCTGTTCCAGCATCTCCGGGGCATGGACCAGCCCGATCCCCAGTGCCTCGCCGCAAGCGGCATAATTGCTGCGGCCGGTGATCTGGATCAGGCCGCGCCCGCGATAGCGCCAGCCATCGCCAGAGGCCTCGTCGCCATTGCCCATGCGGTTGGCATAGACTCTGGAACCGATCCGCTCCGGCTGGCGGGCATAGGCTGCGGCCTGGCCCGCGTCGAAGTGGCGGGGGAACACCCGCAGCAGGGCTTCGGCGGAGTAGTTCAGGTTCTCGACCAGGGCGCGGAATTGGCCGCTCTCGTGGGCAATCTGAGCCAGGAAGGCGGCCAGCCGTAGCGGCGTGTCGACGCCCCATTCGGCGGAGGCAGCGGCCAGCGGCGCCGTGAAACGGTCAATATCGGTGGGCCGCGCCCCGGTGAAGGTGGCGCGCAAGACGTCTGCGGTCAGCATGGGATCAGTCCTTATCGGGGGGAGTGCAGCGGGCGACGAACCGGCTCAGCGCCACTTCGAGGCCACGCGGCCCCAGCCAGGCGCAGATGCCGACTACCGCATGGGCCTCCATCAGGCCGAGGGCGAAATGAGCGGCGACTCCGCCGCCCAGCACCGCCGAAAAGGCGGCGGTCGGGCATTCCCACAACAGGTCGCGCGACCAGAACCGGCGCTGGCCCAGGCGCACCAGCCGGTGGTGCCATAGGAAGCGGGCGAGCATGGCGGTGGGAATCAGCCCGGCCAGACCCGAGACCAGGGTCTTGACCTCGGGCGAAGGCTGCTGCTCGAGCATGGCGGTATCCTTATCAGTCTGTGGATGCGTAGTGGCGGGGTTGCCGCCCCGGTCCCCGCTCGGGGCGATGCCCCGATCCCCCTTTTGATTCAAAAATGAAGAGGGTCTGGGACATCGTCCCAGCCGGGTTTGGGCGGGAGCCCAATCGTGCTGCGGATCAATTGACGTGAACGCGGTCGTCCTCGCACACGCCGGATATCTCGACCTGACGCGAGCGAGGCCGCAGCGAGCGGACCAGGACCCGCTGGGCCCAGGTGGTGCCGGGGCCGAGGGCGTAATAGGTGCGTTCGCGGTCGCCACCGGTGTCGGGGGCGAAGGGCAGCGGGTCGAGGACGCGGACTTGGAAGGGATCGCCGCCGGGGGCCGGTTCGATCTCCACCGGATCATCAAGCCGACCGTCGCGACGGCGCAGCGCCATGTAGTGAGTCTGGTCATCGCTCCAGCGCACCGGCTCGGACAGGGTGAGGATGGTGGCGATCTCGTCCCAGTCCACGACCTCGCCACCCTGACCCCAGGCGGGCATGGGATGGGACACGGCGACCAGTTCTCCATAGGACAGGATCATGCCGTCCAGCTCGGTCTTCCAGGTGGGCAGGCGGCGGCGGTAGATGTTGCAGGCCACCAGGAAGCAGGCTTCGCGTCCGGCATGGTCGCGGTTGGTGATGCCGAACATCTGCACCCGGCCCGGCTTTTCCGGCGGGGCGTTGACCATCTCGGATGGAGTCAACACCCGGATGGCGCCTTCGCGTTGGGCGGCGGTGATCTCGGCGATCTTCCAGGTGATTTCGTCGAAGAACTCCACCGTCACCGCATCGGCGGTGTCCTCGCCGGGCATGACGTACTCGATGGCGAAACTGCCGCGGACGATGTTGCGGCCGTTGAACAGAGCCGCCGGCAGGGTGCGAGGTTCATCGCGGATATAGCGGACGATGCCGCCCTGTTGATAGGGGGCAGCGCGCCCCGTCCGCAGCACCTTGACCAGGGCCTCCCAGGCGGTGGTGGTGGTGTCGAACACTCCGCTGAAGCGGTCGCCGCGCGCTTCCCAGACAGGGTGCAGTTGCCACAGCATATCCAGGTCCTGGCGGGAATCGGCCAGTTGAGCGCCGTTGGCGGCGCGCATGATATAGGCCGCCACCGGGGCGATGGCCTGGGTGGGCACCGGCTCCGACCAGTCGGTCTCTGGAGACCACAGCGGAAGCTTGCGGGTGACGATGCCGTTGATCAGGCGGCTGGAGCGCTGGCTCAGATTGTCGGTGGCCCGCATCTTGATCGCCAGCAAGGTGACGTCGCCGTAATCGGGGGAACCGTCGAGATAGGATCGCATCTCGCCCCAGCGGATTTCGTGGGCGGTGCGGCCATCCTGGTCGCGGTCGTTGGTGCGGCGGAGCCTGACCTCCCAGCGGGCCGAGGCCACCGGGTATTTGAAGGACAGCCGGATCTGGGTGTTGGTGGCGGCGGTGTAGGTTTCGGCGGCCAGCAGGATAAAATCCCCCAGCGCCGCCCCGAGATCGTCGATCCTGCGCCCCCATACCTCCCAGGCCACCGTCTTGGCATCGAGCCCACCGGAATTGTTGGCGTAGTAGAGGCCGTTGGTGAACACCACATCGATGCCCATGTGATGGGCGGTGGTGGCAGCGGGATTGGCGACGAAGGGACCGACCCAGCCGCTCTCGCCATTGGTCAGTTGGTTGGGGCCTTTCAACTCTTGGCCCGCCACCTCGACGGCGGTGACCACCCAGGCATCCATCAGGGTGACGGCGGCACCGGGCGGGACGACCTGATATTGCACCTCCTCGAACGAGCCCAGCGGGGTGTCGTCGATCATCAGGGCATCGAGCCGATATTGGCCCACCCCGATGCAATGAAGCTGGAACAGGTATTGCTCCCCGGCCACGTATTCCTGATAGGGCGTGGCGGCGAGATCGAACACCACCTTGTGACGGCCGAAAATCTCGGGGATCGGCTGGCCCAGCCGTGCCTGATTGCCGGACGCGGTCAGGCTGTAGGTGGGAGACGGCGCCACCCCGCCGCCGCCGCCCCAATTGAGCGAAGGCGTGGCGGGGCTGGGGGCCGAGACCAGGGCGCCCACCGCCATCATGCCCACCGAGGCGATGGCCGCCGTCGAGATGGCCCCGACGGTGGCGATGCCGGCGGCGCTGGTAACGCCCAGGGAGGAGGCCAGCATCGGCCCGACATAGTACTGGCCCAGCACCATGGCCACGACCATCACCGCCACCATCAGCACTGTGGTTAGCGGGTTCTTGCCGCCGCCACCCCCGCCGCCGCCCAGCGGCTGGGCGACGAAGGCGACGATGTCGTCATGGTCGATGACAGTCCCACCCCAATGTCGGCGCAGCAGCGGGCGGCCATTGCGCAGGCAGATGGTGGGGACCGGAAATTCCTCGATGCCACGCCCGTCCAGGAAGGCGCGGATGGTCAGGGGTTCGGAGACTTCCACCACCTGCATGGAGCGCAGCGGATTGAAGGCATCCGCCACCAGGGTGACACGCGCCCTCATGACGGTTCTCCCCGATGACGGTAGATTCCGTCGATCCGCCAGCCATTGGCGGCCAGATCACGCCGGGACTGGCACACCACCCCCGATCCAGCGGCGCAGTGCAGCACCCTGCCGCCATCCACCTCCAGCCATACCCCCACATGGATGGGATAGCGGGCGGTGCGCATCATCACCCCGTCGCCTTCTCGATAGGCGGTCACCGGGTGCCAGCGGGACCGCTCGCCGTGATCGCGGAACAGCCGCGCCAGCACCAGCAGGTCGTCGGCATAGGGCACCACCGGGGTCTCGACCCCAAAATGGGCCTGCTGGACGTGGCGGAAGAAGCTCCAGCAGTTCCAGGCATCCGGCCCCTGGCCGTACTTCGACCACGGCTGGCCGATATAGGGTGTGGCCCAGTGGGACATGGGGGAATGCTCCAGAAGTAAAAGAGGAGAAAACCACAGAGGCACAGAGGCACAGAGGCACAGAGACACAGAGATTCCGTGCGAGCCGCGGCGTCTCGGGTCACTCCGGCGCATTGATTAATTAATTATTCGCTAGGCCGAAGGGAGGCACAGTGTTGCCACCCGAAAGGCATCTCTGTGCCTCTGTGGTTATTCTATTTTTGTTTTACTGCTTCAGCCGCCCAACCCCGGAAAGCAGCGCTGGGTATAGGTGCGCCAGGGAAAGGCCTTGTTGCCGATCTGGGACATTTGGGCGCGGGCGGTGATCTGGGTGGCGGTGCAGTTGACATGGACCAGGGTCATGGTCAGCGGTGGGTCCATCTGGGGGCCGTCGAGATCGATGTCGAGATAGGGACGGTAGGTGACCTCGATACGGACCAGGGAGGTGGCGGCGGCTTCGAGCGGCTCCATCAGCTCGCGGCCGACATTGTCCATGGTGACGGTGAGTTCGGGCACCGGGGCGGAACTGACCTCGGGCAATTGGAAATCGAAGGCGAGCGCGATGAAGGGGACCATCTGGCCGGCATTGACCGGGGCGTCGGGCTCCAGGCGGGCCACCAGCCCGACCCGGCTCCGCGCCTCCTCCGTCATGGCGTCCAGCACGGCGGATACTTCGGCCCCGCCACGCTCGCGCCAGGTCACCTCGTCCTCGTAATTGCGCACCACCCGGACAGCGGTGGGGTTGCCCAAGTCATCGACGAAGGCGGGATGGCGCAGTTCCATGGTGTGGAGTGGGATGGCGTTGGACGGGCACGAGGCATAGGCCTCGCGGATCGCCTCTTCGAGAGCGGGATCGGGCATGATTACCGGAGAGGCTCGATGTCGGCGATGGCCATGCCGGTCAGATGGGCCATGGCGCCCGACAGGATCGCCGCGTGGAAGGTGAAACTGTTCCGGCAGGTGGAATCCCAGTCGTCGCCCCCGGCATACATGCAGGCCCCCTGGCACAGATGGACCACCGGGCATTCCAGGCAGCCGGGCCGGTGGCTGAAATGCGTCGCGGTGTTCAGGCGAACGCCGTCCATGGTGGAGACGTGGCCGATCCGCATCTCCGGTTCCGGGGTGTTCTGGCAGGTCAGCACGTTGCCCTTCAAATCCACGGCGATCTGGTGATGCCGATCCATGCCGCATCGCTGCCCCACCGCCGACAATGGGCTTCCGCCCATGCCCGACCGAAGGCACAGCCTTCGGACATCCAGTTTTCTGGTGGGTCCGGGAGGTCCAAGACCTCCCGGATGGGGTTCGGGGCAATCGCCCCGATCATGGTTCCGCAGCCAGCTTCGCCGCCCCCGCCACCATTCCCCGTTCGGCAAAGGGCAGCAGCCGCGCCAGCAAAGGCTGGTCGTAACCCAGCGCCTCGGCCTGGATCAGCAGGGCGGGGAGATCGAGGCCGGTAATGCCGCCACGGGTGCCGAGACGGATGGCGCCGATGGCCCCGGTCAGCAATTCCCAGGCTTGCCAGCCCGCTTCGGTCAGGGGGGCGTTGCGGTCATAGGGACAGTCGCAGTTTCCGCCGCAGCCCCCGGATCGTTGTCCGGGGCAGGCCCGGCAGTAGTCAGGCCCGCCGCCGAAGTGCCATTCGGCGCGGGCCTGGAGACGTTTCCCTCGGCGATGACCGCTTCATGGGTTTCGGTGTACTGGACGACGAAGGACTCGGCCATGCGGGGAAGTTGCATCAGCTCGGCGATGCTGGTGTCGGAGACCTCCGCCGGTTGATCGGCCTCGTCCAGCACGCCTTCCCACTTGGTGATGGCGGAGCGGGCCAGCCCCTGTGCGAACAGCATCTGTGACAACCCAGCCAGGGCGTCTTCGTCGGACAGATCGGGCAGGCCGGTGATGTCGGCCCCGGCGGCCTTCAGATCGGCATGCTCGGCGGCGATGGCGCGGGCCATACGCCAGCCTCGGGCACGGGCGGCCTCGTACACCGCCGTGGTCAGGGGACGGACGAACACCTTTACCCCGTGGGGCAGATCAATCCAGTAGGGGTCCTTCGGCAGGGAGAGTCGGATCATGGGAATACCTTGTTTTTGTAACTACAGAATCTTTGACAGAAGCAGTTTTCGTCACTACATTAACCCCATGAACACCTGGGACGAGTCCAAGCGCGACAAGACCCTCGCCGAGCGCGGGCTGGATTTTGCTGACGCGGAACAGGTGTTCGTGGGAACCCATTTCACCCGGCCCGACGACCGAGCGGATTATGGTGAGCCCCGCCAGATCACCGTCGGCTATCTGGATGGTCGGTTTGTGGTGGTGGTCTGGACGCCGCGCGATGAAGCAAAACGCATCATTTCAATGAGGCATGGTCATGCAGCCGAAGAAGCCATCTGGCGAAAGCACCTGGGTTGATCCCGATGATGCCCCGGAACTGACCGAGAAATGGTTCGCGTCGGCCGACCTGTATCAGGGGGAAACGCTGATCCGAAAAGGTGGGCGACCGAAATCACCCAACCCGAAGCAGATGGTCACCTTGCGCATTGATCCTCGCGTACTGACCTATTTTAGGGCGACCGGACCGGGGTGGCAGTCGCGCATCGATGCCGCTCTGCGAGAATACGTCGAGGCTCATCCCCAGAATCAATAGCTGGCTGTGTCGTTGACCAGAGTGATCCTCAGCAGATACCCCGCCACCGGGTCGCGGGCCGCCCGCCAGTCATAGCTGGCCTGGATACCGCCGGGGCCTTTGACCTCCTGCTTCTTTTTCGGCAGGAACACGCGGGGCAGATGGAAGGTCAGGGCAAAGGCCGAGCCGGGAATGGTGAAGCCGTATTCCATCGCCACCGGGCTTTCGGCGGCGATGGCGGACGTCAGCGTGGTGTCGGTGCCGAAGCGGATATCCACCGAACCTTCG
The DNA here is from genome assembly GCA_030651575.1 of Phaeospirillum sp. Taxonomy (GTDB): domain Bacteria; phylum Pseudomonadota; class Alphaproteobacteria; order Rhodospirillales; family Magnetospirillaceae; genus Phaeospirillum. The sequence goes on from JAUSFB010000081.1 coordinate 109,400, forward strand.
GCGGTGGCCTCGGTCTCATCCACGCCGTCGATCAGGCCGTCGGCGCGGATGGTCTCCACCCGCTCCAGATTGTTGGAAAACGACAGCTTGCCGCCGACCACGTTGGCCAGTTGGCCGCCGCCGACCCGGATGGCGCCGCTGCCCTGACTAAAACGCTTGAGCGGGAAGCTGGCCGGGGTGGGGTCGATGGTGGTCGCCACCTCGGTTTCACCCTGGGCGATGACGGAGATGCTGCCGTTGGCGGCACCGGAGCGGGCCATGTCAAAGGACAGCTTGTCCAGCTTGGCGCCGCCGTGGCGGAAGAATTTCGGCGCCGCCAGTTGGGCATGGCCGATCTCGATGGCGAGGCTGGGCAGCGTGCCGCCCGAGGTGAAGACATGGTCGAAGGTCCCATCACCGTTATCGGCGGTGGCGGGCGCCCCGAACAGGCCCTTCAGCCAGAAGCCCAAAGCCCGCACATCGAGCGGCACACCGATATCGCCCTCGTCCTTGATCGCCTCATAGAACGGGTCCTGGGCGTCACGGCCCTGGCCCAGCAGCGGGTCGTAGCCCAGCGGGCGCTCGGCCCCCAGGCTCGATTCCTTGAACGACAGCCGTCCATAGCCGTCGGCCGGAAGCGTGCCGTAAACCGTCTCGAAGGCGACCAGCAGGATGCAATCGGCACCGTAGGCCCGAGTCTTTGCCATGGGAAACTCCCATATATTAAGGTGTGGGTCAGCCCAGCGGGTCGCTGGAGCCGTAATGGATGGTGATCGGCACCGTCGCTCCCCGCAGGGCGGCGGCACCGTCGATGGCGAGACCGGAAGTCATGGGGGCGCCCCAGTCCAACCATTCCGCCAGACCACCGAGGGAACGGTCGGCGGCCAGGGCGACGCCCACCGCCATCAGCAAGGCGTCCAATGCGACACTATCATCGTCCTGCCCGCGCTGGAGGATGACCTCGATCTCGGTCTGGTGTTCCCACAGGTACGAAATCGGAGAGAGCAGAACTTCCGGGTCGCCGGGATCGCCGTCGCGCAGGATGATCAGACCTCCGGCGGGGACCGTTTCCGGAAGCGGCGCTTCCCGTTTGATCGTGGCATCCGGCACCGTTTCCAGCCGTGCCAACAGGGCGGCGAGGATATGTTCGCGGATGCTGGGCATGGGCAATCCTTGAAACGTGCGCCGATAAGGCGTACATATTTGAGGTATCAATTGGAGCAGCCATCATGCCCAGGACCGCCCAGCGCCAGGAGCGCATCAGCATTCGTCTCAGCCCGCAATCGAAGCGAAAGCTGGAACGGGCCGCCGCCTATGCCGACAAGACGCTCACCGACTTCGTGGTCGATGTCGCCTTGCAGAAGGCGGATGCGGTGGTGCGCGAGCACGAGGTCATTGCGCTCAATGCCGAGGAATGGGAGCGTTTTCAGGAACTGCTGCTCAATCCGCCCGAGCCGAACGAGAAACTCCAGAAGGCGCTCGAGGAGCATTCGCGGGTCGTGCGCCGGTGAGTCTCGCCACCGATTCCATCCAGATCGAGCCGCTTGAATCCCATCATGACCGCTCGTCCTTCTCTTGCGGCAATGAGTCCCTCGACCGCTATATCCACGAGCAGGCCAGCCAGGATGTCCGGCGGAATACCGCGCGGGTGTTCGTAGCCGTCATGCCGGATCGGCCCGAGCATATCCTTGGCTTCTTCACCCTCAGCGCCGCGACGGTGGTCGCTGCCGACCTGCCGCCTGCAATGGAGAAGCGCCTGCCGCGACATCCCATTCCGGCGGCACTGATCGGGCGCCTCGCCGTTGATCTGGCCGCCGCTGGACAGGGTCTGGGCAGCGTCCTGCTGGCCGATGCCGTCAAGAAGACCAAGGTGGCGGCGGAGACGGTCGCCATGTCGGTGATCGTCGTTGACCCCATCGACGATGGTGCTCAAGGATTCTACTCGGCGTTCGGGTTCCAGTTCCTGCGGGGACCACAGAGACGGATGTTCATGGCCATCCATGGTGGTGCAGCCAAATCGGTGCAGTGATCGGAATGATCACCGCCAATTCCTGACGATCAGTTCAGGCAGCGCCGAAGCCCACCGTTCGGCAACTCCGTCCACGTCGAGGCGTTTCTTCAAGGAAACCTGCGGCACCAGGATGAACATCACCACACTGGTCATCCCACGCCCGGAGCGGAGCGCCGAGGCGCTGCCCTTGGCGAAGCCTCCCCGTGCGGTCTCCCGACTTGATCGGGGGATGCGGACCCGCATGTTCTCGGCCACCAGCAGCGAGGGAGCGCCCCGGCGATAGATGAAGCGCAGCCGGGCACCATGCATCTGTTCCCACAGGCCGGGCGTCATGCGCTTGCCTCGGGCACCGGTCCCGGCGGCGGGTGTGGGGATCGCCAACCAGAAGCCGTGCTTGGATTTGATCACGGCACCCTGGTCGAAGGCCCGGATGATGGTCGGTGCCCTGGTGAAGACGAAGCCCGCCGGTTTGATGCTCTTTTGGCCCTTGGGATACAGCTCGGCCCGCCAGGTATTGGCGAGGCGCTGGCCCATGCCCGCCTCGGTAACCTGGCGGCGAAGATCGGCCTTCAATCCGTCGGCGGCTTGGCGCATGGCGGCGGTGACGGCGTCTTCGGCTTCCTTGATCTCCTCGGCCATGATCTTGCGCAGATCGCCGGAAATAGCCGCCGCCAGTTTCATGCCGATCTCGAATCCAGGGTCCAGATCAGCCGCTCGGCATCCAGGCGGGGTTCACCCTGGACGACGAAGCTGTCGCCGTCATGGACGATCACATCACCCGCCTGGGGAGACGGAATCTCCCGCCGTTGGATCTCGAACACCGCCGTCCCCGTGTGGACGGTGATGTCCGAGAATTCGACATCGCGGTCGGGCCGCCGCACCAGGGCCCGCACGGGGCTGCCCTGATAGGTCACGGTGACGGCCAGGTTCGGATCGGCGAACAGGTCGTCAAAGGCGTCGGCGAAGGCGCTC
>JAUSFB010000009.1 GCA_030651575.1 Phaeospirillum sp.
CGGCAGGGCGGTGCGGGAGACTTCGGTCGTGGGCTGCCCGCTCCACGCCGGAGAGGCCGCCGGCAGGGCGACGTCGAGACCGGCAATGACTTGCTTCTTGGTGATCGCCGGAGCGGCCTGGATCAGCGAAATATCGACGCAATCAGCCGACACGGCTGAGTGGTCGGCCACGATACCGGGCACCGCCCCATGGTCATGGCCACCGGTCTGAACGGCCTCGATGGCCAGATGGCCGTTGCCGCCCAGGCACAAGGCAAAGGCGTCGCCCGCTGCCCCCCCAAGCAGGACCATCAGCAGGCTGAGTAATACAGCCAGCTTCCGAGCCGGTCGGGTGAAGATCAGACGGGTCACCAGGGGTTTCCTTAGGCCATAACCAGGGACAGCGGATAGCATGGTATGACCCCTGGGGCAAATGAAGGGTTTTTCATGTTGCTTTCAGCCCCCTGTCACCCAGGCCCGCCCCGCCGCTGCCACCAGTGCCAGCGCTTCCAGCGCCCCATCGGCCTCGCCCTTCTCGAAATCGCCCTCGGTTTGGGCCATGGTGTTGGTGACGTGGGCAAAGCAGGCCACCGGGCAGCCTCGGGCACGGGAGAAGGCGTAGAGTGCCGCCGCTTCCATCTCGACGGCAAGGATGCCCGCTTTGCGGTGAGCGGCGATGGCCGCCTCCGTCTCGCGGTAGGGCGCGTCGGTGGTCCAGGTCGCCCCCCGATGGACGGCAACCGGCGCGGTCCCGACCAAGGGAGTCAACCGCGCCAGCACCTCTGGATCGGCCTCGGCGAAGCGTGACGGCGGCAGGTAATGGTAACTGGTGCCCTCATCGCGAAGCGCACGGTCGATCAGGATGAAATAGGGGCCATCCCCCACCGGCGTGATCTGCCCCGACGAGGTGATGCTGATCAGGAAGCGGCAACCGCTGGCGAACATCTGCTCGGCCAGCAGCACGGCGAACGAAGCCCCGACGGCGCAGCCGACCACGCCGAACTCCACCCCCTCCTGCTCGAACCGCCACATCTCGGTGTGGTAGCAGGCCCAGTGCTCGACCGCCTCGGCCCGACCGGTGCGCTTGAGGTGGCGCACCATATCGCCATCGGGGTCGAGCAGGCAGATGGCGGGGACCTCGGCATGGTCGAGGCCGCGCTGCCGGCGGGCCTCGCGCAGCAGGTTGGCGGGCTGAAAGACGGAAGGGGCGTCGGTGTCCTTGAGATCGAGGATCGGTGCCTGTGGGGCGGCCATCGCCTAGCGCCTCCGCAACCGGCAGAACTGGAACCTTTGGACCTTGCCGGCCGGGGTGAGGTGATCCTCGGCCATGGCGGCGACCGGTTCGAAATGCCGGGAAAATTCAGCGGCAAGACCATCGGCATCGTAGCGGCGGATCAGCAAGCCGCTGCACCGTTCGGGGCCATCGAGAGCGAAGGTGCCGACGATGGCCTGTCCGCCCTTCGGCACGGCGGCGGCCATGGCGGCGGCATAGGCGACCCGGTCGGCGGGGTCGGTGAGGAAGTGGAACACGGCACGGTCATGCCACAGATCGAACCGGGCCGGCGGCGTCCAGTTGGTCACATCGGCGACCTGCCATTCCACCTGGGCGCCCCGCTCGCCAAGGCGATTCCGCGCCCGCTCCAACGCTGCCGCCGCGATGTCGAGAATGGTGATCCTGGTCCAACCGTCATCCAGGAGATGATCGACCAGACGCGAGGCTCCGCCGCCGACATCGATGAGCCGGGCATCGGAGCCCAGGCCGGTGTCGCGGATCAGGGCCAGCGACGCGGACGGGCGGTCCTGGTACCAGCTGACCTCGGTCTCCGCCTTGTTCTCGTATACCCCTTGCCAATGTGCCTGCCGATCCATTCCGCCCCCTGGAAATTGACGAACTCTCGATATTCAAGAGAGTTATTGAATAGTATGCTGCCATAGGCATGCCGTCAATGTTCGGGCATTCTTCCCGGACGAGGGGGCGGAGAGGGGCAGATTTGGCCACCAGGACCAGTCCGAAACTGTCGATGCTGGAGCAATTCGCCAAGGTGGCGAAGGCGCTGGGCAATCCCCATCGCCTCGACCTTCTCGAACTGCTGGCCCAGGGCGAGCGCAGCGTGGAAGCACTGGCGGCGGCCAGCGGCCTGTCCTTCGCCAATGCCTCGCAGCACCTTCAGGTCCTGCGGCGGAGCGGTTTGGCCGTCTCGCGCCGGAATGGCCTCCACGTCCTTTACAGCCTGTCGGGCGACGATGTGCTTGCCCTGATGGGCGCTCTCCGCCGGACGGCGGAACGGCATGTGGAGGAGATCGACCGGCTGCTCCGCGGCTACTTCCACCAGCGGGATGCCCTGGAGGCGGTGTCACGGGACGATCTGATTGGGCGCCTGACGGACGGGTCGGTGACCCTGCTCGACGTCCGCCCGCCCGAGGAATACGCCGCCGGCCATCTGCCCGGCGCTGTCAATATTCCGCTCAAGGATCTGAAGCGCCGCCTGTCGGAATTGCCGGAAGCAACCGAGGTGGTGGCCTATTGCCGCGGCCCCTATTGCGTCCTGGCCTACGAGGCGGTGGCGGCCTTGCGCAAGTGCGGCCGGGCGGCCCGGCGGATGGAGGACGGCTTTCCCGAGTGGCGAATGGCCGGTTTGCCGGTTGAAACCGATGATGTAATCGAGGCGGCAACGACGGTGGCAAAGCCACCGTCGTCATAATCACGCCGTCGCGGGCGGTGACGGGCCGATGTCAGCCCTTCTTGTCCGGGGTGTAGTTGTGATCGGCCGGGTGCATCACCTCGGGGAGCTTCAGCCAGGAGCGGACCACGTCGAGACGCAGAAGCGCCTCATGGTCGTTGCCGGCCTTGCACTGAGCCTCGGCCTGACGCAGCTGGGCGCTCATATAGGTTTCGGCCATGACGTTGTGGTCGTGGTCGCCACGGGTCTTCCGCTCGGCCATTTTGCTGTAGGGATGCGGCACGGCCTTCCAGGCAGCCTGTATTTCCGCAACCTGGGCCTCGCAGGCGGGGCTGGCCGAGGCCGGCGTCGCGGCGAAGGCCAGTGGGGCGGCAAGCGCCATGACGGCGGCGAGGGTGAACAGGGATTTCATGATCGGCCTCCAATGATGTCCATCGCCTTCCGCGACACCTTCATTGAAGCAGGCGCATGTAAACCGTCGACGGCCGCGAGTGTAAAGAATTGTAAAGCCAGCCTGAGGATCAGTATGTCCCGAAAACCCTGATCCCACCGGGGCCGAAGGCCTTGACGACATTGTCCTCCTTCGGGCCGTCCATTCCCGGGGAACCGGACGGCATGCCCGGCGAGGCAATTCCCGTGAAGCTGGGACGCTTGGTCAGCAACTTATCGGTGGCCTCCTCCGGCACATGGCCCTCCACCACGTAGCCATCGATCTTGGCGGTGTGGCAGGAATGCAGGCTGTCGGGCACCTGAAGGCGCCGTTTCAGGTCCTCCATGTTGTCGACGTCGATGACCGTGACCTTGTAGCCGTTTCGCTGAAGGTAGGTTGCCCAGCCCTTGCAGCATCCACATTGCGGATTCTTGTAGACGACGGCCTCGCGTGCCGCGACGGGTGACGGCTGGAAGGCTGCAAACGCTATGGCTCCGCCCAGGCCGAGAACCGCGACAATTCCGAGCACGCGCCTATTCATGAGCCTCTTCCTTTCGGTTCGACAGGCCCCGTTGCTTGATCAGGCCGTAGATGGCCGGGATGACGATCAGGGTGAGGACGGTGGACGACACCATGCCGCCGACCATGGGCATGGCGATGCGGCGCATGACCTCCGAGCCGGTGCCGGTGCTCCACATGATGGGCAGCAGACCGGCCATGATCGCCACCACCGTCATCATCTTGGGCCGCACCCGCTCCACCGCGCCTTCCATGATGGCTTCGTAGAGATCGGCACGGCTGAAGGGTAGTCCCTCGGCGGCCCGCTTGGCCTTCAGGTCGGTCAGGGCATGGTCGAGATAGATCAGCATCACCACGCCGGTCTCGGCGGCAACCCCGGCCAGGGCGATGTAGCCCACCGCCACCGCCACGCTCATGTTGTAACCCAGATACCATTGCAGCCACAGCCCACCCACCAGGGCGAAGGGCAGCGACAGCATGACGATCAGGGTCTCGGTCACCCGCTTGAAGTTGAGGTAAAGCAGCAGGAAGATGATGGCGGTGGTCAGCGGCACCACGATCTTTAGCTTCTCGATGGCCCGTTCCATGTACTCGAACTGACCCGACCAGGTGACGAAGTAGCCGGGGGGCATCTTGACCGACTCGGCCACAGCCTTCCTGGCATCGGCTACGTAGCCGCCGATATCGCGGTCGCGGATGTCCACGTAGATATAGGCCGATAGCAGGGCATTCTCGGTGCGGATGCCGGCTGGCCCCTTGGACAGCCGCACCTTGGCCAGCTGACCCAGCGGCACCTGGGCGCCATCCATGCCCGCCACCAGCACCCGCTCGGCGATGGCCTGGGGATCGCTGCGGAACTCGCGGGGGTAGCGGACATTGACTGAGAATCGCTCACGGCCTTCCACCGTGGTGGTGACGGTCTCGCCACCCAACGCGGTCAGGATCACCTCTTGCAGGTCGCCGATGGAGATACCATAGCGGGCCAACTGGCCGCGATCAGGCTCGATATTGAGGTAATAGCCACCGCCGATGCGCTCGGCATAGGCCGAGGTGGTGCCGGGCACGTTGCGCACCACCGCCTCGATCTGGCGGGCGATCTTCTCCATTTCGTCGAGATCCTTACCGAACACCTTAATGCCTATGGGGGTGCGGATGCCGGTGGACAGCATATCGATGCGGGCACGCAGCGGCATGGTCCAGGCATTGGACACGCCCGGCATCTGCAAGGCCTTGTCCATCTCGGCGATCAGCTTGTCGGTGGTCAGGCCGGGCCGCCACTGGTCCTCGGGCTTGAGGTTGATGACCGTCTCGAACATCTCGGTCGGAGCGGGATCGGTGGCTGTGGCGGCGCGACCGGCCTTGCCCCACACGGATTCGACCTCGGGGAAGCTCTTGATGATCTTGTCCTGGGTCTGAATCAATTCCGCCGCCTTGGTGATGGACAGCCCCGGCAGGGTGGTCGGCATGTAGAGCAGGGTGCCCTCGTTCAGCGTCGGCATGAACTCGGTGCCCAGGCGCATCGCCGGCCAGGCGCTCACACCCAGCGCGACCAGCGCAAGAACGATGGTGAGCACTTTCCATCGCATTACCCACGCGATGACCGGCCGGTAGATGAAAATCATGAACCGGTTCAGCGGGTTCTTCGCCT
>JAUSFB010000031.1 GCA_030651575.1 Phaeospirillum sp.
GGAATGGCGCTAAGTTAAGCCAGCAGTGAGGATGGCGAACGGGGATCATCGCAGTCTCCGTGAATTGGATACGCGCATGAGGTGGCGGGGGCGGTTCAGCAGCTGATAGTCTTTTTGCCGTCGCTTTCGTGCCCGCGGCTCACTGCGGCCGGCGCGTAGCGGAACTCGATCGGCGGCGACACGGGCCAGGAGGGTGCGGCGGGCCAGGCGGCGATGGCGGCGGGTGCGCAGAGCGCGATCGCCCCAGGCCTGCAAGGCGTCGAGTGCGCCCTTGAAGCTGAGGCGCTCGACGGGAATGTCATGGGTGAGGCTGGTCTCCCAGAGCAAAGCGCGGACGAGATTGTAGGCGATGGCGTGCATCCATAGTTCGCGCTCAATCATATTGGGGGTGCGGCCGCGCAACACGTCGAGCGAGAGGTTGGTCTTGATCTGGCGATAATGGAGTTCGACCTGCCAGCGGCGGGCATAGAGCTCGGCGATGGCCGAGTCGGGGAAAGCCTTTTCGTCGAGCAGCGAAGTCACGACGATTACACTTTGGGTGCGGAATCCGCGGGCTTGCACCTGAAAGCGCACCAGGCGCAGGAGCAGTTCCTCCGGCCGTTTTTTCCAAGAGCGTCGTGATTGCCCCTTGGGGCGCTGCGGCTTCTTCCAGGCTTCCCACCATGAGCGATAGCGGCGCGAGCGCACGGTGCGGGCTTGGTGGAGCCGAATGACGAAATCGACTTTTCGCGCCAGTAATTGCGCGAGGAAAAACCAGCCGCAATAGGCACGGTCGGCTACCAGCACCTCTCCGGCGCGCAAACAGCGCAGCAGCCGGCGAGCGAGCGACAGGTCGTGGTCCTTCCATGAGCTCTCGGCAAACGCGAGCAGGCGGCCGGTGTGCAGACAGAATAGACCGACGAGTTTGCCGGTGGGAAAACCACACCCGCGCTTTTGCCCGCCCGCATACGGCCAGCGGCGGCGGTTCTCCTCGGTATCGGGCATGGAGAAACCCGTGCCATCGACCAGCCGCACGGTACGGCCAAACCACTGCCCGTGGCTGCGCCGGTCAAACCATCGGGCCAAAGCGGCGAATAAACTCTGCAACCACAACAGCGGCAGAGCCACGCGCGCCTGGCAGTAGGCGCTGGTGGACTCACCCATCGGCTGGTGCCCCTTGGCGACGGCGTCGGCCTGCAGCCGAGTCAACGCCCAGCGGCAGCTGGCGCCCCGCAAAAACACCTGCCCCAGAAAAGCCCAGAACACCGCGACGCGGGGTAACTCGCGCTGGCGGCTGCCGGCACCCGTTTTGGCCGGCACGAGCAGTCCGGCAAAGCAGCCCGTGAACAACGCGGCCAGACCGGCGAGCGACTCGGTGGCGGCCCCCGCGCGCTTGAGCTGCGCGCCCAGCGGGGCGCACTGAGCGCGCAATTGAGGGAAATAGGGCGTGCGGTGGTCCATGGCCCGTATGTATACGGCCCTATTGACATTGCGATCTATATATGAAAATAAATCACCGTGATGCCTCTGTCTCGTCTCGCTCGACTCCAAGCTCGCTACGCCGCGCTCCGCCAGCAACTCGCTGGCATCGGCTATCTCAGCCACGGCTCCGTCTATCGCCGGCCGTCCGGACAATCCGGGACCCGTTTCACCTGGTCGACCAAGGTCAAGGCGAAGACCGTCAGCCTCGCGCTTTCCGAGGAACAGGCCGACTGGCTGGAAAAGGCCATTGCCGAACATCGCCGCGTGAAAAAGATCCTCGCAGAAATGCGCCGACTATCCCGCCAGATCATGCGTGCTCGTTTTCCCGATACGGTTCGCCTCAAGCCGCTCAACAAGAAAGTTTTGCGCCTTATCTAAGCGCCATTC
>JAUSFB010000042.1 GCA_030651575.1 Phaeospirillum sp.
CTAGTACATCGTCCGAAAAATAATTTGTAATATATTAAGACCCGTGTAGAGTGGGGCATGCCGCGCACGGCCCCGCCGATCAGCCTCGATGCCGTGATCGAAGCGACGTTACAGCACCTGGTGCGCGCCCCGTCGACGCCCCAGGCGCTGGTGCAGCGCAGCCGGATCATCTTGGGCGCGGCGGCCGGTGACACGAACCAGACGATTGCCGCGGCGTTGGGCCTGCCGGCGATCACGGTCGGCAAATGGCGGCGCGCCTTTGCGCTGCATGGGGTGGCCGGGCTCCAGGACGCGCCGCGCTCGGGTCGGCCGCCGAAGCATGGCCGGGACGTCTGGGCGCGCGTCCAGCAGCGCGTGTGCCAACAACCGGCGGCCTACAGTCGCTGGACGGTGCGCACGCTGGCGCGCGATCTCGGGCTGCCGCCCGCGACGGTCCATGAAATGCTGACGGCCTCGCACCTGCAACCGCATCGCGTCCGGACCTTTACGTTCAGTCCGGATCCCGACTTCGAAGCGAAGCTGCTCGACATTGTCGGCCTGTACCTGCATCCGCCCGCGCACGCGTTGGTGCTCTGCGTGGACGAGAAGACCGGGATTCAGGCGCTGGATCGCACGCAGCCCGGCCTGCCGCTGCGGGCCACACGGCCGCAGACGTGGACCAACGAATACGTGCGGCATGGGACCCAGGCCCTGCTCGCGGCGCTCGACATCGCGAGTGGCCGGGTCGTGGGGCATGTCAAGAACCGCCGGACGTCGGCGAATTTCCTGACGTTCATGAATGACGTGGTGGCCGCGTTTCCGGCGCGCGATCTCCATGTGGTCCTCGACAATCTGAACATTCATAAGAACGCGGCCGCCCAGCGCTGGCTCACACGGCACCCGCGCGTGCACTTTCATCACACGCCGACGCATGCGTCCTGGGTCAATCTCATCGAGGTCTTCTTCAGCATCTTGGGCAAGCAGGGACTCTCCCACCGCGTCGACCGCTCGAAGGCCTCGCTCCGCGCCTTCCTCTTGCAGTACCTCGATCAGTACAACCAGACGAGTGGTCCGTTCACGTGGACCAAGGGCCCCGAGAAGCTCCAACGCATCATCGCGGCCACGAAAGCCTATCAGGCGGCGCATCCCCCCAAGCGGAAGCGGCGCCGTCGGCCCGCGAATACTACAAAGCACTAATCGGACGATGTACTAGTCCG
>JAUSFB010000054.1 GCA_030651575.1 Phaeospirillum sp.
GAACTACTCTGCCAGTTCCCGCAGCATCGCGTTCAGCACTGCGTCAGGATCATCGCCGTCCGGAAGCCGGTACACGCTCGACAAGCCCCCGCCCATCGCGCCCGTGAACACCGCGTTGAGTTCCCGGTGCCCCACGTCGTATCCGGCCGGAGTACTCTCGAAGACCTCATCTACCACGCTCGCCATGAAGTCGCAGACCGCCGCGTCGTCGTCCAAATCGAACTGCTCGAACCTCGGATTGCGGTTGAGGTTCATCGAGGAGCGGATAGCGACGTTCCATCGGTCGTTCCGAATGAGTACGAACTTGGCATGGTTCCTGGCACACCGGATGTTGGCGGCGCCGAACGCCTCCAGCACCGAGACCGCGTTACCGCGCCCGGCGCGCATGTTCGGGAAGCTGTAGTCGAGCAGCAGCAGGCAGGAACGGATCAGGCCACTGTCCCGCAGGAACTCGACGCTTTCCGCGTCCCGGATACCCGTGCTCCATGTGGAGATCGTCACATCGGCCGGGCCGGTCTGCTCCAGCACCGCCTGCATCAGGTCGATCAGCGAGAACTGGCCTTTGGTGAACCCCAGGACCCGCCCGCCCGGTTCAAGCCTGCCAAGCGCCTCGCGCGCCGTCTCGGTCGAAAGCAGCTTGAGCTTCGCCGCCCGCGCCGCCGGCCGCGTGGTAGCCGTCCCGCGCCGGGGAGACGCCGCCCCCAGGCCCGGCAAAGTCGCTTCACGCGCGTGCTGTGCCATCACCGACCGCCTTCCCGGTCTGCCGTCCCGATCCTCTCGGCTTTCGCCAGGCAGCGCACCGCCAGCTCGATCACCGCGGACTGATTGACCCCCATCCTCACCGCAAGCGCCTCGATCAGCCGCACCGCTTCCGGTGTCAGCCGCACGCTCGTGGACTTCCGCTCCTGCTTCGGCATACTCTTACCTCCTGGTAAAGTATACCTGATTTTACCGCAGATTGCAATAACTGGCCGCCGTCTCGATGAAGCAGCCGGCATCGAGCGCCTGCAAGAAGCGCGCCTCCGTCTCCGGGGTCCAGGGGCGGGTCGAGTTAGCGCGTGGCATCCCTTACTTCACCGCAATCCAGCCGGCGAAGTTCATCCACCGCCAGAAGCATTCGACCCGGGGGAAACCAGCGGCGTGCAGCATCTCCTCATTCCACCGCGCCGTTACCGGAACCAGCACGCCTTCCAGCGCGAGACGCTTCCGGTCAATCTCCTCGCGGGTGTAGCCGCTGGCCTCCTTGTGCTGGTAGTACCGACGTACCAACATTTCATCGGTGGCGAAATCAGCGCCGAGCACCTTCTCCACCAGGATGAAGGCGCCGCCGTCCCCGGTGTTCTCCCAGGCGCTGCGCAGTATCTTCTGCCGGTACTCAATCGGAGTGAACTGGAGTGTCAGGACCGAAAAGGTAACACTAGCACGTGCGGCCGGGTACTCCCGCCGCAGGTCGCAGTTCCGGATGTCTACCACCTTCGCCCGGATCATACCCGCGAAGCGCGCCCGCGCCGACTCCAGCATCGGCCCGCTGATGTCACAGCCGATGAACTGGTTGGTCGCCCCGTAGCGGTCCACCAGCGGCACCAGCGCATCCCCCTGTGAGCAGCCGAGGTCGATGATCTGAGTTCCCTGCCGGCGGAAGTCACAGGCGAGGTCGAAGCACGCCTGCCGCATCACGTCGTACTGCGGGATAGACCGGCGCAGCATGTCCTCGAAGCACGAGGTAACGGAGGCGTCGAACTCCCACCTGCCCTTCGGCTGATGTCCCAGGCTGGTAGTCACCTCTTGCATAGCACTTCATCCCGGAGTCTCTCGGCTACGGCCCGCATCATGAGGGGAGGCACCGCGCGCCCAAGCCGTTCCCACTGCTGGGAGTAAGTCCCCGTCAGCCGGAAGTCGTCGGGGAACGCACAGATACGCCGCAGCTCCGCGATACTGAACTTCCGCCGCTCGAAAGGATGGGTGACGCTCGCCGTCGTATGGTCCCCGCCCCGCTGGGTTACGGTAGGGCTCGGCCTCTCGGGGTCAGCTTTCACGAGCTGGAAGTACCGATCACTCTGTCCACCGGGGGCGAGAGTGTCCCACTCTCGCCCCACTGCGTACCCGTCCATCCGCGACTCTGTTTCCACCCAGTGGGTTCCCACACTCCCCGCCAGGACCGTAGGGGCAGGGATGTCGGTAATATCACCGTCGTTCCCGAACGCGCCGCGCTTATCTCGATAAGCGCGGCGCGTTACTACCGTCAATTCG
>JAUSFB010000055.1 GCA_030651575.1 Phaeospirillum sp.
GTAGCCGGTCAGGTCGGGGATCGGATGGCTGATGTCGTCGGAGGGCATGGTCAGGATCGACAGCTGGGTCAGGGTGCCCTGCGCGCCCTGCAGACAACCGGCCCGCTCGAACAGCGTTGCCAGATCCGAATACATGTAACCGGGAAAACCCTTGCGGCTGGGGATTTCGCCCTTGCTGCTGGAGACTTCGCGCAGCGCCTCGCAGTAATTGGTCATGTCGGTCAGGATCACCAGCACATGCTTGCCCTCGACGAAAGCCAGGTACTCGGCGGCGGTCAATGCATAGCGCGGTGTCAGCAGGCGCTGCGTGCTGGAGTCGCTGGCCAGATTCAGGAACAAGGCGGTGCGTTCCAGCGCGCCGCCTTGTTCCAGGCTGCGCCGGAAGAACTCCGCGCTGTCGTAGGGAACGCCGATGCCGGCGAACACGATCGCGAAGTCGCTGGCGCCGCCTTTCCTGAGCCGCGCATTGCTCGCGATCTCGACCGCGATCCGGTCATGCGGCAGCCCGCCGCCGGAGAAAATCGGCAGCTTCTGGCCGCGCACCAGGCTGTTCATCAGGTCCACGGTGGTGATGCCGGTCTCGATGAAATCACGTGGCGGACGGCGCCAGACCGGATTCACCGGCAGGCCGTCGATCGCATAGTGGTCGCGCGCGGCGATCGGCGGTCCGCCGTCGATGACCTGGCCGACGCCATTCAGCACCCGCCCGAGGATGCCGGGACCCAGGCCGAACGACAGCGGCTGGCCCAGGAAGCGCACCACGCTGTCCGCCAGTCCGAGCCCGCTGGTGGACTCCAGCACTTCGATCGTCAGCAGATCCTGATCGATCGCCGCCACGCGCCCGACCCGGGTCCGGCCATCGCGTCCCACCACTTCAACCGCATCGCCCAGGCCGACATCGAGGGTGCGCTTGAGAAACAGCAGCGACCCCTCAATGCGCGTGGCGGCGCCTTCAACCAGGATGCGGGGATACATGGTCCGGCTCCCTGGTTCGGTTGAGTTGGGCGAACGCCCGTTCCACCCGCGCTTCAAGTTCGGCGAAGCGCGGCAGTTCGTCATTGCCGATCTCTTCGGCCATCCGCTGCAGCGGCCGCATGCAGTCGAGCCGGACGATCTGGTCCGGGCTCACACCGGCCGCCACCGCCTGTTC
>JAUSFB010000056.1 GCA_030651575.1 Phaeospirillum sp.
CTACACCGCTAAGCCCGGTGCGTGATCTGACCGGACGGAACCAGCGGCACCCCCAACAGTTCGCCTGACGGCGACGGGGGTGTCTTTTTTATTATCCAGCAAAACAGATTGACAAAAGGGTTGGGATCTGCTAAAGTATGGCCAGTTTGAGAACTGAAAACCCGTTCAGGTTAGCCGCCTGAACCGGTCTGCGATGCCCGCCGCGCGGGCAGAAAGGCACCTGAAAAACGTGAGAACAACTGTGCTCCACGACCTGATGGGTCGGAAACTGGGGCAGGTAGTCCGGTTCACGGCCACGACCCAACACCTGTACGATCTGTGGCGCGAGATTGGATACGGGTTCTACGAGCCCGACTTCCCGCGTCACTCACTGAACGGCCTGAAGTGTGTCGAGGTCTGTGCCTCGAAGGTCGACTGCTCGTTGCGGCACGAGTGGTTTGAGCCGTTGCCACACGGCACCCGCCGGCGTCGTGAGGTGGCGATCAGGTGGCACAACGGTGTCACCTTGGTTTACGCCTCCATGCTCGGCGTGCTGTACGAACGGGGTCACGATGATCAGGTTGAGGAAACTCTGACCATCTGGCATCCGTTCCGGGTCGGCTACCTGCTGGAGTTCGACCCGGCGGCTAACTGGAACATCGACCGGGAATACCAGGTAGCCGATTGGCCCCTGCCCGAGCTGCCGGCCGAGCCCGGCATCACACAGGATGCCACCAAACGGCTCATCCAGCTCCTCGAGGAGGAGCGTCTCCGATTCCCCCTTGGTGGTCGCTTCCACCAGGCTGCCAACACCACCGGCCCCGCGCCGGAAGGAGAGACCCATGTTTCGTAACACTCTCGCTCGCCGGCTCACGTCCCTCGTGCTCGCCGGCTCCCTGATCGCCGCTGCCCTCGCGGGCTGCGGCGGTTCCCACACCAACCGACCGCTGCGCGTACGGGTGACTTACGGATTCCCGTACCTCGAGGCGCGGACCGCCCCGCAACCGCTGGTAGATGTCTTCTACCGCTGGAACGTCGAGCCGGGGCAGCTGCTCATGGAGCAGCGAGCCGGCAGCGGTAGTATGACCCTGGAGGTGCAACACCCTGCCATCAGGGGGAACAGCTACGTTCTGGAGGTCTGGGTGGTGCGCGGCGATACCGACCAGCAGATCGGCTACGCCTCACTGCCGATCGTCGTTCCCCAAAGCGGCGAGCCGTACACCTCCAACATCAACCTGCGCGGTCGCGCTGCCGGCACCGTTCCGGCCGGCCCGAACCCGAACGACCCCGTTCTGACCCTGGTCCCAGGTCTCGGCCCCTAGCCGCTGCCTGCGACGAGGCCACCCATGACGCCCCCTATCAGCACTGGCAACAGTGACGGGGGCGTCTTTTTGTCTGCTGGCTTACAGATTGACAAAGAGGATAAAAAGTGCTACAATCGCTCAATTCCCAATGGTTGGGGATTCTTCTGGTGCTGGAACCACCGGGAGTCGCTTGAAGGGGTAGAAAGGCCCCGTTTAAGCCCATGAAGATCAGATTGTTTGTTGTTCTGACCGGCCTCGCGCTGGTCGTTTCCTCTGTTGTGGCGGAGCCCGAGGAGGGTTCGGCCCTGCAGCGCGTCCGCGACGGGCGGATCGCCCTGGCCGCGGCCATGGGGGCTCTGCCCCGAGCCGCCGGGGTGAAGACTCTCGATCTGGAGCCGGGCAAGACCCGGTTCAGCGATGTCTTCACCGCCACCGCCGGCCTCGAGTCCGCGGTACAGGGGTACCTCGCGTTCGCGCGGGACCCCCAGCGGGCGGAGGAGAAGCTTGAGCCGACCTGTGCCGTGACGGCGCGGTTGACCGAGCGGGCCGGACGCTTCGCGCCCTTGGCCCAGATCCTCTCGGTTCAGTTGGTCGAGGCTGTCCAAAAGGCAGCCGAAGCCACGCAGGCCGGAACCGAGGGCGCCCACGAGCTGATGCTCGATGAGGCGCTGGCCGCGGTGCAGGCCACCCTGCGTCTGACCGACAAGGAGGGCGACTAGTCAGACCCCACAGGGCGCCGCGAGGCGCCCTTTTCGTACGTCATCCAACGTAATCCTCTGTTCATGACACTCGGGTGTACAATATCTTTACGATGAACAAACA
>JAUSFB010000077.1 GCA_030651575.1 Phaeospirillum sp.
TGGAATGCTATTGAATGATTATGCAGAAAATCAAGATTTGAGCTCATTTCATAATGGACTAAGGAAATATTTTTTGGCTGTTGGTATGTTCAGAGCTGTAGTGGCCTCATTTTTGTTGCAACAGGATGCGGGGAGCCAATCCATTCATGAAGCTTGCCGTCGTCTTTTAATCTGGATTGAGAAACTGATAAAGCCCAAGGCGGCGGAAGCATTCGATGCCTCTGAAGTATTGGAAGATTTGGAAACTGTTGAGAGCATGTTTAGACATGACAACTTGCGAGGGCAATTTGATCTGCTTTTGCTCGATCCGTGCATGGTAGATCGAATCCGTTATGCACCCGAAATCGTGGGAGCGATGAAAATGGTCGACGGAAGATATGGTGCAGGTTCATACAATCAGATTGTTTCCACAATTTGGCGTGAGCACGATGTGCCAGAATCGGTATTAGTCGCCTTCATGATGAGGTCAATCGACAATTCAAAGAGAAAACGTCCCATTAGTAGGAATGATTGGACCCACTTGACATTGAAGCCGGCCGCCGATCGTTATATCTATTGGGTGCATTGCATTGATCGAGCTTTGGAGTCTCTAAAACAAGAAGAGGTTTTAAAATTGAGACCCCGCTTGGTTGCATGTCTTAAAGAGACGACGAGAAGCGGAAACCTTAACGGCCTCGTCCCGAACCGAACCATTGCCAAATGGATCCATGATGCCGCAGAAAGTTAAATTGCACGCACTGGTTCACCTCTTCAAAAGAGCCTATACTAAATACTTGAGTCGTGACGACTAACTATGTTAGTATAGCCTCATGTTAGAATTCCTGTTTGGAAACAAGACCAAGGAAAAAGTTCTGCTTTATCTCTACACGCATGGGGAGGGCTATGCGCAAGAGATACGACAAGAACTGGGCCTCCCATTGCGGTCGGTACAGTTGCAGCTCAAGCGTTTGGAAGAGGGGGGGATTTTGTTCTGCCGGGAAAGAGATCGCACCATTGTTTATCAACTGAATCCCCGGTTCCCTTTTTACAAAGAAATCGCCCTCATACTTGAAAAGGCTCTCAAGGCATTGCCTCCGGAAGTGCGTAACCGTTTTTATAATCCCCGTTTGCGTCCACGGCGCCGCGGCAAACCGTTATGAAAAAATTGAATTGGAAGAAAATGACCGTTCAGGAAACAGGAGCCGCTATTTGGGATCATCTGGCAAAAAATTCGATTAAAACCGTTTTAAGTGGAGGGGCATGCGTCACCATTTATTCGCAAAATAAATATCAATCGAGAGATCTTGATTTTGTTATGGCCGATTATTCGCTTAAAGAATTGGATCCGTTGATGGAGGAGCTTGGGTTTGGCCGAACGCGGAATAATCGGCACTATGAAAACCCCGATTGCCCTTATTTTGTGGAATTTCCTCCTTCACCGCTGATGGTGGGAGAAGAATTTGTAAATAAAACAGCTCTCATCAAAAACAAATATGGACGATTGCGTCTATTAAGACCGGTGGATAGTGTGAAAGATCGTTTGGCCGCCTTTTATCACTGGAACGATCGCCAATCTTTGGAACAGGCCCTGATGATCTGCAAAACGAAGCGGATCAATATGAAGGAAGTTGAGCGATGGTCCAAAAAAGAGGGCATGACAGAAAAATTTCTCTTTTTTAAAGAACAATTGCTTGCATAGCCACCTATCCCTGCTTCACCGACCACTTTCCCGACCCGGCGAATAAAATGGCGAGGGACATGGCGATCAAGGCCAGGTTGTATTCATAGCCGCGGTTATGGAGAAAAAATCCGTTCTTCGCATGGACGGTGGCAATGGCGACAAGCATCACGCACAGAATAAAGAGGGCACCCCAACGGGCAAAAATTCCGAACAACACCATAATGCCGCCAAAAAATTCAGCGCTGGCGGCCAATGTGGCCATCAGCATCGGGTATGGCATTCCCCCTTGTCCCAGAGAATCGGCAAAACCATTCAGCCCCGACCCGCCCCACCAGCCGAAAAGTTTTTGACCACCATGTGCGATGAAGATGACCCCAAGTGCGACGCGAAGAACAATAATTGAATATCCACTAAAACGACCGAAGATTTTCTGAAGCATTTCTCCCCCTTTTTTTTGTCAGGTTAACTCAAAAATCTTGCTCTCTTTTACACCCTTCTCCACCCAGCTGTCTATTTCTAAACCGCTTTCGAGTCTTTCCAAATCTTCCGGGCGGGAGCGTGTGCGGGGATGTTTGGGAATCATGAAACTGCAACAGTCTTCGTGCGGTTTGTTGGAAATTAAAAAAGTCCCGATTTTTTCGGCCTGATGAATAACTTCCACTTTATCCATGCCGATCAGCGGGCGAAAAACAGGTATCGTCGCCACCGCTTCAATGGAAGTCAGGTTGGACAGGGTTTGTGACGCCACTTGCGAAAGACATTCTCCCGTCACCAGCGCCTGGCACTGGTGTTTTTTTGCCAACGCCTCGGCAATGCGCAACATCATTCGCCGATAAAGCAGAACGCGATATTCCTCCGGTGTTTTTGCCACAATCTGCCGCTGAATTTCGCCAAAGGGGACCGAAATCAGAGTGCCGCCGTTTTGAAACTGGGCCAGGGTTTCGGCCAGTTCCAGCGCCTTGTCTTCCGATTGGGCCGATGCAAACGGCGCCGAATGAAAATGGACGAAAAAAACTTCACACCCACGCTTCATCATCCTCCACGCCGCCACCGGCGAGTCGATGCCACCAGAAAGCAGGGCCATTACCTTGCCGGAAACCCCCGCTGGCAAGCCTCCCAGGCACTGGATCTTTTCAAAACCGTAAAAAATCTGGTTTTCAAGCAGTTCAATGTGGATGGTGGTCTCCGGATGATCCAGATTGACCTTGGCCCCCGTTTTTTCCTGAACGAAACGGCCGATCTCTTCGTTGATAAATTGGGAACTGACCGGAAAATTCTTGTCGCCCCGTTTTGCGCGAACGGCGAAAGAAACAAAAGTGCGACGCCCCAACTCGTGATCAATGCCCTTCTTCAATTCCTCGAGAGTGGGGTCGGCTTTGCCACATGGAATAAAGTTCGCCAGCCCAAAAATTTTGCCGAGCTCATCCGCTATCAGTTTGGCATCAGGCGGTGCCGTAAACTCCATCCAAAAGCGGCCTGGAAGTCTGTGAATCTTTAAAGGTGCTGTGCCTTTAAGTTTGGCGGCGATCATCCTTTGAAGAGAGAGTTCAAAGAAGCCCCTGTTTTTATTTTTCAGGGCGATCTCGCTGTAGTGAAGAATGTAGTGTTGCATAATTTAACTGCATCAATTCACTCGAATTTTTTTCAATTGCAAGCGGTGCTTGAGGCTTCTCTTAAAAAAACTTATGGAAACAGGTGAAATTCATTTTGACACAACAATATGTTGTGGCTTAACATCCGCCCAGACACTATATGTTGTGTATAAACAAGGGGTAAATATCATAAACAATTGAAATTGCTAACAAATGGGGGATTCGTGTCTATAAAGCCGGAAGAGATCCAAAAACAGGTCACAGAAACAGAAGAGGCACTGCATCCCATCCCCAAAGGTTTGTCTTTTTCAAAAATTTTTACAGCTGGATCGGGAGATCCTCTGGAGACTTTTAAATCGGTGAAGCGTTCTTCTCTGATTTCCAACACCGATGGTTCGGTTGTTTTCAAAAAAGAAGATTGCGAAGTGCCGGAGGGTTGGAGTCAGTTGGCCACCGATATTCTCGTTTCAAAATATTTTCGAAAAAAAGGGGTGCCCGGGTTGGGTTATGAAACCTCCGCGAAACAGGTGGTCAAAAGAATCGCCGAAACAATTCGCAAAGCGGGTGAAGAGTTGGAGGGATATTTCGCTTCTGAAAAAGAGGCCAAAAATTTTGAAGACGAACTGAAATTTTTATTGATCAACCAATATGGGGCTTTCAATTCTCCGGTCTGGTTCAATTGTGGTCTGTATCATTCTTATGGGATCGAAGGCTCCGGTGGAAACTGGCACTGGGATCCTCAAACCGATGTCGTGTTGGAAACAAAAAATGCGTATGAGCATCCGCAGTGTTCCGCTTGTTTTATCCAATCTGTCGGCGACGATCTCATGTCGATTTTTGAATTAGCCAAAAATGAAGCGCGCCTTTTTAAATTTGGTTCCGGCACCGGCACCAATTTCTCCGCCATTCGCGGCAAACAAGAAAAACTCTCCGGCGGGGGAACCTCTTCGGGGCTGATGTCTTTTTTGGAAGTGCTCGATCGCGGAGCGGGAGCCACCAAATCTGGTGGAACCACGCGCCGTGCGGCCAAGATGGTTTGTCTCGATATGGATCATCCCGAAATCGCCGACTTCATTGAGTGGAAGGTGAAAGAAGAAAAAAAGGCGCAGGCCCTGATTGCCGCCGGTTTTGAATCTGACTTCAACGGTGAGGCCTACAAAACAGTGGCCGGACAAAATTCCAACAACTCGCTCCGCATCACCGATGATTTTATGTATGCCTATTTGAATGACAGCGAATGGCAGACCAAGTTTCGCACCACCGGTGAGATTTGCGAAACGTTCAAGGCGAGAGACCTGATGCGCAAAGTCGCCGAAGCCGCCTGGCGCTGCGCCGACCCGGGAGTGCAATTCGACACGACGATCAACAAATGGCACACGAGCAAAAATACCTCGCGCATTAATGCCAGTAATCCTTGTAGCGAATATATGTTCCTGGACGACAGTGCTTGCAATCTGGCCAGTCTTAATCTGACGAAATTTTATAATGAAGAGACGAAGATGTTTGATGTGGATAAATATCGGCATGCCTGCAAAGTTTTCACCACTGCGCAGGAAATTCTGGTCGACTTTTGTTCCTATCCGACAAAACAGATTGCCAAAAATAGTCACGACTATCGCCCGCTGGGGTTGGGCTATGCCAATTTGGGAACATTGCTCATGGTGATGGGGCTTCCTTATGACAGCGATGAGGCGCGCAGTTTCTGTTCGGCGTTGACTTCCATCATGACGGGGCACGCCTATACAACATCGGCCGAGATTGCCTGTCACAAAGGGGCCTTCCCCGGCTATGCCAATAATCGCGAGCCGATGCTGGGCGTTGTCAAAATGCATCGCGATGCCGCCGAGATGATTGATGCAAATAAATGCCCGAATTATTTGCGAGAAGCGGCGATTGAAGATTGGAACAAGAGCCTGGAGCAGGGTGAAAAATTTGGCTTCCGCAACGCGCAAGTGAGCGTTCTCGCACCGACTGGCACAATAGGTCTTCTCATGGACTGCGACACCACCGGCATTGAACCTGATTTTGCGCTGGTGAAATTCAAAAAATTGGCGGGCGGTGGTTATTTTAAAATCGTCAACCAGAGTTTGACCCAGGCCCTTAAACATCTTGGCTACAGTGGATATCAAATCAACGATATCCTCCGTTATGTTCTGGGAAATGCGTCGCTCAAAGGATCGCCACATATCCATGAAGCGAGTTTGAAGGCCAAAGGATTTAACGAAGAAGATCTGGCCAAAATTGAAAAAGCGATTCCCGGAGTGTTTGATCTTTACAATGCTTTCACCGTTCATATTTTGGGCAAAGAAACTTTTGCACGATTCGGTTTCAGCGAAGAACAATATTCCAAACCCGGTTTCAGTCTGCTGAAGGCGCTTGGTTTTGCCGATGAACAAATCACCGAATCCTCTCTGGAGATTTGCGGTCGGATGACCATTGAAGGAGCGCCCCACTTAAAATCGGAACATCTGCCGGTGTTTGACTGCGCCAACAAGTGCGGCATCACGGGCAAGCGCTTTTTGGCCCCGATGGCGCATGTGAAGATGATGGCCGCGGCCCAGCCCTTCATCAGCGGTGCTATTTCAAAGACGATCAATCTTCCCAACGAAACGACGGTGGAAGAAATTGAAAAACTCTATGTCGAAACATGGCGAATCGGTTTGAAAGCGGTGGCGCTCTATCGTGACGGGTGCAAAATGTCACAGCCGCTCAACGCCAATAGTGGCACACAAAAAAGTGAATCGAAAGAATCGGCTCCTGTTGAAATTGTGGCGCCGACACCGCCGGTGCTCAAGCGCAAGCGTCTCCCCAAAAAGCGGAGCGGCTTTACGCTGGAGGCCAGAGTCGGCGGGCAGAAAGTTTATTTGCGAACGGGAGAATACCAGGATGGCGAATTGGGAGAGCTGTTTATCGACATGCACAAAGAGGGGGCCTCTTTCAGAAGCATGATGAACTGCTTTGCCATCGCGGTTTCGCTCGGCCTGCAATATGGCGTGCCACTGGAAGAATATGTCGACTGTTTTACCTTCACCCGTTTTGAGCCGCAGGGTGTAGTCGATCATCCCAATATCAAGATGGCCACCTCGGTGATCGATTTTATTTTCCGTGCGCTCGGAATGGAATATTTGGGCCGCACCGATTTTGTTCAGGTCAAACCCGAAAAAGATGAAGATGTTACTGCCAATGTCATTGCAAGCGAAGCGAAGCAATCCCGTTCAGCAACCGTGCGTGACGACAAAGTTGTTCGCCTGGCAGAAAAAACAACCAGCGGATCCAACGAACATCTCTCCAAAATGATGGGCGACGCCCCGTTCTGCGACTCGTGTGGGCATGTGACCGTGCGCAATGGATCTTGTTATCGGTGCTTGAATTGCGGCAACAGCATGGGATGTTCCTAAAAAGTTTTAACCAGTCTTCTGCGGAGGTCAGCGATTTCACGTTCAATGCGTGTCTCGCTGGCCTCTTCGTTTTTGAGTTGCGCCAATCTTTTTTCTTCGACCTTCGTCCAAAGATTATTTTCTTCCATCACTTCCGCCACCAGTTTTGTTTCCGACTGCGAGAGATGTGTGGCAAAAAGTTGGTGTTCTTCAAAGGCGGCCCAGGCACTGGGGCATTTTTCTTTTACAAAGTGGGCCATGGCTTCGGCATAAACGCGAATTTCCTTTTGTGCGTGCGCGTCGAGGCGCAGTCTTAAAAAATGCAGAAGATTGTGCAGATCAATTTTCCAATACCATTCGGTATAAATGGAGAGCGGGAGATTCGCGCGGGCGATCTCGCGGGCAACACCGACATCCAGATAGTGCTGATACTCTTCATAGATTTTCTGCTGGTCGTCTTGAAAAGATTTTTGAATCTCGCGTGCTTCCGGTTCGGAAATGATTTCTCCCTCTACAGAGCCTTGCCGGTTGGTGTTGGATTGCTTGCGCAGATCGTCGAGGCTTGGAACCCAAAAGACATCTTCCATTACCGAATAACGACCGCTCACTTCATTTACATTGGCGGTGCGATGACGAATCCATTGTCGGGCAACGAAGATCGGCATGCGGCAATGAAATTTGAACTCGACCATTTCAAACGGAGTGGTGTGCTGGTGTTGCATCAGATAAAAAATAAGCGCCCGATCGGCCCGAACCGATTTGGTTCCCTGACCATAAGAGACGCGCGCGGCTTGCACGATACAGGCATCGTCTCCCATCGTGTCGACCAGTCGGACAAAACCGTGATCGAGACAGGGGATGCAGTGGGGATCTTGTGTCGGGTCGTAACCTTCTTTGGAATCGATGGGCTGAAATTCATTCATAATTGACCTTTTTTTGAACATCCCTTAAAAGAGAAGACTTCGTCAACCACGAAGTGGTCCCTTTGGGATATGGAAATTGACACAAAACTCCGGTTTAAAAGGGGGGTCGCCCTTTTATTGATTGGCTATTTCGCCCTTGGCTATCTCTCCATCAACCATTTCAATCAGATAAGAGGGACCTATCATTTTATTGGCCTGCCGAATGAGGAAAAAATCCCCTTTCTGATTCCGTTTATTCTCGGCTACAACCTGGTTTACGCCAGCATCATCCTCCTTTATCTGCTGGTGCCGCAGTGGGAACAATTTAAAAAAGTGGCGTGGGGGTTTTTCTGGATCACCACTATTCATTACATTTTTTTTCTGGTTTTCCCGGTCAAGATGATCTGGCGTCCAGAGATTGTGAACCCGCAGAATTTTTTTGGGCTTTTAACCCAATTCTTCTTTAGTCTCGATAACCCTTACAACTGCTTTCCTTCTCTGCATGTGGCCTACCCCACTCTGGCCGCTGTTTTTGCCTGGAAATATGCCCCTCGTTGGCGCTATCTTTTTGCCTCGTTCGCCATTTTAACCGCCATTTCGGTGGTGCTCATCAAGCAACACTACATTCTCGATGCGGTGGGTGGGATGCTGGTGTCCACCCTGGTTGGGGTCTTGATACTCCGAAAATAAAAACACGCCAATTCAAGTAACTGATTTTGTTCAATTTTTAATGAATGAAATCTGGCCCTCCTTTTGCATCTCTCCACGACCAGGAGGTATCTATGCCCCGTCGTTTAATAATGGTTCTTCTTTTTTTGGTGATGACTCTGTTCAAGGCCACTCCAGTTTTTGCCAATGCCAGCTTTTCCGAAGCACAGGCAAATATTTTGAGGAGTGAAAATCTCCTATCCCAAAATGTGGAAGATTATCGCCTGGGTGGATCATTTTTTGGTGGAGCCTATGTTGCTTCAAAGCTCCATTTTTCTGGAGGGCCGAATACGCCTTATGTTCGTGTGCTGAAAGGGTTCATGATTGTGAATAACCAGGTCCAGACCTCGGCTTGCACCATCAATCATAATGCCGATGACAACCATTGGCTCATATGTGCTTTGGATCGTGATTCGACCGCCACTTTCACTCTCCAGTTGAAACTTGGAAATCTTGTCGTTGCCAACTCTCCGCCCCTTACATGGAATCTTCTTTTGGCCCTTCATTATCATACAACCTGTTTGGAAGGTCAGACTCTGAATCTTCAGGGAGTCTGTGAAGCGCCTGCTCCGGACGCTTGTTCAAATGTGAATGGACGGGTTCGGAATGCGGCTGGAGGTTGTGAAGATGCGCCGTGTCCGGAAGGCCAAAGAAGAAATATGGATCGACTCTGTGTTGCTCCCGACCCTGTCGTTCCTCCCAATACAGATCGCTGTGCGGCAGTAACCTGCAACAACAATAATGACGGAAC
Organism: Phaeospirillum sp.; assembly: GCA_030651575.1. GTDB lineage: Bacteria > Pseudomonadota > Alphaproteobacteria > Rhodospirillales > Magnetospirillaceae > Phaeospirillum. Next base: position 8,991 of record JAUSFB010000077.1, read on the forward strand.
CGTTTGCAATCCTGCCAGCGGTGTTTGTGAATGTCCCGATGGAAAAGTGATGTCCGATGGGTTTTGCGTTATTATTCCGCCGAGTGGAAGCAACAATATTTGCGATAGTATCCAGTGCGGAAGCGGTCAGCACTGTGATGCTCTGCAGGGAGTTTGTGTTGCCGATGATGCGGGAGGTGGGCTTGATGATGAACGCGGGGCTGTGCCCGATGGCATTCTTCCCGATGTCGACAATTGTGTTGGAACCAATAACCCCGATCAGCAAGACACCGACGGCGATGGAACGGGGGATGCCTGCGATCCCAATCCCTATGATCCGAATCCTTCCGGAAGTGGTGAAGAGCCTGGTGGCACGTCCGGTGGCAGTGGCGGTGGGGCTTGCAGTCTTGCATTGGAACACGTTCAGCCCTCGTGGAGTTGGGGGATTTATCTCTTGAGCCTTCTCGCTTTCTGGAAATGGCGTTTTGTGGAGAATAAAAAATGAAGAGAGGAATATTTTTTGCCCTTGTGATTTTATTGGGTGTTCGCGTGGTTCATGCCGATGAACTCTTCTCCGGCGACAAAGAGAGTTATTTTGTCTATACGATTCAATTGCCTGGAAATGGTGGAGAGGGTTACCGATTTGAAACGCAATTGTTAAAAAATCAGACCGGCAGATATGAACTCATTTTATGGGATTGGAGCGAGGGAGTACAAAGAATCACTTGCGACCTTGCTGATCGTTCAGGAAATCCGTGGGCTGTCTGTCTGGTCCCAAAAAACTTTGGGATGAACTTTTTAAGGCTGACTTTCAATACCGCATCGGACCCCAGCGTTTCTGTCAACCAATCCCCCAATTTTACCGACACGGAATTTGTGGCCAAGGCAAAACCGGAGTTGCAAGAATGTCCGGATGGCAAAGTGCTGAGCGCCGACAATACCCAATGCGTTGATCCCCAGACGTGCCCGGAGGGAAAAATTTTGAGTGCCGATCGCAGAGTGTGTGTCGATCCGCCGCTTTGCGACGAGGGCAAAGTGTTGAATGTGGATTCTACCGAATGTATCGATCCGCCCATATGCACGGGCAATCAGACTCTCAACTCCGATGGCAATCAATGTCTGGATGCCGCTCTTCCGGAAAATGGGGGCGATGCCGGGACGATTGATCCCGGATTTGGGGTCAAAGAGCCGGGAAGTTCTGCCGACAAAAAAAGCTGGTTTTGTAGTCTGAATAAAAATGCAGAAATGGATTCGATGACATTTTTGTGGCTGGTCCTGCCGCTACTCTTTGCAAAACTGCGCAATAAAACTTCTGTCTGATAACTCCTCGCCCGTGACGTGCGGCACCAGTTTTTTCCAGTGCCACATGCTTCCCATTTTAAACATTCTCTCTTTCAAAATTTTTCCGATCTTGTCGGCGTTTAAAAAAGAGACTTCGCTCAAGGGTTTGCTCAAAGCCTCTTTCTCAAGTGTGTTGGCAATTTGCGCCGCCATCAATTCTCCCAGAAGATAATTTTGATAATAGACCGGCGCCGAGGCGATATGAATTTTTGCGGCCCAGTCGGGATAGTCGCGTCCTTCCGGCTTGTCCAGCAGTTGAAACTCTTTCACCAGCTTCCACCAGAGACCGTTCAAATCCTGGTCGGGATTGGAATAGAGGGCCTTTTCAAAAGAGGTGACGACCATCACCCAGCGGGCAATGATCAGTTTGTCCAAGGATAATCCTTCCCACAAATCTTTTTCCATCGGCGCCATTTGTTTTTCGGGGATGCCCAGCATGGCTTTGAGCCAGTGGGGGTGATGCATCATCCGCTCCATCAGCATGGCGATGGCCTCGGTTGCAAAAATGTGGGCCTCGTCGCGCATAAAGTATGGAATCTTGGGATCGATATTTTTGGAATAGGCGGCGTGTCCCAATTCATGAAGCATGGTGGAGGCCCAATAGTTGTTGGGGCGAATGTTGGCCAGCACGCGCACATCGCGCCCGCGATCCATGGTGATGCAAAACGCATGCTGACTCTTTCCCTGTTTTTCAAAAAGGTCGCTTCGCTCCAGCACATCCGAAATATCGAGATCCATTCCCGAATAAAATTCGCGGCAGACTTTCAAAATATCAACATTTTTTAACCAGGGATCGAGATCGACCGTCTCTGGTGGCGGGGCCTGCTGGGCAAAGGGGTCTTCATAATGCCACGGCTGGATCTCTTCCGGTTTTATGCCGTAGCGTTTGGCCAGTCTTTCGTGAAGTGCCCCGATTTTTTTTGAAAAGGTTTTCTCACTCGCATTTTTAAGATGGCCAAACATATCGAAAAGCCAGACGGAATCGAGCTCCTGCATTTTGAATGACATGGCAAAATGATTTGGAAACCCGAGTTTCACTGCGGCGGCGTTTCTTTTTTTGGCCAGCTCGCGGACTTTGTCGGCAACCAGCGGGGCAATCTGTTTGGTCGATTCCCATACCTCTTTGCGGCGGTTGGAATTTTTTTCTGTTTTGAGAATTTCTTTCAGGTCGTTGTTGGTCTGCTTTTTTCCATCCAACTCGGCTCTGAAATTGTTGTAGATCATTTCGATTTCGGTCTGGCGTTCCACCAGATCGCCGATCGTTTTTTCATCGAGCTGATTGGGGGTGTAGGATTTGACCAGCAGGTCGATCTGCCTCTCTATCAGGGGGTCGGCAACGCCTGCTGCCTGCCATTGCTTGAGCTGGGCAAATTCGTCGGGGTTGGAGAAAATAATTTTGAGGGTTTTCTCCGTCTCGCCCAATTCTTTGGCCGCGGTTTCATCGCCGGTGGTGGCAAACGTCCAATAGAGTTGGCAAAGTTTTTTCTCCAAAGGGGCGCACTTTTGTGTCATCTCTTCGATGAAAGTTTCGGGAGATATTTTTTGCTTGCTAGCCATGGGGGAGCCTTATATTGAAGCCGGGCCTTTCTGTCCAAGTGAAAAAAGGAGGGCGCGTAGCTCAACGGTAGAGCACTGCCTTCACACGGCAGGGGTTACAGGTTCGAAACCTGTCGCGCCCACAATGGTTCGACAAGCTCATCACGAACGGTGAGTTTTTATCTGCCGAAGGCCCTCATATAAAACAATGCCGACGGCGGTGGCGAGGTTCAAGCTCCTCACCGGCCCCCACATGGGAATAGTCAAAAGATTTTTTTTGTGATCTTCCCTTATTTTTGCGGGCAAACCCGATCCTTCTGAGCCAAAAACCAGAATATCATCCTCTTTATATTTTATATTTGTGTATGATTTTTTCCCATGGGTGCTCAAAAACAAGAAGCGGGATTTTGGGTTTTCTTTTTTAATTTCTTCCAGATTTTCCACCACCTTCACATCGAGATCTTTCCAATAATCGAGACCGGAGCGTTTGATTTCTTTGGAGTCGATAAAAAACCCGAGCGGCTTGACCAGATAGAGGGAAACATCGGCGGCGACACAAAGCCTGCCGATGTTTCCCGTGTTTTGCGGAATTTCTGGCCGGAATAAAACGACTTTCACAATTATTTCACCTGCAACAGTTCTACGTCAAAAATGAGATCGGCGTTGGGCGGAATATCGGCGCCGGCCCCTCTGCTTCCGTAACCCAGGTTGGCGGGAATCATCAGCGTTCTTTTGCCGCCGACCTTCATCCCTTGCACCCCTTCATCCCAACCCTTGATGACCATCCCCTGTCCCAGCGGAAAACTGAACGGCTGACCGTGATCGTAGGAGCTGTCGAATTTTTTACCCTTGGTTCCTTTTTGATCGAGCCAGCCGGTATATTGGACGACGACTTCTTTTCCGGCGGGAGCCATCGTGCCGGTGCCGACTTTTGTGTCGGTATATTTGAGACCGCTCTTGGTGGTGACCGTGGTGGTCGCCGCAAAGGCCAGTGAAGAGACGCATAGCGCCATCAGACCGAGTGTATTCATGTTGCCTCCTTTAAGTTGAGGCTTGGACCTTAGCGCAATTTTTTTGCATTGCCAAGGAAAGGTGTGCGGTATAAAGAGGCGCCTTCATTAAACTTCAAGGAGAGATTATGAAAAAACAGGTCGTCTCGTTTCACTACACACTCAAAAATAAAGAGGGAAAGGTTATTGATTCCTCCAATGGCAATGAGCCGCTCACTTTTCTGGAAGGGGCCAGCCAGATTATCCCCGGTTTGGAAAAAGGGGTTAAAGGGATGAAAAAGGGTGAGAAAAAGGCGGTTGTTATTGCTCCCGATGATGGTTATGGCCAATATGACAAACGTTTTGTGATCAGCGTCAATCGTGATCAGTTGCCAGAAGGGGAAATTAAAGTGGGAGACCAGTTTCAGGTCGGCCCCAGTCCGGAGGAATCACAGGTCGTGCAGGTGATGGAGGTGAACGACAAGACCGTGACGCTGGACGGAAATCATCCGCTGGCAGGGCAGGATCTTTTTTTTGATGTCGAAATTGCAGATGTGCGCGATGCGACAGAAGAAGAACTGACACACGGTCATGCACACGGGGCGCACGGGCATCATCATTAAATCAGAAACTTTATGTTTCAAGAAACCACACACGGCATACGCATTCGCGCAACGCCCCAGTTTGAAGCGGAGCAATCCGATCTTGAAGGGGGGGTTTTTGTTTTCAGTTACACCATCGACATTTTCAACGAAAGCAATCAGACCATCCAGTTGATCTCCCGCAAATGGGTCATCACCGACGCCAATGGAAAAACAGAAGAGGTGCAGGGGCCGGGCGTTGTGGGGGAACAGCCGGTGCTTGAACCGGGGCAGAACCATTCCTACACCAGCTTTTGTCCTCTGGCCACGCCGATAGGTTCCATGCACGGCACGTATCAGATGGTCACCAGAGAGGGAGCCTCGTTTGATGCGGTGATTCCCACTTTCACCCTGGCATTTCCCAACGCCCTCAATTAATCCGCATTGTCATTGCGAGGCCCTTTAGGGCCGTGGCAATCCCGGTTAACCCCCGCCCATTTTCTGTATAATCTCAAAATGCGCCTTCGACACCGGTTGAATGGAGAGTCTTGAACCTCTCATGGCAACCATAATGCCAGAGAGCTTTGGATTTCTTTTGATCTCCTCGAGCGATACAAACCGCGGCAATTTTTCAACGAACTGAACGTCGACCATAAACCATTGTGGTCTGGTGGGGATCGATTTGGGATCGAAGTGTTTGTCCTTGGGGTCGAAGGCGGTGGTGTCGGCATAGCCCGCCTTACAAATGCGCATGATTCCTGCCACTCCGGATGGCTCCGCATTGGAGTGATAAAAAAAGGCGAGGTCTCCCGTTTTCATCTGATCGCGCATGAAGTTTCTCGCCTGAAAATTGCGCACGCCGCTCCAGAATGTTTTTTTGTCGCGCTTCAAGTCATCAATCGAATAACTCGTCGGCTCCGACTTCATCAGCCAATATTGGGTTGTCATGGTGGAAAAAGCCCTATACTGGGAGGTTCCTTTTATGTCAGCACAAAAAACATATCCGCCGGAATATCTTGAAGGGATCAAACTCTTCAACCGTGGAGAATATTACGAAGCCCACGAGGCGTGGGAAAAAATATGGCTTTGTTCTCACGGAGAGGAAAAGCTTTTTTATCAGGGGCTTATCCAGACGGCCGCCACCCTTTTAAAGCTTCAAGAAAACAAAATGCCGGCGGCGGCCCAGAGGTTGCGCGAGGCGGCTTTGGACAAACTTTCCAAGGTAAAGAGTCCCTTTATGGGTTTGGATATTCTGAAAATCGTCTCCGAATTGGAGCACCCGACTTTCAAATTGACTTTGAATCTCCTTTAAGACAAGCATCCAGCACTTATGTTTACTGCATCACCTGTCTATAGCCTTGCCTCCGCTCTCTTTTCCGGTCCGCCAGCGTTGGGTGAAACGCTAGCCGCACTCGATGCAAGTGGCGGGCTTAATTTGGCCATCATGAAGTCGTTGGTTCCGGTCGTTGATGTTTATGGAAAATCACTTCCAAATGCCGAAGGAGGGGACAATGTTCATGCCGCCTCTTCTGCATTCCAGAGGGCATTAGTCGTTTCCAACTTGGAAGATGCAAAATCGGCGTTAATCCGTCTGGAAAAATTGGTGGCGGGTTTACCCCCTGCAATACACACTTTGGCGGTTGAAAGAACCCGGACGACTCTGGTGCGGAATTTGGCTGGCCGGGGGGAGCGCGTTGAACGTGTCCAACGGGCTCTGGCGGAAATGTATTCGGCAGTCCATGTGCATGTGTACGGAGGTTCCTCTCCTGATATTAGCGGTGTCCTTCTGGGTGCCTCTTTGCTTCTCGAAGGAAATTTTAATCTGGAATCGTTGATCGCCGATGCCGCCAAAGATTTCGGTGCACTTTGGCAGTTAACACAGATGGCCATCCTTCATTCTTATCGTTTTACGCCAATGCATGTTCAGTTGATTTTAGAGGCTTCAGCCGCACAACCTGAAATAATTGTTGTTCTTGCCTATTTAAAACAAAATAATCGGCCCATTTTTACCCCCGACATTTTAAGAGACATGATTAATCGCTCTGTAACGGAAGAGAGATTGATTCCTGTGGTGAGGGATCTTCTTTTTGAGACTAAAGAGGTTGATGCCTCACATAAGAAAGCACTTTTGGATGCTTTTGAAAAAGCGCCGAAATTGGCGGAGGCTGTTGCGCATCTCGAGCTGGAACTGTTTGACTCTGCAGATATAACAAGGCTGGTCGCGTTGATGCCGAAATCCGGTTATTTTTCTCCTGTTTTTCGCATGTTGAAACATTTTATTGAGGAAGAGAAAACTGATTTTTTTACCCCTTCCGTGATCACTTCTCTTCTCTCTCTCGATCCACGGGAAAACGGAGCATCCATTTCAGCATTGTTGTATAGCTTGTCTTATCACAGCGTGGAGGGTTTCACCCACGCACATGTGACTCCCCTTCTCAATATGACGGACAGGGTAAATCATCGATATAATCAGAATGTTTTTTCTATTTTGGCCGATAAAAAGCCCGAAATTTTTGATGCCAATGATGTTATTTTGCTGAAATCCAGAGCATGGTCTGCAGTTGCCTTAAAAATTCTCAAACAAAAACGCCCCGATCTTTTTCGTTCACGCTGGAAATTTTGGAAAGAGCGCCCCGCCGCCTGAAATTCCATCCGTTCTCCATCCCGTAGTGGCAAATCGCAAAATCAAAACGGACCGGATCTTTGGGGTCGAGTGTTTTTAAAAATTGGGTGATCTCCACCGCCATTTTCCATGAGGGATTTTTCTGTCGGCTGATTTTGAACCGTTTTGCAAATTGGTGGAGATGGGTGTCGAGTGGCACAATCAGTTTGGATGGCGGAATATTTTTCCAAAGTCCCAGATCGATGCCATCTTCTGCGCGCACCATCCAGCGCAAAAACATATTGAGCCGCTTGCAGGGGGACTTTCCGGCAGGGGATGGAAAAAGAAAACTAAAACCGCGCGTCCCCCTTGTCATTGCGAGCCCAGAGGGCGAAGCAATCCCGGTCGCCAACCGTTTAATCCTTTCCGAAAAACTGACCAACGCACTCCCCACATCCAAATCAGATTCTTTGTAGCCCGCCAGAAAAAAATTCTCAATCGAACCATGCGATTTTAATATTTTTTTAATCACACGAAAGAGGAGTTCAATGTCTTCGTGGCGGACCCACCGATGCCCCAGCGTTTGATCCTCAGTCACTAGTCCTTTCTCCCTGGTCCATAATTTTAAAATGCTTTCCACCGATGCCAAAATTGACTTTGCATTCCCAAACGCCAGCAACGCCGAAACAAAGGCAACAATCTCCTGCTCGCGCGGATCGGTATATTGATGCGCAAACCAGACCGGGTCGGCGCTCAAAAAGCGGCGGTCATATTGTTTGGCGATTTTTTGAACAAAGGCAGTCGGTGTCATAGGAAAATTTGATCTCTTTGAAATTCATTTTCAGGGCATCACAACAGAGAAGGCGTCCCAAAAGCAGATCGCCTTTTTCCAGAATAATTTTGATCGTCTCGGTCGCTTGCAATGTGCCGATGATCCCCGGCAATACGCCCAACACGCCCGCCTCCGCGCAGGAGGGAGAATCCTCTGGCGGTGGTGGCGTGGAATAGAGACAGCGATAACATGGCCCGCGCCCCGGCCAGAAAACAGAGACTTGGCCCTCAAAACGCAACACGCTTCCGTGCACAAACGGTTTTTTTAAACGCACGCAGGTGTCGTTGATAATATAACGTGTTGCAAAATTGTCCGAGCCATCAACGATCACATCGCAATTTTTAAAAAGAGATTGAGCGTTGTCCTGTGTGAGTTTTATATTATGCGTTTCAATTTTAATTTCGGGATTGAGTTCTGTCAGAGTTTTGCGCGCCGATTCTGTTTTGGCCTCCCCCACTCTTTGAGTGGTGTGCAAAATTTGGCGCTGTAAATTGGAGAGATCAACGACATCAAAATCGACAAGCCCGACTGTTCCGACTCCCGCCGCCGCCAGATAGAGAGCCGCCGGAGAACCCAGCCCCCCAGCCCCGACGATCAGCACTTTGGCCGCACCAAGTTTCTCTTGGCCCAGCGGCCAGAGTTCCGGCAAAATCACCTGGCGGATATATCTGCGGGTTGACGTAGTCATAAAGGGTTTGATTTAGACGGCTCTCTATATGGCATGCCATGGGATTGCAAGAATTCCTTCACCCATCATACCGAGATTGAAAATAGATTTCTTTAATAATTTTAAACAGATACAAGGATTATTAACACCTACTTGTAGATTTGTAAAAAATTTAAAAAAAGAGGCAACTTTTTTTGACAAGGTGCGATAAGAGTGTGACAGCAAAACAACAAAGGAGAACTTATGATTATTCAGCCGACAACATTATCTGCAAATATTTTGGGCGCGCCGGGTTATCTTGCCGCACATGCTAGCACAATTATCTACAGTGAAGAGGCTTTGGCCGAAGCTCAAGGGGTTGCGGCGGGGATTGCTGCAACAGCCGTTATTGATTATCGAGATACGAATTTTCTCCGATTGGATATTGTCCGTTTGGCCATTGGAGAAGCCGCACATCTACACCTTCTGGATGTGGCTCATGATCTCGAAGCCATTCCTGCGGATCGGTTTGCTGCCGCCGCGGCTAAAGTTCTGGGCCAACTTTCTGCAGGGACTTTAAGAATTGGTGATCGCCAAGCAACAAAGAAATATTGTCAGGCTATGCTATCGAGTGGTCTGGTTCCGGATATTGTGGACCAACAGTTTCATCTCGTTGCAGAAAATCGTATTGTGGCCAGCGGAAGTGGTTGGGAAGATGCCAAAGCAGACATATTGTATGGGAGCCAAATTCTCGTGAGTGGTATTTATCCCCCATGGTCTTCGATGTGGGACGATCCGCGTACGGAAATCCCTTGGATGCTTTTCTGGGGGCAGTCCGATGGAGAGTCCGATGAGGGTGATCTTGGCGGTGAGGGTGACATTTCTCCTGTTGATGATTTCGATGGGGATGTTGAGGCCAATTTTATGCAACCGGAAGGCTCTCAAAGGTAATTATTTCCGTCTGGCCATCAGCACCCCGTCTCTTAAGGGGACAATGCTGGCTTCGAATTCGGGGTGATTGAAGATCGTTTCGTTGTGTTGTTTGATCGCCTCTGTCCAGCCCGGTTTTACATCATCGGTCACTTTTTCTTCGACCACTCTTCCAAACCACAAGGTGTTATCGGCGATGTAGAAACCTCCGGGGCGGATTCTTTTCCAGACCAATTCAAAGACGCCGGGATATTGGCCTTTGTCGACATCGTTATAAACAATATCGAAATCGCCCGATGTTTTTTGAAAAATATCCTGTGCATAGCCGGTCTGATATTCGATGCGATTCCAAAGCCCCGCCTTCTTTAAAAAATTTTCCGCTTTGATTTTATTTTCGGCATCGCCATCGGTGCAAAACACTTTTCCATCTGGGCCAACTGCCTTGGCAAACCAGTAGGCCGAAAAACCGAAACCGGAACCCAATTCAAAAATGCGTTTGGCATTCATCCCTTGCGCCAGCAGATTCACAAAGCGCCCCACCACGCGGCCGATCATCGGAAACTTGCGCGCGTAGCCGTAGCCTTCCATCTCTTTCAGGACGGTCTCATCATCGGCCTTGGCCAATTGATAAAGATATTTGTCGATGAGGGGATTTAGGATGGGTTGGGACATTTTATTTTGTCATTGCGAACCCCTTTAGGGGTGAAGCAATCCAGTTGATCATCGGGATTGCTTCGCTACGCTCGCAATGACACCTTTCAAATTTCATCTTCCTTCGTAAAATCGGCGTCGAGAATTTCGCCATCTTTGGATTCTTGTCGGAACATCACTTTGCCCGGGAAGATTTCCAGTATGCGTTGCTGAACTTCTTTGATCTGCGATTTCGGCGTGGAGGTGCCGGCACCCAACCCCATATTGTGCACGCCGTTGAACCACTCCGGTTTCAGCATGGCGGCGGAATCGATGTGATAGGTGGTGTTGGGAAGATATTTTTGCGAAAGTTTTGCCAGATTGGTGGTGTTGGAAGAATCAAAACCGCCAATGATGACCATCGCATCTACCCATTTGGCCAGCATCTCCACCGCCTCCTGCTGATTTTTGACCGGCTTGCAACGGGTATCGACCGCCTTCAGGTGCGGATATTTTGTCGCTCGCATGTAGTCGACCAGGTTTTCAAATTTTTCGCGCGTGATGGTAGTTTGACAAATGGCCACCACTTTTTCCAGACCATCAGGAAGGGCATCAATCTCTTCTTCGGAATAAACAACGTGTGTGTTTGTGCCGTAAGTTCTGCTGGCGATAATCTCGGCGTGATTGGGGTTGCCGACGATGACGATGGCATAACCCTCCGCTTCAAAGCTGGCGATTTTTCCATAAACCCATTTCAGCAGAACGGGACAGGTGGCATCATGAAACTGAATGTTGTTATCGAGCAATTTTTGTTTGAGTTCTTTGGGATATCCGTGTGCGGTGATGATGATTTCTTTGACGCCCTGGCCCTGTAGAGCTTCGAGGTCGCTGTAGCGTTCCAGAATGGGGATGCCCTGCTTGGCCAGATCGCCGACAATTTTGGGGTTGTGAACCAGCGGACCGAGAATGGGTTTGCGTTTGTCTTCGGCGATATCGATGGCTCCTTGCACGCCAAAACAGGTGCCAGCCGAGTGGGCCAAAATGACTTCGAGCACTGCGAGTATGGGTTGATTTGTCATGGTGTCATTGCAGCGACGGCAATGACTATCCAGTTAGCTCTCGTTTTGCAACAAACAATTGTAGAAGTCTTTTAGCGAAATAATTCCAACCACTTTGCGTCCATCGACGACCGGCAGATGGCGAAATTTTTCGCGAGCCATGATTTCCATCAGCTCCCAGGTGCTGTCGTTGGCCTGCGCCACCATCACGTTGGGTGTCATGACAGCAGAAATGGGAGTGGTGGCGGGATTCAATTTTTTTGCGATTACTCTACGCAATAGATCGCGTTCGGTAAAGATTCCGAGCAGGTCTTTGATGGGACTTAATACGACCAGAGAGCCGATATTGTTTTTGGCCATCAACTCGGAGGCCTCCTGAACGGTGATGTTGGGTTCCACCGACAACAGTTCTTCGGTCATGATCTCTTTTGCAGGAATTGCTTTCATTTTGTTTTTCATAGAATCACTATACTCCTTTGTTTGGGGATAGCATCGATCTTGGATCGAGCAGTTTATCCAGTTCTTTCTTCGGTAGAATTTTTTTCTCGGTTAAAATTTCGCGGATCGTTTCGCCGTTTTGGAAAGCCTCTTTGGCTATTTTGGTCGATTGGTCATAACCCAGCACCGGTGCCAGTGATGTGATCATCGCCAGACTTTTTTCCACCATCTGTTCGCAATTTTTTTCATTGGCCTTGATTCCGTTCACACATTTCTCCGCCAGCATTTTACTTCCGGTGGCCAGAAGTTCGATCGACTCCAGAAGATTGGCGGCGATGAGTGGCATCATCACATTGAGTTCAAAATTGCCGGAACTGCAACCGACAGTGATGGCGGTATCGTTGCCGATCACCTGTGCGGCAATCTGTGCGAGCGCTTCGGGAATCACCGGGTTCACTTTGCCTGGCATGATGGAAGAGCCGGCCTGCAGTGTGGGGAGTTCGATTTCAAATAGCCCGCAACGCGGGCCCGACGAGAGCCAGCGCAGGTCGTTGACGATTTTCATGATGGCCACGGCCAATGTTTTGACCGCACCGCTTGCAAACAGACAGGCGTCTTTGGCCGATTGCGCTTCAAAATGATCCTCCGCTTCGACAAATTTGATTTTTGTTTTGAAAGAGATTTTTTCACAAACTTTTTTGGCAAATTGCGGATGGGTGTTGATGCCGGTGCCGACCGCCGTGCCGCCGATCGCCAATTCTTTCAAACCTTCGAGAGACATCTCAATGCGTTGGATCGATTTTTTAATCTGCGTTGCATAACCGCCAAATTCCTGACCCAACGTGATCGGTGTGGCGTCTTGCAGATGCGTGCGGCCGATCTTGATAATATTTTTGAAGGCCTCCGCTTTTTTGGTTAATGCTTTTTCCAGAATTTTGAGAGAAGGAACCAGACTGTTTTGAATGCCCAATGCCGCCGCCACATGGATGGCGCTCGGGACCACGTCGTTGCTCGATTGTCCCATGTTGACCTGATCGTTGGGGTGGATCGGTTTTTTGTCGCCGACTTTGCCGCCCAGTTTTACATTCGTGATGTTGGCGATCACCTCGTTGGCGTTCATGTTGGTGGAGGTGCCGGACCCGGTTTGGAAAACATCGACGACGAAATGGGCGTCGTATTTACCACTCGCCACTTCGAGTGCGGCATCACCAATCGCTTTGGCCAATTTGGCGTCAAGCTTGTCTAAATCTCTGTTGGTTTCAGCCGCCGCCCACTTGAGGAGCCCCAAGGCTTCAATCATGGGGCGAGAAAAACGTCGGTCACTTAGCGGAAAATTATCGACCGCGCGTTGTGTGGATGCGCCGTAATACATATTTTCAGGAATCTGAATTTTGCCAATCGTGTCGGTTTCGGTGCGGGTTTTCATGACGACTCTTTTAGCCCTACTTCATAAAGGGCGCAACGAGAAAGTCGGCAACCGAGATCAATATTCATATCCACCAAAAACGGAGTTCTTTAAAAAATCATAAACGTATTGATAGGCCTGTTGTATGGGGCCGGGAGGCAGGGTGCGAATGTGTTCCCTGAAATTTTTTCCAGCGACAATGTAGATCAGATGATTTTCAGCCACAAATTCCTTCCACCGCTCTTTTATATAGCGCTTTCTGTCTTCTCTGCCGTAGCCCCAGTCCAAAGCATAAATGACCGAAGGGTCGGCATGGTCTCCTTCGGCAAGAACGCGATGCGCCTGTTGTAACTCTCCATTTGCTAGCCCCTCGTCGGTGGAGTGGCCCAATTCATGAAGCAACCAGCCGATCATGTTTTTTCTCGAACCTGAAATGCCCTTGTTATAAAGATAGGCCGCTCCATTTTCAAAGGCGCCAAAGTCGGTGTCAAAAATAACCCTTTCTGTTGCAAGATGAATTTCTCTTAAATTTTGATTTCCAAGAAACGGAGCTGGCAATTTTTGAAGAAGGGCGAGTATGTATAAAAGAGTGTTTTTTGAAACGGCTCGTTCCAAAAACATTTTTATTCCAAAATCGGCGGCATATTTTTGTAGGCCCAAAAATGTTTCACTGGTTTTGTCGCAGGGATCTTTTTTTGAAAACCCATTCTGTCGTCGCCAGCGTTGATAACCCTTAAAATCGGTGCTGGTTGCAGGAAACATTCGCATCGACTCCGAGCAGGGAAGGTGGCGCATAAAACCAAACGAATCACCAATTCCAATCACACAATCGCCCAGGGAATAAGATAGTTCCAGTTCTGGAGACAATCCAGAGACAGCGGGCATGCCAAAGGAGGCAATGTCTCTTGCCAGTGTGAGAGAGATGAAAGCAGATTGCATGATCCTTCTATCGGCAGGCCTTCAATAAAAGTTGCTTATCCAGGCAATGTGTCTGCCTTTGCCAGCGGAATGACCGTGATGTCGGGTGAAAGGGGGTAGGTTTCCGGGCCAGGATAAACAATCCACAAATGTTCGAGTTTCAGTTCACTCACGGCGACCTCCAGTGATTTGGTTCTTTTGGGCGCGTCGGCATATTTGAATTCAACACCAAAATTTTTTCCACCACTCTTCCAAAAAAGATCGACGGAGGCGCCGGAATGTATCTGCCAGAAGAACAATCCTTCCATGCTGTTCTTCAATGTTTCCGAAATAGTTTCGAGCGCAAACCCCTCCCACGAAGCGCCGAGTTTGGGGTTGGACAGCAGATCTTCTTTTGTGCGGATGGTCTGCAGGGCATGAAAAATGCCGGAGTCCCGAAGATAAATTTTGGGGCTCTTGACCTGCCTCTTGGCGGTATTGGCAAACCAGGCCGGAAGAATGCGGACCATAAATGTTCCCGCAAGAATATCGAGATATTTTCTCGCGGTGATATCGGAAATGCCGAAAGATCTTCCCAATTCCGAAGCATTGAAAACCTGCCCGTGATAGTGGCTCAACATCATCCAGAATCGTCGCAAGGTTTCGGCGGGGATGTGAATTCCCAGTCGGGGGATATCGGTTTCCAAAAATGTGGAAATATAATTTTCTCTCCAGATCCAGCTGTTTTGTTCCGTGTCGGCCAGAAATGAACGCGGAAATCCTCCGCGCAACCAGAGTTTTTCTGTCATATCCAGGCCTACTTCGTGGATTGAAAAACACTAATAATATCAATATGATACATCAATGTTGATGAAAATTCAAAGAAATAGTTTGAGATTTCACTGAATAGCCAATTTTTACTGCCTTCCCTCTAACAGAGCACCCACAACGCCGGGTTCAGCCAGTGTGCTGGTGTCGCCCAGATCTTCGACATGGCCGGAGGCAATTTTTCGCAGAATCCGGCGCATGATTTTGCCGGAGCGGGTTTTGGGAAGGGATGGTGTGAATTGGATTTTGTCGGGGGTGGCGACGGGGCCGATCACTTTGCGAACGTGGTCGCTCAATATTTTTTTGAGGCCCACTTCATTTGTCTGGCTCGTTTTTAGTGTGACGTAGGCATAAATTCCTTCCCCTTTTATTTCATGCGGAAACCCAACTACCGCCGCCTCTGCAACACTCGGGTGAGAGACGAGCGCCGACTCCACCTCTGCGGTGCCGATGCGATGGCCTGATACGTTCAGCACATCATCGAGTCTTCCCATCAGCCAATAGTAGCCATCTTCGTCGACACGCGCGCCGTCGCCGGTATAATAGTTGCCGGGAAATTTTTTGAAGTAGGTCTCTTTGAAACGTTCGTGATGTCCATAAACCGTGCGCATGATTCCGGGCCACGGTTCGCTGATGACAAGATAGCCCCCCTCGCCCGGTTTGGTGACCGGTGAGCCGTCCTCCTTCACAATTTTTGGATTCACGCCGAAAAAGGGAATCGTCGCAGAACCCGGTTTCAAATCGGTGCAACCGGGAAGCGGTGAAATCAAAATGCCGCCGGTCTCGGTCTGCCACCAGGTGTCGACGATGGGGCAGCGATTGTCGCCGACCACGCGGTGATACCAGGTCCAGGCCTCGGGATTGATGGGTTCGCCCACCGAACCCAGCAGGCGCAGCGACTTGCGGCTGGTGGTCTGGACCGGGGCCTCGCCTTCGCGCATCAGCGAACGGATGGCGGTCGGCGCGGTGTAGAAGATGTTGACCTTGTGCTTGTCGACCACTTCCCAGAAGCGCGCCACCGTCGGATAGTTCGGGATGCCTTCGAACATCAAGGTGGTGGCGCCGTTGGCCAGCGGGCCGTAGACGATGTAGGAGTGACCGGTCACCCAACCCACATCGGCGGTGCACCAGTAGATGTCGCCGTCATGGTAGTCGAAAACGTATTGATGGGTGATGGAGGCGTAGACCAGATAGCCGCCGGTGGTGTGCAGCACACCCTTGGGCTTGCCGGTCGAACCGGAGGTGTAGAGCAGGAACAGCGGAGCCTCGGCGTCCATCTCGGCCGGCTGATGGGTCGGAGCCGCCTTGGCGACCAGCTCTTCGTACCAGCTGTCGCGGCCGGTCACCATGTGGATGTTGCCGCCGGTGCGCTTGACCACGATGACGTTCTTGACCGACCAGCAGGTCTCCAGCGCCTTGTCCACATTGGCCTTCAGCGGAACCTTGCGGCCGCCGCGCAGACCTTCGTCGGCGGTGATCACCAGATTGGAGTCGCAATCCTGGATGCGGCCGGCCAGGGCGTCGGGCGAAAAGCCGCCGAACACGATGGAGTGAACCGCGCCGATGCGGGCGCAGGCCAGCATGGCCACGGCGGCCTCCGGAATCATGGGCAGGTAGATGGTGACGCGGTCGCCCACCTTGATGCCCAGATCGGTCATGGCGTTGGACAGGCGGCACACCCGCTCGTGCAGGTCGCGGTAGGTGATGTGAGCGGACTCGCTGGGGTCGTCGCCTTCCCAGATGATGGCGGTCTGATCGCCGCGCGTGGCCAGATGCCGGTCGAGGCAGTTGGCGGCGACGTTCAGGGTGCCGTCATGGTACCATTTGATATGGACGTCGCCGGTATACGAGACATCCTTCACCTTGGTGTATGGCTTGATCCAGTCGATACGCTTGCCGTGCTCCCCCCAGAACCCTTCGGGATCGTTGATCGAGCGCGCATACCATTCGGTATAGGTCTTCTCGTCGATCAGGGCGTTCTTGGCGGTTTCGGCAGAGATTGGATAGACGTCGGACATTGTGGGGGTGTCTCCCTTTTTTGATTGACCCGCGATCGTGTTTGCCCGGCGCGGGGCGTTTCCCCAGATAGGTAGGCGGCAAGTATGTTCGACTCGCGCGGGGGAAACAAGCCCGCTCGAAGGGGTAGGCACCACGCTATTATGGAACAATAATCAATCCAGGGTGTTAGGCGATAACCACCATTCCGGCCCGAACCGTCACGGGAAATCGCTGAAGATCGCGGCCATTGCACGGCCCCCGCACGCAATGGCCGGACTCGATTTCAAACAGGGCGAAGTGGTTGGCGCACAGGATGCCGGTCTTGAAGATGTCGAGGAACTTGTCGGCCTCGATGTCCAGCGGCGCGCCTACATGCGGGCAGGAATTGACATAGCCGAACACTTCCGCGCCCCGGCGCACCACGAAAATCCGCACATGGCCGCCGTCCCGCGTCACCGTAAAACCCTTGGCGCCGGGGTCGTCGATATCGTCGAGAGCGCAAAGGGGCGGCGTCACGCCTCCACCCCTCCCAGGTCGCACAGCAGCCGCCACGACGCGTCATCCACCGGGCAGACCGACAGGCGGGACTGGCGCACCAGGGGCAGATGCTCCAGCCGGGGGTCGCCCTTGATCCGGGCCAGGGTGACGGGCGTCCTCAGCGGCATCAGCGCCTTGAAGTCCACCACCACCCATTTGCCGTCGGGATCGGTGGGGTCGGGGTAGGACTCGCGCACCACCTCGACCACGCCGACGATGCGCTTTTCCTCCACCGAGTGGTAAAAGAAGGCGCGGTCGCCCAGCTTCATGGCCTTCATATTGCCGGCGGCCTGATGGTTGCGCACCCCGTCCCAGTACTGCACGCCCTTCCTGACGTGATCGTCCCAGGACCACGCCCCCGGTTCGGACTTGACCAGCCAGAAGGCCATCAGGGAAACACTTTTTTGAATGGGGTCGCCGTGACGCTCTCGAACAGGCCGGCCTTGGCATAGGGATCATCCGCCAGAAAGGCGTCGAGCGCGGCGCGATCGGTGAAGTCGAGCACCAACAGGCTGCCGATCATGCCTTGGCGATCATCGGTCTGAAGCGGGCCGCCGATCACGATTTTGTCGATATTAGCCTTCATATACTCCAGATGGGCGGCGCGGTTGTCGAGACGGGTCTGAAGGTGACCGGGCTTGTCCTTGCAGTGGACCGCGAACATACTCTGGCACTCCGATTGCTGATTTCACTCCCCCCACATTAACCCGTGAAGGATCACCATGGAAGCGCATGAAGCCCATGAAACCATCCACGAGGCGGCCCATCACGGCCACCATGATGACCACCATGGCGATAAGAATGCCAGTCCGATCAAAAACAGCCGCAACAGGAATATCGCGGTTCTGATCAGCGTGCTGGCCGCCCTGCTCGCCATCGTGGAGGCCAGTGGCAAGTCGGCGCAGAACACCTCGGTGTCGGCGAATATCGAGGCTTCCAATCTGTGGGCGTTCTTTCAGGCCAAGACGATCCGTATGACCACCATGCGGACCGCCGCCGACGCCCTGGAAACTCTGATCCTGGCCGAGTCCCCCGAACTGAAGGCGTCGGCCGGCAAGCGGGTCGTCGATTGGCGCGCGGCGGCGCTGCGCTATGATTCCGAGCCGGAAACCGGCGAGGGCCGCAAGGAACTGGCCGCCAAGGCCAAGGTAGCCGAGGCCGTTCGCGACAGGGCGTTAAGCTCCTACCACATGTTCGAGTACGGTGCGGCCGCGTTGCAGATTTCCATCGTCTTGTGCTCGGCCGCCGTGGTCACCGGTATGCTGGGTCTGGCCTTCGCCGCCGGTGGGCTGGGAATGGTCGGCATCGCCTTTGGCCTGTTGGGCTGGCTGGCGCCGACTCTTATTCATTTGTAGTGGCCCTCATGCGCCGGGCGGGGCCATCCGGCCCCTCGGCTACGCGCCATGGGGCGCGCCGGCCTTTGGCCGCAACTCCGCGCCCAGGGGGCCGTCGGGTTTTGGTCCCTCTTACTTATCCTCGGCTGGAGTCAGGGTGGTCAGCGCCAGGGCGTGGACCCGGCCGGCCAGTTCGTCGGCCAGCAGGGCGTTGACCATGCGGTGACGGTCGACGCGGCTTTTGCCGGTAAAGGCTTCGGCGACCACCACGATGCTGAAATGGCTTTCGCCGTCGGGATTGTGGCCGGCATGGCCGGCATGGCGGTTCGAATCGTCGTTGATGACGAGGCGGGCCGGCCGCAAGCCGTCCTCAAGCTTCTTCTGCATGACCGGAGCAACGCGCATCGTTAAGTCCCTTTTATAACCATCTCATCCCAAGTGGGCCGGATCGTCGCCGCCGTCAAGGGCGAAAATGCTGGCGTTGACGCCTTGCCTTGGGCTGCGGCAACCCCCATTATGGCCAATGTGATGAAGGCAACGAACACACGCAGAAGCTGGCGCGCCACATTCGCGCCCCCCGATCCGCAGCCGTCCCTCCGGCAATGCGACCATCCGGGCTGCCGTCACGACGCCGAATTCCGGGCGCCGCGGGCGCGGGACCGGCTGAATGAATACTACTGGTTCTGCCTCCCCCATGTGCGGGAATACAACTCGGCCTGGAACTACTATGCCGGCAT
Organism: Phaeospirillum sp.; assembly: GCA_030651575.1. Lineage (GTDB taxonomy): Bacteria > Pseudomonadota > Alphaproteobacteria > Rhodospirillales > Magnetospirillaceae > Phaeospirillum. The sequence continues at coordinate 28,289 of JAUSFB010000077.1, forward strand.
GGGGCCGGAGGAGATCGAGGCGGAAACCCGCAAGGACGCCACCTGGCAGCGCCCCACCTGGCCGCTGGGCATGCAGGGCAACAAGCGCCATTTCACCTTCACCGTCCACGATCCCTTCGACTTCATGGACAAGGAGGCGGAGGAGCAGCAGCGCCGCAAGGCCCACGCCCCCGCCACCCCGGAGGAAGAGGCCATGAAGGTGCTGGAGTTGCATGGCCCACTCACCCTCGCCATTCTCAAGACCCGCTACAAGGAGCTGGTCAAACGCCACCACCCCGACACCAATAATGGGGACAAGGGAGCGGAGGAACGCTTCAAATGCATCAACCAGGCTTACAACACCCTGAAGCGCGGTATGACCTCGGGGCAAATGGACAGTGACTGACATGACCGCCAAGACTCAGAGCCCGCTTGCCTCGGATCACCCGCTGGCAATGCCCGATATCGAGATTTCCGCCCGCGACGCCTTTGGCCTCGACACCGACATGATGGTTCCGGCCTTCAGCCTCGGCAGCGAGCATGTCCCCGATGTGGACCCGGCCTATCGCTTCGACCCCGACACGACGCGGGCCATCCTGGCCGGGTTCGCCTTCAACCGCCGCGTCATGGTCCAGGGTTATCACGGCACCGGCAAGTCCACCCATATCGAACAGGTGGCGGCGCGCCTCAACTGGCCGTGCATCCGGGTCAACCTCGACAGCCATATCAGCCGCATCGACCTGATCGGCAAGGACGCCATCGTGGTCAGGGACGGCAAGCAAATCACCGAATTCCGTGAAGGCATCCTGCCCTGGGCGCTACAGCACCCCTGCGCCCTAGTGTTCGACGAATACGACGCCGGCCGCCCCGACGTGATGTTCGTGATCCAGCGCGTGCTGGAGGTCGAAGGCCGCCTGACCCTGCTCGACCAGAATCGGGTGATCCGGCCGCATCCCGCCTTCCGGCTGTTCTCCACCGCCAACACGGTGGGGCTGGGCGACACCACCGGCCTGTATCACGGCACCCAGCAGATCAATCAGGGTCAGATGGACCGCTGGAACATCGTCGCCACCCTCAACTATCTGGAGCACGAGGCCGAGTGCGGCATCATCGTCGCCAAGCTGAAGGGCTACGACACCGCCGAGGGCCGCGACATCGTGTCCAAGATGGTGATGATGGCCGATCTTACCCGCGCCGGCTTCATGAACGGCGACATCTCGACGGTGATGAGCCCGCGCACGGTGATCACCTGGGCCGAGAACACCGCCATCTTCAGTGATCGCGCCTATGCCTTCCGCGTCACCTTCTTGAACAAGTGCGACGAGGTCGAGCGGCCGATCCTGGCGGAATACTATCAGCGTTGCTTCGGCGAGGACCTCCCGGAGGGGCCGGCGCGGTTGCTGGCCTGAGTCCGGTGAGCAACGAGAAACCCGCCGATGGCGACGAGACGCCGGCCGACCTGATCCGGCGGACCACCGCGGCCACGCTGCGCGCCATCGCCGGCAAGCCCGACCTGGATGTGGGCTACGCCGCTGGCAAGGGCTCGGTGCGCGGGGCCGAGATTCGTCTGCCCGCGCCGCCCCGCACCATCTTGCCCGCCGATCTGGCGCGGCTGCGCGGCACCGCCGACGCCATCGGCCTCAGGCTGCGCTACCACGACGATTCCCTGCATGCCCGGTGCGTGCCGCAACTGCCCGAGGCCCGCAAGGTCTATGAAATGGTCGAGCTGGCCCGCGTCGAGGCGCTGGGTACCCGCCACATGGCCGGTGTCGCCGCCAATATCGCCGAGGTGCTGGAGCAGCGCGCCCGTGCCGAAGGCCTCGACCGGGCGGTCCGGCGCGAGCAGGTGCCGCTGGCCGAGGCCATGCGCCTGATCGCCCGCGAACGCTTTGCCGGTCTGGCGCCGCCGCCTTCGGCGCAGGCCGCGGTGGATCTGTGGCGCGACGAGGTCGAGGCCAAGGCCGGTGCGACGCTGGACCGCCTCAAGGGTCTGCTGCGCGATCAGGACGCCTTCGCCAAGGGGCTCTACGACCTGCTGCGCCAGATGGATCTCGGCGTCGATCAGCCTTCCGAAACCGAGGACAGCGACGAAGGCGAGGAGGGCCAGCAGTCGCAGGATTCCGCCTCGTCCGGCGAACAGAAGGACGGCGAGGGTGAGGGCCAGGACCAGCAATCCGACGGCGAGACCCAGGCGCCGGGCTCGTCCGAAAGCACTGGCGACCAGGACGGCGACCAGGACGGCGACGACATCATGCTGATGGGCGCCGGAACCGAGGAGGCCGGCGGCCCTTCGCGCGACCGCCAGGACCAGCTGTCCAATTCGGCCGGACTGGATCGTCCCTACCACCCCTACACCACCGCCTTCGATCAGACGGTCAGCGCCGAGGAACTGTGCGATCCCGAGGAGTTGACCCGCCTGCGCGGCCAGCTGGACAGCCAGTTGGTCCACCTCCAGGGGGTGGTCTCCAAGCTGGCCAACCGCCTGCACCGCAAGTTGATGGCCCAGCAGACCCGCGCCTGGGACTTTGACCTGGAAGAAGGCATGCTCGATACCGGGCGGCTGGCCCGCATCGTCGCCAATCCGTCGCACTCGCTGTCCTTCAAGATCGAGAAGGAAACCAATTTCCGCGACACCGTGGTGTCGTTGCTGATCGACAATTCCGGCTCCATGCGCGGACGGCCGATCACCGTGGCGGCCATGAGCGCCGACCTGCTGGCCCGCACCCTGGAACGCTGCGGCGTCAAGGTCGAGCTGCTGGGTTTCACCACGCGGGCCTGGAAGGGCGGCCAGGCGCGCGAGAAGTGGCAGGCCGGAGGCAAGCCGCCCAATCCCGGCCGTCTCAACGATCTGCGTCACATCATCTACAAGGCGGCCGATGCGCCGTGGCGGCGGGTGCGGCGCAATCTTGGCCTGATGCTGCGCGAAGGCATCTTGAAGGAGAATATCGACGGCGAGGCCTTGATGTGGGCTCATGACCGGCTGATTGCCCGGTCCGAGCAGCGTCGTATCCTGATGGTCATTTCCGACGGCGCGCCGGTGGACGATTCGACGCTGTCGGCCAATCCCGGCAATACCCTGGAAAAGCATCTGCGCGATGTTATCGAGTTCATCGAGACCCGCTCGCCGGTGGAACTGGTGGCCATCGGCATCGGCCACGACGTCACCCGCTACTACCGCCGCGCCGTCACCATCATGGATGCCGAGGATCTGGGCGGCACCATGATGGCCCAGCTGACATCCCTGTTCGACGACGAGGACGACCGCCACCGGGGCAGCCGCCGCCGAGGCGGATAGTCATGGCTCGCCTGCCCCGGCCCCGGTTCCTGATCACGGTCATCGTCGGGCTGACCCTGATCGGCGGCGTGATCGGTCTGGTCACCTCCATCTGGTCCGATTATGACGCCACCCTGGCGGATTGGAGGGCCGATCTTGGCCTGTCGTCGCGGCTGGTCGAGTCTCATATTCGCGGCTTGCATGCCGGGACTCATGCCAGCCTGCTGCGGATCGAGGACCGGTTGGCCGAGCGTCCGCTGGCCGATCTTCGCGGTTCCGAGCCGGATCGCGACTGGCTCGATATGGTGCTGGCCGGCATTCCCGGCGGCTTTTCCATCGGCATCCATGACGACAAGTCCGACCAGATCCTGTCCACCGACCGCCGCGAGCCTTTCGTCCATATCGCCATCGACCGGGAGTCCCTGTCGCGGTCCTGGACGCAACCCGGCCGGACGGTGATCAGCGCCAGGATCGTGGAGCAGAACAAGCCGGAGCATTTCATCGTCTTCAGCCGCGCCTTGATCAACCGGAGCGGCGAAGTCCGGGGCGTGGCCGAGATTCTGATCAGGCCGGAGGTTTTCGCTGATTTCTACACGGCTCTTCAACCGCCGGATCAGGGTTCCATCTTTCTGGTCGTTCGCACTGACGGCACCCTGATCGCCCGCCACCCCCTTCCGGACAACCCCCTGTTCCGCTTTGATACCTCCAAGCATCCTTTCACGGAATTCGCCAAGGGATCGGAAGGGATCTATCGCGCCGTTTCCGTGGTCGACAAGGTGGACCGGCTGATCTCGTTCCGCCATCTGCCCGACCTGGACCTGGTGGTGACCGCCGGCATGACCATGGACATGGTCTTTCGCGACTGGACCATCCGGACCCAGCGCGGCACCACCTTGTTCGCCGGCGGCATGCTGCTGCTGCTGGCCCTGACGGTGATGGCCGGCGAAAGCCTGCGTCACGAGACCCGCCTGCTGCGTTCGTTCGAGCAGAAAACCACCGAGCTGACCTCCGCCCTGGCGGAAAAGGACGTGCTGTTCCAAGAGGTTCACCACCGGGTGAAGAACAATCTTCAAGTTATTTCCAGCCTGCTGACCATGCAGTCGCTGCACGTCGCCGATAACACCGCGCGGGAGACGCTGAAGGACGCCCTGGACCGCATCCACTCCATGGGTCTGGTCCACCAGACCCTGTACGAGCGCAATCTGGCCTCCAACGTCGATCTTGGGATTTATTTCGGGCGTCTGGCCGAAGCGCTGGTCAGCAGCTACGGCTCGGGGAAGGGCGGCGTCACCGTCCATGTGGACGTCACCGGCACCTTGGATCTGGACCGGGCCGTGCCGCTGGGCATGCTGGCCAATGAAGCCCTGACCAACGCGCTGAAGCACGCCTTCCCCGACGGGCGCGGCGGCGCCATCACCATCTCGCTGACCCGAGACGAGAGTCTGTGGCACTTTTCCATCCGCGACGATGGCGTCGGCATGCCCAGCCAGCCCGGCAAGGGTATCGGCCTCAGCCTGATCCGCGCCCTGACCCGCCAGTTGAACGGCCGCTCGGCCATCTCCAGGGATGGCGGCACGGTGGTGATCGTCACCTTCCCGGTCTAAGATTTTGCTCTGGCACCAAGCCTTGCCTCACGCCTATAGTCCGCCCGCATCGGCCGGAGGCACGGACCAGCCGACCCGTTCGCTCGAAGGCAAGGACCAGGCGTCATGACGAAGAAAATTGGGGTTATGCTGTGCGGCCATGGCAGCCGCGACGTGGATGCCGTCGCCGAATTCGGCGCCCTGGCCCGCCACCTCAAGGCCAGACTCCCTCAGTATGAGGTCGAGAGCGGCTTTCTCGAATTCGCCACCCCCATCATCAAGACCGGCCTCGACGCCCTGAAGGATAAGGGCGTCGGCCGTATCCTGGCGGTCCCCGGCATGTTGTTCGCCGCCGGCCACGTCAAGAACGACCTGCCGTGGGAAGTCAACTCCTTCGCGTCGGAAAATCCCGCGCTGGAGGTCAATTACGGCCGCGAGCTGGCCATCGACGCCAAGCTGCTGAAGGCCGCCCGCGCCCGCATCGAGGAAGCCGAGGCCATGGGCGCACCCGGCGCCGAGCGCAAGGACACCTTGCTGCTGGTGGTCGGACGCGGCACCAACGACCCCGACGCCAATTCCAACATCGCCAAGGTGGCGCGCATGTTGTGGGAAGGCATGGAGTTCGGCTGGGCCGAGATCGGCTTTTCCGGCGTCGCCTATCCGCTGGTGGATCAGGCGCTGGAGCGTTGCGTCAGACTTGGCTACAAGCGGGTCATCGTCTTCCCCTATTTCCTGTTCACCGGCATCTTGGTCAAACGCATCTACGATTGGACCGACGAGGCCGCCAAGGCCAATCCCGGCGTGGAGTTCCTCAAGGCGCCCTACCTCAACGACCATCCCCTGGTGATCGACAGCTTCGTCGAGCGGGTCGAGGAAATCCTTGGCGGTGGCGCCCAGATGAACTGCCAGCTGTGCAAATATCGCGAGCAGGTGGTGGGCTACGAGGCCTCGGTCGGCGCGGTCCAGGCCGGCCATCATCACCATGTGCGCGGCATCGGCACCGACGCCGATCATGGTCATGATCACGGCCATGGGCATGGGCATGGTCACCACCACCACCCCCACGAGGGCTGAGTCCGGTGAGTGGCTGGATCAACGACCCGGCTGAGATCTACCGCCAGAGCTTCGCCACCATCCGGACCGAATCCGACCTGGACCGGATTCCCGCCGATCTGACCGATCTGGCGATCCGGGTGACCCATGCCTGCGGCATGACCGATATCATCGCCGATCTGGCCTGGAGCGACGGGGCCGGGGCGATCGGACGCGCCGCCCTGGCCGCCGGCAAGCCGATTCTGGTGGATGCCGAGATGGTCGCCCACGGCATCATCCGCAACCGCCTCAAGGCCGGCAACGCGGTGGTCTGCACCCTGGCCGAGGCCAGCGCCGCCGCCGCCAGGGCCGCTGGCGCCACCCGTTCCGCCCTGGCGGTGGAGTGCTGGGGGGACCGGCTGGACGGCGCGGTGGTGGCTATCGGCAATGCGCCGACCGCCCTGTTCCGCCTGCTGGAGCTGATCGCGGCCGGTGGACCGCGCCCGGCCCTGATTCTGGGCTTCGCCGTCGGTTTCGTCGGCGCGGTGGAATGCAAGGACGCCCTGATCGCTTCCGGCCTGCCCCATGTGGCCCTGCGCGGCCGTCGCGGCGGCAGCGCCATGGCGGCGGCGGCGGTCAACGCCCTGTCGGGTGGGCTGGAGTGAGCGGCCCGTCTCCGAGCGCCCGCCCGACGCTTGAAGGTCGATTGACATGACGCCGTGGCTGAGCGTCATCGGAATCGGCGAGGACGGGCTGGACGGACTGACTCCCGCCGCCCGCGCCTTGATCGACGGGGCCGAGGTGCTGGTGGGCGGCGCGCGCCATCTGGCCATGGTCCCCCGGGGCGCGGCCGAGCGGCTGATCTGGGCCAGCCCCTTCGCCCAAAACCGCCCCGAGCTGGAGGCCCGCCGAGGCCGCCGGATGGTGGCGCTGGCCAGCGGCGATCCCATGTGGTTCGGAGCCGCCGCCACCCTGTCGCGATGGTTCGAGCCGGGCGAGCTTGCCGTGCTGCCCCATCCCGGCGCATTTTCCCTGGCGGCCTCCCGCCTGCTATGGCCGGTGCAGGACTGCCTGTGCCTGACCGCCCATGGCCGGCCGGTGGAGGCCCTGGCGCTGCATTTCGCCCCCGGCCGGCGATTGCTGATCCTGTCCGAGGACGCCGCCACTCCGGCAAAGGTGGCCGGACTGCTGGACCGTCACGGCTATGGTCTCAGCCGCCTCACCGTGCTGGAGCGGCTCGGCGGCCCGCACGAGCGAATCATCCAAGGCCCCCAGGCCGGATCGGACCTGAACGTGGTGGCGGTGGAATGCGCCGTGACGGCGGGAACCCGGCCGCTGGCCCGTGGGTACGGCCTGCCCGACGACGCCTTCCTCCATGACGGCCAACTGACCAAGCGCGAAATCCGCGCCGTGACTCTGGCGGCCCTCGCCCCCCTGCCTGGCGAATTGCTGTGGGATGTGGGTGCCGGCTGCGGCTCCATCGCCATCGAGTGGATGCGAGCCGGCGGCGAGGCCATCGCCATCGAGCCCCGCGCCGAACGCGCCGGACGTATCGCCCTCAACGCCGCCGCCCTGGGAGTGCCGGGGCTGGCGGTGGTCGCCGCCAAGGCTCCCGCCGGGCTCCCGCTGGGCGACACCGCCCCCGACGCCATCTTCGTCGGCGGCGGGGTGTCCGAGCCCGGCCTGCTCGACATCTGCCGCGCCGCGCTGAAGCCGGGCGGGCGGCTGGCCGCCAACGCCGTCACCGTCGAGGGCGAGGCCGCCCTGATCGCCTTCCATGCCGGTCATGGCGGCGAGATGACCCGGCTGTCGGTCGCGCGGCTGGCCCCGGTCGGCGATTTTCATTCCTGGCATCCGGCGATGCCGGTCACTCAGTATGTGGGGTGGAAGCGATGACCGGCACCCTCTACGGCCTGGGTATCGGCCCCGGCGATCCCGAGCTGCTGACCCTGAAGGCCGTCCGCATCCTGAACGAGGTCCCGGTGCTGGCATGGCCCGCGCCGCTGGAAGGTGACGGCATGGCGCGGGGCATCGCCGCCGCCCATATTCCGCCGGGACGGATCGAGATCGCCATCCGCATGGGCTTCACCGTCGATCGGGCCGGGACCGAGGCCGCCTATGACCGCGCCGCCACCGAGATCGCCCGGCATCTGGAAGCCGGACGCGACGTGGCGGTGCTGTGCGAGGGTGACCCGTTCTTCTTCGGCTCCTTCATCTATCTGTTCGCCCGCCTGTCGAATCGCTTCCCGGTTGAAATTGTGCCGGGCGTGTCGTCGATCATGGCGGCCGGGGCGGCCCTGCAGGCGCCGCTCTGCGCCTGGGACGACGGAGTGGCGATCATCCCGGCCACCCGGAGCGAGTCCGAGATCGAAGCCCTTCTAAGCGCCTCGGATGCGGCGGCGATCATGAAGGTCGGCCGCCATCTGCCCAAGGTCCGGGCGGTGCTGGAGCGGCTGGGCCTGTGGGACAAGGCCCGCATCATCGAGCGGGTGGGGTTGCCCGGCCAGCGGATCTTCCACCCCGGCGCAGTCACCGAACTCCCCTATTTCTCCATCATTCTGGTACATCGGCGAGGACAGGCATGGTTGTGAAGAACATCGCGCTGGTGGTGGTCAGCCCCGCCGGGCTGGAAACCGCCCACGGACTGCGCTCGGTGCTGCCCGGCGCCCGCATTCACAGTCTGGCCGGACGGGTCGAGGGCGACGAGACCTTCACCGACGCCATGGCCCATCTCCGCGCCCTGTTCGCCGCCGGGATTCCCATCGTCGGCGTCTGCGCCGCCGGCATCCTGATCCGCGCCGTGGCGCCGCTGCTGTCGGACAAGCGGGACGAACCGCCGGTCCTGGCGGTGGCGGTGGACGGCTCGTCGGTGGTGCCGCTGCTGGGCGGCCATCACGGCGCGAATACCCTGGCGCGGCGGATCAGTCAGGCGTTGGGCGTGTCGCCGTCGCTGACCACCGCCGGCGAACTGACCCTGGGCCTTGCCCTGGACGACCCGCCGCCGGGCTGGCGTCTGGCCAACCCGGCCACCGCGAAATCCGTGGCCGCCGCCCTGCTGGCCGAGGAAGAGGTGACCCTGGAGGTCGAGGCCGGCGAGGCTGGCTGGCTGGACGATCTGACCTTCGCCGAGACGGGCGAGCTGACCATCCGCGTCACCGACCGCGCCGTGACCCCCGACGATCACGAGCTGGTATTCCATCCGCCGGTCCTGACCCTTGGCGTCGGCTGCGAACGCGGCGCTCCGACGGAGGAGCTGATCGCCCTGGTGCGCGACACCATGGCGGCCGAAGCCCTGTCTCCGCTGGCGGTGGCCTGCGTCGCCAGCATCGACCTCAAATCCGATGAGGCCGCCATCCATGCCCTGGCCGCCGAACTGGGAGTCCCGGCCCGCTTCTTCACCGCCCAGGAGCTGGAACGCGAAGCCGACCGGCTGGTCCACCCCTCGGACGTGGTCTTCGCCGAGACCGGCTGCCACGGCGTCGCCGAAGGGGCCGCCCTGGCCGCCGCCGACCCCAAGGCCGACCTGATCGTCCCCAAGGTCAAGGGGGCGCGGACCACCTGCGCCGTGGCCCGCTCACCCCGTCCGGTCGATCCCATGGCCATCGGCCGGGCGCAAGGGCGGCTTTACGTGGTCGGCATCGGTCCCGGCACCCCGGAATGGCGCTCGCCCCAGGCCTCGGCCGCCATCGCCGCCTCCACCGATCTGGTGGGATACGCCATGTATCTCGACCTGCTCGGCCCCGCCGCCAGCGCAAAAAATCGCCACGAAAGCGCCTTGGGGGCCGAGGAAGCCCGCGCCCGCAAGGCGCTGGAGCTGGCGGCCGAGGGCAAGACGGTCTCGCTGGTCTGCTCCGGCGATCCCGGCATCTACGCCCTGGCGACCCTGGTGTTCGAGCTGCTGGACCGCGCCGGCGATCCGGCCTGGAACCGGGTCGAAATCATCGTGGCGCCCGGCATCTCGGCCCTGCAAGCCGCCGCCGCGCGGGCCGGGGCTCCGGTCAACCACGACTTTTGCACCATCTCGCTGTCGGACCTGCTGACCCCTTGGGAGAGTATCGAAGCCCGCCTGAAGGCGGCGGCGGCGGCGGATTTCGTCGTCTGCTTCTACAACCCGGTCTCGCAGCGCCGCCGCGACCAGCTGGGCAAGGCCCGCGACATCCTGCTGACCGGCCGTCCCGGCGCCACCCCGGTGATCCTGGCCCGCCAGCTGGGCCGCCCCGGCGAGACGGTGGAGGTCATCACCCTGGCCGAACTGTCGGCCGACAAGGTCGACATGCTGACCATGGTGGTGGTCGGCAGCTCGGAAACCCGCAGCTTCAAGGCGGGGGTGCGGACCTGGACCTATACACCAAGGGGGTACGGCAAAAAAATGGTCTAGCCCCGGCGCGGTCTTTGCTTATCATCGAGGGTGGATCACCTCTTGCCGACGAGGGTCTTCATGCGCCGTCCATCCGCCATCACCGCCGCCGTCCTGTCGCTGTCGCTGCTGAGTTCCTGCCAGGTCACCCCCGGCACCGGACAGACCAATTTCAACATCCTGTCGGCCGAGGACGAGGTCAAGATGGGGGCGGAGGCCCATCCCGATATCTTGGCGCAGTTCGGCGGCGCCTATGACGATCCCAAGCTGCAAGCCTATGTGGCCGGCATCGGCAAGCGGCTGGTCGGCAGCACCGAAACCCCCGCCAGCACCTTTCGCTTCACCGTGCTGAACAGCGCCATCGTCAACGCCATGGCGCTGCCCGGCGGCTATATCTACGTCACCCGCGGCCTGCTGGCCCTGGCCGATGACGAGGCCGAACTGGCCGGAGTGGTCGGCCACGAAATCGGCCATGTCACCGGCCGCCACACCGCCCAACGCTACAGCCAGGCCATGGCCGCCAACGTCGCCACCGGCATCCTGGGGGTGGCGACCAGCATCTTCACCGGAGTCAATCTGGGCGATGTGGCGGGCCTTGCCGCCACCGCCTATATCCAGGGCTATTCCCGCGATCAGGAGAGCGAGGCGGATTCCCTGGGCATCCGCTATATGAACACCAGCGGCTGGAACCCCGACTACATGGCCACCTTCCTCGGCAAGCTGCGCGACCAGTCGCGGCTGGACGCCGTTCTAGCCGGGCGCTCTCCGGACTCGGTGGACGAGTTTTCCATGTTCGCCAGCCATCCCCGCACCATCGACCGGGTCAAGGAAGCCGCGGCGGCAGCCGGCGGCGGCCGTCACGGCGCGGTCGGGCGCGACCTCTACCTGTCCCACCTGGACGGCATGCTGGTCGGCGACGATCCCAGTGAAGGGGTGGTGCGCGGCCGCGTCTTCAGCCATGCCGGCCTCAACATCCGCTTCGAGGTGCCGCAGGGCTACCGCATCCTGAACGGCTCCAAGGCGGTGACCGCCCAGAATGCAAACGGCGCGGTGATCCGGTTCGACATGGGGCCGGAAGCCCAGACGGACATGACCAACTATCTGCAAAGCCAGTGGGCCAAGGGAACCCGCCTGTCCAATATCGAGGCCATCACCATCAACGGCATGCCGGCAGCAACCGGCGTGACCAGACTCAACTCCAACCGGGGCACGTTCGACGCAAGGCTGCTGGCCATCAAGAACGGCAAGTCGGTCTATCGCGTCATGTTCATATCTCCGCCTCAGGTCACCCCCCAGGAAGCCGAGGGCCAGCGCCGCGCCACCTACAGCTTTCGCCACCTGACCGAGTCCGAGCACGCCGAAATCAAGCCGCTGCGGATCAAGGTCATCACCGTCAAGGCCGGAGACACGGTGGAAAACCTCGCCGAGCGCCTGCCCTACGAGGACCACAAGCTGGAACGCTTCCGCGTCCTCAACGGAATCGCCGAGGGCAAGGGCGTCACTCCCGGCGCAAGGATCAAGATAGTGATGTAGGGCCTTCAGTCCAAAAAGCCATGTGGTTTTCGCATGTCGGCCTTACACCCCCTTTCGCATCCGCGAAATGGGGTGTAGAGGACAGACGGACGCGGCGACCGGGCATCTGACCCGAATCCGGCCGGGTCGAGGAGTTTGGGATGATCGTTTCGACCATGGATATCGTAATGGCGGCCATCGCCATCCTGACCACCGCCGGCGCGGTGATTTCGTTCAGCGCCTGGCGTCACGCGGCCAAGATGGAGCGCGAATCCGGCAAGGCCGCCGATGGCGGGATCGCTTCCACCGTCTGATATCGGCAAGCCGATAAAAATTTGGCCCTGACCCTCCTTTTCCGGCAATTGCCAGCCCCGTCGTCTGGCCGTACTCTGAACGGGTGCGGTTTGTCGGGGAGGCGCTTGCCATGGCCATGTTACGACTCCGTGATGCGCTGATTCTCGCAGGGGGGCTGGGGCTGTTCCTCTGGGCCACCTTGCCGCCCGGCAAGGTGGTGTTCAACGAAGAATGCGAGCCCACCGGCGGCCCCGCCGCCTTCAGCGCCCTGATCTACCCGACATCGTTCTGGCAGTCCCAATTGGACGCCGCCATGGCGGAGCGCGGCGATCTGCTGGCCCAGCCGGCCCGCCGCGCCCGCGCCGCCGCCGAAGCGGAGCGGGAGGCCCGCGAGAATCCGGCCCTGGAAGAACGCATGATGCGGCTGTCGCGCGAACAGAGCCGGGTCGACGACCGCTATGAAAAAGAACGTATCGAGGCGGCGCTGCAAAGCGCCCGGCTCAAGCGGATCACTTTGCTGATGCACTGCGAAGGGGTCATCGCCCAGAAACTGCAATCGCGGTAATACCGACGGTCACGGGACGGCCGATATCACTTGCGCCGCATCATCGCCTTGATGTCCGACAGCCGGGCGGCGTCCAGCAGCTGGGCCGCCACCACGAAGGCCACCAGCCCCGCCGTCACCAGGGCGACCAGCATGGCGATGGCCATCAGCTGCCCCTGGGCCAGCGGCCACAGCACCTGTCTGGCGCCCCACAGCGCCGCCGCCATAACGGCGCAGGCGGCGACGATGCGCGGCGCCTTGGCCCGCAGCCGCTCGTCCATGGCGAAAAAGCCGCGGCGCTTCAACAGTACCGCCAGGACGATGACGTTGAACCAGGCGGCGATGGCGGTGGACAGCGCCATGCCCACATGGGCGAGGCTGCCGACCAAGGCCAGATTGAGGACGATGTTCAGCAGCATGGTGGCCCCGGCCACCCGCACCGGCGTGGCGGTGTCCTCGCGGGCGAAGAAGGCCGGCGTCAACACCTTGACCAGAACATAGGCCGGCAGGCCGATGGCGAAGGCCACCAGGGCGCTGGCGGTGGCGGCGGTCTCGGCCGGGCCAAAGCTGCCGCGCTCGAACAGCACCCGGATCACGGGGGCCGCGATCACCATCAGCGCCACCGCCGCCGGCAGGGTCAGGATCAGCCCGAATTCCATGGCGCGGTTCTGACTAACCTGCGCCGCCTCGGCCTCGCCCGCCTTGAGCTGGCGCGACAGCAGCGGCAGCAAGGCGGTGCCGATGGCGATGCCGATCACCCCCAGCGGCAGCTGGTTCACCCGGTCGGCATAGTTGAGATAACTGACGGCGCCATCGGCGACCAGGGAGGCGATCATGGTGTTGATCACCAGATTGACCTGATACACCCCGGCCCCCACCGCGCCGGGAACGATACGCTTGAACAGCAGCCTGATCTCGGGCGACAGGCGCGGCCGGACGATCCGCAGGGGCATTCCCGCCCGCCGCACGGAAAACACCAGCCACGAGAACTGGACGATGCCGGCGGCGAACGTGCCCCAGGCCATGGCGTGACCGGCGGTCTCGGTATGGGGCGCCAACAGCCACAATCCGGCCATGGAGGTCAGATTCAGCAGCACCGGCGTGCCGGCGGCGGCGGCGAAGCGGCCCAGCGAATTCAGCACGCCCGCCTGGAGCGAAGTCAGCGAAATGAACAGCAGATAGGGAAAGCAGATACGCGAGAACTCTACCGCCAGGGTCATCTTGCCGGGGGTCGAGCCGAAACCGGGGGCCAATCCCCACAGCGCCCAGGGCATGGCCAGCTCCATGACCGCCACGAACAACGCCAGCGCCACGAACAGCACCGCCAACGAGCGTTCGGCGAACAGGCGGGCCTCCTCGCGGCCCTCGGCGGTCAGCTTGCCGGTGAACAGCGGCACGAAGGCGGCGTTGAACGCGCCCTCCGCGAACAGCGAGCGGAACAGGTTGGGAAAGCGGAAGGCGACGAAGAAGGCGTCGGCCACCGCCCCCGCCCCCAGGAAATGGGCGATCATCATCTCGCGCATCAGGCCGGTGACGCGCGACGCCATGGTGAAGCCGCCGACGGTGGCGATGGAGCGAAACAGACTCATAGGGAACTTCTACCAGCCCGTCATTGCGAGCGACACCCCCATGTCATCCCTTTCGCCCCTGATTCGTGCCTGATGGCCGTCGAAGAGGCCGCCGGGGCCGGGCTTTGTGCAGGCGATCATAGACGCGGCCCTGGTGTACCCCGAGGCTGCTGCCCATATCCACCCCGATGCGATGTCGTGCGGCCCAGGCAGCTCGTAAGACGCTATCTATATTAATTGTATGCAGTCCCCGGCAATTGCATGATTGTTGTGTGCAACCTATGCGGATTGCAATGATCGGCACACATCGGCATTTTCCGAGAGCTGCGACGCCAACGGAGTTAAATAATGCGACTATCTTTAATAAGATATCTCTGTTTGGTTGTTGTTGCCACCCTGGCGGCATCGGGCATGGCCCAGGCCCAGAAACCGCAGCCACTGGCCTGTTCCGGACAGGCCGGGTCGCTGGAACTGCCCTATCGCTCGACGGTCCCGGCCGGATACGACCATGACCGCTTCGACACCGAGCCGAAGAGTCTGATGTTCAGCTACGGCCCCTTCACCAGCTCGTTCGAGAGCCCCGACGACGACCGGGCGGATTCGCCCTATAAGGGGGTGCCCAAATGGGTGTCCTACGAAATGCGGGCTTTGCTGGGCGATGACGGCACGCCGATCCATCCTCAGGGGGCCAAGCGGCCGACCAAGTGGTATGAACTGGCCGACACCGCCTTCTTGTGGAACGGCAAGCCCGATATCCGCAAGCGGGGGATCGACGCCTCGTATCGCGGCTTTGCCGGCGTGTGGAATCGCGGCCACATGGCGTCCCGCAGCCATGCCAACCGGATCGGCTGGCAGGAGGGCTGCAACACCCATGTCTTCATCAACGCCCTGCCCCAATACGCCGACATGAATCAGGGCGACTGGCTGGCGCTGGAGAATTACGCCATCGCGGCGGCCAACAAATACGGGCGGGTCTGGACCATCGCCGGCCCGATTTTCGAGTTCGACCGCGAAATCGACCTGATCGGCGCGCCCGGAGCGGTGCCGGTCGCCATTCCACATGCCTTGTTCAAGATTCTGGTGGTGGAGGTCGGCGGCCGGGTCGAGGCCCGCGCCTTCATCTTTCCCCAGGCCGACGAGGACCATCGCGGCGCCTATCGCAAATGCGCCGGTACGCCCCAGTCGAAATACGACTTGGCGCAATACGCCGCGACGGTGTCCGAGATCGAACACGCCACCGGGCTGCGCTTTTTCAACGCACTCCCCGCGGCGGACCGCAAGCAACTCGACAGCCGATCCGGGACCGGCCCCTGGCCCATCGAAACCCGCTTTTACGACGACCGCTGCGGCGGCAAAGACGACGATGAGGAAGACAGCTGATTCCAGATTCTGCGGATCGGGCCGCGGGCCGCGCTATGTCGACGGAGCGGGGGCGTCGCCAGCGGGGGGCGGGGCCTGAACCGGCGGGGCTGCCGTCACCGGGGCGGCGGGGGCCTCTCCGACCGCGACCGAAGCCGGGGTGGGATCCTCCGACGCCGGGGCGACGGCATCCGCATCCTGGGATGAGGCGCCGTGGCGGATATACTCCTGCACCACCATCTTTGATGGGAATTGCTCCCTAACCTCGCCGGTCGAGCCGTCGCGAAACATCAGGACGGCGATGCCGGCCTGATAATTGAAGCTTACGACAGGGCTGATGAACGGGGCGGCTTCGGAACTGACCACTTGGCCAACGGGCAAACGCGCCGCCGGCTGCGCCACGTCACTCCTTCCGAGGGAAGGGGCGTAGGTCTGCGCATGCTCTGACGGACCGCCGATATACATGGCTTTCTGCCTGACAAGAGTTTCTCGCTTTTTAAGTAATACACGATTTGACTCGAAATTTCAAGTCGGAACCGGGATGTCCGCTTGGCAGCATCCATGCCACACGAAGATAGCGCCTTGAAATTATTGCCAGAATACCAACACAAGTAAAAGGTCATCCGCCCCATTTGGGACGGCGCTTGTCGAAGAAGGCGGCCAGTCCCTCGCGCCCCTCTTCGGAGGCGCGCAGATCGGAGAAATGGCTGGCGGTATAGCGCATCAGGTCGGGACCCATGGGGCTGTCATCCACCACCCGGATCATCTCCTTGGTGGCTGCTTGGGCCTTGGGGCCGCCCTTGAGGCAGGCTTCGACCATGTGGTCGCGGGCGGCGGCAAGCTTGTCGGAGGCGACCACCGCATGGACCAGCCCGGTTCGCAGCGCCTCGCGCGCGTCAAAACGCTCGCCCGACACCATATAGCGGCGGCAGGCGCGGGCGCCGATGGCCAGATAGAGGTAAGGCGCGACGATGGACGGCGCCAGACCCAACCGGACCTCGGTCAGGGCAAAGCTGGCCTCCTCGGCGGCGATGGCGATGTCGGCCACCGCCACCAGACCGGCGCCGCCCCCCAGGGCCGCCCCCTGGACCACGGCGATCACCGGCTTGGGGCAGCGGTCGATGGCGTCCAGCATCATGGCCAGCATCATGGCGTCGCGCTGGTTTTCGGCCGCGTCCTGGGAGGCCGACCGGCTCAACCAGCCGATATCGATGCCAGCGCAAAAGCTGCTCCCCCTGGCCTCCAGCACCACTGCCCGCACCGCCTCGGCCACGCCCAGTTTCTGGAAGGCCTGGGTCAGGTTGCCGGCAAGTTGGGCGTCGAAGGCGTTATGGAGGTCGGGGCGATTGAGGGTGACGGTGGCGACCGCACCGGAAATCTTGACGTGGAGGGCTTCGGTCATGGGCGGCATCCTCGCGGGCGGTCACGTCAGCCACGCCGACGAACGGAAAGAATCATACAGTCGCCAGCGGGCAAGGCCAAGCGCGCGAGTGAAGGGGAAGCGCGTGACAGACGCCTCCCCGAACGGATATGGTCCGCCTTTCTGGACCAAGGACGATGAGGCCCCCATGGAAAACCGCGAAATGTTCGACGAGATCAACGCGCTGGTCGGCGCGGTCGCCAAGGCGATGGAGATCAGCGAGGGCGAGGTGATCGCCGCCATCGAACAGGGCCGCCTCGGCATGGAGATGATCGCCGACGAGCAGGGCCGCAACTGCATCGAGGTCACCAGCGACGGCCGCACCGCCCGCGTCTATCAGGGCGCCATCTTCCGGCCCGACGACCAGCCGGGCGACGAAGACTGCGAAAGCGGCTGCTCCTGCGGGCATTGATGGATATAAGTCCTCAGACGCCGGGCGGGCGCATCCGCGCCCTTGGCTACGCGGCATGGGCCGCGCCGGCCCTTGGCCGCAACTCCGAGCCTGTGGCTCGTCGGGTTTGTGTCCCTCAGACGCCGGGCGGGCGCATCCGCGCCCTTGGCTACGCGGCATGGGCCGCGCCGGCCCTTGGCCGCAACTCCGAGCCTGTGGCTCTCGTCGGGTTTGTGTCCCTCAGACGCCGGGCGGGCGCATCCGCGCCCTTGGCTACGCGGCATGGACCGCGCCGGCCCTTGGCCGCAACTCCGAGCCTGTGGCTCGTTCGGTAGACGCCGGTTACAGTTTGCGCGCCACCCAGCCGCCGAAGCACAGTGCCCGGAAATAGGGTTCCGGCGGGCCGAAACCGGTGGCGGCCAGCAGTTCGGCCAGGCGTTCCTCGCGCAGGGGGTGGATGTCGCGGTCGATATGGCGAAAGCCCTTGTCGACCTCGACTTGCGGGATGCCGGCCGCCAGTTGCAGGTGACGCCACCAGTTGCGCAATTGCTGCTGCCACGGGTCGTCCCAATTGCCGAACAGGTCGGCCAGCACCAGCGGCGCCCCTGGCTTGAGGTGGGAGGAAATCTCGTCCAGCAGGGTCTGCTTGGCGCCGACCGCGTCGCCTTCGCCGTCCTGGAGGAAATGCATGACCAGCAGCAGGGTGGCGGCGTCGAACGGCTCGAACTTGGGCAGGTCGCCGACCTTGGCCGGATAGAGCCGGACCCGCCGGGTCAGGCCGTGGGCCGCCACCTTGGCTTCGGCATGGGCCATCATCTCCTTGGACGGATCGACCCCGACTATCGTCAGATCAGGACAGCTTTCCGCCAGGGCGACGCATTCGACGCCGGTGCCGGCCCCCACCACCAGGGCGCGGCCCCTGCCGCCGGTGGCCTCGGCGACGATCTGGCACGACAGCACATGCAGCGCGTCATAGCCGGGAATGGCCTCGCGCACCCGCCTGTCATAGGCCTCGGCCCGGCCCTTGTCCCAATGGCGGACGGTATCGGTGGTCATGGCTCAGTTTTCTCCCTGCCGCTCGTCATCGGGGAAGCCGCCCAGCTGACGCAGCGCCTCGCCCGTCGCCAAGGCCGCCGCAAGCGCCACGTTCAGCGAGCGCGGCCCGGTCATCATCGGGATTCGGATGCGCGCAAAGGCGGCATCGGCCACCTCGGGCGGCACACCCGCGCTCTCCCGTCCGACCATGATGGTGTCGCCGGCCGCGAAAGGGAAGCGGTCATGGCGGCGCTCCCCCTTGGTGGTCAACAAGATCAGCCGCCGGCCGCTTGTCGTCAGCGCGGACTGGAAGGCTTGCCACGACGAATGGCGGATGTAGCTGGCATGATCGATATAGTCCATTCCCGCGCGCCGGACTTTACGTTCATCAAGGACAAAGCCGCACGGTTCGATTATATCGACGGCGACACCCAGGCAGGCCGACAGGCGCAGCAGTGTTCCGGCGTTCTGGGGAATGTCGGGCTGGTAAAGGGCGAGGCGAAGAACAGTCACGGATTCAGGTCCTTCGAACAGCCGACAGGCACGGGGGGAACCGGCCTCGGTGAAAATGTAACATTAACAAATGCTCATATATGGCGAGACGGCTGTTGAAACAACCGGGTCGATGTGGTTAATAGTCGCGCTTTAGCGGGCCAACAAGAGGATTACACATGGCTGATCAGGCACATAATGCCCAGCCCTCGTCGGTGGACGGGCAGACGCGGCGGGATTTCCTGCTGTATGCCACATCCGCCGTCGGTGCGGTCGGTACGGGCATTGCTCTCTGGCCGTTCGTGCACAGCATGAACCCGGCCGCCGATACGCTGGCGCTTTCGACCACCGATGTGGACATTTCGGCCATCAAGCCGGGTCAGTCGGTCACGGTCGTCTGGCGCGGCAAACCGGTTTTCGTTCGTCGCCGTCTTCCCGAAGAGGTTGCCGTCGCCGAACAGGTGAACATCTCCGAGCTGCGCGAGCCGCAGAAGGACTCCGAGCGGGCCAAGAAGCCCGAATGGCTGATTCTGATCGGCGTCTGCACCCATCTGGGCTGCGTGCCGCTGGGTCAGAAGCCTGCCGACCCCAAGGGTGAGTTCGGCGGCTGGTTCTGCCCGTGTCACGGTTCGCACTATGACACCTCGGGTCGCATCCGCAAGGGTCCGGCTCCGGCCAATCTGCCGGTGCCGCCCTATCAGTTCACCAGCGACACCACCGTCCGGATCGGCTGAGGGAACCCGTCATGAGCGACTTCAAAAGCAATAACAAGGTGGTCAACTGGGTCGAAGAGCGGTTGCCCATCTTCTCGATGATGCAGCACAGCGCCATCGAATACCCGACCCCCCGTAACCTGAATTACTGGTGGAACTTCGGTTCCCTGGCGGCGGTGATGTTGATCATCATGATCCTCACCGGCCTGTTCCTGGCCATGAACTACTCGTCGCACACCTCGCTGGCCTTCGACTCGGTCGAGCGCATCATGCGCGACGTGAATTATGGCTGGCTGTTGCGCTATCTGCACGCCAACGGCGCCTCGATGTTCTTCATCCTGGTCTATATCCACATCTTCCGCGGCCTGTACTACGGTTCGTACAAGGCCCCGCGCGAGATTCTGTGGTTCCTCGGCATCGCCATCTTCCTGGCGATGATGGCGACCGGCTTTATGGGCTATGTCCTGCCCTGGGGTCAGATGTCGTTCTGGGGCGCCACGGTCATCACCAATCTGTTCTCCGCCTTCCCGGTGGTGGGCGATTTCATCGTGACCCTGTTGTGGGGTGGTTTCTCGGTCGATAATCCGACGCTGAACCGCTTCTTCGCCCTGCACTTCCTGCTGCCCTTCGTCATCGTCGGGCTGGTTGGAATGCATGTCTGGGCGCTGCACACCGTCAAGTCGAACAACCCGTTGGGCATCGACATGAAGGGGCCGCAGGATTCCATCCCGTTCCACCCCTACTACACGATCAAAGACCTGTACGGCGTCAGCCTGTTCATGATGTTCTACCTGGCGGTCGTGTTCTGGGCCCCTAACTTCTTTGGCGAGCCGGATAACTACATCCCGGCGAACCCGATGGTGACTCCGCCGCACATCGTGCCCGAATGGTATTACCTGCCGTTCTATGCGATTCTCCGCGCCTTCACCATGGACCTTTGGATCATTCCGGCGAAGCTTCAGGGCGTGTTGGCCATGTTCGCGGCCATCCTGATCCTGTTCGCCCTGCCCTGGCTGGACAGCTCCAAGGTGCGTTCGGCCAAGTTCCGGCCGCTGTACCGTCAGTTCTTCTGGCTGTTCCTGGTGGACTGTCTGATCCTGGGCTATGTGGGCGGCAAGCCGGCCGAGGGCATCCTGATCAAGGTCGGTCAGTTCTGCACCGCGTACTATTTCGGCCACTTCCTGGTGATCCTGCCGCTGTTGGCCCGGATCGAGAAGCCGAAGCCCCTGCCCGCCAGCATCAGTCAGCCGGTGATCAAGGCCGCCGCGTTGGGACTCATGATCCTGGTCGGTCTGGCCGGGTTCACCGGTCAGGCCCAGGCCAGCGGCGGCGAAGGCCCGGCCCTCAAGAAGCCCGATGCCGGGTTCTCGTGGGAAGGCGTGTTCGGCCGTTACGACCGGCCGACCCTCAAGCGGGGTTGGCAGGTGTTCCACGACGTCTGTTCCGCCTGCCATTCCATGAAGCTGGTGGCCTATCGCAATCTGGCCGATATCGGCTTCACTGCCGACGAAATCAAGGAAATCGCGGCGGAGAAGGAGGTCCAGGACGGTCCCAATGACGAAGGCGCGATGTTCATGCGTCCCGCCCGCGCCTCGGACCGGATCGTGGCTCCGTTCGCCAACGAAAAGGCGGCCATGGCCGCCAATGGCGGCGCTTTGCCGCCGGACCTGTCGTTGATGAACAAGGCCCGGACCAATGGCCCGTACTACGTCTATTCGCTGATGCTGGGTTACGAGGACGCCGCCCCGGAAGGTCATCCCATTCCGGAAGGCAAGTCCTTCAACCACTACTTCCCCGGCAACGCCATCAGCATGCCGATGGTGGTCAGCGACGACATCGTCACCTATGCCGACGGCACCAAGGCGACCAAGGAGCAAATCTCCAAGGACGTCGTCACCTTCCTGAATTGGGCCGCCGAGCCCGAGCTGGACGCCCGCAAGGGCATGGGCGCCAAGGTCATGATCTTCCTGGCGGTGCTGACCGCCCTGCTGTACGCGCTGAAGCGTCAGATCTGGAAGGACGTGCACTGATCCACTTCGCCGGGGGCGGCCCGCCCTTCGGTTGAAACGGACGACCACCGCCGCCGTCGGATTCCGACGGCGGCGGTTTTGTTTGTAACGTCTAAGGTAAGACCGACTTGGCGGGACGGGCTGCGGCCCCATCCGGACCCGTATCAGCCGACGATGTGCGCGCCGCCGTCGATGAACAAGGTGGTGCCGGTGACCGACTTGGCCACATCGCTGACCAGATAGGCGGCGAACGAGCCGCAGTCATTGATGTCGGCCAGTTGATGGGTCGGCGCCTTGGCGGCGGCGGCGTCCATCAACTCGTCGAAACGATCGATCCCCGAGGCGGCGCGGGTCTTCAGCGGGCCGGGCGAGAGGGCCACGACGCGGATGCCCTTTGGCCCCAGTTCGTGGGCCAGATACTTGGTGGTGCTCTCCAGCGCGGCCTTGACCGGCCCCATGACGTTGTAATGCTCGACCACCTTGCGGCCGCCGTAGAACGACACGGTCAGCAGGGTGCCGCCATTGGTCATCAGCGGCTCGGCCAGCTTGGCGCAGCGCACGAACGAGAAGCACGACACATCCATGGCCAGGGCAAAGCCCTCGCGCGAGCAATCGGTGACCCGGCCGTGCAGGTCGTCGCGATTGGCATAGGCGATGGAGTGGATGACGAAATCGAGACGGCCCCATTTCTCTTCGATGGCCTTGAACACCGCTTCCAGCTGGCCATCCTCGCGCACGTCGCAGGGCATGACGATGCCGGCGTTCAGATGCTCGGCCAGCGGGCGGACATGCTTGTCGCTTTTCTCGTTAAGGTAGGTGATCGCCAACTCGGCGCCATAGGCGTGGCAGTGGCGGGCGCAACCATAGGCGATGCTCTGGTCATTGGCGATCCCGATCACCAAGCCCTTCTTGCCCCGGAGGTCCAGCAGCTTGAGTGGCGCGACGGCGCTTGATATTTCATTCATAGGGGGCAATCCTTCAATGCTCGTTGTGCGGTGCAGCATATGCGCGGCTCCATCACGCCTCAAGCGGTATGACCACGAGCGCGGTCAATTTCGCACATTGGTCACATTTGATTCCAAGGCGCCTCTTCCCCTTTAGGGGATCGTTAAACGCCGCCCCCTATGGTAATGGTCAGGCAAGTTTGAAAGAGCGGGAATCCAGAACGGATGGACGCAACCGGTGACAAACATCGCACCCGCCCCCCCTTTGGCGGGCGAGCGACCGTGATATTGGGACAAGACGGGTTGGCGGCCTTCCCTGGCCCCGCCGTCGTTCTGGATCGTGACGGCTACATTCTCGCCAGCAACGGCCGGGCCGAGGCTCTGGCCGCCGCCATCGCCCAGGGCCGCCTCGCCTGTCTGTCCGAGTTGCTGGCGACGCCGGGGGCTACCTCGGTGGAAAGCCTGCCCATGTCCAGCGGCGGCACCATGATCTTGGATCTGGTCTCCCTGCCGGCCGAAAACGGCCTGATGATGGTGATGGCCCGCGACGTGACCCTGGAGCGCAATCTTCGCGCTGCTCTGGTCGAATCGCGCCAGCGGTACAAGGATCTGGTCGAGATTTCCAGCGACTTCGCCTGGGAAATCGGGTTCGATGGCCGCTTTGTCTTCGTCAGCCCCAAGGGTGCCATGGGCTTCGCCGCCGACGAGCTGGTCGGACGGCGGCCCGCCGACTTCATTCTCTCGGAGGAAAACGGTCAGGGCGGAGCCCTGCCGTTCGAAACCAATATGGAGATGGAGGATGTCGAGGTCTGGATGCGCCAAAGCGATGGCAATCAGGTCTGCCTGCTGGCCTCGGCTACCCCCATCCGCAACGAACGCGGCGAATGGCGCGGCGCGCGCGGCGTTTGCCGCGACGTCACCCAGGAACGCCTCCGCGACGCCGCCCTGTCACGCGCCAACAATCGCGAACGGCTGCTGGGCTACATCGTGCGCACCATCCGCGACGAGGTCGATCCCGGCGACATGCTGAACACGGCGGCGGAAGCCACGGCACGGGCACTGGGCGCCACCGGCTGTCAGATCTTCCGCATCCTGCCCGAAAACTCCGATTTCGAGCTGTCGGCCCTGTCGGGGACCGCCGGCGACGAGCGGATCATCCTGGACTCCTTCCTGGGGTCCGATCACTTCGACGCCGACCTGGGCGAATGGCGGGTCCTGGCCACCGTCTGCCGCTACCGCCATTCCATCAACGGAGCGGTCTTGTTGTGGCGCGGTATGGACCGCCCCGCCTGGAGCGATGACGACCGCCTGCTGATCGACGACGTCGCCAATCAGGTCGGTCTGGCTGCCGAGCAGATCACCAACCATGAGCGCGTGGTCAAGCTGTCGCGCACCGACGGACTGACCGGACTGTTCAACCGCCGCGCCTTCTTCGACGAGATTGCCCGGCGCTTTGGCCGGCTGGCGCGGGAAGGCAAGCCGGCGACCCTGATCTACGTGGATCTCGACAACTTCAAGGCGGTCAACGACGTTCACGGCCATCAGCAGGGCGACCACGCCCTGCTGGCGGTGCGCGATCTGCTGCGCCAGCATACGAGGCCCGTCGACCTGGTGGCCCGGCTGGGCGGCGACGAATTCGCCATCTGGCTGGAAGGCGCCGGCGAGGAAATCGCCGTGCTGCGCTGTCAGGACTTGCTGACCGCCGGCAAGGCCGATCTGGACCACTTCTCCGGCAGTCCGGACAAGCCGCTGCATTTCTCCCTGGGCGTCGCGGTGCATGTGGGCGGCAGCAAAGAATCCATCGAGGAGTTGATCGTGCGCGCCGATACGGCCATGTATGAAGTCAAGCGCAGCGGCAAGGGCGCCTGGAAACTGGCGCCGCCGGTTGGGACCGAGGGAGGGGCGGAGTGACCGGATTCCTGAAACGCCTGTTCGGAGTCGGCGGCAATCGACCGCTGGACTATGATCAGGCCAAGGAACTGGCGGCCCACCCGGACGCCAAGGTGAGGGCCGACCTGGCGGTCCGTACCGACGTCAAGGCCGAGATTCTCTATTTCCTCGCCGAGGATGGCGATCCGGAGGTGCGTCGCCGGGTCGCAGCCAACGCCCACGCCCCCGCCCAGGCCAATCTGCTGCTTGCCAATGATCAGAACGACGTGGTGCGGGGCGACCTTGCGGCCAAGATCGCCCGCATCGCCCCGGGCCTTTCCGCCCACGAGCAGGACCGCCTGCGCCGCGTCACCTTCGAGGCGCTGGATGTGCTGGCCCGCGACCAGATTCCCAAGGTCCGCCAAATTCTGGCCGAGGCGCTGAAGGACGTCGCCCACGCCCCGCCCGAGGTTATTCTTCGGCTGGCCCGCGACGTCGAACTGGTGGTGGCCGGTCCCATCTTGCAGTATTCGCCGGTGCTGACCGACGAGGACCTGCTGGAGGTCATTGGCGCCAACCCGATCCCCGGTGCGCTGGCCGCCATCTCGCGGCGCTCGGTGGTCAATGTCCGGGTCTGCGACGCCATCGCCGCGACCGAGGATGTGGATGCCATCGCCGTGCTGCTGGGTAATCCATCCGCCCAGATCCGCGAGGAAACCCTGGACCGGCTGGCCGATCGCGCCACCAATATCGAGGCGTGGCACAAGCCCTTCACCGAACGGCCCCACCTGTCGCCCAAGACCGCAACCAAACTGGCCCGCTTTGTCGCGGCCAGTCTGTTGCAGACCCTGGCGGCCCGCCAGGATCTCTCCCCCGACGCCGCAGCCGCCGTGGCGGCGGTGGTGGCCCGGCGCATCGACGAACTTGAAGGCGCCGCCGAGCCCAAGGGCGTCTCCGATGAAGCCGCTCTGCTGGCTCGGGTGCGCGCCATGCACACCGCCGGGCAGCTGGATGAGGCCGCCATTACGACCGCCCTGGCTTCGGGCGACACGGCCTTTGTCATGGTGGCCCTGGCCGAATTGTCCAGGCTGTCGCCACGGGTGATCCGCAAGGCGGTGGACACGCAAAGCGCCAAGGGAATCGTCGCCATCACATGGAAGGCCGGCATATCCGCCGACATATCCGCCAGTATTCAGGCCAAACTGCTGCGGATTCCGGCCAGCAAGGTTCTCAATCCCAAGGCCGGCGGCCACCCACTGACCATCGACGAGATGGAGTGGCAATTGGAATTCTTCGGCGCCCAGGGCTGAACGAAGACAGCCAACGGCCTTGAAGACCGATCCAGCCGAACCCATGCGGGGCTGGAGCCCCGCATGGGAGGGGATTGGCCGGGATCAGGCCTCGCGGATGCCGCTGAGGAAACGGTCGACCTCCCTCCGCAGGGTTCCCGCCTGTTGTTGCAGGGCCTCGACCGCCCCCAGCACATCCTTGGCGGCGCGGTCGGTTTCCTGGATGGTCTGCGACACTCCGGTGATGTTCTCGTAGACGTAATTGGTGCCCGAGGCGGCATGATCGATGTTGCGGGCGATTTCCTGAGTCGCGGCACCCTGTTCCTCGATGGCGGCGGCGATGGTGGTGGTGATGCCATCCATGGAGGAAATGGTGGTGCCGATGCCGCGAATGGCCCGGACCGTCTTGTCGGTCTCCATCTGGATGGTGTTGATCTGGGTGGAAATGTCCTCGGTGGCGCCGACCGTCTGGCGGGCGAGATTCTTGACCTCGGCCGCCACCACGGCAAAGCCCTTGCCGGCCTCGCCGGCGCGGGCCGCCTCGACGGTGGCGTTCAGGGCCAGCAGATTGGTCTGTTCGGCGATACCGGTGATCATCTCGATGATCTCGCCGATTTTGTCGGCCGCCCCGGCCAATCCCTGAACCCTGGTATTGACGGTATCGGCTTCCCTGGTCGCCGAGGCCGCCACCTGATTGGACATGCCCACCTGTTGGGCGATTTCGTTGATGGAAGCGGTCAGTTCCTCGGCGGCGGCGGCGACCATGCGGACGTTTTCATTGGCCTCGCTGGCCTGATTGGCGGCCGAGTTGGAGCGTTCCAGGGCCTGATCCGCCGACATCACCATGCTGCGCGCCGTCTGTATCATCTGCAACGCCGAAGCCGCGACGGAATCCAGCACCGCCGTCACCGCCTTGTCGAAGCTGGCGATCAGACCCTCCAGCCGGTGCATGCGGGCCTCGCGCGCGGCGGCGGCGGCTCGGGCCTCGCCCTCCATCTGCTGCTTGGCGATGGTGTTGTCCTTGAAGACCTGGACGGCGCGGGCGATATCGCCGACCTCGTCCTGCCGGTCGAGCGCCGGAACCGTGATCGAGACGTCGCCGCCGGCCAGCTGGTTCATGCGCCGGGTCATGTCCTCGATCGGGTCGGCGATGATGCCCTTCAAAATCCAGCGCACGCCGATCACCGCCAGAATGGTGGCGGCGATGCCGCCCAGCACCAGCCAGGTCAGCACCTGGTTCAGGCGCGCCTCGGACTCGGTGGTCGACAGCGACGACGACAGCACGGCGATGACGTCGCCATCCTGCATGCCCATGCCGCCGTGACAACTGTGGCAGATCTCTTCCTTGGCGCCATCGGTGACGCCCAGCACGATGGGCAGGGAATAGCGGTAGAAACCATCGGTGAACCGTCCGACCGCCGCCTTGGTCGCGAACGCCTCGGCGTCGACATCGTCCTTGGGCAGCTTGGGGGCGCGCTCGGGCTCGACATCCTTCATGTGGGTCACGACCTGCGGACCCCAGACACTCCACACCTTGCCCGGATAGTGGATATTACGGCTATCGAACCAATTGTTGAATACGGCGATCCCGATATTGTCGCCGTCCTCGGGCCTCTTGGCCATGACGTTCTGAATTAGGGCGTGCAGGGAGGTCATCTCATTGGCGGATAACTGCCTGAGCTGGCGTTCCATCTCCACGCGTTCAAAGCGGGCGATAGTCACCACGACGCTTGCAATCAGGGCAATGACGCCCAATCCGACGATAAGCATGAAGCGGCTGGACAGCCGCAGATTGCGCCAAGCGTGCGACACGGGCACTCCCATCCGATGAAGCGGCCGGATCAGTCCGGTCGCGGCGCCCAAATTACTCCCCGCCGAGGAGACTATTACGAATGGGTCGAAAAGAAAATACTGCCTATTCATCAAAACTTCAAAAATCGGGGGCGCGCGACCATTGCCGACGCGCCCCCGATAAAGACGTCTAGGCCCGAACCAGGGCGTCGTAATCCGCAATCAACTGCCGGGTGATATCGCCCGGCGTGAATGTATACGACGCGATCTCGCGCACCGGCGTGACCTCGGCGGCGGTGCCGGTCAGGAAGCATTCGGTGGCCTTGGCCATTTCCTCGGGCAGAATCGCCCGCTCCACCACCGGAATGCCGCGCGCCTTGGCCAGCGCGATCACCGTCTGACGGGTGATGCCGTTCAAGAAGCAATCGGGCAGCGGTGTATGCAACTCGTCGCCGAACACGAAGAAGACGTTGGCGCCGGTCGCCTCGGCCACCTGACCGCGCCAGTCGAGCATCAGCGAATCTTCGTATCCGTCACCCTCGGCCTTGTGCTTGCTCATGGTGCAGATCATGTAGAGGCCGGCGGCCTTGGCCGAGGTCGGCGCCGTTTCCGGGTGGGGTCGCTTCCAGGTGGACATGTTGAGGCGGATGCCGCGCATGCGGGCCTCCGGGCTCCAATAGCTGGGCCAGCTCCAGGTTGCGACGGCGACCCGGATCTTGCTGCTTTGGGCGGCGACGCCCATCATCTCGCTGCCGCGCCACGCCACCGGGCGGACATAGCCGTCGATGATGTTGTTGGCCTTGATGGTGGCGTTGGTGGCCTCGTCGATTTCCTCGACCGAGAACGGGATCTCGAAACCGAGGATCCGACCGGATTCGATCAGGCGCTGGGAATGCTCGCGCAGCTTGAACACCTTGCCGTTATAGACCCGCTCGCCCTCGAACACGCACGACCCGTAATGCAGGCCATGGGTCAGAACATGGATATTGGCCTTGCGCCAGTCCACCAGCTCGCCATCGAACCAGATAAAGCCGTCGCGGTCGTCGAAGGGAGAAACTGCCATGGGAATGTCCGTCCGGATAGGGGTGGTGGGTGGCCGAAAATGAGCGGCGAATGGTCGGGCGCGACGGAAAGTTACCATTCGCGCTTGCACGGCGTAACATTTTTAGGCCATATATGTCAATATGACTGACATAAAAACCGGATTCAACCCCCTCTTCCTCCGCGAGGAGGAGCTGCGCCAGGGCATCGAGCTGCTGTTTTTCGCTTATCGCGATTTCACGGCCGAGCCCGACGCCATTCTGGCGGAATACGACTTTGGCCGCGCCCATCACCGCGTCATCTACTTCGTCGGCCGCCATCCTGGGATCACCGTCAGCGAGCTGCTGGAGATCTTGCGCATCACCAAGCAGAGCCTGTCGCGGGTCTTGGGTCAGCTGGTGCGCGAGAAGTTCATCACCCAGCGGCCGGGGCTGCGCGATCGCCGCCAGCGCCTGCTGGAACTGACGGAAAAGGGCATCGAGCTGGAACGCCAGCTGACCGAGCGCCAGCGCGCCCGCATCGCCCGAGCCTATCGCGAAGCCGGGGCCGAAGCGGTGGAGGGTTTCCGCAAGGTGCTGCTGGGTCTGGTGGAGGAGGCCGACCGCAGCCGCTTTCCTTCTCGCGGTCCGCAACGACGGGGGTGACGGTGGACGACGCTCATATCCTGGTGGTCGACGACGACAGAAGGCTGCGGGAGCTGCTGCGCAAATACCTGTCGGACAATGGCTATCTGGTGGCCGTCGCCGCCGATGCCGCCGAGGCGCGTCAGCGCATGGCGGGGCTCGACTTCGACCTCATCGTGCTCGACGTCATGATGCCGGGCGAGGACGGCATGCAGCTGACCCGCTCGTTGCGGGCCGAGGGCAACCGGGTTCCGATTCTGCTGCTGACCGCGCGGGGCGAGGTCGACGACCGCATTCGCGGTCTGGAGGCGGGCGCCGACGATTACCTGTCCAAGCCGTTCGAGCCGCGCGAGCTGCTGCTTCGGCTGGGCTCGATTCTGCGCCGCGCGCCCCGCGACGAGCCCGAACCGAGTCGCGAGCTGCGGCTGGGCGACTTCATCTGGGACATGGCCCGCTCGGAATTGCGTCGTGGCGATCAGCCGGTCCACCTGACCCAGGCCGAGCGCGACCTGCTGACGGTACTGGCCGAGGCCGCCGGCCAGGGGGTGGAGCGCGACGAACTGGCGGTCCGCACCGGCAACTCCGCCAATCCCCGCACCGTGGATGTCCAGGTCACCCGCCTGCGCAAGAAGATCGAGGACGACCCCCGTCTCCCGCGCTATCTTCAGACGGTGCGCGGCATGGGTTATATGCTGCGCCCGGATTGAACATATCCCGACGAGCCGACTGGCTCGGAGTTGCGGCCAAGGGCCACGGACCTGGCCCGCCCGGTGACTGAGGGACAAAACCATGATTTCACCCAGCCAGCTGCTGAAGCGATTGCTGCCCCAGGGCCTGCTGGGGCGCTCGCTGCTGATCATCATCATGCCGCTGGTGGTGATGCAGCTGGTCTCCACCTATGTGTTCTACAGCACCCATTGGGAGACGGTGGCCAAGCGGCTGGCCAAGGGGCTGGCCGGGGATATCGGCAGTGTCATCGAGATGATCCGGGCCTTTCCCGACCCGGAGTCCCGCGCGGTTGTTTTGGGCGTCGCCGCCGCCAAGATGGAGCTGGATATCCGCTTTATTCCCGGCGGCATCCTGCCCAACCAACCCGCACCGCCGCCGTCGAGCTTTCTGGAACGCGCCATGGCCGAGGCCATGGCCGAGCGGGTCCAGCGTCCCTACCGTCTCGACGAGGGCAGCTTCGAGCGCGAGGTTGCGATCCGGGTCCAGCTTTCCGACGGGCTGCTGGAGATCTTCGCCCCCAAGAAACGGCTGTTCAGCTCGACCACCTATGTCTTCATCTTGTGGATGCTCGGCACCGCCATGCTGTTGTTCGGCATCGCCATGGTGTTCATGCGCAATCAGGTGCGCAGCGTCCGCAAGCTGGCCATGGCGGCCGAACGCTTTGGCAAGGGGCTCGACATGGACAATTTCAAGCCCGAGGGCGCCACCGAGGTGCGTCAGGCGGGACAGGCGTTCAACCTAATGCGCGAGCGTATCCAGCGCCAGATCCAGCAACGGACCGAGATGCTGGCGGGGGTCTCGCACGATCTGCGCACCCCCCTGACCCGCATGAAACTGCAACTGGCCATCATGGGCGATCTGGACGGCCGCGCCGAGTTGGACGAGGACGTGGCCGAGATGGAGCGCATGGTCGAGGGCTATCTGGCCTTCGCCCGGGGCGAGGGCAGCGAGCAGCCGGTGGCCACCGATCTGCCGGTGCTGGTGGACGAACTGGTCGGGCGATTCCGCCGTCAGGGCAGCACCATCGACCTGCATAGCGAGGGTGAGATCGTCATGCCGCTGCGGCCCGACGCCATGACGCGGGCGCTGGGCAACCTGATCGGCAACGCCATCCGCTATGGCGGGCAGGTCTGGGTGCGGGTGGGGTGCCGGCGCGCCGCCGCCGAGGTCCTGATCGATGATGACGGCCCCGGCATCCCGCCCGAACGGCGGGAAGAGGTGTTCAAGCCCTTTACCCGGCTGGAGCAGTCGCGCAACGTCGGAACCGGGGGCGTCGGGCTGGGTCTGACCATCGCCCGCGACATCGTGCGGACCCATGGCGGCGACCTGCTGCTGGAGGATTCGCCGCTGGGAGGCCTGAGGGCTCGCGTTCGCTTGCCATTGTGATAGCATCGCCCCCCTGAAATCGGGGAGGGCGGCATGCGGACGGTGCTGGTGGGAAATATCAAGGGCGGTTGCGGCAAGACGACGCTGGCCACCCATATCGCCGCAGCCTTCGCCGCCGCCGGCCTTGTCACCGCCATCGGCGATTGCGACCGTCAACGCTCCAGCATGAACTGGCTGCGGCGACGCTCGGCCGAGCTGCCCGCCGTCATCGGTCTCGACTGGTCCAAGGATGTGGGAACCCCGCCCAAGGGGCTGGAGCGGCTGGTCATCGACGCCCCCGCCGCCATGCATCACAAGGATGTGGAAGACCTGATCGACATCAGCGACATCGTGGTGGTGCCGGTGCTGCCGGGAGCCTTCGACGAGGACGCCACCGCCCATTTCCTCGAACGGCTGGCCAAGGTCAAGGCGGTGCGCAAGAACAAGCGGGTGGTCGCGGTGGTCGGCAACCGCCTGCGTCCGGGCACCCGGACCAGCGACCACCTCGACGGTTTTTTCGGGGGGCTGGGCTTTCCGGTCGTCGCCCGGCTGCGCGACAGTCAGGTTTATCCCACCATGGCGGCCCAGGGCTCGACGGTGCTGGAGGCGACGGATCGCCGCTGCCGCTCCTACGCCGCCGAGTGGCAGCCGCTGCTGGAGCTGTTGGGGCGATAGCCCGGAGCCGGCGCAATGCATTCGCGGCGGCCCATATGGTCGATCCAGCACCGCCCCAGATTCATCAAGGTGCGGCGGTCGATCTCTTGAATGATCCCGCCTTGCCAATCCGCCAGCAGCCGATGGACCTTGGAGGCAAGCGCCGCGTGCCCGCCCATATGCTCGGACGGGCCGTTGCGGCCAAAGTGGCGGTCGACGGTGCGGGCCAGGGCCTCCAGGGTCTTTTGCACCACCACCGCCGGGGCGGTCACCGCGCAGGCGACGTCGAGTTCATTCAAAAGGTCGAACACCAGACGGTGCTCGGCGTCAATGGCCGCGTCGCCGGTCGATAGCCGCTTGTCCCAGATCACGATCATGCCGCCCCCCACGCATATTCTTTTTCTGATTCCAATCTGCGCAGGAGTGTCCACAAAAGACATGTGGGGAAACGGTTAGGATTGGGGACCGGATGATCATGGCGGTCCTATACCAAGGATCAGTCGTCTTCCTTGATTAACCACTCAAGGCTGCAAGACCCGTGGACGGGTGCGAAGACGGGAGTCAGCCAAGCCAGCGCCTCCGCCAGCGCCTCGTCCAGTCGCCAGGGCGGGTTGATCACCAGCAGGCCGCTGCCGTTGAGGCGAAAGGGGTCGTCGTCGGGGCGGGTCAACAGCTCGACCGCCAGGGTCTTGGGACCGCCCTCGTCTCTGATCGTCTGATGAAACTTGCGCACCGGCTCGCGGCCCTTGATCGGGTACCACACCATGACGACGCCGGTCGGCCACAGTTTGCGCATGCGGCGTAGGGCGACCCGCAGGCGGTCCAGCTCGTCCTTGACCTCGAACGGGGGGTCGATCAGCGCCAGACCGCGCCGCTCCGGCGGCGGCAACAGCCCCTTGGCCGCCAGATAGCCGTCCTGGTGATGAACGCCGACCCGTCGATCCCCGGCAAAGCGGCGGCGAAGCTCGACCACGTCCTCGGGATGCAGCTCGACCAGCGCCAGCCGGTCCTGCGGCCGCATCATGGCGCGGATCACTTCCGGCGAGCCCGGATACCAGCGCAAGCCGCCATCCGGGTTCCAGTCGCGCACCACCGTCAGATATGGGGCAAGCGCCGTGGGCGGGTCCGGTCGCGCCAGCACCTTGGCGATCCCGTCCAGGTACTCGCCGGTCTTGCCGGCGGCAATGGAGTCGAGATCGTATGCGCCAAGGCCGGCATGGGTGTCCAAGGCGAAGAACGGCGTTTCCTTGCGCTTCAGGCTGGCGACCACCAGCGACAGGGCAACATGCTTCATCACATCGGCGAAATTGCCGGCGTGATAGGCGTGACGGTAATTCATGACGGCTCGGACTCCCAGGGACGCGGCGACCATAAGGCAGTCGGCGCCACGAGGAAAGGCCCCTGCGGTCTGGATAAATAGAATTATTTTAATTCAGATTGCCGTACTGAACCTGCCGCCATTAATTATTGTATTTCCGGCAGAGCGAATAGATCCGGTCGGCTTCGGCGACCAAACGGGTCAATATCGTCGATACAATACTTTTGAACGCCCCCCGAGGTGGGTCGGGTCTTACCCTGATCTACATATCCTAGCCTGGGGTCCAGCCGGGGGTCTGCAACAAATGAACTGTTTTCGCCTTATTCTGACGCTGTTGGAATTGGACAAGGTCTGATATGGTCTTACCAAGCAGGGTTGGTGCGTGGTGAGTTGATTTTTGCCGTTTCTGGGGATTCGGTGACGACCCATCGGGCTTTTCCGAAGGGTTCGTCCCCCTCGCAACCGCCCGCCATGAGCAACTGCGTTCGGTGAAGCGAGGGTTCGGGACAATGCCCGTTTCCGGCTGCTCCCCGTGGGGATGGAGAGATGACCAAGTCCGAAATATGCCTTACCGGTGTGGAACGCACCTTCGACAAGAACGAGATCATTGTCAGCAAGACCGACACCAAGGGGCGCATCATCTACGCCAACGAGGTGTTTTTGCGCATGGCGGGATACTCGGAAGCCGAGATCCTGAATCAGCCGCACAGCATCATCCGCCACCCCGACATGCCGCGCTGCGTGTTCAAGCTGTTGTGGGACACCATCGCGTCGGGCAAGGAGATCTTCGCCTACGTCAAGAACCGGGCGCGCAACGGCGACCATTACTGGGTGCTGGCACATGTGACGCCGACCTTCGACAAAAGCGGCTCTATCATCAGCTACCATTCCAGCCGCCGCTCGCCCCGCCGCGAGGCGGTCGAGAAGGCCGAGGGGCTGTACCGCCAACTGCTCGCCATCGAACAGGCCAACCCCGACCGCAAGGCCGGAATGGAAGCCTCGTTCCAAGCCGTGCTCGCCACGCTGCAAAATGCCGGAGTGCCGTACGATGAATTCGTCTTCGCTCTCTAGGGCGCTGATCGCCTGCATCCTCGCCGCCGGCCTGTGCGCCGTCGGCGCCGTTATCGCCCTGACGCGGGGCGCGAGCATGGATGCCGCCGCCATGGCCGGCGCCGCCGTCGCCGCCCTGGCCGCCCTGTTGTTCATCAACCGGGCGCACGCCTCGATCAATCGCGCCTGCGCGGTGCTGGGCGCCGCTGCCGCCGGCCAGTTGGACAGCCGCATCGTCGGCATCCGCGAGGGCGGCACGCTGGCGCGGCTTGATCATTCCATCAACCGAATGCTCGACCTGACCGAGGTTTTCACCAAGGAGGCCGATGCCGCCATGGCGCTGACGTCCGAGGGCCGCTATTTCCGCCACATCCTGACCGACGGCATGGTGGGAGAATTCGCCGACCATGCTCGTCTGATCAATCGGGCGCTGACCGAAATGGAGGCCCGCGCCAAAACCTTCACCTCCGAGGCCACCGGCGTCGGCGACACTATCAAGCATGTGACCCAGGTCGTCGCCGCCACCGCCACCGAGCTGGAGGCTACCGCCCGCCAGATGTCGGATATCGCCAATCAGACCAGCGACACCTCGACCCGCGTCGCCGCGGCGGCCGAGGACGCCTCCAGCCATGTGGAAACCGTCGCCGCCGCCGCCGAGCAGGTCGCCGCCGGCATCCGCGAGGTTGCCGGCCGCATCCAGCACTCCGCCGAGATGGCCCAAGAGACGGTCCGCGTCGCCACCGAGACCGATGCCGCCATCAACGGCCTCAATCAGGCCGCCCAGAAGATCGGCGAAGTGGTCAACCTGATCACCGAGATCGCGTCCCAGACCAACCTGCTGGCGCTGAACGCCACCATCGAGGCGGCACGGGCGGGGGAGGCCGGCAAGGGCTTCGCCGTGGTGGCCAACGAGGTCAAGCACCTCGCCAACCAGACCGCGCGGGCCACCGATGAGATTTCCAGCCAAATCGAAAGCATGCGCGCCGCCACCCATCAGGCGGTGGGCGCGGTGCGCAACATCGCCGGCAAGATCCGCGAGATCAACGACAACGCCACCGGCATCGCCGCCACCACCGAGCAGCAAAGCGCCGCCGTCGCCGATATGAGCCGATCCATCCGCACCGTGGCCGCCGATGTTCAGACCGTCGCCAACACCATCGGTGACGTCGCTTCCACCGCCGGCACCGCCACCGAGGCGGCTGGTCAGGTCCTGATCGCCGCCGGCGACCTGGCCACCCGCACCGTCGGCATGAACGACGATATCGACGCCTTCGTCTCGCGGGTTTGTTCCGGCATTAAACGGTAAAACAAACGATCCGGGAGGCCTTGGCCTCCCGGTCGGGAATCCCTCCCCTACCGCCGCGCGACGTAGTCTTTGAAGTCCATATCGTTATTGGCGATATGGGTCAGCAGCCAAGTGGCGAGCGAGTCGCCCAAGGTCCGGATGATGCCGGCCCGGACCTCGTCGCTGCCGTCGGCGTAATGGGCCATGATGGCGGCCAGCCGCCGCAGCAACATCACGTGACTGGCGCGATGGGCTTCCTGGTCGGGAAAGCCGATGGCGGCCTGAAATGCTTCCTCGCGGGTGAAATGATCGGCGGTCAGCCGCGCCAACTCGCCGAGAGTCGCACCGACGACGTTGCAGTCCACCGACCCGGTGGCGGCGGCCTCCAACTCGGCGATCAGGGCCATCATACGACGGTGGTCGGCGTCGATGGCGGCGTCGCCGACCGCGAGTGTCTCATCCCAGACGATTGACATCGCTCTCCTCCCACCGGAACTGTACCCGAGGTTTCGCCCTGGAGGAAACAAGGATGATGATGGGGGCGCACGTCCTGGTCGGAGTTCGCGCCCGGCGCATGAGGGACACCAAAATCCGACGCGCCCCAGCGCGGAGTTGCGGTCAACGGCCGGCGCGGCCCATGCCGCGAAAGCCAAGCGAACGGAGTTCGCGCCCGGCGCGTGAGGGATACTAAAATCCGACGCGCCCCAGCGCGGAGTTGCGGCCAACGGCCGGCGCGGCCCATGCCGCGAAAGCCAAGCGAACGGAGTTCGCGCCCGGCGCATGAGGGATACTAAAATCCGACGCGCCCCAGCGCGGAGTTGCGGCCAACGGCCGGCGCGGCCCATGCCGCGAAAGCCAAGCGAACGGAGTTCGCGCCCGGCGCGTGAGGGACACCAAAACCAACCGCCTTAGCGGTTTATTACGCTCCACCCGATGACGCCTTGGGTCTGGCGATCCATGCGGGGGCGGACCAGCCCGGTGGCGAGGTCCACATAGGCGTAGACTTTTTGCGCCTTGGGTTCGTCGCGCAGCTTTAGGAATGGTCCTTTCGGGGTGGCGAAGGCATCGCCGATATCGGGAAAGGCGGTGGTCGTCTCGCCGAACGCCAGGGTCGGACCTTGGACGGGGGTCAGCGGATGGTCGGGATCGATATAGAGCAGGGCCAGCGCCCGGCGGTCGTCCGACGGCTCCAGCGCGACCAGATAGTGATTGACGAAGTCGCGGCCGTGGCGCTCGACCTTGAGGCACAGCACCGGGCTGCCGGCGATTTCGGCGGTGACGAAGCTTCCCGGTTGGATCTGGTGGGCGGGGGTCACTTGGTTTTCACATCCATGATTTCGAGGTTTCGCCGCGCCGTATCGGCGGCGATGCTGTCGGGTGCGGCGGTGATCGCCTTCATCCAGTCCTCGCGCGCGCCGGCGCTATTGTCTTCCAGGCGGCGGATCATGCCGCGCTCCAGCAGGGCGTCGGGAAGGTCGGCGTCCAGCACCAGGGCGCGGGCGATATCTTCCTTGGCCAGCTCCAGCTTGTCCAGGTAGCGGTAGGCGCTGCCGCGCAGGACCATGGCTTCGACCCGGTTGGGTTGGATCTTCAGCAAGCCGGTCAGGACATCGACCGCCTTTTGGTAGTGGGCGGCCTGGGCCAGAATCACCGCCTTGTCCAGCAGCAGGTCGGGTTGGTTGGGCGCCAGATCGAGGCCGGTGTCGAGGTCGGCCAGGGCTTGTTCGATCTTGCCGGCATGCAGCCAGGCCTGGGCGGCCTGGGCCAGCATCTCGGCGCGTAACGCCTCGGTGCTGCGGCTATGCTGGGCCAGGGATTCCAGCCGCTTGGCCGCCTCTTCCAGCTTGCCCAGTCCGATCAGCGCCACGGCGGCGCAATGCCGCGCCGGCTCGCCTCCGCCCAGGGATTGCCAAGCGATGGCCTCTTCCCAGCCATCCTCGGGCTTTTGGCGGGCCAGGGCGAGGCAGGTGCGGTATTCCTGCCGGGGATCGATGGTTTCGGCTTCGACGCCGAACGGGGCCAGCAGAAGCGGCAGCAGGAGGAGAGCGCGAGGTTTCATGCCTCGGATGTGCCACCAAACGCCAGTCCCGCGCAAGGGCGTCGTGGCTTCTCCCCCCTTCTCTTCCGTCCTAACTCGCCGAGGCCATGCGGCCGGGCAGCGCCCGACCGAGGCGGGCGCGGTCGAGGCGGGTCAGGTCGTTGCGGCGCATCAGGGCGCGGATGGTGCTGACATAGGCGTCGCCCCGTTCGGAATAGCTGTGCAAGGCCGCCACCAGGGCGTGACCGTCGGGGGCCAGGCCGCGGGCGCGGGCGGCGGCGCGGGTGCGGCGCAGCTCGTCATAGGCCTTGTGGGTGTTGAGGTTGTGGACATAGGCGCGCACCGCTTCGTACAGCGTGGCGAAATTACGCATGGCGGGCTCGTCGCCGACCAGTTCGACGGTATGGCCGAACAGATTCTGGCTGCGGCGGACCAGCTTGGAGGTGCCCCAGCCGGATTCCTCGGCTGATTGCGCCAGGGCCAGCGATGGCGGCACCACGTCGACGCGGGCGGTCAGGGTCTTCAGGTTATCCGGCTCGACGCCGTAGCGCAGCGCCAGCGCATCCAGCCAGACCTGATCATCGGCCGCCACCGGCCGATGGGCGGCCTTGCGGCCGGCGATGTCGAGCAGGCGGGCGCGGTCATTGGCGATTTCCTCGTCTACCGCCAGCACCAGCGGCAGCATGAGGCGCAGGAACACCGTTTTCTTGGTGTCGATGTCGGGCAGGTCGTCGAGGTCTCCCGGCATTTTGGCCAGGAACAGGGGCGGCACCTCGACGGAGCCGTCGCCGACATTGTCCAGGCGATAGCCCATGCGTTGGAAGGCCTGATCGAGACGGGCGGCGCTGGCCACGTCTTCACCGCTCAGATAGGCGGTCTCGGCGACCGACGGTCCGGTGCGCTGGGCGACCTGAACCGGGGGGCGCTCGCCTTTGAGGGCCATGGCGTAAAGGCCGCCAACCGCGCCGATGACGGCGATCAAGCTAGCGGCGGTGAGGATTCGGGATCCGATCGACCCGGCTGCCATATGCTTCCACCTCCTTCATGCTGCACTGCAATATTAAGGTACACCGTACAGGCTTGTTTCCGTGATTGCAACCACACCGATGGCGCAATGAGAACAAAAACAAAACACCCCCCGAGGCCGAGCCGCGGAGGGTGTTGGGAAAACGTTGAAATTCAGGTGGTTAGTCGATGGCCATCACGCCCATGACCTCGGGAACATAATACTTCAGCATATTCTCGATGCCGTGCTTGAGCGTGGCGCTGGAGCTGGGGCATCCGGCGCAGGCGCCCTGAAGGTGGAGGTAGACGATCCCGTCCTCGAAGGCGCGGAAGATGATGTCGCCACCATCCTGGGCGACCGCCGGGCGGACGCGGGTCTCGATCAGTTCCTTGATCTGCATGACGACGCCGTCGTCATCGACCGTGTTGGCGACATCCTCGGAGCCCTCGTCCAGGACCGGCTGGCCCGAGGAGAAGTGCTCCATGATGGCGGCCAGTACCTGCGGCTTGACCGCCTGCCAGTCGGAAGAATCGGCCTTGGCGACGGTGATGAAGTCGGTGCCCAGGAACACGCTGGTCACGCCATCAACGGCGAACAGACGGGTGGCCAGGGGCGACTTGCCGGCACGGGACGCATCGGCGAAATCGGCGGTGCCATGACCCATGACCACGGTTCCGGGCAGGAACTTGAGGGTGGCGGGGTTGGGCGTGGGTTCGGTCTGAATAAACATGGCGGTCCTTTGCTCGGCGCTGAACTGACTTGATTAGATGGCGCTCTCCTCCCTTCGAGTCAAGGAGGAGGAGAAAGGCAACCGTGGCAATCGCTTGAATGTTACCCCCCCTCTCCCTCGCGGGAGAGGGGGGCGTCGCCTAGTAGCGGTAGGTGTCGGGCTTGAACGGCCCGGCGACCGGCACGCCGATATAGTCGGACTGCTTCTTGTTGAGGGTGGTCAGCTTGACCCCAAGCTTGGCCAGATGCAGGGCCGCGACCTTCTCATCCAGCTCCTTGGACAGCACGTAGACCTTCTTTTCGTACTTGCCGGGGTTGCAGTAGATGTCCATCTGGGCCAGCACCTGATTGGTGAAGGAGGCGCTCATGACGAACGAGGGGTGGCCGGTGGCGCAGCCCAGGTTCACCAGACGGCCCTCGGCCAGCAGGATGATACGCTTGCCGTCGGGGAACTCGATCTCGTCCACCTGCGGCTTGACGTTGTGCCACTTGAAGTTCTTCAGGCCGGCGACCTGAATCTCGCTGTCGAAATGGCCGATATTGCAGACGATGGCGCGATCCTTCATGGAGCGCATGTGCTCTACCGTGATCACGTCCACGTTGCCGGTGGTGGTCACGAAGATGTCGGCGCGCGGCGCGGCCTCTTCCATCGTGTTGACCTCATAGCCTTCCATGGCGGCCTGGAGGGCGCAGATGGGGTCGATCTCGGTGACGATGACGCGCACGCCCTGCGACGCCAGCGATTCGGCCGAGCCCTTGCCCACATCGCCAAAGCCGCAGACCACGGCGACCTTGCCGGCCATCATCACGTCGGTGGCGCGGCGGATGCCGTCGACCAGAGATTCGCGGCAGCCATACTTGTTGTCGAACTTGGACTTGGTGACCGAGTCGTTGACGTTGATCGCCGGCCACAGCAGGGTGCCCTTCTTTTCCATCTCGTAGAGACGGTGGACGCCGGTGGTGGTCTCCTCGGTGACGCCGCGGATGGCGGCGCCGTTGCGCGAGTAGAAGGTCTTGTCGGTTTCCAGGCGCTTTTTGATCGAGGCGAACAGGACTTCTTCTTCCTCGCAGGTCGGGTTGGCGAGGACGGAGATGTCCTTTTCGGCCCGCATGCCCAGATGAATCATCAAGGTGGCGTCGCCGCCGTCGTCCAGGATCATGTTCGGGCAGCCGCCATCGGCCCATTCGAAGATGCGATGGGTGTAGTCCCAGTACTCGACCAGGCTCTCGCCCTTATAGGCGAACACCGGAATGCCGGCGGCGGCGATGGCCGAGGCGGCGTGGTCCTGAGTCGAATAGATGTTGCACGACGCCCAGCGGATATCGGCGCCCAGCGCCTTCAGGGTCTCGATCAGCACGCCGGTCTGGATGGTCATGTGGAGCGAACCGGCGATGCGCGCGCCCTTCAGCGGCTGCGACGGGCCGAATTCCTGGCGGATGGACATCAGGCCGGGCATCTCGATCTCGGCGATGGTCAGTTCCTTGCGGCCCCAATCGGCCAGCTTGATATCGGCAACGTGGAAATCGGTCATGATCGCCCCTTAGGCAATGGAATCTCAGCGCGACTGTGTAGCAGCCTCTCGCCGGGAACGCAATATGATATAAAGATATCTTTATGTCGTGATGGGGGTGTTATTCTTCCCCGGCGTTGAAGCCGTCCAGCAACTGGGCGATGCGGGCGCTGTCGCTCTGATCCATGATGACTCGGGCGCGTTTGGTGGCGGCGACCAGATCGGTGTTGCGGATGCGGTTCTTGACCACTGGCACGTTGGAGGCGGTCATGGACAGCTCGCGGATGCCCAGGCCCAGCAGCAGCGAGGTATAACGGGGGTCGCCAGCCATCTCGCCACAGACGCAGACCGGAATCCTGGCACGCAGCGCGGCTTCGGTCGTGAACTGGATCAGGCGCAGCACCGCCGGGTGCAGCGGGTTGTAAAGATGCGCCACCGCCTCGTCCGAGCGGTCGATGGCCAGGGTGTACTGGGTCAGGTCATTGGTGCCGATGGCGAAGAAATCGGCCTGCCAAGCGATGGAATCGGCCGCCAGCGCCGCGCCGGGAATCTCGATCATCGCCCCCAGCGGCGGCGGCGGGTCGGCGATGGCCACGCCCTGGCGCTTTAGGCGGCGGATCATCCGGTTCATGATCTCGCGGGTGGTTCGCAACTCCTCCACCGTGGCGATCATGGGAATCAGGATGCGGACCGGACCAAAGGCCGATGCGCGCAAAATGGCCGAAAGCTGGGCTTCCAGCAACTCGGGGCGCGCCAGTCCCAGGCGGATGGCGCGCAGACCCAGCGACGGGTTGGGGCCGATGGCGCAGCCCAGGGCGGGGGCTAGCTTGTCGCCGCCGGCGTCAAAGGTCCGCACGGTGACGGTGCGGCCGTCCATGCGCTCGACCACGTCCTTCAGGATCAGATACTGCTCCTCCTCCGAGGGGATGTCGTCGCGGTTCATGAACAGGAATTCCGAGCGCAGCAGCCCGATTCCCTCGGCCCCAGATTCCAGAACGGCGGCGATTTCGTTGGGCAGCTCCATATTGGCCTGGAGCACGATGCGGGCGCTGTCCCGGGTGACCGCCGGCACATCCCTGAGCCGGGCCAGCACCCGGCGGGCCCGCAGGAATTCGGCGCGTTTGCGGCGATAGATTTTCAGCGTCGCCGGCGTCGGATTGATCACCACCACTCCGGCGGCCCCGTCGACGATGATGTGCTCGCCGCCGTGCAGGCCCTTCAGCAGGCCGGCGACGCCCAGAACCGCGGGAAGACTGAGCGAGCGCGCCATGATGGCGGTATGACCCTCGGCCCCGCCCTGAATGGTGGCCAACCCCGCCACGGTCTTTGGGTCGAGCAGGGCGGTGTCGGCCGGGGTCATCTCGTCGGTGACGATGACCGCGTTCTTGGGCAGGGCGGTGAAGGGGCGGTAGGGGGTGTTGGTGAGGTTGCGCAGCAGGCGTCGCCCGATATCGCGGATATCGGCGACGCGGGCGGCGAGATAGGCGTCGTCCATGGCTTCGAAGCCGCGCACGATCTCGTTGATCTCCTGCTGGACCGCCGCCTCGGCGTTGATGCGCTCGGATCGGATACGGCGCTCCACGCCCCGGATCAGCCGCGAGCCGTGCAGCATCTGGCGGTAGGCGTCTAGCAGATAACCCAACTCCTCGCCGGCCGAGCCGCCCAGGCGGCCGGCTTTTTCCTGCAACTGC
This sequence comes from Phaeospirillum sp., assembly GCA_030651575.1. Lineage (GTDB taxonomy): Bacteria > Pseudomonadota > Alphaproteobacteria > Rhodospirillales > Magnetospirillaceae > Phaeospirillum. Next base: position 70,784 of record JAUSFB010000077.1, read on the forward strand.
TCGACCTGATGGCCGGCCCGGACGGCTGCCTCGGTAAAGCGGATGCATTCGGCCTCGATATGACCGGGGGCGATGCGCCATTCGGGCACCGAGATGGCCCCGGCGTCATGGAGGTGGATGATGCCGATGGCGACGCCGCGGGCGACGCCGAGCCCCTCCAGGACGACTTCCGACCCAGCCGCCAGCGCCTCGGCGCAATGCGCCGATTGGGGTGCCGTCAGGGTGTCGGTGCCGGTTCGGGGCTTCATGGATGATCTCGTCTGAGCCGGAGATATGGTCAGTCCTCGTCGAATTTCTTGTCGATCAGGTCGCACAGGGCGTCCAGCGCCTCCAGCGCCTGATTGCCGGTCGCCTTCAGCTCGATGCAGCAACCCGGCGCCGCCGCCAGCATCATCAACCCCATGATCGACAGTCCGGAGACTTCGGTGCCACGGTGACCGACGGTGACTTGGGCGTCGAAGGTGGCGGCCAGCTTGACGAATTTCGCGGCGGCACGGGCGTGCAGGCCGCGCCGGTTGGCGATGGTGGCGTTCCGCGGGAGAGTGTCCCCAGGGGCGGTGTCAAGGGCTTGGGCGGTCATTTCCGGTCCTGGGTCAAAAGCTTGGAGGCGACATTGATGTATTTGCGGCCGGCTTCCTGGGCGCTGGCGACGGCGTCGATCAGCGGTTCAGTATGGCGGACGCTGGCCAGCTTGATCAGCATGGGCAGGTTGACGCCGGCGATCACCTCGACCTTGGCCTTGTCCATGATGGAGATGGCCAGATTGGAAGGCGTGCCGCCGAACATGTCGGTCAGCACGACGACGCCGTTGCCGTCGTCGCACCGGGCCACGCTGGCCAGGATGTCGTTGCGGCGTTGCTCCATGTCGTCGTCGGGGCCGATACAGACGGAGCCGACGCTGGGTTGCGGTCCGACCACATGCTCCAGCGCGTTGACGAGTTCGTCGGCGAGCCGCCCATGGGTGACGAGTACCAGTCCGATCATCTCATTCCTCTCATCATGATCCCCCTTCGTCGAGTTCGCGGTGACGCAACTCGACGCGGCCCCCCTGATCCCTGACCCAGGAGGCGATGCGTTCGGCGATGGCGACGGAGCGATGGCGCCCGCCGGTGCAGCCGATGGCAATAGTCAGATAGCTCTTACCCTCGGCGGCGAAGCGCGGCAACAGCGGTCCCAGCAGCTGCTTCACCGAAGTCATGAAATTCGCGAAATCCGGATCGGCGGCGATATATTCGGCTACCGCCGGGTCCTTGCCGGTCAGGGGCTTCAGCTCGGGCACGTAATGCGGATTGGCGAGGAAGCGGGCGTCCAGCACCAGATCCGCCTGACGCGGCAGGCCGTTGCGATAGGCGAAGGAGGTGACGAAGACCACCAGACCACGGTCGCGATCCAACCCGAAGTGACCGGCCAGCGCCTGCTTAAGCTCGGCCGGCGGCTGGTCGGTGGTGTCAATCACCACATCGGCGCGGGCCAGCAGGGGAGACACCAGCGCCCGTTCATGGCGGATGCCGTCGATCAGCGGCCGGTCGGTGGCCAGCGGGTGGCGGCGTCGGGTCTCGGTAAAGCGGCGGCACAAGACGTCGTCGCTGCAATCCAGGAACAGCAGTTGCACGTCCAGCCCGCTCTCCGACACCATCCGGTCGATGGCGGCGATCACCGGCTCGACCCCGAAATCACGGGTGCGGATATCGACGCCGATAGCCAGATGGCGCGCCACGCCGTCGCCGGGACGGACCAGACTGGCCACCAGCGACAGCGGCAGATTGTCCACCGCCTCCCAGCCCAGATCCTCCAGCGCCTTCAGGGCCATGGTCTTGCCTGCGCCCGACATGCCGGTGATGATCACGGCACGGCTGCCGCCGCTTGCGACAGCGGGGGCCGTCGGCGGGGAACCAAGCTTGGGAAGGTGGCGATTAGTCATCACGACCGTATTATATCTCGTGTTGCGGAAGCTATCGCAAGACGAACCTTCGCCGCCGCCGAGACCTGAAAGGGCGATAGCGCCATGCGCGGCACGGAAATCCCCAGAAACTCGGTCAATTCGGCTTTGGGCAGGCGTTCCACGCGGTCCTCGTCAACCAGATCGATCACCAGGGCCAGGGGCGCCCAGGCCCGGTGGGGAACGGTGACGATGCCAAGGCCGCGAACCTCCAGCAGGCCGGCGATGGTATCGGGCGCACGGGCCACGATGCGCCCCGCCTGGGGGGACAGCCCGGTCTGATCGTCGGCTACCAGCCAAGCGCCGCCGTCGATCAGGCGTAAAGCCAGATCGGACTTGCCGGACCCCGAGGGGCCGCGGATCAAGACCCCCTGGCCGGCGATTTCCACCGTGGTGCCGTGGACGAGAAGCATGGGAAAAGCGTGGCGACGCCAAGCGTTGGAGTCAACTTTTATTGTCCCTCAGTCGCCGGGCGGGCGCATCCGCAGCCCTTGGCTACGCGCCATGGGGCGCGCCGGCCTTTGGCCGCAACTCCGCGCCTGCGGCTCGTCGGGTTTTATTGTCCCTCAGTCGCCGGGGCTTAGTCGCGGGAGGCCTTGCGGGCATTGGCCGGCTGCGGGTCTTGGCCGTGGTAGAGCGGCCATTCGCCGCCGGCGATGGCGTCCAGCGAGGTGGGGGGGTGGCCCAGCCGGCTTTGATAGATCCAATAGCTGGTCATCACCCGCTGGACAAAGGCCCGGGTCTCGCGCGAGGGGAGGCTTTCGGCGAACAGCAGCGGATCGTCGTTGTGCTTGATCCCCTGTAGCCAGCGCGACAGGTTGCCGGGGCCGGCATTGTAGGCGGCGGCCATCATCATCAGGTTGCCGGTGACCGGCTCGTCACCCAGCAGCTTGGCCACGTAACGCTGGCCAAGGCCCAGATTGATCTCGGGCTCGGTCAACCGATTCTGACGCCCGCCGGCGATGGCGGCGGCGGTGGCCGGCATCAGCTGCATCAGGCCGACGGCGCCCGCGCCGCTGCGGGCCGAGGGGTTGAACGAGGATTCCTGACGGACCAGGGCATAGACCAGCGCCTTATCAATCTGCCAGCCGCCCTGGGGCGTCCATTCCGGCATGGGAAAGGCGGCGGCGTCGTGCAGACGGCCGTTCTCGCGCGGCAGCGAGCCGCCGAGGCGCAGCGCCAGCGCCGGCATCTGCCCGGCATAGGCCAGCGCCAGCATGGATTGACGCACCGCCTTGCCGGTATTGGGATACAGCTTGCGCAGCTCATCCTCGGCGGCCTGACGGTCGCCGAGTTGCAGCAGGCCCAGGGCGCGGCGGGCGGCGGGCACCCGCATCAGCAGGTCGGAATCACCCTCGGTGAAGGGTGGGGTTTCCCAGGAGAACTGGGTTTTGTGACCCAATTCGGTCCGGGCGAGCAGGCCGTAGAAGGTGCGCGAGGAGGTTGCCGCCACCTCCAGCCAGTGATTGACCGCCTCCGGGCGCTTGACAACCAGATTGGCCCGTGCGGCCCAGAACGCGCCGGCCGAGGCCAGCCATTCCTGACCTTCGGGGGCATTGGCGGTTTCCTCAAAATGACGGCGCGCCAGTTCGGGCTTGCCCAAACGCCATTGGGCGAGGCCGCTGATCCAGTGGGCGGCGGTCAGTTGCTCACCCGACCGCTCGGCCGAGGCCGAGGCCAGGGTGGCGGCGTGCTCGTCGCGGCCGCCGGCGAAGTGGTCGGCGGCGACCATCAGGCGCAGCCGGTCGAATTCCAGGGCGGACAGGCCCTGCGCCTCGGCCGAGTCCAGCATGGCCTGCGCCTTGGACGATTCGTCATCTCGCAGCGCCTGGCGCAGCTTGGCCTTGAAGGCGCGCACCTTGGCCGTGGAGTCCTCGACATTGTAGGCGAACTCTTCCCACACGGCCCCATCGGCCTCGGTATCAATGATGGTGCCCTTGAGGGCGCCGCGAACCGGGGGGCGCAGACCCTTGGTGCCCTTGGAGGCGGACGCCAGCTTGTGAATCGTCTCGGCCTGGGGCAGGTCGGCGTAATCCGTCAGCCATGCCCGCAATTCCTGGAACTTCGGCTTGACGCCCGGCGTCATCAGACGGCGCGCCAGGGCATGGCCCTTCAGCAACTCGTCCTTGACCTTGCCCAACTCGCGGTCGGCGGCGGCCATCTGGCCCTGCGCCTGCAATTGAAGGACACGCTTGTAAAGGTCGGCATCGGCGGTGGAAAGCGGTCGGGGCAGGGCGGCGGCCCGCGCCTCGCGATTGCTGCCGGGAAGGACCGCGGCGGTCAACTGACCCTCGGCGGCGGCGATTCGCACGCCTGCCGGACGGACGGATTCGTCTGCCTGGGAAGGGGAAGCCGTAGCCAGAAACGCCAGCATCACTGCCGGGAGGAGCCTGTCGCGCAAGGCTGTTCTCCTCTGTAAGGTTATCGATAAAACCAATCGCGGTCCCCGGTTTTATAAATGAATGGGGCGGACGGGGCAACCCAAAAAGACTCCCGAGTCATGAACGAATTGTAAAAATTCAATATATTTCAACAAGTTAGCTAGACTCTTTCGCCCGTATTGGCATCCGGGCGAATATGGGGGGATAATGACCGGATGATTGTCTCGGCCAGCTACCGCACTGACATTCCGGCGTTTTACGGCCAGTGGTTCCTTAACCGCTTTCGGGCCGGCTGGGCCAGGGTGGTCAATCCCTATGGAAGGCAGGTCTCGGTCGTCCCGTTGCGGGCGGGGGTGGATGGTTTCGTGTTCTGGACCCGTAATGTCGGGCCATTCACCGAGGCCCTGGCCGAGATCCGTCGGGCGGGGTTGCCCTTCGTGGTGCAGTACACCGTGACCGGCTATCCCCGGCTGCTGGAGGCCTCGGTGATCGAGGCCGGGCGCTCCATCGCTCTGATCCGGGATCTGGCGGCGATCCATGGGCCGCGCTCGGTGGTCTGGCGCTATGACCCGATCCTGATCGGTTCGGTGACGCAGCCGGAATGGCACGAGGCCAATTTCACCGCCTTGGCCGGACGGCTGGCCGGCGCGGTCGACGAGGTCGTGGTTTCGTTCGCCACCCTTTATCGCAAATCCGAACGCAATCTGGCGGCCGCCGCGCGCGGCCTGGGCGTCACATGGACCGATCCGCCCGCCGAGACCCGGCGGGATCTGGTGCGGCGTCTGGCCGTGGCGGCGGCGGAGCATGGCATGGCGCTGACCGTCTGCTCGCAGCCGGAGACCCTGACCGCAGGGGCCAAGCCGGCGCGGTGCGTCGATGCCCGCCGGTTGGAGGCGGTGGCCGCCGGCTGGGGAGCGCCTCGCGCCGTCAAGGCTCGTCTCAAGGGCAACCGGCCCGGCTGTCTGTGCTTTGAAAGCCGCGATATCGGCGCCTACGACACCTGTCCGCACGGTTGCGTCTATTGCTATGCGGTCAACGCGCGCGGACTGGCCAAGCGCCGGCTCGCCGATCACGACCCCCAGTCGGAATTTTTGGTCCCTCCGCCCTGGCCGGCGGTCGGGGATTCGCCACCCGGCCTGCTGTGAGTCGCCTGCGATTCCGCCAAATACTGCGGCGCACAAATACTTAATTCGTCGCGTTGTAACAAATACACAAACAAACCGTTACTAAAGCATGTCTGTGATTCCAGGGCGGGGTGATGTATATTTTTTTCAGAGCTGATACCCGAAAAAAGGGGGTACCGATGCTTTCCAACGCAATCCAGTCCGCCCCGACCGTTACCGAACCCCGGTATTCCGCCCGTGGCGGTTTGCTGTTCCATCCCCGCATGCTCCGGCCCCGATCGTTCTTCACCGGCAATGCCGAGCCGTCCCTGGACGAGCTTATGAATGACCCGATCATGCGCGGCATGATGGCGTGCGATGGCGTGGCGCCGGATTCGTTGCGGAGTCTGATCGACGAGGTCCGCATCCGCCTGCTTTAGGGGCCGGAGACTACCGCCGGGATGGCGGCGGCGTCAGCGGCTCGGCGCGGATGCCGCCGGACGGAGCCGAACGTGGGGCGGGCGCGGCGTCATAGCCGCCGCTTGCCCCGGTTTCGCTTTGGCGCGGGGCTACCGTCACCGAGACCGTGGAGCCGTAGACGGTGCGGCGCTCCACCTGCACCGTGGCGGCGCGGTCGCCGCGCAGATAGGTCAGCACGCTGGTCTCGGCGATGACGCTCATCATGGGTTGCCAATTGAAATTGGGCATCTGGGCCTGATAGAAGGCGGTCACTTCGTTGGCCGAGTTGCCCAGCGTCATCACGACCCGCCCGGTCCAGCGGTCGCGGTCCGACAGGATCAGCGAGCGGTCGTTGTCCATGGTGGCCCCGGCCGGGATGGGAATGTCGGTCACCAACTGGAAGTTGGCGGGCTGATCGGCCGAGCCGCTGGAATTGGCCGGCAGCTCGGTGCCGCGCGAGCAGGCGGCCACCAGCATCGCGGCGGCCAGGGATGACAGGATTCGGGGCGAGAGCGAGCGCATGGGCTTGAAAATACTGTGAAGGGGCGGCGCCGACAAGGGAATGTTCGTTCCGCCTCGCTTACCCCAAGGGATAGCGCTCCAACACGTCGTATTCCGGTCCGCCGCGCGTCAGGGTGCTGCGGAACAGGCAAAATCCGTCCACCGGCACGCTGTCGGCGTGATGGGGGGGAACCGCCGAAATGAACGCCTGGATGCGGGCGGGAGAGGTTTCCTTGATCCGGGCCAGGGTGATATGGGGCGAGAACTTCCTGGTCTCCGGCGGCTGACCGGCCCTGACCACCGCCGCCTCGACCCGGCCCGCCAGCAGGCCAAGCGCATCCGAGCGCTCGACGCCCTGCCACAGCGTATGGGCGCGGTGGCGGTCGCCGAACAGGCCCAGCCCGGTTAGGGTCAGGGTGAAGGGTGGCGCGGTCACGGAGGTCAGCTGGGTGTGGACTTCCTCGGCGGCGGCCTCGTCGACCTCGCCGATGAAGCGCAGCGTCAGGTGAAGGTTGCGGGCCGGCACAAAGCGGGCACCCGGCAGGCCGAACCCCTGGGCGGCCAGCCGCCCGGCCAACTCTGGCGGCAGTTCGATGGCGGTGAATAGGCGGATCATTTATCTAGGTGTCCCTCATCATTCACCTTCTCCCGGCAGCAAGGTCAGCACGCCGGTGAAGCCGTACAGCCGGTCGCGGCTGATTTCTCCATTGGCGATGAAGCCGATCAGCGGGAACTCGCCCAGGACCTCGGTCAGCAGGGTGGGTTCGGCCCCGTCCTCGCCGAACATATGGGCGCCGCGCCCGGTGCATGACACATAGAACCCGGCCCGGATCGGCCGATTGCCCAGCCGGGCCTTGAGGTCGTCCAGCATGCGTCCGAGATCGGCCTGGGCGGCGTTGGCGTCGCGGCGCACGAACAGCAGCGGGTCGCCCTCGGCCGGCTGGTCGCCGATGGCGAGCCAACCATGACCGGGATCGATGCCGACCAGAGTCCGCACCTGATAGTCGGGGCGATCCGAGCCGGGGATCGGCAGGCCCACATGAATATAACCGGCGATGCGGCGCAGGTCGCGGGCCAGCAGTTCGCCCACATCTTCCTTCAGCACCTCCAGGGCGGGGCGGCCGTCAAGCTGCATCACCACACCATCCCAGACCTCGGTGATGGTGTGGACCGGGCCGATGGGGGCGCAGCCCTGGGTTATGCCGGTCAGTACCGGGATGGTTTCGTCCAGCAGCACGCCGCTGAGGCCCCCCGCCATCACCTGGTCGGCCAGTTGGGCCGGTGGGCCGCTGGCCGACAGCAATCCTCCCACCAGGAAGCCGGTGGCGGCGGCCAGATCCCGGATCGTGTCCAGCAATCCCGGATCGCGCGGGTCGCCGTGGACCAGCCCGACGCTGGGGAAGTGCCGGGCCGGCCATTGGCCGGCATCGCCGGCGAAGACGTGGAAGTGGCCGGGCGGCAGGTGGCCGACCATCACCGCCAGGGCGCCGCCGTCGCGGTATTCCGAGCTTCCGGCGCAAACGCCGGGGGCGACGCCGCCGACCCAGTGTTCGATGCGGGTGGTTTCGCGCAGGAAGGTGAGGATGCTGCTCAGGTCGGGCGAAAACCACTCGCTGGCGTACAGAAAGCCGATATTGGCTTGTTTCGCCGCGCTTCCCAGTCCTTCCAGGCAGGCCTTGGCGGCGGTGCCCCAGTGGCTGGCTTGGGCTTGGGCGACGGTGAAGGGGGCGGTCATGTCTTGCCTCCCTTGCGGTCATGGCGATCCAGCAGGAGTCGGACCGACGGCAGGATGCGCTCGACGATCACATCCACCCCCTTGGCGGTGGGATGCAACCCGTCGGGCTGGTTCAGGCGGGCATTGCCGGCAATGCCGTCGAGAAAGAACGGGTAGAACACCACGTCGTGGCTGGCTGCCAGACCGGTGAACACCGCCTTGAATTCGGCCTCGAAGGCGCGGCCGTAATTGGGCGGCGCCAGCATGCCGGCCAACAGCACGCTGATTCCGTCGCGCTTCAACCGGGCCAGGATGGCGTCGAGATTGGTCCGGGTCAGCTTTGGGTCCAGGCCGCGCAGCCCGTCATTGGCCCCCAGTTCGACGATGGCGAGGTCGGGCTTTTCCGCCAGAGCCCAGTTCAGCCGTGCCAGCCCGCCGGCGGTGGTGTCACCCGAGACTCCAGCATTGATCACCCGCACGTCGCGGCCCTCGGCCCGCAGTCTTTGCTCCAGCCGGACGGGAAAGGCGGCCTCGGCGGCAAGGCCGAAACCGGCGGTCAGCGAATCGCCCAGGGCGAGAATCCGGACCGGCGCGGCCATGGCCGTCCCCCCCATCATGTTGACAAGCAACAGCATGGCCCCATATCGCAGGAGGACGCGAAGCAATTGGGCGATATTGCCCATGCGGCTGTCGCCGACGTCGAAAGATCCTTCCGCCATGAACTCGCCTTCCGTCATTGCCCAGCCCCTCGTCATGTTAGAGGCTGTCCATCTCAACTTGGCGAGCTTGGCCGGCGAGGTCAATGTCTTGCGCGGAGTCGATCTGACGGTCGGGGCCGGCGAGACCCTGGGGGTCGTCGGTCCCTCGGGCTCGGGCAAGTCCACCTTGCTGATGGTGATGGCCGGGCTGGAACGGCCCAGCTCCGGGACGATCCGGGTGGCGGGGCACGATCTCGGCGGCATGGGCGAGGATGCGCTGGCCCGGTTTCGCCGTGACCGGGTGGGGATCGTGTTTCAGTCCTTTCATCTGATTCCCACCATGACCGCATTGGAGAATGTGGCGGTGCCGCTGGAACTGGCCGGCAACCGCGATGCTTTCACCATCGCCGCCGAGGCGCTGCGCCGGGTCGGGCTGGTCGGGCGTCTCGATCATTATCCCGGACAGTTGTCGGGCGGCGAGCAGCAGCGCGTCGCCCTGGCGCGGGCCTTCGTCGCCCGGCCCAAACTGCTGCTGGCCGACGAGCCCACCGGCAATCTGGACGGGGCCACCGGCCGCGCCGTGATCGAGCTGCTGTTCGAGTTGAATCGAAGCCTTGGCACCACCTTGATCCTGGTCACCCACGACGACGGACTGGCGGCCCGCTGCGGCCGGGTGGTGCGGGTCGAGGACGGGCGGATTTCAGCGTGATCATGCTTGCGGTTTCCTTTGCGCGGCGGGAATTGCGCGGTGGGCTCAGGGGGTTTCGCATCCTGGTGGCCTGTCTGGCGCTGGGGGTGGCGGCTATCGCCGCCTCCGGCAGCCTGCGGGCCGCCGTCGACGCCGCGCTGACTCATGACGCCCGCGCCTTGCTGGGCGGCGACCTCGACCTGCGCCAGTCCCATCGGCCGCTGCCGCCGGACCAACTGGCGGCGCTGGCGGGGATGGGACGGCTGACCATTGGCGTCGAGATGCGGGCCATGGCCAATGTGGACGGCAACCGGGCCAGGACGCTGGTGGAGTTGAAGGGGGTGGATGACGCCTATCCCCTGGTGGGGCGGCTGGAGCTTGACCCCGCCATGACCGTCGCCCAGGCGCTGGAGCGCCGGAACGGCGTCCGGGGCGCGGTGGCCGAGGCCAATCTGCTCGACCGCCTGGGGCTGAAACCGGGCGAGCGGCTGCGGCTGGGCGATGCCGAGGTCGAAATTCGCGCCGTCATCGTCAAGGAGCCCGACCGGGTCGCCACCGCCCTGTCGTTCGGCCCGCGCCTGCTGGTGGCGGAAGACGCGGTGGCGGAAACCGGGCTGATCCAGCCGGGAAGCCTGATCCGCCACACCGTGCGGCTGGCCTTACGGCCCGAAATTTCGACCGCCGAGGCCAAGGCCGATCTGGCGCGGCGCTATCCCGACGCGCCCTGGCAGTTGCGCGATAGCGCCGACGCCGCTCCCGGCGTCGGGCGGTTTCTCGACACCCTGGCTTCGTTTCTGACCCTGGTGGGGCTGACGGCGTTGTTGGTGGGCGGGATCGGCGTCGCCAACGCGGTCAAGGCCTATCTGGACGGTCGCATCACCACCATCGCCACCCTGAAATGCCTGGGCGCGCCGACACGGCTGATCCTGGCCACCTATCTGCTGCTGGTGGGACTGCTGGCTCTGGCCGGCATCGCGCTCGGCCTGGTGGCGGGGGCGGCGGTGGTGCCGCTGGTGATCGGGCTGGCCGGAGACACCCTGCCGCTGCCGGCCGAGACCGGATTTTACCCCAAGGCGCTGCTGGTCGCCGTCGGTTTCGGGGCGCTGTCGGCTTTGGTCTTCACCCTGTGGCCGTTGGCCCAGGCCCGGCGGATTCCGGCCGCGACCCTGTTTCGCAATCTGGTGGTTCCGCTGTCCGGCCGGCCCGACCGGCTTACCCTGGCGGTGCTGGGGTTGGCGGCGGCGGCCCTGGCGGCGCTGACCGTGCTGTCCGCCGGCAACCGCCCCCTGGCGGCATGGTTCGTCGGCGCCAGCTTTGTCACCCTGGCGCTGTTCCGGGCGATCGCCTGGGGACTGGCCAGGGCCGCCACCGTCCTGGCGGCCCGCCACGGCCGCACCGTCGGTCCCACCTGGCGGCTGGGGCTGGCCAATCTGCACCGGCCGGGCTCGGCGGTGGTGGGAATGGTGCTGTCGCTGGGGCTGGGCCTCAGCGTGCTGGTCACCATCGCCCTGGTGGAAGGCAATCTGGCGGCGCAGTTCGGCGAGCGGCTGCCGGCTCAGGCCCCGTCCTTCTACTTCATCGACGTGCAGCCCGATCAGGTGGCGGCGCTGGAAGACGCCGTCCGGCTGACCGATCCCGACGCCGCGCTGGAGCAGGCCGCCATGGTGCGCGGCCGTGTCACCAGCATTCGCGGCGTGCCGGTGGGCGAGGCCGCCATCGCCCCCGAGGCGCAATGGGCGGCGCGCGGCGATCGCGGCCTATCCAGCGCCGTGCTGCCGCCGCCCGGTTCCCGGGTGTCGGAGGGATGGTGGTGGCCGGCCGATTACGCCGGGCCGCCACTGGCCTCGGTGGATGCGGCGGTGGCGCGCGGCTTTGGCCTGAAGGTCGGCGACCGGCTGGGGTTGAATGTGCTGGGCCGCGAGATCGAGGTCACGGTGGCGTCCCTGCGCGAGATCGACTGGTCCAGCCTGTCCATGAACTTTGCCTTCCTGCTGTCGCCCGGCGCCCTGGACGGCGCGCCGCGAACCTTCATCGCCACGGTGCGCGCCGCGCCGCGCTTCGACGCCGCCATCGAGAAGGCGGTGACCGACCGTCTGCCCAATGTCTCGTCCATCCGGGTCAAGGAGGCGTTGGAGGCCGTGCGCGACATCATCGCCCAGGCCGATCTGGCGGTGCGGCTGGCCGGGGCGGTGACGCTGGCGGCCGGGACCATGGTGCTGGCCGGCGCGGTCATGGCCGGGCATCGCCGCCGGGTGTGGGAAGCGGTGGTGCTCAAGGTCCTGGGCGCGACGCGGGGGCAGCTGTGGCGGGCCTATCTGGCTGAATTTGCGGTGATCGGCATGGTTACCGGACTGGCGGCGGCCGGAGTCGGCTCGGCGGCGGCGCGAGCCATCCTGATTCATGTCATGAAGGCGGAGTGGGTCTTCCTGCCCGGCGTCACCGCCGCCACCCTGGGGCTGTGCGTCGGGGCCAGCCTGCTGGCCGGATTCGTCGGGACGTGGTGGGCGCTGGGAGCCAAGGCCGCGCCGCTGCTGAGGAGTGAATAAGGGATCAGGGCGGCTTAACTTGATTCCTTTGAAAACTGCTCCATATTGGAGTCAGTTTCACCCGATTGAGTCAGAGGAACGACAATGGCCTTCGGAACCGACCGCAAATATATGAACGTCGCCCAAGCGGAAGCGGCGCAGATTGATGTGGGCCTGCGGCAGTACATGCTGCGGGTCTATAACTACATGGCTTCCGGCCTGGCGCTGACCGGTATCGTCGCGCTGCTGGTGGCGTCCAGCCCCGCCGCCGTCCAGCTGATTTTCGGCACCCCGCTGAAATGGGTGGTGATGCTGGCCCCCATCGGCCTGGTGTTCTTCCTGGGCGCCAAGATCCACAGCATGCAGTCCTCGACCGCCTCGGGCCTGTTCTGGCTCTATTCGGCCCTGATGGGCGCTTCGCTGGCCTCGTTGCTGCTGGTGTTCACTGGCGAATCGGTGGCCCGGACCTTCTTCATCACTGCGGCGGCTTTCGGTGGCCTCAGCCTGTACGGCTACACCACCAAGAAAAGCCTGTCGGGCCTCGGCAGCTTCCTGATCATGGGCCTGATCGGCCTGATCATCGCCAGCGTCGTCAATATCTTCCTGCAAAGCTCGATGATGCAGTTCGTCATCTCGGCCGCCGGTGTGCTGATCTTCGCCGGCCTGACCGCCTACGACACCCAGAAGATCAAGGAGATGTACTGGGAGGGTCACGACGCCGAGACGACATCCAAGATGGCGATCATGGGCGCGTTGAACCTCTACATGGACTTCATCAACCTGTTCATCTTCATGTTGCAGTTCCTGGGCGTTCGCCGCGACGAATAGCCGTCGCCCAAGACGCCGAAACGGCGAAGGCCCCTTCTCGCGAGGGGGCCTTTTTCGTGGATTGGCTTCTTTTGCCCCGACACCAGCCGCAAACCGGGTGGTCCACTGTTTCGGCGCTATTGCCGCCAGAACGCTGGGATGAACAGCACCAGGATGGTGAACAGCTCGACCCGGCCAAACAGCATGCCGCCGGCCAGCAGCCACTTGGCGGCATCGGGCAAGGCGGCATAGGAGCCGCCGGCTCCGATCTCGCTTCCCAGGCCCGGCCCCAGATTGGCCAGCGCCGAGGCCGCCCCAGTGATCGCCGCAATGAAATCAAGCCCCAGAAAGGCCAGCGCCATGGACAAAATCGCGAAGGACAGGGCGTAGACGAACAAGAACCCCATCACCGAGCCCAGCACATCTTCTGGAATCGGTCGCCGGTTGAAGGTGGGGATCAGAACCGCATGCGGCCGCAACAGGCGGCGCATCTGCACCAGGGCATCGGCGAACAGGAACTGGAACCGAAAGACCTTGATGCCGCCGGTGGTCGAACCGGCACAGCCGCCGACAAAGGCCAGAAAGAACAAAATCGCAGCCGGCATCCCGCCCCACTGCCCGTATTCCAGGGTGAACAGCCCGGTTCCGGTCATCACCGAGGCCACGGTGAAAAAACCATGGCGCAGCGCGTCCAGCGGCGCCAGTCCCCGGCTACCCGCCAGCCACAGGGTGACGCCCACGGCGCCCAGCGTCATCAGCCCGAAATACCACCGCAACTGCCCATCGCGCAGCGAGGCCTTGGCGTTGCCCTGGGCCAACTGGAAGAACAACAAAAAAGGCAGGCCGCCGGTCACCATGCCGAGCGTGACGATCACATCGATGGTGGCATTGTTGAAATGGCCGATCGAGGCGTCCGAGGTCGAGAACCCGCCCGTGGAAATGGTGCTCATGGCGTGGGCCAGCGCCTCGAACCCGGTCATTCCTGCCGTCCACAGCAATAGCGCCAGCACGCCGGTGACCCCCGCATAGGCCCCCAGGATTACGGTGGCGATGCGGGTGACGCGCGAGGTGGCGCGCTCGGCCGGTCCCGGCACTTCCAGCCGGAACATCTGCATGCCGCCGATGGCCAGATTGGGCAGAACCGCGACCGCCATGGCGATGACTCCCAGACCACCCAGCCAGTTGAGCAGCACCCGCCACAGCAACAGCCCGCGCGGCAACCCGTCCAGTCCGTGAATGACGCTGGCTCCGGTGGCGGTCAGGCCGCTGATGGTCTCGAACGCCGCATCGGTGAATGACAGATGCAGCGGCCCGTAAATAAGTGGCAGGGCGGCGAACAGCCCCGGAACCAACCAGGCGAACCCGGCTGCCAGATAGACCTGACGGATCGTCCGTCGCGTGGGCGCGGTCCGGGTTCCCAGCACCAGCAGCAGCCCCGCGAACAGGGTCAGCCCGGAGGAAACGGCGAAAACCCGCCACTCGGCGTGATTATCGCGAAAATCCAGCAGGGCCGGCAGCACCATGGCCCCCGCCAGCACGCAGAGCAGGATTCCGATCACCTGAAAGACGGGACGAAGATCAATCATGACGAACTCACTCCCGCCAATAACTGCGCGAGAACAGCACCGCCACGGTGAACAACTCCAGGCGTCCCAGCATCATTTCGAACGCCAGCACCCATTTGGCCAGATCAGGCAGCGGCCGATAGCTTCCCCCGGGGCCGATGATGTCGCCGATGCCGGGACCGACATTGGCCAGGGCCGAGGCCGAGCCCGACAGGGCGGTGACGAAGTCAAGACCCACCGCGGTCAAAATCAGGGAAAACAAGGCGAAGGTCAGAAAGTACATCACCACGAAACCCAGCACCGAATCCAACACCTGGGGAAGAATGGTGCGCTGATTATAGTGAATGACGAACACCCCATGCGGGTGCAGCAACCGCTTCAGGTGGATGCCCGCCAGGGCGAACAGCAATTCCCAGCGGAAGATCTTGACTCCGCCCGCCGCCGACCCGGTGCAGCCGCCGATGAACACCAGGACAAAGAACACCACCCGGGCAAAGCCGCCCCAGGCGCCGTAATCCGTGGAAACGAAGCCGGTGGTGGTGACGACCGACGTCACCGAAAATGCCGCGTGGCGGATGGCGACGCCCGGCCCCATGTCGTTGACCGTCCACTGCCACAGGGCCAAAAGGCCGGCGAAGCTGCCGAGAAACATCAGGTACCAATGGGTCTGGGCGTCGTCGAACACCTGCGGCCGCCCGTTCTTCCACGGCCCGATCCACAAGGTGAAACTGGAGCCCCCCACGATCATGGCGAACACCGCCACCCACTGCACCGCGGTCCCCCAGTGGGACAAATTGGCGTCGGAGGTCGAAAATCCACCGGTGGAGACCGCCGACAGGGCATGACAGACCGCATCGAACCGGTTCATGCCCGCCGCCCAGAACGCCATGCTGGCCAGGACGGTGAACGCGACATAGACCAAGGTGATCGAGGCGGCGACCTGGGTGATGCGCGGCCGGATCTTGTCGGACTTGTCCGAGCTTTCCATGCGAAAGACCTGCATGCCGCCGATGCGCAGCAACGGCAGGATCACCACCGCCATGATGATGATGCCTTCGCCGCCCAGCCAGTTGAGCAACGACCGCCACAGCAAGATGCCCTTGGGGGCATGGTCGAGGCCGACGATGACCGTGGCTCCGGTGGTCGTCAGACCGCTCATGGCCTCGAACAGCGCGTCGGTCGGGCTGAGCCGCAGATTGCTGAAGGCGAAGGGCAGGGCGGCGAAAGCCGCCGTCGAGACCCAGGCGACCACCGTCAGCATGAAAGCCTGCCGACTGGTCAGGCTGGGCCGCCCCTTCGGCCTTGCCCCGAAGATCAGGGCCAGGGCGACAAAGGCGGTGACCATGCCCGCAAGCACGAAGACCTTCCAGTCCACGTCCTCGGACAGCAGATCCACCACCGCCGGAATCCCCATAGCGGCCGCCAGAACCAGCAGCAGGAACCCGTTGACGAAGAGAACCGGTCGAACGTCGATCAAGTCATCTCTCCCCCCTGGAGATCAGACTCATGGACTCGTTCGCCACCCCTGTCCAGCAAATCGTTCCGAGCAAGCCGCTAGCGGTTCATGGCGGCGACGCCGCTGCCGACTGCGATGCCGGCGACCCAGTCCAGGAAACGCTTGACGTCGTCGCCCTTGAAGATCAATCCGTGCTGCGGCGCCATCATGTCGATATCAAGCTTGGACACCTGCGCGACCCAGGCGTCCCGCGCCTGCGCCGAACCGAGCCAGCGGCGATGAAAACCGTCCATATACGGAATATGCCCGGCGAAATCGGTGACGAACATGGTGCCGTTCCCCTTGTCGGGCGGCACCAGCGCCGCCCCCATATCGCCCGAGAATAAAATCCTGGCCTTGGGGTCGTAGACGCTGAAATTGCCCGACGAATGAAGGTAGTGGGCGGGGATGAAGCGTAGATTGACGTCATGCGACAACGATATTTCCAGCCCCTCGTCGGGGATGGCGGTAAATATCGCTTCGCGGTCGAAGTGAGAGACAAATCCACCCCACAGCCATGAGAGGTATATCTTCACGTCAGGCTTGCAGACGCGGCGCCACAACGGCAGCGAGGATCCGATATCAGGGTCCTGGTGCGACAAAAACAGCATCTTGATGTCGTCGACCGAAATTTCGCGGGTCAGGGCCGCCAGCATGGCGGGGAAGACCTCCATCCCGCCGGGATCGAGCAAGATCGCCGCGTTGCCCGAGCGGATGACATATTGATTGGTGTCGATGACATTGTCGGGCTTGTCCGGGTCCTGGCCAAAAGCCTGCCAGCAATGATCGTCTTGACGAAACAGGGTGACGCACTTCATGGGATGCTCGCTAGCCGTTGTCTTCGAGTTCGTCGAGGCTGTCCAGGCCGATCCGCCGCAGCGATTCGCCCTTTTCCGAGGCCCGCCGAACCGCGTCGGAAGCCTCGTCGATCATCACGCGCAGATCGTCCACGTAACGCCGCATCGTGTCGGAGACCGTGCGGAACTCCTTTTCATGGACGCCGGCCGCAGCGGCCTCGATGGCGATGTTGGTGGCGATGGAGTCCGACTGGCTGACCACCTCTTCGACGCCATGGGCGCGGCGCGATAATTCGCGGACGCTGTTGGCCATCTCGTCCAGGGTCTCGACCAACAACTGCATGATCTGGAAAAAACCCCGATCGACGGTCGCTCTCGCCGTGGCGGAGTGGGTGCCGTCATTGATCAGGCCACAGGCGCGCTCGAACAGCGACATCTGCAACAAGCCGCGCAGAATGGTGGAGGACAAGGCGAAGGTCCGCCCCCGCAGCGCGTTCATCTCGCCCTGGATCTGAGCCAGTCGATTGACCAGTTCGCGGGTGTACTGGGTCAACGCCCGGACGGCGCGCCCCTTGTCGCCGGCCCGACCCGCCGCCAGTTCCGCGTTGAGGGACAAAATGCGGAGATTCTCCGCCAGCTCGTCCAACTCACCGAAGGCGTGAAAGGCCCGACGGCAATCGCCGAGCAGCCCATTGGCGCGCGCTTCGATACGGTCGGTGCGCTGTGTCTGGGCGCGCGCCGGAATCGACACCTGATTCATGGCTGTGACAGCCCCCTGTAAACCACTATTCATCCGTCGAACCGGGCAGATCATAACGGTTTTCGAGGACGACAACAGGGGGATTCTTTGCCGAGGCCTGAGCTGCCGCGCCCGAATAAGAACAAACAAGACACATTGCGAAGGAATATCTTGACATTATCGAGGTTATAGATATATAGATTCCTATCAACGCCGCAGCTACGCCCGCAGCCTCCCCCGCTTCCGCCGCCCGGATAACCGTTCCGTCTGAACGGCCCGCCGGCGTCCGTCCCGTCCAACGGCGGCCAGGCGTCTCGGCCGACGCCAAGGCCAGAACCGCATCTGCGCGGACGCGCCCCGACATTCACCGAATCAGGACGAAGGGAACAAACCATGTCCACGAGTATCGTCAACGGCTATTCCAAACAATATGGCCACGAGGTCCATGCCGCCTATCAGCGCATGGGCACCAAGCTGCGCAATACCGTGCGGGTGCGCAACAACGTCAAGGGTGCCATCGCCGTCTTCCAGAAAGTCGGCAAGGGCACCGCCAGCACCAAGGCCCGTCACGGCAAGGTGCCGGTGATGAATGTCGATCACAGCACCGTCGAATGCCAGCTCTATGACTACTATGCCGGCGACTGGCTGGATAAGCTCGACGACCTGAAGGTCGAGCACGACGAGCGCGCTGTCCTGACCAATGCCGGCGCCTATGCCCTGGGCCGCAAGACCGACGAACTGATCATCGCCGAGTTGGACAAGTCCACCAACTACGCCCTCGATGGCGCCACCGCCCTGACCAAGGCCAAGGTGCTGAACGCCTTCGAGATGCTGGGCGACGCCGATGTCCCCGATGATGGCGAGCGTTACGCCATCATCGGTTGGAAGCAGTGGTCTGACCTGATGAACATCACCGAGTTCGCCCATGCCGACTATGTGGGCGGGGACGACCTGCCGTGGAAGGGCACCCAGGCCAAGAAGTGGCTGGGCACCCTGTGGATGCCCCATTCCGGGCTGACCAAGAGCGGTGGGGTTCGCTACTGCTACTGGTATCACAAGACCGCCATCGGTCATGCCTGCGGCGCCGAGGTCAAGACCGAGATCACCTACCAGGGCGATCGCGCCGCCTGGTTCATCAACAATTTCATGTCCCAGGGTAGTTCACTGGTCGATGCCGCCGGCATCGTCTCGCTGCGCTGCCTCGAATCCTAGGGAGGCTTTCATGGCCTATCAGTCCAAGGATCTCAGCGTGCTGGCCTATGCCAACGGCTTTACGCTGTGGCATTACGCCACCGCCGATTCCGCCACCACCGTCGATACCAGCGGTTATTTCAACGCAGCCTCGATCATGCTGCGGACCGGCGACATCATCGTCGCCAACGTCGATACCGCCGGCGTCTTGCAGGGCGGCATGTTCCTGGTCTCGACCAACGCCGGCGGCGTGGTCGATATCAACGACATGACCCAGATCGGCAGTGCTGATACGCGCTAGCCGGTTGATTGTTCAAGCGGGCCGCCCCCTGGGCGGTTTCCTCCCCCGGTTCCGGCCGGGGGAGGGTTTTCATTGATCCATTTCCCTTCGGCCCCGGCGCTTTGGCGAGGTTCCCTCTCCCTTGCCTCACGCGCTGGCCGCCGCCCCGCCCTCGCGCGTTGAATCCGCTGCGGGGGCGGGGAAGGATAAGCCCGTCCCCTCATCTCCGAAGGAGAACCGCCATGGCCTTGTCCGCCATCGCCTTGTGCTCGCGCGCGCTGTTGCGCCTCGGCGCGACCACCATCGCCAGCTTTGACGACGGCACCGCCGAATCGGAGGTGGCGGCCAATCTGTATCCACCGTTGCGCGATGCAGTGCTATCGTCGCATCCGTGGAGCTTCGCCACCGGCCAGGTCACCCTGGCGCGGCTGGCCGGCGAGCCGCTGGCCGATTTCGGCTGCGCCTTTCAACTGCCCGCCGACTTCCTGCGCGTGCTGTCGGCCGGCCCCACCGGGCGCGGCCAGGGCTTGACCTACCGCATCCGGGAAAGCCGCCTGCTGTGCGATTCCGACGAGGTGGTGCTGACCTATGTCTTTCGTCCGGACGAGACCGCCTTTCCGCCGTTCTTCGCCCAGATGCTGATCGCGCGCCTGACCGCCGAGTTCTGCATTCCCATCACTGAAAGCACGGCCCGTGCCCAGTTTCTGTTCCGGTTGGCCGAGGATGAATTCCGCCGCGCCAAGCTGATCGACGGCCAGCAGCACACGCCGCCGGCCATTACCGATTTCCCGCTGGTGGATGTGCGGTCGTGAACGGCCTCTTCACCCTGAACAAGACCAGCTTTACTGCCGGCGAGCTGGATCTTGAACTGATGGGCCGCAGCGATCTGGGGGCCTTCGCCAATGGCGCCAAGCGCCTGCGCAACGTCATCATCGCGCCCACCGGCGGAGTCAGCCGCCGCGCCGGTCTGCGCTATGTCGCCACCGCGCGCGGTCCTGGCCGGCTGATCGCCTTCGAGTTCAATACCCAGCAAACCTATCTGATGGTGGTGACCGACGATCACATCGACATCCATGCCGACGGCGCCCTGGTCGCCACCCTCGCCACCCCGTGGAGCGCAGCCCAGATCCCCCAGATCGGCTGGACCCAGAGCGCCGACACCCTGCTGCTGACCCATCCCGACGTACCGCCCCGCAAGATCACCCGGACCGCCGCCAACGCCTGGACCATCGCCGAGTGGTCGTTCCATGAAGACGACGTCGTCGTCTACCTGCCGCATCATAAATTCGCCGATGACGCGGTGACTTTGACCCCCAGCGCGACCACGGGCGCCATCACCCTGACCGCCTCGGCCGACACTTTTCTGGCCGCCCATGTGGGGTTGCGCCTGCGGCTGGGTGGCAAGCAGGTTCTGGTCACCGCCGTCGCCTCGGCGACCCAGGCCGACGCCACCGTCAAGGAGACCCTGGCCGCGACCACCGCCACCAAGGATTGGGAGGAGCAGTCCTTTTCGGCCTTGCGCGGCTGGCCGATCTCGGTCTGCTTCCACCAGAGCCGTCTGGTGATCGGCGGCAGCCGCGACCTGCCCAACCGGTTATGGTTGTCCAAATCCATGGACCTGTTCAATTTCGACCTTGGCACCGGCCTCGACGACGAGAGCATCGAGTTCTCCATGCTGTCCGATCAGGTCAACGCCATCCGCGCCGTGTTCTCCGGCCGCCACCTTCAGGTCTTCACCTCGGGGGCCGAGTACATGGTCACCGGCACGCCGTTGACCCCCACCAAGATCCAGGTCACCCGCCAGACCCGCATCGGCTCGCCGGTGGACCGTATGGTGCCGCCGCGCGATGTGGACGGAGCCACCCATTTCGTGTCGCGCAATGGTCGCGATCTGCGGGAGTTCCTCTATGCCGATGTGGAGCAGGCCTATCAGTCCCACGACCTCGCCATGATAGCCAAACACGTCATGAAGGGGCCGGTGGACCAGGATTACGATGCCATCCACCGCTTGTTCCATGTGGTGATGGAAGATGGGACGCTGGCGACGCTGACCATTTACCGCGCCGAAAAGGTGACGGCCTGGACGGTGTTCGAAACCGCGGGCCGGTTCCGGGCGGTCGCTGTGGTCGAAGGCGCGGTCTTTGTCCTGGTCGAACGTCAGGGCGTTACCCTCCTCGAACGCTTCGACGACGATATCAACCTCGACAGCGCCCTGACCGGCTTGCAGGCGTCGCCCACCGCATCATGGGGCGGACTGGATCACCTGGAGGGACGCACCGTGCGCGTTCTGGCCGATGGCGGCGCCATCGCCGATCTGACGGTCGTCGCCGGTCATGTCACCCTGGCCCAGCCGGCCAGCGCCATCCAGGCCGGCCTGGCCTATGCCCACGAGATCGAACCATTGCCGCCGGTCGCCGGCTCGGGTCAGTCCATCGCGCCCGGCCAGCTGGTGCGCATGGTTCTGGCCCATTTCCGGGTGCTGGACACCAAGGCGTTGCACATCGATACCGGCAGAGGCTCGACCCCGATTCCATTCCGCCGCTTCGGCTCCGATCGCTTCGGGGCCGAGCCGCCGGCCTTTTCCGGCGATGTCCGGGTCAGGGCGCTGGGCTGGAACCGCAACGCCATGCAGCCGCTGTGGCGAATCTCGCAAGACGTCCCCATGCCCTGCACCGTGCTGTCGGTATCCACCCAGATCAAGCTGGCGGAATAGAAATCTCCGGCGCGGGTCGCGTCGCTCTCTTTTTCCAAGGAATCCCTCTCATGGCAGACCATATCCAGGTCGGCGATGCCACGCCGCGCATCCAATATGTCGCCAATGGCAGCCAAGCCGCCTTTACCTTTCTGTTTCCCATCTTCACCATCGCCGACATGGAAGTCTGGCTGGACAACGTCAAACAGGCCGGCTCCGCCTACACCATCTCGGGAACCGGCATTTCCGGCGGTGGCACGGTGCTGTTCGTCATCCCGCCGGCCAACGGCGCCCTGGTGACCCTGCGCCGCCGCCTGACCATCGCCCGCACCAGCGACTACCAGGACGACGGCGTTATCCGCGCCAAGATTCTCAATGACGAGTTGGATCGCCAGACCGCCGCCCTCCAGCAGGTGGCCGAGGACGCCAACCGTTCGGTCCAGCGGTCGTTTCTCAGCTCCAGCAGCGCCAACCTCACCCTGCCCGAGCCCTCGGCTGGCAAGTCCATCAAGTGGAATGCCGCCGGCAGCGGGCTGGAGAATTCAAGCGGCGACGTGGATCAGGCGCTGAGTATCGCCACGGTCGGCGCCAATAACGCGGCCGCCAGCGCGGCGGCGGCGGCGGTCTCCGCCAGTTCGGCCCAGGGTTCCGCCGCCCAGGCCTTGACGGCGGTTCTGGGGGGAGTCAAGGTCTCGGCGACCGACACCACCGCCGACACCCTGCAAGGCAAGCTGGCGGCCGGGGTCAATATCGCCTTGACCCGCAACAATGCCGGCGGCGACGAGACCCTTGAAATCGCCGTCGGCGGCCTGGGCACCGCCTCGGCGTTGGCCTCGGACTCCGACGTGACCCTGGCAGCCGATTCGGACGCCCGCCTTCCCACCCAGAAAGCGGTCAAGGCCTATCTGGCCAACAATGCCGAGGTGTCGTCGGCCGAGTTTTCGGCATTGCAGCAAGACGTGATCCAAAACTACCTGCTGGACGCCGTCAACGGCGCCTGGGCGGCGGGATCGTTCAGCAATGGCGGCTTCGACGCCTTCAACACCGACACCATCGGCGTCAACTCGACCAACCAGACCTACGAGGCGGGGAAGTACTACGACAACCCCGGCGGCGTCTATACACAGTACACCCCGACCGGAGCGGCCTTTGGCGATATGATCGATTTGGGCGGCTTGGCGGGGGCCTTTGATGGCGTGACCAGCGCGGGCCATACGAGCTGCGCGGCCAAGAACGCCGTGACCCAGTGCTTTGTGGGAAAGGCGTTCTTGGCCGCGCAGAGTATCGGCAAGGTCGTGGTTTACGGCCCCAATAACTACAGCTGGGACACCTACAATACCGGCCCGGTGACCATCTCCATCTATGGCAAATCGTCGGCTCCGGCCAGCGCCGCCGACGGCATCCTGTTGGCGTCGCAGTCGATTTCGTCCACCGCCGCCAATCAGGTGGCCACCTTTAGCTTCGCCCCGGCCAGTTACCAGTATGTCTGGGTGGAGATGACCAAGGGCTCGGCCATGCAATACGGCTGCATTGCCGAGGTGCAATATTTCACCAGCAGCACTCCCGCCGACATGACCCTGCTGTCCTCGGCGCTCAACCCTGCTCCGGCCAGCGCCCCGACCCAGGTCAAGCTGATGGCGCTGTACAAGGATCAGTCGGGGGGTGCCGCGCTCAACACCGACTTCACCGCCGAGGCGACCCGCGACGGTGGGGCGACATGGATCGCCGGCACCTTGGCCGATACCGGCCTGACCATCAACGGATTCAAGGCGTTGTGGACCATGATCGATGTCGGCGCCCAGCCCAGCGGCACCGCTGTCAAATATCGCCTGAAGGCCCTGAACGGCAAAACCCAGCAGGTCAAGGCCGCCGCCTTGATGACCAGGTAGGAGCAGCCCCATGGAAAACCGTATCGCCAGCCAACTCGGCCCCCGGGGCGCGATCCTGACCGAGTTGTCGATCATCGACATCCGCTCGGCCCGGCCCTTGCGCGCCGTGCTGATCGCCCAGGCCGCCGGCCAGACCCCGACCGCCGCCGACCTCCAGACCCTGACCGCGCTGGAAGAAGGCGCGGCGGCCCTGCGGAGCCGACTCGGCTCCTGACCCCACTTCCCCACCACAGGGGATGCTTGCCCCGCCGGTCATCCCGACCGGCGGGGTTTTTCATGTTCGAAGGACTCCTGTCATGACGCCCCATATCCATGGTCCCGACATCCCGCCAGAGGTCCGAATCACCGCCGATGGCCGACGGAACGTTTTTGCCTTCCCGTTCCCCATCTTCTGGGACAGCGACCTTGAGGTGCGGGTCGGCGCCAACGTTCTGGTAACCGGCTTTACCGTGTTCGGGGCCGGCTCGGCCAAGGGCGGCGCCGTGGTGCTGGCCGCCACGCCGAAATCCGGCAGGCGGGTCACCCTGCGCCGCAAGCCGGCTCCTATCAACGCCGACGACGCCCAGACCGCGACCGCCTGACCCTCCCTCCGCCAAGCCCTTTCTAGGAGACATCCCATGGCCGAAGATCTCGCCGGCCTGCGCCTGCGGCTGGCCGGAATCCTGCCCGCCAGCATCCATGCGACGGTGGCGGGCTACGAGGCGTTCACCGGCTCGCTTCCGCCGGCCGACGCCAAGGGCTTTGCCGCCTGGCACGCTGCCGCCAAAGCGGCCCTGGCCCATGTGGACCTGCTGGTCAAGCTGGCCCGCTGGGCGGAAAGTACTCCCGAGGCCGGGGCCGAGGATGGGGTCGAGCGGTTGCTGTCCCAGGCCCGCGCCGCCCTGGACGCCCTCGATGATGACGGGCATGACTCATGAAGACCGTCAATTTCCCCGAATTCGTCATGGTGTGGAATCAGCGCCTCGGCCTCGGCACGCCGCGCCATCAGGTGGGCATGGCGCGGTGGCTGGCGGCGCGCTGGCACGGCCGCGAGCGGGAATTGCTGTTGATGGCGTTTCGCTCGTCCGGCAAGTCCACCATCGTCGGGTTGTTCTGCGCCTGGGTTCTCAGCTGCAACCCCGATCTGCGCATCATGGTGCTGGCCGCCGACCTCGCCCTGGCCAAGAAGATGGTGCGCAATGTGAAGCGCATCGTCGAGCGCCACCCCCTCACCCCCGGCCTGAAGCCCAAACGGCGCGACCAGTGGGCGGCGGATCAGTTTACCGTCAACCGGCCGGGCGAGCTGCGCGACCCCTCCATGGTCGCCAAGGGTATCGGTGCCAATATCACCGGCAGTCGCGCCGAGATCATCATCTGTGACGATGTCGAGGTGCCCAACACCTGCGATTCGGCCCCCAAGCGGCTGGACCTGCGCGAGCGACTGGCCGAGATCGACTATGTCATGACGCCGGGCGGCACCCAGCTTTACGTGGGCACGCCGCACAACTACTACACCATCTACGCCGACCAGCCCCGGTTGGAAGTGGGCGAGGCGCGACCGTTCCTCGACGGCTTCGCCCGCCTGGAGCTGCCGTTGCTCGACGCCAGGGGGCGCAGCGCTTGGCCCGAACGGTTTCCGGCCGAGCGCATCGGGGCCATCCGCAAGCGGACCGGCCCCAACAAGTTCGACAGCCAGATGATGCTGCGGCCGGTCAATATCGCCGATGGCCGCCTGGACCCCGACCGCATGCGCCTCTACGAAGCCGATCTGGTTTATGCCGAGGGTAACGGCGTGCCGCTGTTGATGCTGGGCGGCAAGCGCCTGATCTCGGCATCATGCTGGTGGGATCCCGCCTATGGCGCACCCGGCAAGGGCGATGCCTCGGTGGTGGCGGCGGTGTTCACCGACGAGGATGGCGGCTACTGGCTGCACCGGGTCCGCTATATCGAACACGACCCGGCCCGGCCCGAGGTCGATGAAGCGACCCAGTTGTGCCGACAGGTCGCCGCCTTCGCCGCCGAACTGTACCTGCCGGCAGTCCAGTTGGAGACCAACGGCCTGGGCCGTTTTCTGCCCGGCCTGCTGCGGCGCGAACTGGCGGCCGCCGGCGTCGCCTGCGCCGTGGTCGAGGCCAATTCCAAACGGGCCAAGGACCAGCGCATCGTCGACGCCTTCGACGCGGTGCTGGCCGCCGGAGCCCTGCACGCCCATCGCAGCGTCTGGACCACGCCGTTCATCGGTGAAATGCGCGAATGGCGGCCGGGAGGCAAGTGCCGCGACGACGGCCTGGACGCCGTCGCCGGCTGCCTGCTGTCCCAGCCGGTCCGCCTGTCCCGGCCCGTGGTCTCGGCCGACCGCCCACGATGGCGGCCCGGCGGCGGCTCGCTGGTCGCCGACAGTGATTTTGAATTTTAGGAAGATCTGAACTGGCGGGTCCTGCGCTAATCTGACACTTCTTGATACGGCCCGGCAGTAGAAAATGGCACCAGCGGTCTTTAACGACCGTGCCATCAGCCTGAGATACCACCCGTTCTCACCCAGCGCCATGCTGATGGCATACGTGACGTAGTCAGTCCAGTGTTACAGCGTCATTCGAAGAAAGGCCCGCCACCCGGCGGGCTTTTTTTCATGGCGCATCGACATCTCTTAAGGAGAACCCCTGAAATGGATCACATGGCCTTTGACCCTGGCTGGTGGGTCACCGCCGTCGAGTTGCCTGCCATGGGCGGCCTTGCCCTGATGCTATGGCGCGCCCATCAGGAGTCCGACCGCCGCATGGACGATCTTGAACACCGCCTCGATATCGGGCTGGGCCAAACGCGGGAGGCCCTGTCCGCCTACAAGCTGGAAGTGGCCAAAAGCTACGTCACCACCGGCTATCTCAAGGATGTGGAGCAACGCCTGACCGAGCATCTGGTCCGCATCGAAGCCAAGCTGGACGGCTGTCAGGGCTGTTCGAAATAAGGAGAGCCCCATCATGGACCCCGTCACCCTCGCCCTCGGCCTGGCCCAGTTCGTCCCCGGCATCATCCGCTGGATCAGCGGCGACGATCGGTCCAAGGCCGCCTCGGTCGCCGGGAGCATCATCGCGGTGGCGCAAGACGTCACCGGCGCGGCGTCCGGCGATGCCGCCCTGGCCGCCATCAAGGCCGATCCCGTCCTGGCGCTTCAGCTTCAGCAGGCCTGGATGGCCCACGATCTGGCCCTGCTTCAAGAGGAATCGCGCCAGTTGGCCGAGATCAACGCCACCATGCGGGCCGAGGTCGCCAGCTCCGACGCCTATGTGCGGCGCTGGCGGCCCACCTTCGGCTATGCGGTCGCTCTGACCTGGACCGCCACCATGGCGGCGGTATCCTGGGCCATCGTCGCCCAGCCGGCCCTGGCGCCGGCCATCATCACCGCCCTGGTCAACACCTCGCCCATCTGGGGGATCGCGCTGGCGGTGCTGGGAGTCTCGGTGGTCAAGCGCAGCCATGATAAAACAATGGCCAGCGGAGCCCCCCTTCCAGAGGGACCGCTGGCCATGTTCAAATCAGGGATTAAAGGTTAATCCACCGACTGGGCGGGGTCGGCGTCTTCCTGCCAGGTGATGGAGGGGCGCGGCGTCTTCTCGATCCATTTGTCGAGAGCGACCACATGCTCCGCCTCTTCCTCGGCGAAGTCGGTGCCCAGGCGCTTGACCTCGTTGTCGGCGCTTTTGGCGGCGGCGTCGCGGTAGTACTCCATGCCCCGGACCTCGTTGTCACGGGCGTAACGCAGCGCGTGATACGGGGTCATCAGATAGTGGATGCCGTCATCACCGCCCACTTCCGGCGGGGTCTTCCAGCGATACTGCCACGCCAGCAGCTTGGGAAGCTCCAGCGCACGGGCGCGCTGCTTGATTTCATCGCCATGCAGGGTGGAAAAACGCGCCATATCCCGGAATACCTCGGCGGTTTCCAGGTTGTTGTGCGCTTCCATCATGTCGGCCAATTCGAGATAACGCTCGGAGGCCTCCTGCTCGAGAGCGATCGCATGTGCCAGAAATTCTGCCAGGGAATAACCCATCTTCGCCTCTTGCTTGCTGATCCGGAGTGCTGAAAAAACGTATCGGCGGGAGGGCGGCGCGTCAATGCCTAATTCGGCATCGCGATACCGAATTAGGGTGGCTACCCCAATTCATCTTCCTCCCATATTCTGGGCGAGACAAGCACCGTAGGAGGCCGTCATGAGCAGTCATACCTATAAGATCATCGAACTGGCCGGAAGTTCCGACAAAAGCTACGAGGATGCCATCCGTAACGCCGTCGCCAAGGCCGCCGAGACCGTACACAACCTGCGTTGGTTCGAGGTCACCGAGACCAGGGGCCATATCGACAAAGGCCAGGTCGCCCATTGGCAAGTGGTGATGAAGGTTGGATTCACCCTCGATGATTGACGCTACGGCTCGATAAGTGTTGCTCATCGGGCCGTGTTCGGCCGCAAGGCCCGCTTCCGCAAGGAGGCGGGCTTTTTTCATGAAAGAACCAACATGACCGTGACCCCGCTGCCGCGCCTTCTGCCCGCGACCCCGATTTCACCGGTCAGCTATGACCAGACGATCTGGACTCATCTCAAGGCCTTCGAGGGCGCGGTTGGCCGGATCTATACCGACAGCCAGGGCATCCCCACCATGGGGGCCGGCGCCGCCCTGGCGGTCATTGGTCGAGACCGGGCCTGGGTCCTGCGCCCGGCCGCCGAAATCGGCGTCGAGATCAGCGGCGACCCGCAGGCCCCCTATCGCTTTTCCGCCGAGGAATGGCAGCGCCTGACCCTGTGCCTGCACGCCCTCCGCCAACCCGATCCGCAGCGGGCGCAGGCGCTAATTCCACCCTTTGCCCCCCGCCACGAAACGCCCGCACACAACCGTTTCGGCTTCACCCTGTCCGAGGCCCGCATCCGGGCCGTGGCCTTGGCCAAATGGGCGGCGGCGCGCCGGGCGGTGCTGGGCGATCTCACGGCCGAGGCAGGGCGGCGCGGTTGGGGCGAATCGGCCAAGGCCATGATCCAGGCCTATGCCTTTTCGCATCAGGAAGCGGGCCTTGCCTCGGTGCGTTACAACATTGGAACGGGTCGCGCCATGCCCAAAGCTTCCGCCGCCCTGCTGGACGGCGACCGCGCTGCCCTGTGGTACGAGATCGCCTGCAACACCAACCCCCCCGGCAATGGCGCCGGGCGTGGCGGCATCGCGCGGCGACGGCTGGCCGAGGCCCAGTTGGCCTGCGGTTCCCCCGACCGGTGGAACCCCGCCGAACAGGCCGGCCTCGAAGCCTTGTTTTCCCGCAATGCCGACAAGATGGCCGCCTATCGGCGCGCCGTCCCCGAAATCTTCCCCCTCACCTGACCCTGGAGATCCCCCATGTCCAGCTATGCATCCCTCATTCCCACGGCTATCGGCGCCGGCAGTGCCGTCTCCAGTTCCATGGATCGAAGCGCCAGCCTTGCCGCCCAGAACCAGGAGATCAACCGGCGCAATCAACTGATCGCCGCCCAGCAGGTGCAGCAGGCCCAGCAGAAACGCAACCTACTGGACCAGCAACAGGCCTCCGCCCGCGCCCAGATGGGAGTTTGGGGAACCGGCGGCGATGGCGGCTCGGCTGCCGCCATCCTTCAGGGCATGGCCCAACGGACCGCCGATTCCATCGCCGGCGACGATCAGGTGTCGGCCCTGAAAATGCAAAAGGGCGCCAATCTGCTGACCTCGGGTTCGAACAGCGCGGCGGCGGGCGGATTGGGAGTGTTTCAAAGCTTCTATGACGGCATGAAATAGCAAAAAAGCCCCCGGATCGCTCCGGGGGCTTTTCCGGATGAACGACCCTATCTGGCCGCGCCGCGCGCCTTCAGCAGGTCGAGAATCTCGGCCGCCGCCTTGGGGATGTTGGTTCCGGGGCCATAGACCGCCGCGACGCCCGCCTGATAGAGAAAGTCGTAATCCTGGGTCGGGATGACGCCGCCGGTCACCACCAGGATGTCGCCGGCGCCCTGGGCCTTTAACTCACCGATCAGGGCCGGCACCAGAGTCTTGTGTCCCGCCGCCAGCGAGGACGCCGCCACGATGTGGACGTCGTTTTCGACCGCTTGGCGTGCCGCCTCTTCCGGGGTCTGGAACAGCGGCCCGATATCCACGTCAAAGCCCAGATCGGCGAAGGCGGTGGCGATGACCTTGGCGCCGCGGTCATGACCGTCCTGGCCCATCTTGCACACCAGCATACGCGGCCGGCGGCCTTCGGTCTTGGCGAAGTCGGCGATATCGGCTTTCAGTTTGGCAAAACCCTCGTCGCCCTGATAAACGCCGCCGTAGACACCGGAGATGGTGCGGTTGACGGCGCGGTGGCGGGTGAAGGTGGTCTCCAGCGCGTCGGAAATCTCGCCGATGGTGGCGCGCGCCCGGGTGGCGATCACCGCCAGTTCCAACAGATTGCCCTGGCCGGAGGCCGCCGCATCGGACAGGCCCTTCAACGCCGCCTCGACCACGGCCTTGTCGCGGGTCGCCTTGATGTGGTCGAGCCGCGCGATCTGCGAGTCGCGGACCTTGGCGTTGTCCACGTCCAGGATTTCGATGACGGTGTCGTCCTTGGGCTGGTACTTGTTGACGCCCACCACCACGTCCTCGCCGCGATCGACCCGGGCCTGGCGCCGTGCGGCGGCTTCCTCGATCTTCATCTTGGGCATGCCGGACTCGACCGCCTTGGTCATGCCGCCCAGCGCCTCGACCTCCTGGATCAGCTTCCAGGCTTCCTCGGCGAGGCTGTTGGTCAGGCTTTCCACATAATACGATCCCGCCAGCGGATCGACCACATGGGGAATGCCGGTCTCTTCCTGGATGATCAGCTGGGTGTTGCGGGCGATACGGGCCGAGAACGGAGTCGGCAGGGCGATGGCCTCGTCCAGCGCGTTGGTGTGCAGGCTCTGAGTGCCGCCGAGAACCGCCGCCATGGCTTCGATGGTGGTGCGGATCACGTTGTTATAGGCGTCTTTTTCGGTCAGCGACACGCCAGAGGTCTGGCAGTGAGTCCGCAGCGCCATGGAGCCGGGATTGGTCGGGTCGAACTGCTTGATCATCCTGGCCCAGAGCAGGCGACCGGCGCGCAGCTTGGCCACTTCCATGAAGAAGTTCATGCCAATGGCCCAGAAGAACGACAGCCGTCCGGCGAACTCGTCGATTTTCAACCCGCTGGCCAGGGCGGTGCGGACATATTCCAGACCATCGGCCAGGGTGAAGGCCAGCTCTTGCACCGCCGTCGCGCCGGCTTCTTGCATGTGATAGCCGGAGATGGAGATGGAATTGAACTTGGGCATGTTCCTCGACGTGTAGGAAATGATGTCCGACACGATCCGCATGCTGGGAGCCGGCGGATAGATATAGGTGTTGCGGACCATGAACTCCTTGAGGATATCGTTCTGGATGGTGCCGCTCAGCTTGTCCGCCGATACGCCCTGTTCCTCGGCCGCGACGATGTAGCCGGCCAGGATGGGAAGCACCGCGCCGTTCATGGTCATGGACACGCTCATCTTGTCGAGCGGAATGCCGTCGAACAGAATCTTCATGTCCTCGACCGAGTCGATGGCGACGCCGGCCTTGCCTACATCGCCCACCACGCGGGGATGATCGCTGTCATAGCCGCGGTGGGTGGCCAGATCGAACGCCACCGACAGGCCCATCTGACCGGCGGCCAGATTGGCGCGGTAGAACTTGTTGGAATCCTCGGCGGTGGAGAACCCGGCGTATTGGCGGATGGTCCAGGGCCGGTACGAATACATGGTGGCGCGGGGACCACGGGTGAACGGCGGAAAACCGGGCAGGGAGTCCAGATGGCTCAGGCCTTCCAGATCGGCGGCGGTGTAAAGCGGCTTGACCTTGATCCCCTCGGCGGTCTCCCAGGTCAGGGTCTCCGGCGAGGCGCCCTTGAGATCCTTCGAGGCCAAGGCCTCCCAATCGGCAAGGCTCTTCTTGGGGAACTCGGTCATCGTCCGTCTCCGTTTCTTGTGTTCGCCCTCAATCGCCGGGCGTTAAAAGGCCCCGCGCATCAGGTAGGATGCGCCCAATTCGTCGAAGGACTTTACCCCCGCCACTGTCGGCCCCAGCGGTCGCACCAGCCCGTCTTCCAGGCCATAGACCCAGGAATGGACCGCCAGCTTTTGCCCCCGCCGCCACGCATCCTGGATGATGGGGTTGCGGCAGACATTGCGGACCTGCTGCATGACGTTCAACTCGCACAACCGATTTACCCGCGCCGTCTCGGTGGGCAGCATATCCAATTCATGGCGGTGGCACTCGCAAATATCGCGCACCGGACGGATCCAGTGCTCGGCCACGCCAAGACGCATGTCGTGCAAGGCCGCCCGAACCCCGGAACAGCCGTAATGACCGCAGACGATGATGTGTTTCACCTTGAGGACGTCAACGGCGAATTGCAACACCGACAAGGCGTTGAGGTCGGCATTTTGGATCAGATTGGCGACATTGCGATGAACGAACAGTTCACCGGGTTCCAGCCCGACGATTTCGTTGGCCGGAACCCGGGAATCGGCACAGCCGATCCACAGATAGCCGGGGGTCTGCTGCTGGGCCAGATGGGCGAAGAAGCCCGGCCGGGTGCGTTCGGTCTCCTCGGCCCAGCTCCGGTTATTGGCGAGCAGACGGTCGATCCCCGGCACCTTGGTCATACGGCGAACTCGATAATTTTCTGATCGACGGCGAGTGAGTCTCCGGCTTTGGCGTGGAGTTTTGCGATGGTTCCGTCGCGTTCGGCCTTGAGGATATTTTCCATTTTCATGGCTTCGATGACGGCCAGGGCTTCGCCGGCCTTGA
>JAUSFB010000087.1 GCA_030651575.1 Phaeospirillum sp.
GATGACGGCAGCATCACCTTCACCCCCGATGGCGATTTCAACGGCAATGCCTCCTTCGACTACACCATCAGCGACGGCAATGGCGGCTTCGCCACCCAGACGGCGACGGTGGCCGTGGCGCGGGTAATCAACGGGCACGCCATTGATGGCTATCTTGAGGGCGGCACCGTCTTTGCTGACGACAACGGCAACGGAATCTTGGATGTGGGCGAGGCTTCAGCCCTGACCGGCATTGACGGCACCTTCAGGCTGGTCGGCGGTCATGGTCCGCTGGGCATGACCGGCGGCATCGACGCTTCGACCGGCGTCGCCTTTACCGGAGTGCTTCGGGCCACGGGAGGTGCGACGGTGATCACGCCGTTGACCACCCTGGTGGCGGCGCTGATGGCGCAGGGCCGGAGTGACGCAGAGGCGACGGACCTGGTCCAGATGGCCTTTGGCCTATCCGCTTTTGCCGATATCGCCCACCTCGATCCGGTGGCTGCGTCTCGCTCGGCTGATCCGGCAACAGCGACGCTGGCGGCTTCGGTGATGGCGGCGGGGGTTCTGGTTCAAAATACGGTGCTGCAAGCGGCGGCCGTCTTGACGGGTGCCGGCGTTTCCGGTGCCGCTGCCTCGGCGAGCTCGGTGTTCAATGCCCTCGCAGCCACCATCGCCGCAGCCCCCTCCTCCGTCAACCTGACGAATAGCGCTCAACTTGAGGCTCTGCTGGCACCGGCCGGCGGCATCGCGGCACCGACGGCGGCGATCATCGCCAATGTCAATGGCGCCTTGATGGATGTGGTCATCGGCGGCGCCACCGGGACGGCGCTGCTGGAGGGATTGGCCAAGGTGGCGGTGGTGGCCCAGGGCGAGATCGCCCAGAGCCTGCGTCAGGCCGCCGCATCCGGCGATGTCTCGGGTCTGGCTGCCTATTCCGGAACCAGTCTCGCCGCCGTGATCGCCGCCGCGATGGTGGGCGATGTGGACGGCGCCACCTTCGGCACCACCGGCAATGACACCCTCTCCGGGAATTCCGGGGCGGACATCCTTGACGGCGGGGCCGGCGATGACACGCTGAGTGGCGGAGGCGGCTCCGACACATTGATCGGTGGGGCTGGCAATGACCTCGCCATGTTCGAGGGCGGCAGGCTCGGCTACCAGATCCGGCGGGGAGCCGAGGGAGAGGCCACTGTCGTGGGAGCGGACGGATCAACCACCCTGCTTCATGGGGTCGAGACCCTGTCCTTTGCCGATGGCACGATCTCCCTTACAGGCAATAATGCCCCCGTCACCGTTGCTGACAGCCTTGTCACCGCCGAAGACACCGTGCTGACCATCGCGGCGGCGACGCTCGTCGGCAATGACCGGGATTTCGATGGCGACGCCCTTACTGTATACGGCGTCGGCAATGCCAACTACGGCACGGTGGCGCTGAACGGCGACGGCAGCGTCACCTTCACCCCCGATGCCGATTTTAACGGCACGGCCAGCTTCGACTACACCGTCAGCGACGGCAATGGCGGTTTTGCCACCCAGACGGCGACGGTGGCTGTGGCGGCGGTCAACGATGCGCCGGTGGCGGTGGCGCAGACCGCCTCGACCAACGAGGACACGGCGGTGACCATCACGGCGGCTAGTTTGCTGGCTGGAGCCACCGATGTGGATGGTGGCCCGCTATCCCTGTCCGGCGTCGGCAATGCCAGCCACGGCACGGTAGCGCTGAACGATGACGGCAGCATCACCTTCACCCCCGATGGCGATTTCAACGGCAATGCCTCCTTCGACTACACCATCAGCGACGGCAATGGCGGCTTCGCCACCCAGACGGCGACGGTGGCCGTGGCGCGGGTAATCAACGGGCACGCC
>JAUSFB010000010.1 GCA_030651575.1 Phaeospirillum sp.
GATGAACACGGCCAGCCGCAGCCCGTACGGGCCGACGCCCCGCCCGAGTAACCACCACCACAATTCGTTTCACGCCTAAGAGGGCGCCCCGCACGGGGCGCCCTCGCTGCTTTCTGGAGGCCCCCGCATGGCTGCCGCTAATGAACCTGTCTCCGGGAGACATCTCTCCTGCCGCTACAGCTCCCAGAGCGTCTACGGCACGGCTGTGACGCCGGCCACGAGTCCGGGGCTCGTGACGTTCGACATGACCACGGACAGCGGCATGACGAGCATCTACAACATCGGCTCCGAGGCCGCGAAGTTCCTCAAGCCCGGCGTGGCGGTGGTGAACTACTCCGTCAACGTCCTGGCGGTGCAGACGCTCGCCGTCTTGAACCTCGGGAAGCGCACCACGGGCGCGCTGCCGTGGCTGACCTGGGAGTTCGGGATGAACTTCGACACGGGCACGGACTACGGCTTCCAGGTGCAGGACTGCAAAGTTCAGAGCATGGATATCAGTCTGGAAGCCGGAGGGCTGCTCCAGGCCACGCTTTCCGGGGCCGGCGGGCTCATCACGGACCTCAGCACGATTGCGATGGCGCACCTCAGCGAGACGCCGATGCACGCCTATGAGGCGGTGCTGACGCGCGGCGGTGCGGCTGACGAGGCCATCGGTTTCCGGTTCAACGTCGATCACAGCGTGGAGGTGACGTCCGTCATTGCCGGCGCCGCCCCGTCCACCTTCAAGCGCGGCTGGAAGTACCAGACCGAGGGCAACGAAGTCATCACCGGCGAGGTGACCCGGCTCAAGCGGTGCACCCTCGACCTCCAGGCCACCACAATCGCTGACTTCTCGCTGGTGCTGACCTGCACCGACATCGTGGGCGGCATGTCCCCGAACACCATTACCCTGACCGCCACCGGCGCCAAGTTCGGTTCGGAGCGGTTCGCGGGCACGGTGGACGGCCTGGCGACCTTCACCACCCCCTTCATCGCCAAGGCGTTTACCATCGCCTAGCAGTAAGGGCGGGTTTGAAACCCGCCCTTACACCCGCCCATCCTCCCGGCAGAAAGGAGCAGCTCATGCCGGACTTCACAGCGTTCTTCGCGGCAGACTTGCCGTCGAAGGAGCTCCCTTTCACGGTGGCGGGGCAGGAGTGCTCCGTCACCGTCCGGCCGATGGACCATGCCGCGTACCTCGCTTTTCAGGCGGCAGGGATGCGGCTCACGGCTGCGGACAGTCCCGACCCCGACGAGCTGCGGAAGTGGCAGGAACAGCTCGTGCGCAACTGCGTGGTGGATTGGACCATCCGGCGCCAGAAGGCGGCCCGCTACTCGGTCGAAGGCCCTGCGACAGAAATGGTCACCGAGGAGACGCGACCCAGCACGAAGCTCGCGGAACGCGGCGCTGAGTTCCTGCGGCTCCGGTTCACGCCCGAGGTGTGGAACTGGATTGTCGAGGAGTGCCTCGGGGTGTGCGGTCTGCGGGAGCCCGACGCGGGAAACTCCGCGGCCTGATAGCCGACCTCGAAGAGGCGGGCTATCAGTGGCTCCACAAGAACACGCCGCTGGAGGGCTTGCTCTTTGGCGAGCTGGCGGCGGCGTGGCTGGACTGGACGGAGCGGCACATCCCACCCACGCGCAAATGGCGCGGGCGTGGTGGGCAGAACCCGTGGGTGCTCCAGGCGTTCGCGGCTCTGGACCGGGCGCGGGCGCGGGCGCAGGAGGCGGCAGAGAAGCCGGGCGGGGGTACGATCGGGCGGGAGAGTGCGGCGGCGTTCCGGGCACGGATACAGCGCGAGGTGGCGGGGAGGTAGCCGGTGGCGGAGAAGCGGCTCGAGTACATTATCAGCGCCCGCGACCAGACGGCGGCCGCCACGCGCACGGCGCAGACGCACCTCCAGCAGGTAGCGGCAGCGGCGAAGGGCATGGCGACCGTTGCAGCGGCCAGCAGCGCGCAGAGCCGCGGCGCTCTTGGCACGCTGCAGACGGCGGCCGGGCGCACCGGCAGCAGCTTCGCGGCGCTGGCGAAGAGCACGCAGAGCGCCATGAGCAGCATGGCGAAGAGCACGCGTACGGCGGCGACGGCGATACACCGGGACCTGTCAAAAGCGCACGCGGCGGCGAGTAAGCTGACCGCCGCGGCCGGTGGCCTGGCGAGATCGATGGAAAAGTTCGGCGTGGGGGCGGGGGTCGCCGGCGGCGCGCTGGTCGGGGCGTTTGCCGGGATGGGCGTGAGCTCGAACAAGTTCAAGCAGAACACGCTGGCGACCCTGGAAGTACTCACCCGCAGCAAAAAGGAAGCCGCGAGCCTCTACCAGTTCTTCAGCAAGTTTGCGGACGTGAGCCCGTTTGATGATGAAGAGGTGGTGAGTGCCGGGAAGGCATTGCTCACGTTCGGGTTCAACGCGCGCAAGCAGCTCCAGCTCGTCTCTGACACGGCCGCGGCCATGGGCGTGCCGCTGGAGCAGGTGGTGCGCGTCATGGCGAAGCTCAAGGCCGGCAGCTTCGACATGGCCGAGTCTGGCGTGATCGGCATCACGCGGGAAGACCTGGAAAAGCACGGGGTGACATTCAAGAGCAGCGGCGAGCCCGAGAACCCGAAGCAGCTCCTGCCGGCGGCTGAGTCGTTCCTCCGGGGCCGGTTTGGCGGGGCTACGGAAGCCCGGCAGAGTGGCTTCGACGCGCAGTTCAGCACCATGATCTCCAACCTGCGGCGCTTGGCGCAGAGTGGTACCACGGGGCTGTTCAAGTCCCTCACGACGGCGTTCGGCAAGGCGTCGGAAGCGCTAGCGAAGTTCCTGGAGATCGGGGGCGGCGACAAGCTGCGGCGCCCGTTCGACCTGATGGGGCGCGCGGTGGAAGCGGCGGCGGCCCAACTTCCGCGGTTCCTCGGCTGGGTGTTGAAGATCGCGGACGCCGGCCTGTGGAGCAGGCTCAAGTCGCTGGCGGTGGACGCCTGGCGCACTATCGGCGGTACGATAGCCGGCGTGGCGAACGTGCTCTGGGAAGCCATCCGGGGGCAGAAGGCCGGGGTGGACAGCTTCAACGACATGGGCGAGGGCGTGAAGAACTTCGCGGCCACGGCGGTAAGGGCCTTGGGGCGGGTAGTGCGGGCAGTGCTGTTCGCCGTGGCGGCGTATGGCGGGCTGCAGGTAGCCATCGGCGCCGCCGCCCGGAACCCGGCGATGATGCTGGAGGGCGGCGTTCGGGCTGCCGGCGGCTACCTAGCAATGATGGGGGCAGGGCGCGTCTCCGAAGGATTGGCGCGGGAAGTGGAGGGGCTCGACACCACCACGCAGGGGCGGCGCCAGGGGGCCCCCGGCTGGCGTGGCGCGTTCGCCCGTGGCTTCGTGGGCTTCAATCAGGAGACGGACCGCTTCCTCGGCGCCATGCGCGGGGCCGGCGCCGGGGCGACCGTTCCGGGTACGGGCGGCGTGGCTACTCCCACGTTGGGAAGCGCGCCCGGACAACAGCCGGGCAGGCTGCAGCCTGCAATGGGAGGTGGGACGTCCGCTCCCGGGAAAAAAAAGAATCCGAGAGATCCAAAGAAGCGGCGCGGCACACGGCGCGGCGGCGGGGATGCGGGCGACGACGAGGATGATGGCGCCGAGGCGTCCAGCATGTCCAGGCCGCCTTGGACAAACAACCTGCCTTACATTGCGCCCTATGAAGGTTGGGCAGGGGACCCTGACCAGCTCGTATTTCTCCCTGACGGCCGACGCGTTTCCCGGCGCTGGGCGCGAATGATGGGGCTCATCGAAGACGAGTACGGCAATGCCAGAAAGATCACCCCTGGTGATAGTGGTATCCCGCCGGTGACACCGAGAACCAGCACGGTAAATAATGTTTCCGGTTACAGTATTCCGCGCCCCATTAATCCTAGCGCGGGCGATTCCGTCTCCATCGGGCCGTTCATCATCAACGCGACCGACCTGGAGAGGGGGCCCGGGCGGGCCATAGTCCTGGATTTGGTACTGTCATCCCTGGGTGCGGCGCTGGACCGGGCGGGGGTACGGTAGGAGCTAACGCGGCGGGGGCGGCAGCTCCACCGCCTGCTGCTTCCAGGGCGAGGCTGCTGCAGGAGGTACCGCTGCCGGTGGCTGCGGCGCGCCGCCCGTGATGAACTCCTTCGCGAACTCGTAGATGAAGAAGATCATCAGCATGAGGACGATGGCAATCACCTCCAGCGTGCGGGCGGTGCGGCCGACTCGCTGCCCCACCTGCTCCCAAAACGGGGCCATGTCCACCTGCTGCCGTGCCGGGGCCGGGTTGGGCGGCAGCGGCTGGCGGAGGCAGGTGGGGCAGGCGGCCTTTTGCCCTTCCATCAGTCGGCCGCATTCCGGGCATGGTCGTAGCAGGGTAGCCATCGGGTCCTCCACATGTAGAACGCGCGTGGCGCGCCCGTGGTTACGCGCCGGGGGCAAACGCCTGCCGGTTGGACGGCGGGCGAGAGGGGTCCTGCAAAGCTGATGGCTGTCTATCCCGCACTTTCGTTCGTCCGCATCAAGGGCGGCGGCATCGTGCTCGCGGAGACGACGGACGCTGCCAGCACGGGCGGCAACCTGAATATCCGGCGCTACGACGGCGACAACGCCC
>JAUSFB010000011.1 GCA_030651575.1 Phaeospirillum sp.
ACCTTGAACAGATCGGCCACCAGGCCGTAATCGGCCACCTGGAAGATGGGGGCCTCTTCGTCCTTGTTGATGGCGACGATGACCTTGGAGTCCTTCATGCCGGCGAGGTGCTGGATGGCGCCCGAGATGCCGACCGCGATATAGAGGTCGGGGGCGACGATCTTGCCGGTCTGGCCGACCTGGAAGTCGTTGGGCACGAAGCCGGCATCGACAGCGGCGCGCGAGGCGCCGACGGCGGCGTTCAGTTTGTCGGCGACGGCTTCCAGCAGGTGGAAGTTCTCGCCCGACTGCATGCCGCGACCGCCGGAGATGATGATGCGCGCGCTGGTCAGCTCGGGCCGCTCGGACTTGGACAGCTGCTGC
This sequence comes from Phaeospirillum sp., assembly GCA_030651575.1. GTDB lineage: Bacteria > Pseudomonadota > Alphaproteobacteria > Rhodospirillales > Magnetospirillaceae > Phaeospirillum. The sequence goes on from JAUSFB010000011.1 coordinate 364, forward strand.
GACACGAAGGTCGACAGGCCGGAATCGGCGCCGGCGGCGACCGCCTCGATGGCAGCGGACCCGCCCTCGGCCTTGGCGGCCTCGAAGCCGGTGGTGCGCACGGTGATGACCTTGACCGCGTCCTTGGACTGGACGGTGGCCAGGGCGTTGCCGGCGTAAATCGGCCGCACGAAGGTGTCGGGCGACGCCACGGCGGTGATTTCGGAGATCTGGGCCACGTCCAGCAGGGCGGCGACGCGCGGCAGCACGTTCTTGCCCGAGGTGGTCGCCGGGGCCAGGATATGGGAATAGCCCTTGGCCAGCGACACGATCAGATCGCCCAGCGGCTCGGCCAGATGATGGGCGTACAGCGCGGAGTCGGCGGTCAGCACCTTGGCGACGCCGGCCACCTTGGCGCAGGCCCCGGCCACGGCGGCGACGCCGTCGCCGGCCACCAGCACATGGATGTCGCCACCGATCCTGACGGCGGCGGTGACGGCGTTGAGGGTCGCGGGCTTGAGCGCGCCGGCCTCGTGTTCGGCCAATACCAGGATGGTCATTGTCAGATCACCTTCGCTTCGTTTCTCAGCTTGTCCACCAGGGCGGCGACGTCGGCGACCTTGACGCCGGCGGTGCGCTTGGCGGGCTCTTCCACCTTCAGGGTCACCAGCCGCGACACCACATCGACGCCCAGATCGGCGGCGGTCACCGTGTCGATGGGCTTCTTCTTCGCCTTCATGATATTGGGCAGCGAGGCGTAGCGCGGCTCGTTGAGGCGCAGATCGGTGGTCACCACCGCCGGCAGCTTCAAGCTGACCGTCTCCAGCCCGCCATCGACCTCGCGCGTTACGCTGATCGTGCCGTCGCCGACCTCGACCTTGGACGCGAAGGTGCCCTGGGGGCGGCCCAGCAGCGCCGCCAGCATCTGGCCGGTCTGGTTGCTGTCGTCGTCGATCGCCTGCTTGCCCAAGATGATCAGGCCCGGCTGTTCCTTGTCCACCAGCGCCTTCAGCAGCTTGGCCACCGCCAGCGGCTGAACCTCGTCATCGCCGGCCACCAGCACGCCGCGATCGGCGCCCATGGCCAGGGCGGTGCGCAGCGTCTCGGACGCTGCCGCCGGTCCCACCGACACCACCACGATCTCGGAGACCTTGCCGGCTTCCTTGAGGCGGACCGCCTCTTCCACCGCGATCTCGTCGAACGGGTTCATGGAGAACTTGACGTTCTGGGTCTCGACCCCGGTTTGGTCGGCCTTGACCCGGATCTTGACGTTGTAATCGACGACCCGCTTGACCGCGACTAGGACTTTCATTTGGCTCTCAACCC
>JAUSFB010000014.1 GCA_030651575.1 Phaeospirillum sp.
CTCACAGCATGTCCGCCGAGCGGCGGCGCAGCGTGTCGTGCTGGCGCAACTCCCGCCGGATCGCCCCAAAGCGCAGGTAGAGGGCGGGCACCACCACCATGTTCAGAGCGGTGGAGGACACCAAACCGCACAGGATGACCACCGCCATGGGAGCCTGGATTTCACTGCCCGGCTGTCCTCCCGACAGGGCCAGGGGGATCAGGGCCAGTCCGGCGGCCAAGGCCGTCATCAGGATGGGAATCAGGCGTTCGCGCGCGCCCCGCTTGACCGCCTCGATGGGGTTCTCCATCCCCTCGTGTTCGACGAGGTGGCGGATATGGGCGATCATCATCACGCCATTACGGGTGGCGATGCCGAACAGGGTGATCAGGCCGATCAGGCTGGCCACCGTCATGACGCCGCCGGTCAGATACATGCCCGCGACGCCGCCGATCAGCGACAGCGGCAGGTTGAGCATGACGATCAAGGCGTCGCGGACGGAATGAAAGGCGATGAACAGCAGCAGGAAGATGCCCACCACCACCACTCCGCTCAGCAGGGCCAGGGTGCGGGTGGCCTCGGCGGCGCTCTCGAACTGCCCGCCGTATTCCAGGTGATAGCCCTGGGGAAGCTTGACCTCGGCTCCGACCTTGGCCCGCATCTCCTCCACCACACCGGCGAGATCGCGACCGGCGACATTGGCGGTGACCACGATCTTGCGCTGGACGTTCTCGCGGCTGACGCTGTTCGGTCCCCGGTCCTTGCGCACATCGGCCAAGGCCATCAGGGGCAGCCGCGCCCCCGAAGATGTGGTGATCAAGGTCTCCCGCACGGCCTCGACGCTGCCGCGAACAGCGGGATCGTAACGGACCACCAGATCATAGGTGGCCTGGGTATCCATCACCTTGGACACGGTGGTGCCCGCGAAGGCGGTCTCGATGGCATCGGCCACCTGACGCAGCGTCAGGCCGTGGCGGGCGATGGCCTCGCGGTTGAACTTGACGGTCAGGAAAGGAATGTCGGCCTGCTGTTCCGCCGACACATCGACGGCGCCCGGAACCTTCTCGGCCACCGTCTTAATCTGCTGGGCGACCCTGCGCAATTCGTAGAGATCGGCCCCGAAGATCTTGATGGCGATGTTGGCCCGGCTTCCCGACAGCATGTGGTCGATGCGATGGGAAATGGGCTGGCCGATGATGATGTTCATGCCCGGCACCTGCGCCAGATCCTTGCGCAGCGCATCAAGGAATTCCTCCTTGCTGCGTTCGCGCATGACCAGGCTGACCTCTATTTCCGACTCGTGGATGCCCAGCGCGTGCGGATCGAGGGGGGAACGTCCGGTGCGCCGGGCCGTGGCGGTGATCTCGGGATGCTGCAACAGGATATCCTCGACCATCTGGCCGAGATTGGCGGATTCCTCCAGCGACGTGCCGGGAAGGGTCGAGGCCGAGATGGTCAGGGTGCCCTCGTTGAAATCGGGCAGGAAGGCGCGCCCGGCGGCGAACAGAGCCACCATGGTGAGCGCCAGGGCGATACCGGACATCCAGGCGATGGGCCGCCAGCGGGTCACGCTCACCTCCAGCAGACGGTCGTATCGAGCCTGCAGCCAGCGGACCAGGGCCGGTTCGTGCGCCCCTTCTCCCTCCTTGTGGCGGGTCAGCAGCAGTGACGACAGCACCGGGGTGACGGTGATAGCGACGAACAACGATGCCGCCAGCGAAATCACATAGGCGAGCCCCAGCGGCACCATCAACCGCCCCTCCACCCCCGACAGGAAAAACAGGGGCAGGAACACCAGCATGATGATCAGGGTGGCGAAGACGATGGAGCCCTGGATTTCACGGGTGGCCTCGAACACGACATGGATGGGGGCCTTGCGTTGTCCGTCCGGTCGGTTTCGGTTCTCGCCGAGGCGGCGGACGATGTTTTCCACCACGATGATGGCATCGTCCACCAGGGCGCCAAGGGCGATGGCCAATCCTCCCAGCGTCATGGTGTTGATGCTGGCGCCCATGGCCTTCATGGTGAGGATGGCGGCGACCAGCGACAATGGCAGAGCCGTCAGGGTGATGATTGTGGCCCGCCCGTTCATCAGGAAGGCGAAGACGATGGCGATGACCAGGATGGCGCCGTCCCTGAGCGAGTCCACGAGGTTCTTGATGGAAACGTTGATGAAGTCGGCTTGGCGAAAGACATTGGTGGCCAGGACCATGCCCTCGGGCAGGGTCCTGCGGATGTCGTCGAACACCGCATCCAGCCGTCTGGTCAGTTCTAGCGTATTCGATCCCGGCTGCTTCTGAATGCCGAGAACCACGGCGGGCTTGCCGTCGTTGGAGCCGATGCCGCGCCGGATTCCGGGACCGATGGCTACCTGGGCGATGTCGCGGATCAGAACCGGCACGCCGCCGCGCCGCGCCACGGCGGTGGTTCCGATATCGTCCAGGGACGCCACCCGGCCGATGCCCTGGATCAGGTATTCCTGGCCGCCCTCGCTGTAGAAGCCCGCCGGAGCGTTCTGATTGCCGTCCTTCAAGGCGGCCAGAACCTCGTCCACCGTGATTCCATAGGCGGCGAAGCGATCGACGCGGAGCGTCACCTGATACTGGCGTTCATCGCCGCCGATGGGCAGCACCTCGGCGACACCGGGAACGGACAGGATGCGCTTGCGCAGCACCCAGTCGGCGACAGCCTTGATCTCCATCCCGTCGTGGCGGTCGGAGCGCAGCGCGATGAACATGATCTCGCCCATGACCGAGGCCGCCGGAGCCATGATCGGCGCCGCCACGTCGGGCGGCAGCGAGGACCGGGCAAGCTGAAGCTTCTCGGCGACGATCTGACGGGCGATCAGGACATCGGTGCTCCAATCGAACTCGACGATCACCGTGGACAGGCCGATGCCGGTGGACGAGCGCACCCGCCTGACCCCCGGCGCGCCGTTGAGCGCGGTTTCGATGGGGAAGGTCACCAGACGCTCGACCTCGGTGGGGGCCATGCCATGGGCTTCGGTCACCACCGTGACCGAGGGCGCGGTCAGGTCGGGGAACACATCGACCGGCATGCGCAGCGTCTCGATGGTCCCCCAGACCATGAGCAGCGCCGCCGCCGCCAGGACGAAGAGGCGGTTCCGCAACGACCATTGAATGATATAGGCGATCATCGGGAAATCCTCGTCAGTGTGCGTGGCCGTGGGACAGCGAGGCCGGGGCGGAGGCCGCCAGCTTCACCTGATAGGCTCCCTTGGAAACCACCCGCTCTCCCGGCGAGAGACCCGCCTTCACCGCGTAATGATTGCCTTCCCGCACGCCCAGAACCACCGGGCGGCGCTCGAAGCTTTCGCCGCCGGTCTGGACGAAGACCACCGAAGCACCGTTATCGTCGAACACCGCCGAGGCGGGCACCGCCGGGGCTTCCTCGCCGGTTCCGGTGAAGACACGGGCCTGGGCGAACATGCCGATGCGGAACCGCCCTTCGGCATTATCGAATTCGAACAAGGCGGGTACGGTCCTGCTCTCCTTGTCGACCACGCCGCCGAAGGCCACCAGCCGTCCGGCCTTGCCCTCTTCGATCACCTCGGCGTGATCATGGCCATCGGCAATGAACCATGCCCCGGACGGCCGGGTGATACGCCCGACCAGGGCTTCGGGAATCTGCGCCTCCAGCCAGAGCTTGCTCAGATTGGCTACATGGAACAGGGCCTGACCCTGCGAGATCGCCGCCCCCGGACCACTATTGACCGCCGCGATCTGACCGCTGATGGGCGAGCGCAACGCGATCCCGCCCTTGGCCCCCTGATAGGGGGAAATGCGCTTGCTGGCGGCGTCGAGCTGGGCGCGGGCGGCGGCTTCCTGGTTGCGAGCCTCCATCACCCGACGTTCCGGGATGGCTTCCAGGCTCAGCAACCCTTCAAGGCGCTGGCGATCCTGGGTTGCCATGTCCAGGGCCAGCCGCGCCTTACGCAGGTCCAGTTCCAGGGAGGCGGAATCGGTCTCACCGCCCAGTTGCGGCACCAGATAAGCCAGAATCTGGCCCTTCTCCACCTGCTGCCCGATGCGGGGAAAGTCGGGTGACGGCAGCAGCACACCGATTCCCGAGGCGGCGATTACCGCCTCGTCGGAGGCGCGGGCCTTCAGGGTTCCGGTCGCGGGGACGGAATCGCGGATGGTCCGCAACCGAACTTCCTCGGTGGCGAAGTCGATCTTCCACTGAATTTCCTTCAGGAAGGAAATGCGGCCGCCATCCTCGGCGTGTGGCGCGGCTTCGGCGGCGGCATGGGCGGCGGCGTCATCGGCATGCACCTCGACCTCGCCGAGATCATGCTCATCGGTGACGCCCTTGGCCTGCAAGGTCACGATCAACCGGCGTTTGCCGACGATCTTCGGCTGAACCAGGGCGCGGAAGATACCGGGCTTATCCGGCAAGGCGGTGAAGCTCTCCGCAGGTTGCCCGCCACCGGAAAAGACGATGGAGACTTCGCCTTCGGCCACGGGCTTGAAATCGGAGAGACGGGTGAGGTGAAGGGCATAATCGCCCGCCTCCCCCGCCACCGGGGTCGGATATTCCATGAACAGTTCCGTGGCGGCAGCGAAGGTCAGCGACGACAGCCGCTCCTCGCCGTGGCCGTGATCGCTATGGGCCTCGGTCGCGGCCTTCGCCGGACCGGGGCGGTTGCTCGCGGCGTAGAGACCGGCTCCCACCAGGGCGGTGCCAGCGAGCAGAACGATGACGAGCTTCTTCATTGGGGCAGCTCCCCTGCGGCGAGGGTCAAGGCGATATGCGCCTCGCGGGCGTTGAATTCGAGGTCCAGGGCCGTGGTTTCGGCCTCCAATTGGGACTTGTAGGCGTCCAGCAGTTCGAGGATGCCCATCTCTCCCGCCCGATAAGCCCCCTCGGCGATCCGCGACAATTCCCGCGACGGGGCCAACGAGCTTTCCCGGAAGAGCCGCGCCGCCTCGCGCAACTCGGTCGATTGCCGCCACAACCCGCGAATCTCACCCTCGGCCTTGTCCCGAGCCAGCCTGAAGTCGCCCATGGTGGCGCGGGTCTGGGCGGCGGCCTTGCGGCTGGCGACCTGTCCCCGGTCGAACAGCGGCAGCGGGGCCGAAACCGACAGCAGAACGCCCTGGTCCTCGCGTTCGGCCTGGGTCACCTGCTTCAGACCGGCCCCAACGGTGAGTTCGGGAATCCAGCCCCGATCCGCCGCCCGTTGCTCGATCTCGGAGGCCGAGGCCCTGGCGCGAATGGCCAGGAGATCGTGGCGCTGGTCCAGACGGCTCAGATAGTCTTCTAGCCCCAATGACGGCGGCGGCGGCAAGGCGCCCTCCACATCCGTCATCCCGGTTCCGACCGGAAGGGTCAGAAAGGCCCGCAGCCGCTCCCACGCCGCGTTCATCTCGGCACTGGCCGCCCGGACCTTCACTTCGGCGGCGATCCGTTCCCGCGTCAGGCGCTTGGCGTCGTAGCCCGAGACCTCCCGTCCACGCACCAGCTTGGTCAGGACGCCCTCGGCCTCGACCAGCTTCTTGCTCCAGGCTGCGGTGGCCTCCCTCTGCTGCATGCGCAGGACCAGGGTGTAGAAGGCCCGCCGAGCCTCGGCGGCAGCCTCGCCACGGCGTTGCTGCGTCTCCGCCACCGTCGCGTCGAGCCGCCGTCCGGCGGCATCCTGACGAAGTGCCCGGCGACCGGAGATGTCGACGGGCTGGGACAGGCGGTAGGTGTTCTGGACGGTGGCCCCACCCTGACCGCCAGTCCTGTCACGCTCGTACTCGAAGGTCGGGTTCGGCCAGAGACCGGCCTCATCCGCTTCGGCGCGGGACGCATCGACCGCGCCTTCGCCGGCATCGCGGAGAGAATCCCGCGACAAGGCGGACTGAACGGCGACCGCCTCGGTCAGCCGTTCCCCGGCCATGGCCCAGGTGGAGGCCAAGGTAAAGGCGGAAGCCGCCAGGATCGTGCGAATGGCCGAGTTCGGCCACGCAAACGCAGTGATGTCGCGCATGGGTCATTCCCTTATGAAGACGCTGAGGCTCGCACCCGCCGGGTGCAAACCGCGATCAGTGCTTGTGGTCCTTGAGAACCAGGGAATGAGCGAGGTCGAGATAGGTCTTGGCCTCGTCAGGCTTGCCGTCCTTGCACAGCTTGTCGGCCTGGGCGACCTGCCACTGCGCCCGCTCCCGATCGGCCTTCTTGCCGTCGAAATGGTCGATGGCCTTCTTGATCTCGGGAAGCTGCTTGCAGGTGGTGCCCGACTGGGCCAAGACCTGGCCGGACATCAGGATGGCGACGGAAGCGGCGGCGGCGAGGGTGAAACGATGGGACATGGCGTGGTCTCCTGTTGGGGATGTTCGGTGATAGGGGGAATGACCGACCGGCACGCGAATGCCGGCCGGAAGGTTTCAGTTCGCCTGGATGGGAAGGTCAAAGCCGGTCATGGCCTCGCAGATCTCCTGCACCCGGACCATGTGGGCGGCGCTTTCCTTGCTGCGAAGGTCAAGGTGGTCGTCGGTTTCCCGGCGGCATTTTTCCGCAAGATCAGCCCTTCGTTTCGTCTCGATTGGGGTTTGCCTCGGAATGGCGGGCAGGTCGGCCATCTCGCGGCACAACGCCCGCAAGTGGCTGGTCTCGCGGGTGGTGTTGGAATCACGGTAGCGGTGCTGCGCGTTGATGGGTTGACGCGCGGCGGTCTGATCGAGGTTCCAGTCGGCCTCGGTCAGACAGGCGCGGCGCAGGGTTTCTTGGCGCTCATCCGGCGTCTTGCCTTCCAGACGCTTGGCCAGGGGGACGCTGGGGGCAGAGGCGCAGGCCGACAGGCCCACCGCCATCAGGGCGATGATCAGGATATGGGGACGCATGAAATGTTCTCCCGGAACAGCATTCGGGTTCCCTCCGTCACCGGAAAAGGCGACGGACAGGCGCGAATAAGGATCTGTCGGGAAGGTGGCTAGTTCAGGAGAACGACCGTGCGGTGGGAAACCAAGCGCGGATCGAGCGCGGGTTCCGCCGCCGGCAGGGCGGTGCGGGAGACTTCGGTCGTGGGCTGCCCGCTCCACGCCGGAGAGGCCGCCGGCAGGGCGACGTCGAGACCGGCAATGACTTGCTTCTTGGTGATCGCCGGAGCGGCCTGGATCAGCGAAATATCGACGCA
>JAUSFB010000047.1 GCA_030651575.1 Phaeospirillum sp.
AACGCTGACGTGGGGCGAGGGTGATGAAGACTGGATGCGTGAGCAGCTCCAGCTTCCGGGACGCCAGGAGCCGCGGCCTGCGCGCATGGAGCCGGCACAGAAGCCACTGGTGGGGTCCGGCGCGCGCGCGCCGGAAGACGAACGCCGCATGGCGCGGGACGTACGCCGCGAGCTGATCGTGCTGGCGGACCCGCCCTCCTTCCGTGAGGAACCGTCGTACCCCGAGTTCGCGGTGGTGGTGGAAGACTTCAGCGCGGCGGTCCGCGGCCTGGGGGAGCGGTTCCGGGCGCAGGTATGGCGCCTCACCGGGCTGCCGGAAGTGGACCGAGAACAGGCGCGGTTCAAAGCAGAGGTCGCCTTCCCGAAACTCGCGGCGGCACAGCAGAAAGAGCTCGACGCGGCCATCGAGTCGTTCCTCACGGACTTCTTCGGCGACAAGCTGACGTTGGCCGGCTTTGTTGAGATAGATACGGAGGACGCGCTTCTACAAGGATTTCTGCGGCTGTCGCACGCAGTCGGCGTGCAGCGGGCGCGGCGTCTGACGAAAGCCGAAGAGACGGCGTTTCGGCCCACGCGCGAAAGCCCGCAGATCAAGCGCCTGCTCACCGACAGCTTCAACCGGCTGTCGGACCAGGGTGCGGTACGACTGCGAGGCCAGCTTGGCGAGGTGCGTGACATCCTCACCGACGGCGCGTTGAAGGGCCGCAACAGCTTCGACGTGGCGAAGGAGCTGGACGCGCGGTTCGACAAGTACACCCGCTACGAGTTCGAGCGCCTGGCACGCACCGAGGCCAGCTTCGCCAACAACGCGGGGATCGTGGACGAACTCTCCGCCGAGGGCGTCAAGGTTTTCGAGGTGCTGGTGTCGCCGCTGGCGTGCCCGGTGTGCCAGGGCCACGCGGGAGCGAAGGTGACGGCGGCGAAGGCGCAGGTGGGCGAGACCATACCGCCATTTCATCCCCAGTGCTGCGTGGGCGGGACGGTCATCAGCGGCCCCCGGGTTCTAGCCTCGACGTCGAGATGGTACGTCGGAGAGGTGGTCAATATCGAGACCATCCGTGGGGATCGGCTCACCGTCACTCCAAACCACCCGATATTGACGCCGAAAGGATGGGTCGCGGCGGGACTGCTCAATGAAGGGGACGAGGTAGTCTGCGGTAGCCGGAGTGAAGGGGAAGGCCTTCGGGATCACCCAGACGATTACCAGGTTCCAGCCCTGATCGAGGATGTAGCGCATGCGGTCGGGGGCGCGCTCCCGGTGGCGCCCGCTGCAATGCCATGTGCCCCCGAAGACTTCCACGGCGACGGGCTCGGCTCCGAGGTCTACGTTGTACGGACCAATCGCGAGCTGCGGGACGACTTCGATACCGCGTTCGGCAAGCCAGAGCTGCAGGAGTTGCTCGGCGGGAGAGGCGCCCAACCCCCGTTCCTGCCGAGTGAGGGCGAGACGGCACTTGCTCTCCTCGGTTTTCTTCCGCCCGCGACAGGCATCGTGCGCGGCGCTCGCCATAGCCGCCCGAACCTCAGGGGAGCGGCGAGCGTTGAGGAGCTTCTGGGTGTCGCTCATGGAGCGGCGCTCGACGCCCTCGCCTTTCAGCCACCTCGCGATCACGGGGCGACTGACCTGGAAGTGCCGAGCGAGACCGAACTCCGTCTCGCCGGAGTGATAGCGCCGGACAAGATCCGGAAGATCAATCGGAACCAGTTTAGGGGGCATGTTTACAACCTGCAGACGGTGGGGGGATGGTACAAAGCCAACGGAATTATAACCCATAACTGCCTGTGTTCGACGGTGGCGGACGTGGCGAGCCTGTGACCTGCCCCTGCGGGCGCTGCGTCTGGGAGCTGGTACGCGGGTTCCTCGCCTGCGTCCACTGCAGGCGGTTGTGGAAGGACCGACCCCGATGAACGTCACCCATCAGCGAAACCGAACTGCGGAAGAGGTACTGGCAGGGATCGATCCTTGCGTCCCGGCGCCCCACGCGGAGGGCGCGGCGGCAGAGGTAGAAGTCACGCAGCGCGAAGACACTGGCCCGCAGATTTCCATCAAGCACGCGCTGCCGTGGACGTGCCAGCAGCCAGTCCGGGTGATGCTGCTGGCGGCGCCAGAGGATGAAGACTGGCTGCGTGAGCAGCTCCAGATTCCGGAGCGGTAAACAATGACAAACCTGGAGCAGGGTAAGTCGTGTCGCACCGGGCTCCCCCTCAGCGTGGGGATAGTCAATCAGGCTACCACCAACGTCCTGGCGGAGCTGCTGATCGACGCAGCGCCCGGCGGCGAGCTCCGTATCCGCGTGGTTGCCATCGGCCCGCCGTGGCTGAGTCGGCGGAAGGGGCTGCTGCTTCTGGAAGGGCCGCGGCCGGAGCCGGAAGAGATGGAGCAGACACGCTGATGCCGACGATGTTGGACCGTCTGCTGGCGGGGAAGATTGTCCTGCCTCCTTGGTTTAAGCCTTCAACTGCCGAAGATCACCGGAAATCGGAGCTTCATTGGAAGCAGAAGATCGGCACCCCTCCGGTTATCTGCATCGACAACGTAACGGAGTACCTGTACGCCGTTTCCCCGAAGGAAATCTGGGACCTGCAGAGCGACTTCCCGAACGTTGCGCCTCCTTTCCCAGAGTTCTGGATAGAGACGGTGCGCCCGTCTCAAATCAGGTCTGGCGATACTATTAAGGAAGCCACATACCCAAAGAGATGGGGATGGCACTTCGATGCTCAAGATAAGTCCAGTTGGAAGCAATCTGCTTTTAACGATATACGAGACGAAGCCGCCAGGAACGAGGTGATCGCGAGACTGGAAGAATTTCTATTGCGGGAGAACCCAAAGTTCTCGGAAAGGATACGGGGAAAGACACGGATTGCCGTTGAGAGAGGGTACAACTCCGATCAGTTCCGAAAAAGCCTGGACGACTCGGAGTTCTACATCTATCAGTGCAATCTTGCTCTCCACGAGTTTAGGTCAAAAGGCGAACAAGTCGGATCGGCATTGTCGGAATTACCAGATGATGGGTGGATGGTAACGGCTTCGTTGTTCTGGGATGATCCCAGAACAGGTTTTTGTGGCCCCATTACGATAATCGGCTTCGAGGTTTCTGCCGATGGGAAGATGGGGCCACGGCTACAGTACTTTACCCCGAGCCGGACGGGTCAAGCGGTTCCGGATAGTCTGAACGAGGCAGGCGGGTTTCTCTGGTCGGCGCTTCTCGCTCTGTCGTTCATGCACTGCCGCAACGTGAAGGTGGAGACGCACGAGCCGGATGCCAAGCACGCGCGGGCGTGGGTGAAGCAGCACCGCCATCCGCTGACGCGCTACCACACGTTGATTATTGACCCCATGCGGGAAGTGCTGCGGCGGGAAGGCGGCGCGGAGCGTGTAGGGCTGCAGAAGGCGCTGCATATTTGCCGGGGGCATTTCCGTACCTACACGGAAGAGAAGCCGATGTTCGGCCGCTACGTCGGCACCGTGTGGACGCCTTCCCACGTGAGAGGGACCACCGAGGCCGGGCAGGTGGTCAAAGACTACCGCGTGAAGGCCCCCGCCGTCGCGTAGTTTCCGCCATCGAGAAGACGATGCCTGACCGGGCGCCCGCAGTGGGCGCCCGGTGCTGCGTACGGGAGAGAGTAACAGCGTGCAGATGCGACCGCCCGCAGGGGACACGCCCCGCATGGTGTCACGTCCGGCGCCGGAGCCGTCCGCGAGTGACCGGCTGCGGAAAGTCGAAGCCGCCATCCTCGATCTGGAGTACGGCGAGGTGTTGGTGGTAGTGCATCAGGGCCAGATCACCGACCTGAAGACGACGCGCAAAGAGCGGTTCTAACCCGCCGCTGACCGAACTTCATATCGCTCCATCCGAGCCGATCACGGCAGGTTGGGTGCCCTTCACCGGGCATTCGACCTGCCGTTTTTTTGCGTTTCTGGGGTTCCGCCCATGCCAAAACCGCCGCTCCGTCTCACCAGCCAGTTCGACCTCTTCCAGCTCGACATGGGCGAGGAGATGCCGGACGGAATGCCGCGCCAGGTGCGGATACCGCTCCTGCCCGCCGGTAAGTACGAGCACCCCGGATACGGCGAGCTGGAATGGACGCCCGAGAAGTTCGCGCAGATGCAGGCCAATTTCCAGGCCGGCGCGACGGGGTTCCAGCCGAGCGTCAACTTCGACCACAGCAGCCATAACCCGTTCGGAGGCGGCAGCCGGGCGGCGGGCTGGCTCACGGCGCTGGAGACGGACGCCGGCGGGCTGCACGCGCGGGTGGAGTTGACGCCCTGCGGCGAAGAGGCCATCCGCAAGCGCGAGTACCGCTACGTCTCCGCCGAGATCGCGGAGGTCTGGGTCACCAGCAGCGGCCAGGCGTTCGCCAACGTCGTTCTCGGCGCGGCGCTCACCAACATCCCTTTTCACGGCTCCATGCCCGGCCTCTTCGCCGCGGCGGGAGCCGTTCCCACGTCCGGCGCCCCTGATGGCGACGGCGAACACCGGGCGGAAGCAGCCGCCCCCCACGGAGGCAGTATGACCCTTACGGACATTGCGAGGAAGTTCTTCGGGCTTCCGGACACGGCGAGCGAGGCCGAAACCACGCTCGCTTTCGTTCAGAGGGCGGCACAGCCTGCGGTTTCCGCCCCGGTGGAGACGCAGCCGGCCGCCACCCCCCCGCCGTCCCTGACGGCGAACTTCGTGCAGCTCGACCGCACGGAGCACGAGCGGCTCCTCACCCTCGCCCGGCAGGTGGAAGAGAGCGACCGGCAGGCGCAGGAAGCGCGGCTGGAGCTGGCCCGGCAGAGCGCCACGACGGCCGTAGCCGCCTACGAGGCGCAGGGCAAGATCACTCCCGCACAGCGCGCGTACGCGCTCACGCTGGCGCTGGAGAACCCCGGGCTGTTCAAGAGCCTGTACGACGCCGCGCCGGCCGTGGTGGACCTGCAGGAGCGCGG
>JAUSFB010000018.1 GCA_030651575.1 Phaeospirillum sp.
GCCGGCGGGTCCACCGTCACCGCCGCCGTGTTCACCGCCGCGCTGCCGACCCCTACCGCACCGACGCCCGTGAACAGTCCCGCGTCCACGTTCATCGCGTTGGTGTTGTTGTCGGCCTCCACCCGAAAGTCGTAATCGCCCCCGTCCTCATTGATGGTCACCGCGCCGTTCAGCGCCGCGCCACCCGTCTTCACGGTGAGCTTGCCCGCGATCGCATGCCCCTTCGTGATCAGATTTGGCATTGTCTTACACTCTTTGTCACCGGTGCCAACCGGCTCTTGGAATTCGAGGCCCCCGGCCCCTGGCGGTGCTGCTCCGCGTCGTTACCAGTCCATGTCGCGCGTGAAGACCCGCTGGTCTTCCGTGTCGCTGTCGAAACTGGTCAAAATCCGCTGTTCGATGCTGCCCTCGCCACCGGCAACCAGAAGCGCCAGCTTGGCACCGTGGCCCAGCAGCTCACTCCGCATTTCCAGGATGTCACGGCCGTCCATCAGGAGCGGCTGCTCCGTCCCTGTGGCGTCCTGAACCGCCGGGGCTACCAGGAAGCTCGCCGCCACGCGGTACGCCACCGCCTGCTGCAGCGCCGACACCTCGTAGCTGGAAAGCCCGGTACTCGTGAACCGGCTGCTCGTCACCTCCAACGCCGTCTCGGCTTCCGCCAGCGTGAGGAGGCTCGTGAGCAGCGTCGTGAGCGCCGTGCTGGTCTGCGCCAGCACGTGGACGTTGACGCCCGTCCAATCCTGGATGTTGGCGGAGGAGGGCGAAGAGTAGGAAGCCACTGGAGACCCCTAAAGCGTCGTACCTACCAGGGCCGTGACCGTCACCGGGGCGGGGGCGGCGGCCTCCGCCAGCAGGAGCGCCTCCCGCGCGCAGGTGCCCTGCCAGGCCCGCCGCGCCGCTCCCGCCGGCGGCGCCCCGGCGTACTCCGGGAACGCGTGCTGGCGCCCGGGGTCGCTGCACTGGCAGGCGCCGCCGGTGAAGGTCGGGCAGACCTCCAGCCGTAGGAACCCGCCCTCCTGCTCTGCTGCCTGGATACGTGCTGCCATCGTCTCTCGTCTCCTCGCCTACACCAGCAGGCAGTAGGACAGGCTGTAGGTGTAGCTGCTGGCGTCCCCGACCGTAATCCCCACCTGGATGGTCAGCCCCGCCAGGCAGGCCGCCGTGCGCTGCGCCACCCAGCCGGAGCCGGAGGCCCCGACGGTGTTGGACGAACCCGGATAGACCTCGAAACCGTACCTGCCGGTGGCGACGATGGCCGTGAAGTTGGCGTTGATCTGGCAGGTCAGGCCGGAGATCACGTCCACCACGCGGACTTTGGGGACCAGGCCGCCGGTGCCGCTCGCCACGGTGGTGTTCAAGATCACCAGGATGCCGCGAAAATTGTGGTTGGTGAGGTTCGCAGCGTCGGTGTCCACGGTGCGGGCCGCACTGGCGAGCAGCGTACCCTCGTGGTTGCACCGCTCCCGCACCCAGACCGCCCCGACGGGGTCCCAGAGCAGCCCGAGGGCGGCCTGGGGCGGCACGGTAGGGTTGGCGATGGTGTCGGAAAGCGCTGCCGCCGCCGGGTAAAGCGCCACGCCCCCCGCACTGGACGGAACGCTGTGGTAGACGTGGACCGCGGCGTTGTCCGTCGCGCGGATGGTGCGCGTCGTGCCTGCCTGGTCTTTGACTGCGATA
>JAUSFB010000061.1 GCA_030651575.1 Phaeospirillum sp.
GTCCTTGACTTGGCCGTCTACGTCTACCGACCCGGTGCCAGTGCCGACGACGACCGCCCGAACGAACGTGGACTGGCCGCCGTGACGCGTGATCAGCGCCACGACCTGGCCCGTCTTGTAAGTGTCCGGTTTGACCAGGTACCGACCCCAGCCCTCCGGGGCCTTTGTCGGAGCCATCGTGGCCCAGTCGGGCAAGGTCATGACCTCGCCAACCGACTGGGTTGCCAACCGCCTCGCTAAAGCCCCTGCCCAGACCATCGCCAGCGCCGCACTTGGTGCGGCCGGAGTCGGCTCATCGGAGCCAAGCAGTTCGCTCGGCCGAGCCGCCGGAGCCGACGTTGGGACCGCGTCGGAGTTGGGGGTCGGAGCCGGCTCGATCGGCGGCACGATGCGAATGCATAGCTCTTTCACATCAGTCAACTTCGGCTCGACCGGCCCCCAGGCGCAGAGATACGGTACCGACTGCCTCTGGGTCTGTACCGACCCTCGCACCGGTACGTCCTTCACGCACTCTTCGCAGTGATGACATACGTAGTTGAGCACCACGTCTTTGTCCCCGAGCTTGCCCGTGACCTGGAAGACCAGTCCGGGTTTCAGATACTCGGCTCCCTCGATGACTACCTTACGCGATACCGTGCCGTCGGGCGCCGTGTAGGTGTACGAGATGTATCGTGTCGCGCGCTTCAGTCCCTCGGGGGAATCATCGTAGCCGCCCTGCGGCAGGGCCATCATGGTACCGATCGGCGCGGCGGCCAACATCTTCGCGAAGGCCATCGGGTCGGCCGGCTGGCAGACCGGCAGCGGCATGGTCTCCTCGGCGGCGGTGGGGCTCGCAAAGGCCGCGCCCGCCGAGAAGGTCAGAACGAACAGGGCCGCCATCGTGGCGGCGAAACGCAAACGTTGCATGTCGAAGCTCCTTTGGGGTTGCTCACCCCGTTGTTCAGATTCAAACCGGACTCAAACTGGGTGCACCTTATCAAAAACTATCCTCTTTGTCAAGGTTTTTTGCGTATAATGGCAGTATATGAAATGGCGATGGTGGCGTAAAAGGGCAGTGACCGAACCGAACCCCGAACAGGGGACTGTTTCGGTTGAACCGGGGGTAGACAAGGCCGAGCCGATCGCAGCCGACGTCGAGCCCAATCCCCTCTTGGAAGG
>JAUSFB010000072.1 GCA_030651575.1 Phaeospirillum sp.
GCTGGGCGAGGGCTATGACACGGTGCTGGGCGAGCGCGGCTCGTCGCTGTCGGGCGGGCAGCGCCAGCGAGTGGCCATCGCCCGCGCCCTGGTGACCAATCCCCGCATCCTGATCTTCGACGAGGCCACCTCGGCGCTGGATTACGAATCCGAGAAGGCGATCCAGGATAATATGCGGACCATCTGCGCCGGGCGCACAGTCTTCATCATCGCCCACCGCCTGTCGACGGTCAGGGACGCCAACCGCATCGTGGTGGTCGATAAGGGCGAGGTGGTGGAAGACGGCAGCCATACCGACCTACTGCAGATTCCCGACGGCCGCTATGCCAGGCTGTGGCACGCCCAGACCGGCAGCGCCCCGCCGAATGTGGTCCGCCGCCCGGTCGGCTTGCGCATGGCCGAGGCGGTGGAGGGATGATGAAGACGCTTTGGGCTGCCGCCCAAGCCCGCCTGGAGGCATTGCCTCCAGACCTCCGGTCCTTAATCAAGAGGTGGGTTTGGGAGGCTCTGCCTCCCAATTGGGGATTGGGGCGAAAGCCCCGCGAGATCCTGCTGGCGCTGCGCCATCGCCATGCCCTCCTCGACAAGGCCCTGACCAAAGCCGAGTCCATGCGAGACGGCGTCGCCCACCATATGGATATCTGGCGCGAAGCCCTGGCCGCCGACCGGCTCCGCCCCAAGCTCGGCCCCATGGGCGCGGCGGAGCTGGCCTTCCTGCCCGCCGCGCTGGAGATCTCGGAGCGCCCGGCGTCTTCTACCGCCCGCATGATCGCCGTCACCATTTGTGGTTTCTTTGCCGGCTCCATCGCCTGGGCCAGTATCGGCGAGCTGGACATCATGGCGGTGGCCCAGGGCAAAATCATCCCATCGGTGCAGGTCCAGCAGATTCAGTCGACCGAGACGGCGGTGGTGCGCGCCATCCATATCGCCGAGGGCCAGACGGTGAAGCAAGGCCAGCCACTGATCGACCTGGAGGTCTCCGGCGGCAGGGCCGATATGGAGCGTCTCAAGGCCGATTTCGACACGGCCCGCACCGATATGGCCCGGCTCGACGCCCTGCTGGAGCCCGAGCCGCTCCGGGCCTTCCGACCGCACGACCTGCCGCCCCATATGGTCGAGCTCGCCCGCTCGCAGTTGGCGGCGCAACTGGCCGAGCATCAGGGCAAGCTGGCCTCGCTCAAATCCGAACTGGCCCGCAAGAGCGCCGAACTCAGGACCGCCGAATCCGAGATCAAGGGCTTCGTCAAGGCCGAGGCCGAGGCGCAGAACCGCTTCAATGTCCGCCACACCCTGGCCGGGCAGGGCCTCAACTCCCAGCTCGACCTGTCGCGGGCCAAGGAGGACCTGGACAAGGCCCAGACCAGCGGCATGAGCCAGAAAAGCAAGCTGGACGAAATCCGCGCCGCCATCGATTCGCTCAACTTCCAACGCGATCAGGCCAAGGCCGAATTCCGCCGCGACGCCTCCACCCGCCTCGCCGAATCCCGCGCCAAGGCGTCCTCGGCCGAAAACGAGCTGGCCAAGGCGACCCAGCGCCAGCAGGTGCTGTCGCTGACCGCCCCGGTGGACGGCACCGCCCAGCAGTTGGAGGTCCACACCATCGGCGGCGTGGTCCAGCCGGCCCAGAAGCTGCTGGTGATCGTGCCCACCGGCTCGACTCTGGAGGTAGACGCCCGCCTGCCCAACAAGGACATCGCCTTCATCGAAGTCGGTCAGGAAGCGGTGGTCAAGATCGACGCCTTCCCCTTCACCCGCTACGGCACCATCACCGGCCGCATCACCACCGTGTCGCTGGACGCGGTCCAAGACGAGCAGAAGAAGGAATACTACTTCCCCATCCGGGTGGCGCTGGACCGCGCCGCCATCGGGGTCGAGAACGGCAAGCAGATCCCGTTGACTCCTGGCATGACGGTGTCGGCCGAAGTGCGGACCGGCACGCGGCGGCCGATCGAATACGTGCTGGCGCCGCTGCAGAAGTATAAGGACGAGAGCGGGCGGGAGCGGTAGGGGTGGCGCCAGAAAATCATCTTGTTCTTGCCGAAACGGAACGTCACCCTATCGCTCTGGAGACCGGGATCCATTGAAGCGCCGGGACAGCCTGAGGGAACAGAGCCGGCGACGGCGGTAAACCGACGGTGGGGTGGGGATGAGCGGCGGACCCGCTCGGAGCCCACCGCTGGGCCTGCCTTATCGCAGGCCACAAACACAAAAAGCCGACCGGGGGGGGAATTGCTCCCTCGGTCGGCTGGATCAGATAGATGTGGTTGGCGGTTATTTGCCAATCGGCGGTGCCTGCGCCAGCAATCTCCGCGTCTGCTCCGAATCCGCCGAGCCGCCGAACTCGAAGTCGAAGGCGGTGGCGAACTTCCCCGCCAGCAGGGTCACCACCGAGATGATGCAGCCGCCGACGGCGGTGTTGCCATCGACGTGGCCGAACACCATGAAACCGATGCCGCCGACGATGCCGAATCCGGCGGTGATCAGCAGAACGTTGGCGCGGGTGTTGCTGCGTCCGGCCTTGATGAACTCGGCGTCACGGGCGCGGGCGTCCTGACGGTCCTTGAGGGTTTCGGCCAGGGTGGTGATTGCCCCGGTCATCTGCTGCATGCGTTCGGCATGGGCGAAGGCCTGGGCTTGGGCACGAAGTTGGAACACCAGATTGGGGTCGGCCAGAATCTCGCGGGCCTTGTCGGGATCGTCGGTGCCGGTGATGGCGCGGACGGTGTCGGCCAGTTTGCCGACGGCCTTCTCGGCATCGTCGCCGAAGAGGCTGGCGATGTCCGGCGCCACGTCCAATGCCACCTTGGCGAGACCGGCGATGGGATTGGCGGCGATGGCGGCGGCATCGCCGAGGAGATCGAGTAGGGTCATGGTCAGGCGCTCCCCAGCCCCATAGCGATTCCGGCCAGGATTACCTCCCTGGCGTAGGGCTGCAGGCCATTTTCGTGGCGGATGATGGCTTCCACCAGATCGGTCATCACCTCGGGGTTGGTAACGTCGATGGTCTGACCGGGCGTTACGCCCAGGTGGGACGCGACATGGGTGATGTAGGAGCCGGTGTCGTTCTCACAGCCCGGCGCCCAGCGGGTGATGATCCCCGTCACGGTGTTCAGGCCGTAGCGGCGTTGATAGCCGAGCAGGATGCGGGCCAGGGCACGGATGCCGGCCTCGGGGCTGACGAATTCCTCGAACACCGGATCGTCGTCGGTAGCCCGCTCACCCTGCCACTGGGTCTTGTCGCCGGGGGATTCCTTGATGTTGCCGGGGTTGTTCAGGCGGATGCCGCGCGGAACGGCGCTGGTCTTGGTCATGAAGAACCTCCAACGAAAATGGCGGAGCTTGCTCAGCCGTCAGAATCAGAAATGCCGACCTTGCGTTCGGCCCAGGCCTGGACGGCCGCGATGGTGCGGGGGCCGAGATAGGAAATGGCGGCGATGAAGCCGGCGGCGGCCATGCCGGTGAGCTTGAGGTATTCGGCGGCTCCACCGGCCACCACGCCCATGCCGATGGCGATCATCAGCTCCCAGGCCAGCGTCCACGACCAGAACCGCCGCCGTCCCTGGCGCACCAGATCGGCGTGATAGAGCGAGCGGCCGATCAACGCCCACCAGCAGGCCCAGGCCAGCCCGGCGAGGGTGTGCTGCATCTCGGGCGGCAGGTTGCGCCAGACCATGGTGGTGCTCCTTCAATTGACATGGACGCGGTCGTCTTCGCAGATTCCCGATATCTCGACCTGACGCGAGCGGGGGCGCAGTGAGCGGACCAGGACCCGCTGGGCCCAGGTGGTGCCGGGGCCGAGGGCGTAATAGGTGCGTTCGCGGTCACCGCCGGTGTCGGGGGCGAAGGGCAGCGGGTCGAGGACCCGGACCTGGAATGGGTCGCCGCCGGGGGCTGGCTCAATCTCCACCGGATCATCGAGCCGCCCGTCGCGACGGCGCAGCGCCATGAAATGGGCGACTCCCTCGCTCCAGTGTACCGGCTCGGACAGGGTGAGCGTGGCCGATATCTCGTCCCAATCCACCACTTCCCCGCCCTGGCCCCAGGCCGGCATGGGGTGGGAGACGGCGACCAGTTCGCCATAGGACAGGATCATGCCGTCCAGCTCGGTCTTCCAGGTGGGCAGGCGGCGGCGGTAGATATTGCAGGCGACCAGGAAGCAGGCCTCGCGTCCGGCGTGGTCGCGGTTGGTGATGCCGAACATCTGGACGCGGCCCGGTTTTTCCGGCGGGGCGTTGACCATCTCGGATGGGGTCAGCACCCGGATGGCGCCTTCGCGTTGGGCGGCGGTGATCTCGGCGATCTTCCAGGTGATTTCGTCGAAGAACTCCACCGTCACCGAATCGGCGGTGTCCTCGCCGGGCATGTGGGGATCGCCAACCAGAAGCCATGCTTGGATTTGATCATGACGCCCTGGTCGAAAGCCCGGATGATGGTGGGAGCCCTGGTGAAGACGAAGCCCGCCGCCTTGATGCTGTTGCGGCCCTTGGGATAAAGCTCGGCCCGCCAGGTATTGGCGAGGCGCTGGCCCATGCCGGCCTCGGTGACCTGACGGCGGAGATCGGCCTTCAGCCCATCGGTGGCTTGGCGCATGCCGGCGGTGACGGCGTCTTCGGCGGCCTTGACCTCCTCGGCCATGATCTTGCGCAGATCGCCGGAAATAGCCGCCGCCAATTTCATGCCGGTCTCACGTTGATGGTCCAGATCATCCTCCCGCAGCGGCTGGGCGCCGGTCGAGGAATAGTACTGGTAAGCCTGCTCAACCTTGGCATGGCCGATCAGCTTGTCGAAGAATTCCGGGCTGACCAGGGCCAGCACACTGATCATGGTCTCGCCCTTCAGCTCGGTCTCCACCTTGCGCAGCACCTCGCGGATCTTGGCCTGGATGTTGGTGGCGGCGGTGCCGAGGGTGAAATCCACCTGCTGCCGCGACAGGGCGAATTCGCTGAAGTAGTCGTAGAGGGTCGCACCGGAGCCGTCGCGGATGATGCCGCGGAGCGCATTGACCTCCATGAACTCGCGGGTCTGAGCGTGTTTGCTCCGCATGCGGGTCAGCTTGCGCTCCATGACGGTGGCCAGGGGATCGGCGGCATCGGCGACGCCGAAACCCCGCACACCCTGAACGTCCTGGGGGGTGATGGAATCGTCGTGAGGAATCCACGGCACGGTGAACGAGCGCATGCTCCGGGCATCACGATTGGCGACGGTGGCCGGGCCGCCCAGGGGCACGGTGGGCAGCAGGTTGAGGACGCCCTCGGCCTGCTCGATGATGACGCTGCGCTGGGTGACGCCCTCGAAGCGGAACAGCCCCATCTGGCCAAGACGGGTGTAGAGGTTGGGCAGGATGTTGATGGCTTGGGTCATTTCGGCGAGCGAATAGCCGCCCGCGTCGAAGGGGTTGATGATCTGGGTCATGGGAAAGGCTCCGATCAGACGCCCGGCGGCTTTGCCGCCAAGCTGTTAAACGGTCAGGCGGGCGATGAGGCCAGCAGCGGACAGCTGGGCGATCTTCGCGGCCCGTTCGGCGGGCTGATCGACCGAGGCGTCGAACGCCAGGGCGCCATCGGCCAGGATGACGGGACCGCGGGCGGCAATCAGTCCGGTGACGGCGGCATCGGTGGCATCCACCGCGTCCAACAGGACGGCGACGGCCACCTCCGCCCCTTCGTCCCCCACCACCTCGGCGGCGGGCGACAGGCGGTATTCGCCGCTGGCGGTGATGCGGCCCAGCACGGAACCCAGGGGATAACTGGTCCCCGCCTTCAGGGTGACGGTCTCGCGAGTGTAGCTGGCGTTCAGTTCAAACTTCAGCAGATCGCCCAGGGTGGGCGAAGCGGTCAGCACAGGCATGGCAACGTGTCCTTATTTCCGGGCGGCGGCTTCGCGGGCACGCCGGACGATGGGGCTTTCGGCTTCGGTCTTGGGAGCCGCACCCGCCGGGGCGGCGGCGACCACTTCGGTGGCCTCGGAGCGCTCAGCCAGTTGCTCCAGCACGGTGCGACGCAGGGCCTCGGGGCGGATGCCCTTGGCCATGGCCTCGGTGGGATCGATCGTCACGCCCAGTCGGGCGGCCTGGGCGGCGATGGCGCTGATTTCGGAATATTCGGCGCGCAGGCGCTGTTCCACCTGGGCGGTTACTGCGCCGGGCACCGGAACAATGGCTCCCGGAGTGGAGCGTTCGGTTTCAATGACGGGGATGTCCCCCGTGTGCTCGGACATGGTGGTCTCCTTGGGTTTGGACAGAACGGGGGAACGGATGGAGGGGCGCGCCAGGGTGGCGCCGAGATCGGCCAGGGCGACGCGAAGCGTGCCGATCTTGTCGGCGAGACCTGCGGCAACCGCCTGATCGCCGCGATAGACCACAGCCTCGGTGGCCCGCACTGCGTCGGGAGACAGGCGGCGGCGCTCGGCCACCAGGGTGGTGAACTTCCCGTACAGGGCATCGACGTCGGCCTGGAGCGCCGCGCGGGCAGAGTCGGACAGCGGCTGATGGGGATTCCCGTCCACCTTGCAGGCCCCGGCATGGACAAAGCTCCAGGCCAGCCCGGCCTGGGCATCGGCCCCGGACTCGTCACGGTGGACCGCCACCACGCCGATGGAGCCGACCTCGCCGGTCTGGGTCACATAGAGTCGGTCGGCGGTGCAGGCGATGGCATAGGCCGCCGACAAGGCCGCCTCATCGGCCACCGCCCAGATGGGCTTGCCGCATTGGCTGCGGATGGCCTGGATGTGGTCGACCAGATCGAACAGGCCGCCCACCTCGCCACCGGAGGAGTCCACGTCCAGCAGGATGGCGCGGATGCCGGGATCAGTGGCCGCCGCCTCGATGGTTTCGGCGATGTCCGAATAGGCGGTCAGGCCGCTGGCGGCACCGAGATAACCAGATCGCGCCACCAGGGTGCCGATCACCGGCACGATGGCGATGCCGTCGGGGGTGACCACGACATCGCCGGTCGAAGCTGCGTCACCGTCGGAGGAAATGGACTGCCCGGCCAGCCGGGGGCCAAGGGCACCCAGGATGACGTCCAGCTTGCTGCGGGCGACCAGCAGCGGCGTCCCGTAGAGCCGGGCCGCGAGATGGGGCAAATCGTGCATGTCGGTCCTTACGGTGTCGGTGGGGGCGGCAAGAGCTGTGACGGATCGGAACCGAAGGTCAGCCCCAGCCGCTGCTCGCGCTCGCGGTCGGCGGCGATCTCGGCATCCACCTGTTCGGCGTCGTAGCCACGCTCGGCCAGTGCCTGGGTGCGGCTTTTGAGACCGGCGTCGATCTGCTCGATCTCGGCCTTGGCGTCCTTCAGTGGATCGACCCAGTCCCATTTCGGCGGCAGCCAGGAGCAGGCGATAAAGGCTGCGCGGTTGCGCTCATAGCCGGGAATGTCGAGCGCCCCGGACAGCACCGCCACATCCAGCCAGCGTTGCCAGACTTTCCTGCCCGCATCCTCCAGCTTCTGGTCGAGAAGGTCAGTATCGCCACCGACGGCGCCGAGGTCCGCCTGCGGGCCGAGGGACTGGCCAGCGTCATCGCCGACATCACCGCCCAGACCGGCGACAGGAGCGCGGCATGACCGAGATCACCATCGACACCCTCACCGTCCGCGTGCCACTGACCCTGCGGCGATATGGCGGGCGCAAGCTGGTGATCGTGCCGGAAGGCGAGGGCGTTCCGGTTCGCGCCAAGGCCAGTCCCGACGATACCCTTCTGAAGGCGCTGGCTCGCGCCCACCGCTGGAAGCGCATGCTGGAATCCGGGCAGGTGGTATCCCTGAACGAGTTGTCCGAAGCCGAGAAAATCAATCCGTCTTACCTGACCCGCATCTACCGCCTGACCTTGCTGGCCCCCGACATCATCGAAGCCATCCTCGACGGCCGCCAGCCGCGCACACTCCAGCTTGCCGACCTGATGGACGACATGCCGGTGGAATGGCACCGGCAGCGGGAAAGGTACGGGATAGCGACTCGGTGACCGGGCGCGCGAATCCCGGTGGGACCATGCATATTGACAAAAGAACGAAATAGAAACATCCTGCAGTGGTCGCCCTTGCCGCAGGAATACCGCCATGGCCCTCGAAACCTTGTTCATCTGCCAGCCGTACATCCTCGGCAAAAGAGGCGGGCTGAAACCTCAGCCCCCCATTTCCTACAAGACCGAACCACAGGCCCTGCAACGTGCCAGCCGCATGATGGAGGGTGGCAGCGTAGCCGGCGTGGACGTCGTTCGCCAGACCGCCGACCCTGAAATGGGCGATTATGACGAGCCCGAGTTTCTGCAGCGTCTGGGGTCGGTGCCGAAGGCCGAAAACTGAATTGTGATTGACCATCCTGCCTTCGCCGGGCGGGTGGTCGTTGTATGCAATTGTTCACGGACGGATAGGCGGAGGCGGTGTAGACATCAGCCGTCGTCGAGAATAGCAGACCTTGGGAGGGGCAAATGCGGGCGCAAGACTTCGGGCTTGATCGGTGGATATGGGAGCCGTCGCTGGACGATCTCCTCGACGATCCAACCATGCATACCTTTCTGCTGCGGGATCGCTTTTCCGTCGATCATGTGCGGACCCTCGTCAGGGAAGTCAGGCAGCGTCTCGCCCGCGCGGCGTAAAAGCGATGATCTGCCGGTAGAATGGGACCGGCGGTGATGAGATTGGTAAGAGCACGGCGCTTGATTCTCCGCGCCCCACAACCTCACCTCATGGCCTCGTCTACCGCTGTTTCAACAGCCCGATTTCAATGGCGCCGGCGATCACGACATTGGCCATAGGCTCTCGCACTTCCTCCGGAAGGGTGATCGCCGTCTGCCATTCGCCATTGGGCGCACGGTAGCGCGGCAAGGCAATTTCCGTCTTGTCGCCATCGGCTCTCACCTGAACCCCGTGGATGACGAGGGCCACGCCATCTATGACGGTCTCCACATCAGCCAGGGCGAGAAGCTTGCCGGCATTCTTGATCGGGGTGATGCGCTGCACGGTAATGGTGGCGATGGTGGTATCCATGAGTGGAACATTAGCAGAGCCGATCCAGGCACGGCACGGGAGATTGGCGCGCAAGTCCCCTTGGGCCCGTGCGACACTGCGGGGCGCCAAGACGGCTGTTGACCGCCGATTCCACTCCCAGACTCTTTCCGGCGCCAGCAAAAACTGCGAAAAGGTCAACAGCTTTTGGCGCCGCAACTCTTTGAATTACTTGCAACTTTAAAACCCGTACCGTTTGACGGCGGTCAACAGCTTCCAGAGAAACAGGGCGGGAGAGAAGAGAAAATTGGTTAAAAATGCGCAGCCACAAGACCAGAAGGTCAACAGCTACTGGCCATAAACGGCGCAGAGCCTTGGGCTTTCGCCCAAGGCTCTATGCGTCAGAGAATCTATTCTTTGGAAGTAGTGGCGGAGGGGGCGGGATTCGAACCCGCGCTGAGGTTTGACACCCCAGGACGGTTTAGCAAACCGTTGGTTTCAGCCACTCACCCACCCCTCCGCAGAGACGGCTGCTAACCGCCGTGGCTGGAGCGATGTTTCTAACGGAAAGGCCTTGGGTGCGTCAACGCTTCCTTTCCTAAGATCGACAAGAGAAGCGATATTCGTCTCTTGTCCGGCTTTGCGCCGGGTTGCGGCGGACCACCGGCCGGCGTAAGGTGACCGTGCGTCGGGGTAGGCAGCCGCGCTTGGGGAAGAGGCATGCGCAGCACATGGCCGTTTATTGCAGGGGTGATCATTGCCGGTCTGGTGACGGCGTTTACCTTGCCGATCCTGATCGCGACCGGTCTTGTCATGATGGCGGCCGGCTCCTATGGCCATGACGATGCCGTTTTACGGGGTGGGTCCAGCTTTGCCCTGCGCGACGATCACGGTCGCTATACCAGTCGCCTGATCAACACCACCTATACGATTCTCGGCGTCCCGATGGTGGGAGAGCCGCGGCCCCGCCGGTTGTTGCTGCGTCAGCACATCGTGGTGGGAGAGGATGGCGAGGGTCAGGCCCGGCTTGACGCCTGGCTGATGGGGTCTCCGGCCGAGCTGCGCAAGGCGCCGCTTTATACAATCTGGGCGCGGGCCGCATCCGCCGCCTTGGGCGATGATTCCATGTTCTGGACTGAGCGGGCGGGGCGCCGGACCGCTTATTCGCTTGCCGATGGCAATCGCCTGTTCGATGCCGATCTGCCGATCGCTCAGTTCATCTTCGAGCCCGAGGCCCGACGCATGGCGGCGCTGGCTGTCGCCGATGAGGAGTTCTCGGGCCGGGGCGGGGTGGCGGTCATCACTTATGCCGCGCCGGGGCGGGTTTTGCGTCGGGTGGTGCTGGTGGCCGACGACCTCATGCGGGCGAACATGATCCGCGCCACCCTTTCATCGACCAAGCTGCTGTCGTTCATCGACGAGCCCCTTGGCGGCCGGATGATCGAGCTGCCCCTGGGGGCGGGGATTGTGCGGGTGCCGGTCGGCCTGAACGATCTGGATCTGGCGCGGGCGGTGGTTCCAGCCGGTCTCCGGCTGGTCCCGATCCGCCCGTGGGGAAATTCCTGAGGGCCGGGGCTTTAGCCCACCATGCGCCACCAACGGCGGGCGTCGCGGACATTCCATTCCGGCCCATGACCGCTGAACAGCATCACATCCTCGCCCACCATGCCCAGCAGCCGGTTGATGGAGTCCCATAACTGCTGTTCGCTGCCGCCCGGCAGGTCGGTGCGGCCGACGCCGTTGCGAAATAGGGTGTCGCCGGTCAGCACGAACGGGCCGAAGTCGAAGCAGACGCCGCCCGGCGTATGGCCGGGGGTGTGGATGACTCGGATGGGGGCGTCGCCCAGGGTCTCGGCCGGCTCGGCGGCAAAGGTTTCCAGGCTGGCCGGGCCTTTTTGATCCTGGCCGGTGAACGAGCGGTTAAGCTCGCTGGAATTGGCGATCACCGGGGCCTCGTCGGCATGGGCGCGGGTCGGAATGCCATAGGCGACCTCCAACTGATGGGCCGCGCCCAGATGGTCGGGGTGGCCGTGGGTCAGCAGGATGACCTGGGGCTTTCCCCCCATTCCGGCGATGACGTCCATGATGCGCTCGGCATCGCCGCCGGGGTCGACCACCGCCATCGCCTGGCTCGGCTTGTGGAGCACAAGGAAGCAGTTCTCGTACCAGGGTGGGCTGGTGACGACCACCGAAAGGGAGAAGTCGCCGAAATCGCCGAGCTGCTGCTGTGTCATGACCGAGGGTTCCTCTGGAAAGGGTCGCACCCCCCTATAGCGAAGGCCGCGCCGCTTTCCAAGAGGTGGTTTCGCCTTTACCCCCTGGTAAGGATGCATGGCCGACACTCGGGGAATTGTAATCGTGCGTCCCGTCGGGGTTTGTCACCAGGAGTCCATATATTCATGCCCAAGGTTCCGAAGCGCGGCCCGTTGCCCACGGCCAGGCGCGAAGTGGCTCGGATCGAGCCGTTGGTCCCGGTCACCCCCCAGACCGCTTCGCCCGCCTATCGGCTGGCCTTTGAGGATGTCGATTTCCTGCTGCGCCAGGATTTGCGGCCGGTGCGCCTTCAGTTGGAGCTGCTGAAGCCGGAATTGTTGCAGCAACAATACGGCATCAAATCCACGGTGGCGGTGTTCGGCTCGGCCCGGATTCCCTCGCCGGAGCGGGCGCAAGAGGCGCTGAACGAGGCCGAGACCGCCGCGCGGGAGGCCCCGGATGATCATGTGGCGGCGCGGCGTCTGTCCGTGGCCCGCCGGATGGTGGCCAATAGCCGCTATTACGAGGAAGCGCGGCGGTTTTCCCAGATCGTCACCCAAACCGGCGTGGGCGAGCATGGCGGCGACTTCGTGATCAAGACCGGCGGCGGGCCGGGGATCATGGAGGCGGCCAATCGGGGGGCCGTCGATGTGGGGGGCAAGTCCATCGGGCTCAACATCGTTCTGCCCATGGAGCAGGCGCCCAATTCCTACATAACCCCGGAACTGTGCTTCCGCTTTCATTACTTCGCCATCCGCAAGATGCACTTTCTCACCCGCTCCAAGGCGCTGGTGGTGTTTCCCGGTGGCTTTGGAACCCTGGACGAGCTGTTCGAGGCGGCCACCCTGATCCAGACCGGCAAGATCGACGCGATTCCCATCTTGCTGTTCGGCCGCGAGTACTGGGAGCGTGTGATCAATATCGACGCCCTGATCGCCGAGGGCATGGCCAGCCCCGGCGATAAGGATCTTTTCACCTTTGTCGAAACCGCCGAGGAGGCTTGGAACGTCATCGCCATGTTCTATAAATTGCCGCGATGATCCGCCTACGGTATCGGCCCTATATAAATGGAATGAGATCGCCATTGATTCGGTTGATCAGGCTTTTCATTGATGGCATAAGGGATGACGTCATCCCTGGTCCTCATCGAGGCCGGGGATTTTTTTGTCCAGGAGGCGGATGAACCCAGCGCAACAGGCCATCGGCAGGGATCTGATCTGTGTGGTTGACGCCAACCCCCTTTATCAGTCCGATGTCGCCCAGGCCCTGACATCGACCTATCGGGTATCGACCTTCGCGGAGCAGAACGCCGCGTTGGAGGCGATCGCTTTTCAGCCCCCGACGGCGGTGGTCCTTGACGAGAATGTCTCCCCGCGTGGCGGGCTGGCGTTGCTGCGCGAGATTTGCTGCGTTCCCGACCTCGACCGTGTTCCCATCATCTGCACGGCCACCAATGATCGCAGCCTGTTTCTGGCCGACGCCACCGCGTTCGGGGTTCGTACGACGCTGGTCAAGCCGTTCCGGCGTAGCGCGCTTCTCGGCGCGATCACCAAGGAGATCAACGGCAAGGTCGAACGGTCCTGGACCCGGATCGAGCCGGTCCAGCGTGCAGCCCTGAAGCGCACAGCCAAGGTGTTCACCGCCATATCCGACCTGATGGCCGATGGCCTGCCCATGCCGTACGAGACGCTACGCCACTCTTGCGCCCCGCTGGTGGAGGCGGTCACGGGCGGTAATTACAGCGATGTGCTGAAGGGCGTGCGCGACCACCACAATTACTCTTACGTGCACTCCCTGCGGGTGGCGATGTTTCTGACCCTGTTCGGCCACGCCATCGGGGTGCGGGGCGATGATCTGATTATCCTGGCCACCGGCGGGCTGGTCCATGACGTGGGCAAGATGGCGGTGCCGCAGGATGTGCTGAACAAGCCCGACCGCCTGACCGACGACGAAATGGCGATCATGCGGGGGCACGTCGTCAGTACCGGCTCGTTCCTGCGCGACAGCCCCGGCCTGCCGAGAGGCGCGCTGGTGATCGCCGAGCAGCATCACGAGAAACTTGACGGGACCGGCTATCCGTATGGACTCAAGGGCAAGGACGTCAATGAACTGGCGCGGATGGCCACCATCATCGATATCTTCGGGGCGCTGACCGATCGCCGGGCCTATAAGGCGCCCATGGAACCGGAACAGGCGCTGCATGTGATGACCCAGCTGGGGCGTCAGATCGATCAGCACCTGTTGTCGATGTTTCGGACCGTTCTACTCGATACCGCCAAGACGCTGGAGTTATAAGGGAGGGGCTAAACGTCCTTGCCCGAATCCATCGCCTCGATCACGGCGCGGAGCGTCAGGTTGTCGGCCTTGCCGCCCAGTCCCGCCGGAGAGGGGGGCGGCGGGATCGCCGCCGGGAAGAAGGGGCTGTCCGGCTGGATGGCGCGGGCGAAGACGCTGGCGGCATAGGCGTCGAGAGCGGCGGATCTGCTGACGGCGACGGGAGGAATCGCGGCGGCGGCAATGGCGGCGACGGCCTTGGCGGTCGGTGTTTCCATGGCGACGACGACCGCCGGGGGGATGCCGGCTTCGGAAACGGGGCGGGGCAGGGGGCGCAGCGCCGCCAGATCCGGGCGTCCGGTCAATGCGGGCTGGCCGACCGCGTCGTCGCCGCCCATGACGCTCTTGAAACGCGCCTGCACGGATTTATACAGTCCGGCAACGGTCCTGGCCTTGCGGCTACCGGGTTCGTTGAAGACGTCGGGATTGGCCCGCGCCGCTTCTGGAAGCAGGCGCTGGGCCGAGTGTTTCGGATTGTCCTCGGCGCCCTCGATGACCCGGGCCGCTCCGCCGGCTCCCAGGAAATGGGCGAGGTAGAGATCCGAGGAGGTGGCCGCCCGGCCCAGCCGACGCTCCAGCGCCAGGGCGTTGTCCTTGGCGTATTCGGCCGCCATCATGGATGAAAGCTTTGGGTCCTTGCGCAGGTCCAAGATGGCCTTTCGGGTCGCCGGGTCGCGGATCGTCAGGCGGCCGTCCTCGCCCTTGACGATGGCGGCCGCTTCCTTTTCCAGGCCATGCTCGGCGCCATGGCGCTTGACCATGTCGATCCAGGTGGGGGCGGTGAACTGGAATAGTCCGGCGGCGGTGGATTTGGCGTTGCGGGCGTGGGGGTCAAGGCCGCTTTCCTGGGTCGCCTGAGCCAGCAGGTAATCAAAGGACACGCCGGTGCGATTGGCGGCTTCACGAATGCCGGACATCACGCGGCCGCCCTTGGCGGGTTCGGGCTGTTTGGCCGGGAAGATCTCTGCGGCAGGGGTCTGCATGGGAAGCCTCGACTTCATCACCTGGACAGACTATAGCAGACAAAGGTTACCAAGAATCGACTCGCCTGCCGCGATTCCGAACCTCATGCGCCGAACCTCCCGATCCGCCGGACTCTTTCTCTTGACGGGGGGCTGGTGGATACATAGGATGCCGCCTTTCTCGGGGGACCGATTTCAGGCGCCTGCTTGATGGCCGTTGCCCCGCGATGAGTGAACAATAATTTCAACGCCGAACGGGTCGGCGACCGAAATCGTAAAAAGCCCCGGTAGTAGTGGCTACCGGCGGGTTTTTTTTCTTGGTTTCGTCGAACCGTGTGAAGGGAAAGTGACTGAATGCCCACGATCAATCAATTGATCCGTAAGCCGCGCCAGCCAGTGGCAGCGCGCAATAAGGTGCCCGCCATGGAGGCCTGTCCGCAGAAGCGTGGTGTTTGCACCCGCGTCTACACGACGACCCCGAAGAAGCCGAACTCCGCGCTTCGTAAGGTTGCCCGCGTGCGCCTGACCAATGGCTTTGAAGTCACCAGCTACATCCCCGGTGAAGGCCATAACCTCCAGGAACACTCCGTGGTGATGATCCGCGGCGGTCGTGTGAAGGATTTGCCCGGCGTTCGCTATCACATCATTCGCGGTACTCTGGATACCCAGGGTGTCAAGGACCGCCGTCAGCGTCGTTCGAAGTACGGCGCCAAGCGTCCGAAGTAAGGAGTACTACACATGTCCCGTCGCCACGCCGCTGAAAAGCGCGAGATCACCCCCGACGCCAAGTTCGGCGATTTCGTTGTCGCCAAGTTCATGAACTGCCTGATGCTGGACGGCAAGAAGTCCGCCGCCGAGGCCATCGTCTATGGCGCCCTGGACAAGATCCAGGCCAAGACCGGTCAGGACCCGCTGAAGGTGTTCCACGAGGCGCTCGATAACGTAAAGCCCGCCCTGGAGGTCCGCTCCCGCCGTGTCGGTGGTGCCACCTATCAGGTTCCGGTCGAGGTTCGCACCGACCGCCGTCAGGCCCTGGCGATCCGCTGGTTGATCGATTATTCGCGCAAGCGTTCGGAAACCACCATGATCGACCGCCTGTCGGGCGAGCTGCTCGATGCCGCCAACAGCCGCGGTGCCGCCGTGAAGAAGCGTGAGGACACGCACCGCATGGCGGAGGCCAACAAGGCCTTCTCGCATTACCGCTGGTAACGTAACCTCGAGCTCCGAGTAGATATACATGGCCCGCACGACGCCCCTTGATCGGTATCGCAACATCGGCATCATGGCTCACATTGATGCCGGTAAGACCACGACCACCGAGCGCATCCTCTACTACACCGGCAAGTCCTATAAGATTGGCGAAGTGCACGAAGGCACCGCCACCATGGACTGGATGGAGCAGGAGCAGGAGCGCGGCATCACCATCACCTCCGCCGCGACCACGTGCTTTTGGCATGATCACCGCATCAACATCATCGATACCCCCGGCCACGTGGACTTCACCATCGAGGTGGAGCGTTCGCTCCGCGTGCTCGACGGCGCCGTGACCGTGTTCGATTCGGTGGCCGGCGTCGAGCCGCAGTCCGAGACGGTGTGGCGTCAGGCCGATAAGTACAACGTGCCGCGCATCTGCTTCGTCAACAAGATGGATCGCATCGGCGCCAACTTCTACCGTTGCGTCGACATGATCGTCGATCGCCTCGGCGCGAAGCCGCTGGTGATGCATCTGCCGATCGGCGAGGAAAGCGAATACGCGGGCCTGGTCGATCTGGTCCGCAACGTCGCGGTGATCTGGAAAGACGAGAGCCTGGGCGCCGAGTTCGAGGACGCCCCGATTCCCGCCGATCTGGTCGAGAAGGCCGCCGAGTACCGCAAGCAGCTCATCGAGACCGCGGTCGAGATGGACGATGACGCCATGGAGGCGTATCTGGAGGGCAAGGAGCCCGACGTCGAGACTCTGAAGAAGTGCATCCGCAAGGGCGCCCTGAAGATGACCTTCGTGCCGGTGCTGTGTGGTTCGGCCTTCAAGAACAAGGGCGTGCAGCCCCTGCTCGACGCCGTCATCGACTACCTGCCGTGCCCGCTCGACATTCCCGCCATCAAGGGCGTGAAGGCCGGGACCGAGGAAGAGATCGCCAAGCACGCCACCGATGACGAGCCGTTCGCCGGTCTGGCCTTCAAGATCATGAACGACCCCTTCGTCGGTTCACTGACCTTCGTGCGCATCTATTCGGGCATTGTCGAGGCGGGTAGCTACATCCAGAATACGGTCAAGGAAAAGCGCGAGCGCGTTGGCCGCATGCTGCTGATGCACGCCAACTCGCGTGAGGAAATTAAGGAAGCCCGCGCCGGCGACATCGTCGCCTTCGCCGGTCTCAAGGACACCACCACCGGTGACACCCTGTGCGATCCGACCCCCAGCTCGCTGGTGATCCTGGAGCGCATGGACTTTCCGGAGCCGGTCATCGAAGTGGCGGTGGAGCCCAAGTCCAAGGCCGACCAGGAGAAGATGGGCGTTGCCCTGGCTCGTCTGGCCGCCGAGGATCCGTCGCTCCGCGTTTCGTCGGATGCCGAGTCCGGTCAGACCGTGCTGAAGGGCATGGGCGAACTGCATCTCGAAATCATCGTCGATCGCATGAAGCGCGAGTTCAAGGTCGAAGCCAATGTGGGCGCCCCCCAGGTGGCCTACCGCGAGACCATCTCGAAGACGTACGACGTCGATTACACCCACAAGAAGCAGACCGGCGGTTCCGGTCAGTTCGCCCGCGTCAAGATCCGGTTCGAGCCGGGTGAAGTCGGGACGGGTTATGTTTTCGAGAACAAGGTCATCGGCGGTTCGGTTCCCAAGGAATACGTCCCCGGCGTCGATAAGGGCATCCGTTCGGCCAAGGATAACGGCGTCATCGCCGGCTTCCCCATGATCGACTTCAAGGCCACCCTGATCGACGGCGCCTACCACGACGTCGACTCGTCGGTCCTGGCCTTCGAAATCGCCTCGCGCGCCGCCTTCCGTGAAGGTATCGCCAAGGCCGGTCCGAAGCTGCTCGAACCGATGATGAAGGTCGAGGTCGTGACGCCCGAGGATTACTTGGGCGACGTGATCGGCGATCTGAACAGCCGCCGCGGTCAGGTGAACGATATGGACCAGCGTGGCAACGCCCGTGTTGTCACCGCCATGGTCCCGTTGGCCAACATGTTCGGTTACGTTAACACACTGCGTTCCATGTCCCAGGGCCGGGCGCAGTACAGCATGCATTTCGCCCACTATTCGGATGTGCCGCAGAACGTGTCGGACGAAATCCGCGCGAAGCTGGCTGGTTGAATTCGACTAAATTCGAGGACGGAGTAAGAAACGATGGCTAAGGCTAAATTCGAGCGCAACAAGCCGCATTGCAACATTGGCACCATCGGTCACGTCGACCATGGCAAGACCTCGTTGACCGCGGCGATCACCAAGATCCTGGCCGAGTCCGGCGGCGCCACCTTCACGGCGTATGACCAGATCGACAAGGCCCCGGAAGAG
>JAUSFB010000073.1 GCA_030651575.1 Phaeospirillum sp.
CGATCTCGCGGGCGAGACCTTCGATCACCTTCAGGTCCTGGCCCAGCACCTTGACGCCAACGGGGGTGCGGATACCGGTGGCGAGCATATCGATGCGCGCCTTGATCGGCATGGTCCAGGCGTTCGATACGCCGGGGAATTGCAGCGCCTTGTCCATTTCGGCGATCAGCTTGTCGACGGTCATGCCCGGCCGCCATTGGCTCTCGGGTTTGAGATTGATCACGGTCTCGAACATCTCGGTCGGCGCCGGGTCGGTCGCGGTCGAGGCGCGGCCGGCTTTGCCCCAGACCGAAGCGACCTCCGGGAACGTCTTGATGATCTTGTCCTGCGTCTGCAACAGCTCGCCGGCCTTGGTGATCGACAAGCCGGGCAGGGTGGTGGGCATGTAGAACAGCGTTCCTTCGTTCAGCGTCGGCATGAACTCGCTGCCCAGCTTGGACAACGGGTACCAGGAGACCGCCAGGGCCAACAGCGCGACCACGATGGTGACGATCTTGGCCTTCATTACCCCGGTGATCATGGGGCGGTAGGCCCAGATCAGGGCGCGGTTGATGGGATTTTTGTGCTCGGGAATGATGTGACCCCGGATGAACAGCATCATCAGTACCGGCACCAGTGTCACCGACAGGATGGCGGCGCCAGCCATGGCGAAGGTCTTAGTGAAGGCCAATGGCTTGAACAGCCGTCCCTCCTGCGCCTCCAGGGTGAACACCGGCAGAAACGACACGGTGATGATGAGGAGACCGAAGAACAGGCTCGGCCCCACCTCAATGGCGGCGGCGATCAGGGCCTCGGCGCGCGAGTCGCCGGGCTTCATGCGCTCCAGATGCTTGTGGGCGTTCTCGATCATGACGATGGCTGCATCGACCATGGCACCGACCGCGATGGCGACACCACCCAGGCTCATGATGTTCGAGGTCATGCCCAGGGCCTGCATGACAATAGCGGCGATCAGCACGCCCACCGGCAGCATGATGATGGCCACCAGGGCCGAACGCAGATGGAGCAGGAACACCAGACAGACGGCGGCGACGATCAGGCTTTCCTCGATCAGGGTGTGCTTCAAGGTCTCGACGGCCCGCAGGATCAGGTCGGAGCGGTCATAGACCGCCTTGATGGTGACGCCTTCGGGCAGGCCGGAGGAAACCTCGGCGATCTTGGCCTTGACCCGCTCGATCACGTCGAGGGCGTTTTGGCCAAAGCGTTGCAGCACGATGCCGCTGACCACCTCGCCCTCGCCGTTCAGCTCGGTCAGGCCGCGCCGTTCGTCGGGGCCGAGCTCGACCCGGGCGACATCGCGCAGCAGCACCGGCGTGCCCCTCTCCGACTTCAGCACAAGTTGCTCGATGTCAGCGATGCCCCTCAGGTAACCCCGGCCGCGCACCACGAATTCGGTCTCGGCCAGCTCCACCACCCGGCCGCCCACGTCGATATTGCTCTTGCGGATGACGTCGGTGATCTTGGCTAGTGGGATGTTGTAGGCCTGGAGGCGCTGGGGATCGACCACCACCTGATATTGCTGGACGAAGCCGCCGACACTGGCGATTTCGGCGACGCCCTCGGCCTTGGCCAGCTGATAGCGCAGATACCAGTCCTGGGTGGTGCGCAGTTCGGCCAGGGTACGATCCTTGGCCAGCACCACGTACTGGTAGACCCAGCCCACGCCGGTGGCATCCGGCCCCAGGGTGGGCGTGATACCGGGCGGCAGCCGTTTGGCGGCGAAACTGAGGTATTCCAGCACCCGTGAGCGGGCCCAGTAGATATCGGTGCCGTCCTCGAAGATGATGTAGACGAAGCTGACGCCGAAGAACGAGAAGCCGCGCACCGTCTTGGAGCGCGGTACGCTCAGCATGGCGGTGGTCAGCGGATAGGTGACCTGATCCTCCACCACCTGGGGCGCCTGGCCGGGGACCTCGGTGTAGAGGATCACCTGCACGTCGGAGAGATCGGGTAGCGCGTCCAGCGGCAAGTGCTTCACCGCCAGGGTACCGGCGCCGACGATGAACAGGGTGGCCAGCAGCACCAGGAAGGCGTTCTTGGCGGACCAGCGGATGATGGCGGCGATCATGATCGGGCTCTCTCCGCGGTCAGTGGTTGTGGAAGCTCTGGAGCGCGGCGCGCAGATTGCTCTCGGCGTCGATCAGGAAGTTGGCGCTCACCACCACCTTCTCCCCTTCGGCCAGGCCTTCCTGGATCTGAATCAGGCCACCGGCCCGGACGCCGACCTTGACCTCGCGCGGTTCGTAGCGGCCTTCGCCGCGCTCCACCAGCACCGCCTGCTTGGTGCCACTGTCCAGCACCGCCGAGTCGGGGATGGTCAGGACCGGGTGGTCCGCCACCGGTGAGGCCAGTTCCACCGCGCCGTACAGGGCAGGCTTCAGGTGGCCGTCATGATTGGGCAGCTCGATCCGCACCTTGGCGGTGCGGGTCTCGGGCGTCACGGTGGGATAGAGGAAGGTGACCTTGCCGGTGAAGATCAGGCCCGGCAGGGCGTTGAAATTGACGCGGGCGATCTGGCCGAGATTGACCTGGGCCAGATCCTGCTCGAACACCTCGGCGATCACCCAGACGGTGGAGAGATCGGCGATCTGATAGAGCATTTCGCCCGGCATGAAGCGCATGCCCTGGATGGCCCGCTTCTCCAGCACGATACCTGAGGCCGGCGAGGTGAAGGACAGGGTGCGGGTGATCTGGCCACCCTGGCGCAGCTTCTCGATCTGGGAGGTGGGGATGTCCCAGTTCTTCAGCCGCGCCAGGGCGCCGTCGGCCAGGGACCGGGCGGCCTCGCGGGCCTCCGGGCTGGCGTTCTCCAGGGATTTCGCTCCCGTGGCGGCCACCAGGAACTCCTGCTGTGCCAGCACCAGATCGGGACTGTAGACCTCCATCAGCGACTGGCCGCGTTTGACCGCCTGCCCCGTCTGGTTGACGTTGAGGCGTTCGATGTAGCCTTCGAACTTGGACGCCACCACATGCAGGTTGCGCTCGTCCACCTGGACAGAACCCACGGCGCGGATGGACCGGGCCAGGGTCGTCATCCGGGCGGCCTCTGTGCGGACACCCAGTTTCTGGACCTTGTCCAGGCCGACCTTCAGGGTGGTGCCATCGTCGTCCCCTTCGTAGACCGGGACGTAATCCATGCCCATCCCGTCCTTCTTCGGCACCGGGGAGGTGTCGGCCAGGCCCATGGGATTGCGGTAGAAGAGGATCTTGCCCTTGCCGGCCGGCTTGGTAGCAACGGGTCCCGGCTCGGGATCAGCATAGACCGGGGTGTAGTCGCGGCCCTTGTCGTCCTTCTTCGGCACCGGCGAGGTGTCGGCACCGCCGTCGGGATGCTGGTAGAACAGGATTTGGCGTTCTTTCGCCACGTCGTGCCCAGCATGGGCATCGGTGGCGGCGGGCGACGGAGCGACAATGGGCGCCGGGGGTTGATGCGGTTGGCCGGAACGGCCCAGCCAATAGCCGCCGCCCAGGGCGGCGACCACGGCGACACCGCCGAGCAGGAGGGTGCGGGTGGCGCTCATAGGTCGCCTCCCACCAGCTTTTCCAACTCGACGAGGCGCATCTGCTGCTCGAACAGGACCTTGATCAGATCGATGTTGGACTTCCACAGCTGCTGTTCGCTCAGCAGCACGTCGAGCAGTTCACTGCGGCCCAGCTCATAACCCTTGGCGGCTGCCTGGAAGCCGATCTCCGCCTGGGGCAACTGGCTTTCGCGCAGTAGCGTTTCCACCTCGCGGGCGGATTTCAGGCTGATCCAGGCGTCGGCGACCTCGTTGCCCAGTTCCAGGGCGCGCAGTTCGCGCCGGGTCCGGGCGGCACCGGCCATGGCCTTAGCCTCGCCGATCTCGGAGGTGCGCAGGTTCCATTGCAGCGGGATGTTCATGGCGACCATGGCCTCGTAGCCGCGCCATTCGCCTTCGCGCTTAACCGCTCCGGCGGTCAGCTCGAAATCGGGGTACCAGCCCTTCTCGGCCAGGGCGCGGGATTTCTCTGCCCCATCGATGGTGGCCAATTGGGCCACGATCTCTGGATTATTGCTTTGGGCACGGTCGGTCAGCGCCGCCAGATCAAGGGTTTCCATGGCGGGAATGGCGCGCGGCGCCGGGGCTTCCACCAGGGGAGCATTGAGGGGGCGGGCCAGCAGGCGGTTGATCTTGATCCGGGCCTTGCGCCGTTCGGCGTCCATGCGGACGATCTCGGTGTCCAGCACCGATTTTTCCACCTGCGCACGGGTGACGTCCTGCTGCTTGCCCAGGGCCTGTCCATAACGGGCCCCG
Organism: Phaeospirillum sp.; assembly: GCA_030651575.1. Taxonomy (GTDB): domain Bacteria; phylum Pseudomonadota; class Alphaproteobacteria; order Rhodospirillales; family Magnetospirillaceae; genus Phaeospirillum. The sequence goes on from JAUSFB010000073.1 coordinate 4,278, forward strand.
GCCAGCTTGGTCAAGGTATCGAGGCGTGACCTGAGGTCGCGGGCGGCATCGATCGCCAGATGAGCTGAGTGGTACTCGGCGTAGGCGATCTTGACCTTCGCGACCAGTTCGTTTTCCACCTGTCGCTTGAGGATGGCCGCCTTGCGCGCCCCGGCCTCGGCGATCTCGCGCTTCAGGTCGCGCTTGCCCCAGAACGGCAGTTCTTGTGAAATCCGCAGCTTCTTTGTGGTCTGCGAGGCCGGATTGGAGGGGAAATTGCCGCCGTTGCGGTTGCTGCTCCAGTCCTCGATCGCCAGTGACACCTTGGGATCGGCCAGCGAACCGGCGCCATCGACCTTGGCCAGAGCGGCTGCGGCCTCCAGGGTGGAGATCTGCACCTCGGGGCTCATGGTTTTGGCGATGGAAATCAACTCATCCACCGTCGCCCCCACCGCGCCCGGGGCCTCGGCCCGCTGACCATGGTGGTCATGCTGAGCCCAGGCCGGACTTACCGCCATCATCATGGCGATGGCAAATATCCTGATCCGCATCGCCAAATCCTTCGGGGTCAGTGGTTGTGGGAATGACTGGCTGCTGCCGCCGTCAATGGGATCGAGGCGGTGAGGTTGGCGGTCTCGCTCTGGACCTTGGCCGTCAGGACCAGGACCCATGGCCCGGCCATGGAAACATCGGCGACGAAGGGATAGACGCCCGCGCCGTCACCCGGTTGGGCGCTGATCTTGGTCGCCATGGGAGCCATGTTGGTCATGGGCATCTCCAGGCGGCTCTGGATGATGATGGCGCCGGGCACCGGCTTCTTGCTGGGGATATGGATGAGGCGCACCGCCACCGGTGACGTGGGGGATACCGCGATCTGCTCGGAGACCGGTTCGAAGCGGTAATCCTTGGGACCGGCCAGAGCCGGCCCCGCCAGGAGAGCCATTCCCGCACCAACCATCATCATCTTGTACCGCATGGCCTGTCCTTTCGCCGTGGCGTCGCTGCTCTATCCTGTATAGCTCTCCATCCAGGCGATTCCGTGTAAATTTATGTAAATGAAAGGGTTGCATAAATTTACCAAGTCCCCCTCGCGCAGGCACGGAGCAGACTGTAATAATGGGGGCATAGGCTGGCGCGACTGGAGAACCCTGGGCATGCGCGCGATTGTTCCCGATTCCATTGCCGCCCGGACCATGATCGTCCTGCTGGTCGGCCTGACCTTGTCACACATCGCCAGCACTTGGGTTCTGTCCAATGACCGCCACGACGCGGTGTTCGAGGCCAGCGAGCGGCTGTGCGCCGACCGGGTAGCCGTCATGGCCCGGCTGATCGATAAGACCTCGTCCCAGGATCGCGGCCGGCTGATCGATGATTCGAACTCCTCCCTTCTGGCAATCTCACTCAGCGACCGCCCCAAGGTGGGGGATGGCCATTTCGACACCGACGATCTGCCTCGGATGCAGGCTGCGCTACAGCCCTATTTCGGCGCGGTCGAGCACAAGCGGCTCCATGTCACCCATCATCGGACCAGCAGCTCCAGCGAGCATTCCGGAATCTGGCATCGCCTGCTGAACGGGTTTCCCGAGGATCGGATCATGGAGGTGTCGTTCCAGCTCTCCGACGGTGGATGGGCCAATTTCGAACTGGCCATGGCGCGGACCGCCAGTCTGTGGTCGCCGCACGCCATCCTCTCGACCCTGGTGATGATGGTGGCCGTCCTGGTGTTCGGTGCCTGGGCCACCGGATGGATTGCGCGCCCCCTGGCAGCCTTCGCCGGGGCGGCGGGCCGGTTGGGCCGCGATGTCGCCGCGCCGCCGCTGCCCGAGGATGGCCCGCGTGAGGTGCGCCATGCCGTGGCCGCCTTCAATGAGATGCAAGGCCGTATCCGCCGCTTCGTCGAGGACCGGACCCAGATGCTGGCGGCCATCTCCCACGATCTGCGCAGCCCCATCACCCGGGTACGACTGCGGACCGAGGTACTGCCGCCGGGCGAGGGCCGTGACAAGATGCTGGCCGATCTCGACGAGATGGCGGCCATGGTGGCCTCCACCCTCGATTTCGCCCGCCAGGACGCCACCGACGAGCCCACCCAGGCCATCGATCTGGCCGCCACCCTGCAAGCCATCTGCGACAACGCCGTCGATATGGGGCTGGCCGCCGAATTCGATTGGTCGGGTCGTCTGGTCTGCACTTGCCGCCCCCTGGCGATCAAGCGGGCGCTGGCCAATCTGGTCGAGAACGGCTGTCGCTTCGGTGGCCAGGTTGCCGTCCATGCCGGCCATCACGGTTCCGGCATCAAGGTGGTGATCGAGGATCAGGGGCCGGGCATCCCCGAGGGTGAATTGGAGCGGGTGTTCGCCCCCTTCTTCCGCATCGAGACCTCGCGCAATCGCAAGACCGGGGGAATCGGCCTCGGTCTGTCCGTGGCCCGCACCATCATCCGTGCCCATGGCGGCGACGTCAGCTTGGAGAACCGGAAGGAAGGGGGGCTGCGGGTTACCGTCACTCTTCCTCAAGGGACGGCGTCATGAGCGAAACCCCGCATATCCTCATGGTCGACGATGACCAAGAGATTTGTGCCCTGGTGGCCGACTTCCTCGGGGCGCAAGGCTATCGCGTCACTATGGCGGGAGACGGCATCGCCATGCGCCAAGCCTTGGCGGAGGACCCGGCCGATCTGATCATTCTCGACCTGATGCTGCCGGGTGAGGACGGGTTGTCGCTGCTGCGCCACCTGCGTGCCACCACCAGCCTGCCGGTGATCATGCTGACCGCCATGGGCGGCGAAACGGACCGGGTGGTCGGCCTGGAAATGGGAGCCGACGACTATCTCGCCAAACCGTTCAGTATGCGCGAGCTGCTGGCCCGCATTCGGGCAGTTCTGCGCCGTGCCGTTCCGGCGGAATCGACCCAAGCGACACAGGAGGCGGCCCCTAGTTTGGAAGCCTTGGAATTCGTCGGCTGGCGGCTGGACACTTCCCGGCGTCGCCTGTTGTCACCCGATGGCGTGCTGGTGGAGATGACCAGCGGCGAATTCGATCTGCTGCTCGCCTTCCTGCGCCACCCCCATCAGGTGCTCAGCCGCGATCAGTTGCTGGACCTGGCTCGCGGACGCGTGTCGGGCCCGTTCGACCGAACTATCGATGTCCAAGTCGGGCGCTTGCGGCGCAAGTTGGAAAGTGATCCTAAGAATCCCGAGATGTTCAAGACGATCCGCGGTGGGGGCTATATGTTAACGGTGGATGTGAGGCGGGATTCCTGGCACTGATGCCGATTGCACGGCGATGCTGCGACTCTAAGAGTTTCCTGTAAATTGAATGTATTGCAGCTGAAACTGTGCATTTCCTAACCAAAATTTCTGACAGGAGCTTTGCTTTAGCGGTGCACGGTGCAGTCGTTAGTCAGGCCCGACAGGCGTTTGCCCAGGAATCCAGCATTTCCGCCCATGTGCCGAACGGTACTCTGATACCACAAAGCTAACTCATTGATATTCTGTTGTTTTATTATCGTTGACTCATGCGCCCCCTGTGGCATACTCCGCGACCTCGACGCAGGGGCTATTCCCTGCGACGCCAACTGGTTTTGCCGTGGGTGCCATGAAGACCTATAACGCCAAACCGTCCGAAGTTCAGAAGAAGTGGGTTGTGATCGACGCGGACGGCGTCGTGCTAGGCCGCCTCGCCAGCATCGTTTCGATGCGGCTGCGCGGAAAGCATCTTCCGACCTACACCCCGAATGTGGACATGGGTGACAATATCATTGTCATCAATGCCGAGAAGGTCAAGCTGACCGGCAACAAGCTCGCCGACAAGCGCTTCTACTGGCATACCGGCCACCCCGGCGGTATCAAGGACCGTACCATGGGTCAGCTGCTGTCCGGCCGCTTCCCCGAGCGGGTCGTTGAGAAGGCGATCGAACGCATGATCACCCGTGGTCCGCTCGGCCGTCAGCAGATGAAGAATCTGCGCGTCTATGCCGGTCCCGCCCACCCGCACGAGGCTCAGGCTCCCGACACGTTGGATGTCGGCGCCTTGAACCCGAAGAATAAGAGGTAGTCCCATGGCCGATCTCTCCAGTTTGGCCGACCTGCAGGCCGCGACCACGGCCCAGGTTCACCCCGTCCACGTCCGCAAGGTCGATGCTCAGGGCCGCTCCTACGCGACCGGCAAGCGCAAGAACGCCATTGCCCGCGTCTGGATTAAGCCCGGCTCCGGCAAGATCATCGTCAACGGCCGCGAACTGCCGGTGTACTTTGCTCGTCCGGTGCTGCGCATGATCATCAACCAGCCGTTCCAGACCGCCCGGACCGAGGGTCAGTTCGACGTGAACTGCACCGTCTCCGGTGGCGGCCTGTCCGGCCAGGCCGGTGCTCTGCGTCACGGCATCAGCAAGGCGCTGACCTACTTCGACCCGGCCCTGCGCCCGGCGCTGAAGGCCGGCGGCTTCCTCACCCGCGACCCTCGCGTGGTCGAGCGCAAGAAGTACGGCAAGCACAAGGCTCGCCGCTCCACCCAGTTCTCGAAGCGTTAATCCGCTTTCGAAACCGGACGGAAAAAGGCCCTGGGAGCGATCCCAGGGCCTTTTTTCATGACGGCGGCTTTACCTCTTGCTCAGTATCCCACCTCCACCGCATGAGTCAGGGTGAACCGGAATTGCGGGCATTCCCCGCTCCGGGTGTCCTGACCCTGCAACCGTGCCGTGGCGTTGCAGCAGCGGTCATGGGTGAAGTAGCGGCAGGCGCCGCATCGAAGCTGAATATTTTGAACCTCTGTGAGCGCGTTGGTCGCGAGCATTTTTTGGGTTTCCTCTCCCTGATGCGCCCCCTCTAACGCAAAGGCGGCGGGGCGGCAATAGGGTCAGCACCCGAAATTGGCGATTTTTTACATCGACATACCAATGCGCCGTGCCTATGCGAAGGTAGCGCCTTCCTTGGCTGACATGCTACCAGTACTTGGAAATCACCGTTCCCCAGGGAGACATCATGGGCACCATATACGTCGCCAAAAGCAAGACCCTGCAAGCCTGGGGCGGCGATGTCGGGCTGGGCAAGCATCTCTACAAGATCGGGGTGGTCGAAGACGACTCACCCGCCGAATTGCTGGCCGGCGGACTGGCCGGGGTGACCGATTGGGAGTTAATCAAGGCCCAGGAGGTGGAGGGCGTCAGCGAGGCCGACGCCCTGGCGCGGCTCGGCCGCAAGGAAAAGCTGGTCGACCCCACCTACTACCCCAAGATCAAGGGCGCCCTTGGAGTGGTCAAGGTCGATCCGATGAAGGTCGAGAACTCCATGCGCATCCGCATCGCGCTGGAAACCAATCAGGAGCCCAAGGATATCAAGGTCAAGCCGGCCGATATCGCCCAGTACCTGATCAACAATTCCCTGAGCTGAAACGGGTTTGCCCGCCCCCGGCCTTGTGACCGGGGGCGGGCAAACCTTGACTGGCCTTCACACCACCAGTTCCGGCTCCGATTCGTGGCTCTTGCTTGGCTTGTGGGGGGCTGCGACGAACTCGAATGACAGCTTGTTGTCCTCGCCGACCCTGACCCGGACGATGCCGCCCTTGGACAGTTTGCCGAACAGCAATTCCTCGGCCAGGGCCTTCTTGATGTGCTCCTGGATCACTCGGGCCAGCGGCCGGGCGCCAAAGCTGCGGTCATAGCCCTTCTTGGCCAACCAGGCCCGCGCCTCGTCGGTCAGTTCGATCACCACGTCACGGTCGCCCAATTGGGTCTCCAACTGCATGATGAACTTATCGACCACCTGGGAGACGATTTCCGGCGTCAGGCTGGCGAACCCGATGGTGGCATCCAGGCGGTTGCGGAATTCCGGGGTGAACATGCGGTTGATGGCGTCGGTGTCGTCGCCCTCGCGGCTCTCCCGCTCGAAACCGATGGTGGCCTTGGCCAGATCGGCGGCGCCGGCATTGGTGGTCATGATCAGGATCACGTTGCGGAAGTCGACAACCTTGCCGTTATGATCGGTGAGGCGGCCGTGATCCATGACCTGAAGCAAGATGTTGAACAGATCGGGATGGGCCTTTTCGATCTCGTCGAGCAGCAACACCGAATGGGGGTGCTGATCGATGGCGTCGGTGAGCAGGCCGCCCTGGTCGAAGCCCACATAGCCGGGCGGCGCCCCGATCAGCCGCGACACCGAATGACGCTCCATGTATTCCGACATGTCGAAGCGGGTCAGCTCGATGCCCATGATCTTGGCCAACTGGCGGGCGACCTCGGTCTTACCGACGCCGGTGGGGCCGGAGAACAGGTAGCAGCCGATGGGCTTTTCCGGCTCGCGCAGGCCGGCTCGGGCCAGCTTGATGGCCGAGGCCAGCGTCTCGATGGCCTTGTCTTGGCCGAACACCAGGGTCTTGAGGTCGCGTTCCAGGTTCTTCAGCGCCTCCATGTCGTTGGTGGAGACACTTTTGGGAGGAATGCGGGCGATCTTGGCCACGATATCTTCGATATCCTTGACCGTCACCGTCTTGCGGCGCTTGGACTCGGGCAGCAACATGCGGGACGCACCGACCTCGTCGATGACGTCGATGGCCTTGTCGGGCAACTTGCGGTCGTTGATGTACTTGGCCGACAGCTCCACCGCCGCCTTGATGGCGTCGGGCAGGTAGCGCACCTTGTGGTGGCTTTCGTAATAGGTCTTGATCCCGTTCAGGATCTTGATGGTGTCGGAGATGCTGGGCTCGTTGACGTCGATCTTCTGGAACCGGCGCACCAGGGCGCGATCCTTCTCGAAGTGGTTTCGGAATTCCTTGTAGGTGGTCGAGCCGATGCAACGCAGGTTGCCCGAGGCCAGGGCCGGCTTCAGCAGGTTGGAGGCGTCCATGGAACCACCCGAGGTGGCGCCGGCGCCGATCACGGTGTGGATTTCGTCGATGAACATGATGGCGCCGTCGTAATTCTCCAGCTCGGTCACCACCGCCTTCAGGCGCTCCTCGAAATCGCCGCGATAGCGGGTGCCGGCCAGCAGCGCCCCCATATCGAGGGCGAAGATGGTGGCATTGGCCAACACGTCGGGGACTTCGCCCTTGACGATGCGCCGGGCCAGACCTTCGGCGATGGCGGTCTTACCGACGCCGGGATCGCCCACATAAAGCGGATTATTCTTGGACCGGCGGCAGAGGATCTGAATGGTGCGGTCGATCTCTTCCTCGCGGCCGATCAGCGGATCGATCTTGCCGGCGATGGCCTTCTTGTTGAGATTGACGCAATAGGCGGTCAGCGCCTCCTGCCCCTTCTTCACCACCTTTTCCGGGGCGGCCTCTTCCTCGGCGCCGTGCACGGTGCGGGTCTGGCTGCGGCCGGGCGCCTTGGCGACGCCGTGGCTAATATAGTTGACGGCATCGAGGCGGGTCATGTCTTGCATCTGCAAGAAATAGACGGCATGGCTTTCCCGTTCGGAGAACAGGGCAACCACCACATTGGCGCCGGTGACCTCCTCGCGGCCAGAGGATTGGACATGGATGGCGGCGCGCTGGACCACCCGCTGGAATCCGGCGGTGGGCTTGGGCTCGGTGGCGCGCGGGCTGACCAGATCGACCAGACTGGTGTCGATGAAGTCGCCGAGATCACGTTTCAGCTTGTCGATATCCACATTGCAGGCCCGAAGGACCGCCGTGGCGTCCTGGTCGTCGGTCAGCGACAACAGCAGGTGTTCCAGCGTGGCGTATTCGTGCCGGCGCTCGGTGGCCAACGACAAGGCCCGGTGCAGGCTCTGCTCCAGATTCCGCGATAGCATTGGCCGATCCTTTCTGGGGCTATTCCTTCTCGATCGTACACTGCAGCGGATGTTGGTTCTGGCGCGCCAGATCCATGACCTGTGTCACCTTGGTCTCCGCCACTTCGTATGTGTAGACGCCACAGATGCCGACGCCCCGTGTGTGAACGTTCAACATGACGCGCGTCGCATCGTCGCGATTCTTGTTAAAGAACCGCTCCAGGACGTGAATGACGAACTCCATGGGAGTGTAGTCGTCATTCAGCATCAGCACCTTGTACATGGACGGCTTTTTGGTCTTGGGGCGGGTCTTGATGACCACCCCGGTCTGGTTGCCGTCGTCGTTGCGCTTATCGTCGTCGCTCATAGCCTCGGCTGCTCAGTGGTCCCACTCGCTACTCCCCTATCATATTGGGTGTGGGTAGCGGAGGAAAAGGCCCCAGATGCCCGAAGGCGAAGCCCGTTGATAAAAAGTTCGACGCCACCCGACAAAAACGGCCCGGCAGGTTTCCCCACCGGGCCGCCGATGCGGTCGACGTATCGGTAAGGCGACCTATTAGGCCGCCCGCTTGACCAACTTGTCCACGGCTACCTTGACCCGCTCGCTGATGGGGGCCAGGGACTGCTCGACCAGCTTGACCGACTGCTCGGACAGACGGGTGGCTTCGTGGACGGCCTTATCCACGTTGGACTTGGCGACATTGGTCTGCAAATCGATGAATTCGCGCAGGGTCTTGACGCCCAGCAGCGCCTTGGACGCGGCCACGTTCTCCTCGATGGCGGCCTGGGTCAGGGCGACGAACGCCTTGCTCATATCCTGGAAGCCCTTGGTGAAGATGCTGCCGGCCTGGACGATGGCCTCGACGTTTTCCTTGCCAAAGGACACGACATCCTCGTAGCCCTTATAAGCGACGGTCTGGGCCTTCACGGCGGCCTCGACCTGCTCCTTGCCGAGGGTCACGGCCTTGTCATAGCCCTTGGCGGCAACGTCGGTGGAGGCCTTGACCACGGTGTCCAGGGCTTCCTTGCCGGCGGCGACGGCGGCTTCGACCTGCTCCTTGCCGGCGGCGACAACCTGAGCTGCCTTGTCGTAGCCCTTGGCGGCGGCCTCGGTGGAGGCCTTGACCACGGTGTCCAGGGTTTCCTTGCCGACGGAGACCGCGGCCTCGATCGTCTTCACGGCATCGGCCTGAACGGCGGCGACCGGCGAAAGAACGACGGGGGCGGACACGACCGGGGCAGCGGCCGGAGCGGGCGCGGCGGCAGTGGGAGCGACCGGCGCAGCGACGGCGACGGGGGCGACCGCCGGAGCGGGAGCGGCGACGGTGGCCTTGACGACTGGGGCCGGGGCGGCGGTCGCCTTGGCGGCCGGGGCGGGAGCGGCGGCGGCCTTGGCGGCAACGGCCTTGACGGGGGCGGCGGACTTGGCTTTGACGGTGGTCATGGAGGTGGCTCCTCGGGGCTGACGTGGCGCAGCGGTCCGCACGCGAAGCGGATATGCTGCAATGCAACATATCCGCACTATGCGATACCCCCGCCCCGGGAGTCAATATGACTTTTTGCAGTGCAGCATACCGCCTAGCGGACCATCCCGCCGGCCCCGACCTTCAAGGTAAAATCGGTGGAGGCTCCGCGCTGCCGGTTGTATTCCGCCATGACATCCAGCGGCACCACCCTGGCCTGACGGACGCCGTCGCGTCCCGGGTCCAGGGCGAACAGGGCGGAGGGAAAGCGCGCAGCATCGAAGACGGCGGAGGGATAAACCCAGCCGGTAAAGGTAAAGCGACCCTGGCGGCAGGTCGCCGCCGCCCAGTAATACGACCGTGACGGCATCTCGACCCCCACCGCCGGGGGGCCAAAAGCCCCGCTTGCGGCCAGGGCGGCAGTCAGCCCGTCATAGGCGGCGGCGTCGAGCGGCACCGTGACCTCACTGGCCCGCCAGGCCGCCACCGGATCGGTCAGACGAATGTCGCGGACATCGCCGGAACCGATCACCCGCACCCGCAGGCTTCGCCGGACCGAATCCCATTCGTAGATCCGAATCTGCTCGCCCCAGACGGCGTTATAGACCAATCGGACGCGGTCGGGTAGATCGGGGCTGCAACTGGCGGCGATATCATCTCCGGCAACGAACGAGAACCAATGAAACTTCCGATGAATCGGGTCCCCGATATCTCCTCCTGTGTAGGCGCATCCGCCCAACAGGGTCAGCCCGACGAACAATGTGGATAACCGCAAAAGGCGTTTCATCATGAGTCCTTGCCATGGAGGGGGCATCATTGGAGTCCGCCACGCGAGTCTGTCGACCGAGACCTTGGCGATACTCCCCTTGGCCAAGCCGAAACATTGAATCGCCGACAAATACGGCAAAATTCGGGTGTCGCGAAAGCTGGACACGGATTCGTAAAATCTTTAAGGTTACCGCGATATCTTAATCCATATGTGAAGCTGAACGGAAGGTCGAGACGTTGCACCTGAGCCGCACAGGATTCCTCCCCACCCTTCGCTCCACCCTGGTCGGAGCGGCGTTCGGTCTGCTCGGCCTCGTCCTGTCGGCGCAAACGGCCTTGGCCGGGCGCTACGCCTCCATCGTGATCGACGCCAACAGCGGCGCGGTCCTGCACGCCTCCAATCCCGACACCCGCAGCTATCCGGCGTCACTGACCAAGGTCATGACGCTGTTCCTGCTGTTCGACGAGTTGGAGTCCGGTCGCCTGCACCTGAACTCCAAGCTGGCGGTCTCGGCCCATGCCTCGGGCCAGGCGCCCTCCAAGCTGGGCCTCGAACCGGGTGAGCGGATTTCAGTCCAGGACGCCGTCCTGGCGCTGGTGACCAAATCGGCCAACGACGTCGCGGTGGTGGTGGGAGAGGCGATTGGTGGAACCGAGGCCGGGTTCGCCCAGATGATGACCCGCAAGGCCAAGGCCCTGGGCATGCGCAGCACCACCTACCGCAACGCGTCCGGCCTGCCCGATCTGGGGCAGATGTCGACGGTGCGCGATCAGGCCACCCTGGCCCGCGCCCTGATCACCTCCCATGCCGGCTATTACAAATATTTCTCGACCCGCCAGTTTGTCTACGAGGGCCACCCCATCACCACCCATAACCGGTTGATGCTGCGCTATCCCGGCGCCGACGGCATCAAGACCGGCTATATCCATGCCTCCGGCTTCAACCTGATTTCCTCGGCCAAGCGCGCCGACAACCGGATCATCGGCGTGGTGTTCGGCGGCGCCACCGGCGCATCGCGCGACAAGCATATGGGACAACTGCTGGACAAGGGCTTCGCCAAGTTGAAGCGGGGCGAGTCGGTCGAGATGGCCGAGGCCGAATCCAACGAGGACCTTCCCAATATCGACGATCTGGTCGCCGCCGCCCAGTCGGCCAAGGCGCCGACCAAGCCCATCGCCAAGGCGAAACCGGCCAAACCCGCCGCCAAGAAGGTCGCCATGCGCGGGCCGGCCAACAGCGATGATGACGACGACGACGACGACGCGGTGGGCGATGCCGACCCGCCATCCTGGGCGATTCAGGTCGGCGCTTTCAACGAGTACCGCCCCGCCCACAAGGCCGCCACCGACGCCGCCAAGAAACTGGGCGGGCTGGTGTCCAAGGGCTCCATTGATATCGACAAGGCCGGCAGCAAGAAGAAGCCGCTCTACCGGGCTCGCATTTCCGGCTTCAACGAGGATCAGGCCCGCGCCGCCTGCAAACGGCTGGAACGTGCCGGCAAGTCCTGCAAACTGGTCAACCCAAACACCTGACCTTCTTAGCCGTCAGGCCCCCGAGACCCGCACGAAGCGCGCCATGGTCTCGACCGCTGCCGCCAGGGCTTCGGCCTTGTGCTTGCGCTGCCAGAAGTCCAGCTTCCAGTCCCGGTTCTCCGACAGCACGCCGGGAGGACAGGTGAACATTTCGGTCTCCACGGTCCGACCCGACAAGGTCCGGACCTGGACCGGAGCCGTCACATACTCCCAACCTTCATAAAAGCCCAGCCGGTCATATTCGCGCTCGCCGAGGCCGCTGACCAGCAGGCCCTCAACCCGCCCTCCCGCCAGGGGGATCAGCATTGGATAGGGCCGGCCGGCCACGAAAACACGCCGCCACCCCCGCACATACGCGACATCGCGATCCTTGGCGGCGGGAACTCGGCCCAGCACGGTGGCGAGCACCTCGCCATCCATCAGGCTGCCGAAAAAGAACATGCTTCGGGTGGGAACGTCTTCGATCATGGGGGGCATGATAGCAGCGGAATCGAAGAAGACAACCTTAGGCGGTAACCTCGTCGATGGCGCGCGAAATCAGAATGGCGAAGGCTTCGGCATAGGTTTCCAGCACATCGCGGGCCGGCGGGACAAAGAAGCCCGGTACGGCGGCGCCAAAAATCACGAAGCCCAGAAACTCGCCATCCTGATGAATCGGAACCGTCATGCAGGACCGGCACTCCGACGACCGGGAACCGGTGGCCTGGTAGTGGCTGGAGGCCCCGAATTCGGCAAGGTTGTCGATGATGCGCGACTCGACTGTTCCCACCATCAGGGACAGTGACGGCGCATTGACCATCTCGATCTCGTGAACCTCCGGCGCTCCCCCTTGCGGATCGCTACAGGCAAAGGCCCACAGCATATCGGTGGCGGTTTCATGGACCGACAGCGAGACATGGCGCAAGGCGGAGAAATCGGGCATATCGCGAAGCATGCGCGACAACCGGTAGGCCGGATCGCCCAACCACGCCACCACCTTGTCCATGGGGAGCTTGGCCGGCGGATTGGCCGCTCCATAGGATCTGGACAGTGAAACCTGGGACATGGACGACCTGCGCTGACGATTGACGATACGTCTATATTCCGCGCATCAGGCCACCAGCACCACCCACGGATGGTGTTTCAATGTAACGAAACCGATCCGACCGGAAATCCGACTACCGCCCGATCACCAGTGTCGCCCAGCCATCGATGACGAAGCGCCGCTTGAGGGTCAGGCCCTGACGCTCGTGATTGGCCATGACCATGCGCTCTTGGCGTTCCAGCAGCCCCGACAGCACCGCCAGCCCGTTAGGCGCCAGATGGGCAGCCAAATCGGGGGCAAAGCGGCACAAGGGACGCGCCAGAATGTTGGAGAACACCAGATCATAGGGCCGCCCCTTGCCCACCACCGGATTACGATAGCCGTCGCTGACCACGGCGGTGACCAGGGCGGCCTCGCCATTATTGGCGGCGTTGCCGGCGCAGACCTTGACCGCCGCCGGGTCGATATCGGTGCAGATCACCTTGGCCGCCCAGACCTTGGCGGCGGCGATGCCCAAAATCCCCGAGCCCGAGCCCAGGTCCAACACCCGCGTCCTGCGCCCGCGCTTGGCGACGGCGTCAAGCGCCAGCAGGCACCCGCGCGTTGTGGCGTGCTCGCCCGAGCCGAACGCGGTCCCGGCATCGATTTCGATGGCGTGACTGCCGGTCGGGGGCCTTCCCTGCCAGTGCGAGCCGTGCACGAAAAAGCGGCCGGCGCGGATGGGGGGGAAGTCGCGCAGATTCTCCAGCACCCAATCCACGTTGGGCAGGCGCTCGATCTCCAGCGGCGGCACCGAGATGCCGTTGGCGGCGGCCATGGCCGACAGGGCGGAGACGATGGCGACCCGTTCGGGCGGCGTGCGCGAAAACCCTTCGAGAAACCAGTCGCAATCCCCGTCGGAAATGCCCGAGCGATCCTCCATGAACATGGTGACCGCCTCAGCGAAGCGCTCGAACACCTCTTCGAACACCGGCAGGGTGTCCATGGTGACGGTCAGGCGCAAACGCCAGATTTCCGGGAAGACGGGGGGCATTCAATGGTCTCCTGTCAGAACCAGTCCTGATGCGGCGTTGCGTGAATTCGGCAGGACCGTTTTCAAACCGCCACGATGTAGCTATCCAATACCTTCTTGGTATCGGACTTGTCGAAGGCGATTTCCAGTTTGTTGCCATCCACCGACAAGACTGTGCCGTTGCCGAACTTATCGTGGAACACCCGCGCGCCCGGCTTGAAGGCGCTGGGCTTGGCGTCCTTGACGGGTTCGCGCGCCGCCGCCTTCCAGGTGGGCGCCGCGGCCGGCTTGGTCCGGCTGCCGCCCCAGCGGGCGTTGCTCCAGGCGGGATCGTTCCAGGCGGCCCGCGATTCCTCCTGCCCGCCATTGCCGCCGCCGCCGTACAGACCGCGATCGGCCGAACGCTCCACATGCGCGTCGGGCAATTCCTCGACAAAGCGGCTGGGAAGCTGCGACTTCCACTGGTTATAGATGCGCCGGTTGGCGGCGAAGGTGATCAGCACCCGCTTCCTGGCGCGCGTCAGCCCCACATAGGCCAGCCGCCGCTCCTCTTCCAGCCCCTGGGTACCGGTCTCGGCCAGGGCGCGGGCATGGGGGAAAACCTCCTCCTCCCAGCCGGGCAGGAACACGGTATCGAATTCCAACCCCTTGGCCCCGTGCAGGGTCATGATGACCACCCGGTCCAGGTCGGCCTTCTCGTCATTGTCCATCACCAGAGCGACGTGTTCGAGGAACGAGGCCAGCGACTCGTATCCCTCCAGCGCCACCACCAGTTCCTTCAGATTCTCCACCCGGCCGGGGGCGTCGGGCGACTTGTCGTTGCGCCACATATCCACATAGCCGGACTCGTCCAAGATGGTTTCGGCCAGCTCGGCCTGAGGCATGGAGTCCAGCAGCGAGCGCCAGCGGGCGATGTCGGCGACGAACTTGGCCAGGGCCTGACGCGGCTTTGGCTTCAGCTCGGCGGTCTCCACCAGCCGCCGCGCCGCCTCCAGCAGCGGCACATCGTGCTCGCGCGCCAGGATATGGACCGTTTGCAACGCCGCCTCGCCCAGGCCGCGCTTTGGCGTATTGACGATGCGCTCGAAGGCCAACCCATCCATGGGCGAGGCCACCAGCCGCAGATAGGCCATGGCGTCGCGGATCTCCAGCCGCTCGTAAAAGCGCGGGCCGCCGACCACCCGATAGGGCACCCCGGTGGTGATCAGGCGTTCCTCGAACTCGCGGGTCTGAAAGCCGGCGCGGACCAGGATGGCCATGGTGGCCAGCCGGTCGCCCCGGCGCTGGAAGGTCTCGATCTCCTCGACCACGACGCGGGCCTCGGCCTCGCCGTCCCACACCGCTCGGGTGCGGATCTTCTCGATATCGTCGGCCTCGTGCGTGAGGCCAGAGCGCAGCGTCTTGCCCAGCCGATCGGCATTGTTGGCGATCAGGGTCGAGGCCGCCGCCAGGATATGCGGCGTCGAGCGGTAGTTGCTCTCCAACCGCACCACCTTCGCTCCGGGGAAGTCCTTGTCGAAGCGCAAGATGTTGCCGACCTCGGCCCCACGCCAGGAATAGATCGACTGGTCGTCATCGCCGACACAGCAGATATTGCGGTGAGTCTGGGCCAGCAGGCGCAGCCACAGATACTGGGCGACGTTGGTGTCCTGGTACTCGTCCACCAGCAGATAGCGGAAATGCTTCTGCCAATGCTCCAGCACCGCCCGATCCGCCAGAAAAACAGTCAGCGTGTGCAGCAACAGGTCGCCGAAGTCACAGGCGTTCAGGCTCCGCAGCCGCTCCTGATACAGCCGGTACAGGTCGCGTGCCCGCCCGCCGGCCATCTCGGAACCCGGCTCGCCCCCCAGCTTGTCGGGGGTCTGCGCCCGGTCCTTCCAACGCTGGATGATGGCCATCAGCGCCTGGGGCGGTGTCGCCTTGGCGTCGATATGCTCGGCCTCCATCACCTGCTTTAGCACCCGCAGCTGATCGTCGGAGTCCAAAATGGTGAAGTCGCTGGTCAGCCCCACCGCCGAGGCGTGGCGGCGCAAAATCTTGAGACACAGCGAGTGGAACGTCCCCAGCCACAGATCCTGGGCCAGCGGCCCGACCAGCCCGGCGATGCGCAGCTTCATCTCGCGCGCCGCCCGGTTGGTGAAGGTCACCGCCAGACACTGCCAGGGCTGCGCCCGGCGCGACGCCAGGATATGGGCGATACGGGCGGTCAGCACCTTGGTCTTGCCGGTTCCCGCGCCGGACAGCACCAGCACCGGGCCGTCGACGCTGGTGACCGCCTCCAACTGCTCGGGATTAAGCCCCAGCAGCCACGGCGCGTCCTCCGCCACCGGCAGCGGCCCGGCAGGCCGCGCCGCCTGCGGGGCGGGAAACGGGATATCGTCGTCGAGGGCGAAGGGATCGGTCATGATCGCCGAGATATAGTGCGAACCGGACGATATCGCAGCAAGATTTCACTCTACAGCAACCGGACCGCCATCAGCTTGGCCTCGGCGGCGGCGGTGGCGTCGCCGGCGATGGTGGCGTCGGCAATGGCGCCTTCCTTCAGCAAGGCCAGCCGGCGGGCCAGCCGCTCGGGCTCGGGCAATTGCGCCGCGTGGCACATCTCGCCCAGAGTCTCGATGATCCGCCGCTTGTGATCGGCCGCCAGCTTGTGGATGGGATCCTCGATATCGGCGTATTCCGCCGCCGCCTTGACGAAGGGGCAACCGCAGAACAGCTCGGCCTCGCCGGCTCCGATCACCGCCTCGCCCCGGAACCACTCGCCCAGGGCGTCGAACATGGCGAACACCTGGGCGCGCGGCGTGCCGCCCAGCACCCGCATGCGGGCGAACAGCCAATCGCGAAAGCGTTGGTCGCGCAGACTCAGCGCCGCCTGGATCAGCTCTTCCTTGGACTGGAAGTGGTGATACAGCGTCATCTTGCTGACCTCGGCCTCTTCCAGCACGGCGGCGATGCCGGTGGCGTGAAAGCCGTCGCGCAGAAACAGGCGCAGAGCGGCTTCAACCAGATCCTCGCGGCGCGATTTCGGGGGCATGGGCTGTCTCCTGGATCTTAGACCGACCGGTAATGCATGTAAAAATATGCCGACTCGTGTTGCAGTGCAAGAGGCTTGCCGAGGCCGCAATCAAGGGTCATAACGGAAAGCATGGATACCTTCGTCATTCTCATCTTCCTGGCGACCTATCTCGGCATGGCCTTCGGCAGCGTGCGGGGGCTGAAGCTCGACCGTACCGGCATCGCCCTGCTGGCGGTGGTGGTGCTGTTGGTGTCGGGCAAGGTCGGCGTCAAGGCCATGGGCAGCTCCATCGACGTGCCCACCTTGCTGCTGCTGTTCGCGCTGATGATCGTCTCGGCCCAGTTCCAACTGGCCGGAGTCTACGGCGCCGTGGCGGCCAAGGTGGCGACGGCCTCGGGCTCGCCCCGCCGGCTGCTGGCGCTGGTGATCGTCGCGGCGGGAGGATTGTCGGCGGTGCTGGCCAATGACGTAGTCTGCTTCGCCATGACCCCGATCGTCGCCGAGGGAATCCGCCGGCGCGGCCTCGACCCCCGCCCCTATCTGCTGGGTCTGGTGGGGGCCGCCAATGCCGGCAGCGCCGCCACCCTGATCGGCAACCCCCAGAATATCCTGATCGGACAGGTGGGAGGCCTCGACTTCTGGAGCTTCCTGGCCGCCTGCGCCGTGCCGGCGGCCCTGTCGCTGGTGGTGGTGCATGTGGCGATCTGTCGGGTCTGGAGGCGGGAACTTGCCTTGGTTCCGACCGATATCGCGACCATCGAGCACCCCCACCTCAACCGCTGGCAGGCCGCCAAGGGAATCGGCGCCCTGATCGGACTGCTGCTGCTGTTCGCGGCGCCGCTGCCGCGCGAGGTCGGCGCCATGGTCATCGCCGGGCTGCTGCTGGCCAGCCGCCGCATGTCGTCGCGCGAGATGATCGGTCTGGTGGACTGGCACTTGCTGCTGCTGTTCGCCTGCCTGTTCGTGGTGACCGGCGCCTTCGCCGACACCGATCTGGCCCGCCAGTGGGTAGAGGCCATGGCCGATCGCGGCCTGTTCCCCGAAACGCTGCGGACCATGTTGCCGCTGGCGCTGGCTGCGTCCAACTCCATCGGCAACGTGCCGGCAGTGATGCTGATCCTGGCGGTGTGGCACACCCCGGACCCGGGAGCCTTGACCGGTCTGGCGCTGCTGTCCACCCTGGCCGGCAACTTCCTGCTGGTCGGCAGCATGGCCAACATCATTGTCGCCGAGCGGGCGGCCATGGCGGGAACCCGGCTGTCGTTCGGCGATTTCGCCAAGGCCGGTATTCCCATGACACTGGCCACCATGGCCATCGCCACGCTGTGGCTGTGGGCCGGCGGATGGATGGGATGGTAAAATAATGAACGCCGCGAATACCCTGCCCCACGTCACCGCCGGGCTGAACGCCCTGGCGCTGTGTTTCCTGATCGCCGGCTTCACCTTCATCCGGCGCGGGCGCAAGGACCTGCACAAGCGGGCCATGCTGGGAGCGGTAGCGACCTCGACCCTGTTTCTGGGCTTTTATATCGTCTACCACTTTGCCGCGCCCATCTTCGTGTTCCGGGGAACCGGACCGGTGCGGCCGGTCTACTACGCCCTTCTGATCAGCCATGTGGTGCTGGCGGCCCTGGTCACCCCCATGATCGCGATCACCCTGTTGCGGGCGTTGAAGGGCGACTTCAAGGCCCATCCGAGGATCGCACGCTGGACGCTGCCCATATGGCTATACGTTTCCGTCACGGGCATCGTTGTGTACCTTATGCTATACCATATATACCTTTGATCCTCGGCCAAGCCGGGGATAATCGACGGCGGAGGCGGATGTGACGGTCAAGCAATACATCGAACTGTTCAAGCCGCGCATCGCCCTGATGATCGCGCTGACCGCCATTACCGGCTATGGCGCGGTCGCCGACAAGGTGGACCTGGGCGCGCTAGGACTGCTGACCCTGGCCATGGTGCTGGGCTCCGCCGCCTCGGCGGTGTTCAACCATGTCTGGGACCGCGATATCGACCGGTTGATGCGCCGCACTTCCAAACGCCCCATGGCCACCGGAGACGGCACGCCAAAGGTGGGATTTCTGATGGCTGCCGTGCTGATGGTCGCCGGAATGGCGGTGGCCCACCAAGCCTTTAACTGGGTGGTGGCGCTGCACCTGTTCCTGGGCGGTTTCGTCTATGTGGCGATCTATACCGTCTGGCTGAAGCGACGCCACTGGACCAACATCATCCTGGGCGGCGCCGCTGGCAGCTTCGCCATCCTGGCCGGAGCCGCCGCGGTCAATCAGACCGAGTGGCTGCTGCCCATGGTGCTGGCGCTGGTGCTGTTCCTGTGGACGCCCAGCCATTTCTGGGCCTTGGCCATCCTGCTGACTGACGACTACCGCAAGGCCGGCGTGCCCATGTTGCCGGTGGTGGTGGGCGAGCAACAGACCGCGTATTGGATTTTGGCCAACAGCATCGCCCTGGTGGGCTCTTCCCTCCTGCCCTGGAGCATGGGGCTGCTGGGGCCGCTCTATGGCGGCGTCGCGATCGTCATGGGACTGGCGCTGCTGGCCTTCAACTTCAAACTGGCCATGACGCCGACCAGATTCTGGGCCGGCTGGAACTTTGCCGCCTCCATGCCCTATCTGTTGATTTTGTTTGTTGGAGTTTTCCTCGACAAGCATTGGTAAATACCTGTTGTGGGGCCTCTCCCCATTGCATAGGCTTGAACCCTTGATGCGAATTGGAAGCAGACATGGGCGTGGATAAGGACGATCTCGGCCGCTCCAGCGACGTTTATGTCGCATTCGCCTTTGCCGCAGCCGACGTGCTGCTTGAAACCGATCCCGAGGGCACGACCCTGTTCGCGGTCGGCGCCGCCATGGCCCTGGTCGGGCGCGGGGCGCGGGCGTTGACCGGCCAGCCGCTGCGCAAGATCATCCACCCCGCCGACCAGCCATTGCTGACCCGGTCGCTGGCCCAGATGGCCAAGGGCGAGCGGGTTCGCAACATCATGATCCGCGTACTGATCCCCGAGGGTCGGGCGATCAGCCTGGCCATGTCGGGCTATCGCCATCCCAGCACCCCCGAACGGCTGCTGGTGGCGCTGAGTCACCCCGGCGGCCTGCCGCCGCTGGAGGACAAGCGGGTATCGGGGGCGGGCCTGCTGGACAAGGACAGCTTTCAGGCCATGGCGGCCCAACTGCTGGACTCCGCCACCCCGGACGAACCCTATCAGTTGACCTTGGTCGAACTGCCCGAGATTCCCGCCTTTCACGCCGAGGGCGGGGCCGAGGCTCAGGCGGCCCTGACCACCGAGCTGGGCAACCGCTTGAAATCGCTGTCGGTGGGCGGCGACGCTGTCGGCCAGTTGGACAGCGGCAAATTCGGCGTCTTGCACTCCACCGCCATTTCCGCCGACAAGATCAGCCAGTCGGTTGCCCAGGCCTCCCGAACGGTGATGCCCGACGCGCCGCCCATCGAGGCCAAGCTGGCCACCCTGGTGCTGGATATCGCCGACATCCCGCCCGAGGAGGCGGCCCGCGCCCTGACCTATACCCTGAACCGCTTTGCCCGCGATTCCGAGAATGGCGGCGACCTCACCAGCCTGATGAAGGACCTTCAGCCCCGCCTGTCGGCCACCGTCAAGCAGATGAACGATGTCCGCCAGACGGTTGCCACCGGCGACTTCAATCTGATGTACCAGCCCATCGTCGATCTGTGGACCAATGTGGTGCACCATTTCGAGTGTCTGGTCCGCTTCAAGGGCGAGGACAACAAATCGCCTTACGAGACCGTGGCCTTCGCCGAGGATGTGGGTATGGCCGGCATGCTGGACATGGCGCTGCTGGAGCGCGCCATCGGCACCATGCGCTCTGCCGTAGCCAATACCGAATCGCTGCGCTTCGCCGTCAATCTATCGGGCCGGTCGCTGTCCGACCCGGCGGTGGTGGCGCGGCTGCGCGGCATCCTCAAGACCACTGGCGATCTGCGCAAGCGGCTGGTGTTCGAGATGACGGAATCCGCCGAGGTCCGCGACCTCGCGGCGGTCAACGACGTGATCCAGAGCATCCGCAACCAGGGCCATGAAGTCTGCCTCGACGATTTCGGCGCCGGCCATGCCGCCTTCCACTATCTGCGGGCGTTGAAGGTCGACAACGTCAAGATCGACGGCAGCTATATCAAGGACGCCATGCGCAGCAACGAGGATGTCTCGTTCATCAAGGCCATCGTCCAGCTGTGCACCGAATTGGGCGTCACCACCACCGCCGAATATGTGGAGGACTCCGAGACCGCCAACCTGCTGAAGCTGCTGAAGGTCCGCTTTGGCCAGGGCTGGTATTTCGGCAAACCGGCCCACCCCGCCAGCGACGACATCCGCACCGCCTGGAAGACCCCGACGCTGGAATGGCGCAAGGGGCTGCTCTACTTCAAGGGATAGAGCCACTTTCCTCGCGCCCCGGTTTCCGCTATCCATATGCCATGAACACCACCGAGACCCTGCAAGGCGACATTCCGGTCGGCAACTGGATCGACCGCTGGATGCCGCCGGCGTCGCGCCCCTATTTCCGGCTGATGCGCCTTGACCGCCCCATCGGCACCTGGCTGCTACTGTTCCCCTGCTGGTGGAGCGCCGCCCTGGCCGCCGATGGCCTGCCCGACCCGTGGCTGTTCGCCCTGTTCGCCGTCGGCGCCATGGTGATGCGGGGCGCCGGGTGCACCTTCAACGACTGGGCCGACCGCGACTTTGACGGCCGCGTCGCCCGCACCGCGTCCCGTCCGATCCCATCCGGCGCCATCAGCCCCACCCAGGCGCTGGCCTTCCTGGGGCTGCAACTGGGGCTGGGGTTGCTGATCTTGCTGCAACTGAACGCCTTCGCCATCATGGTGGGGGTCGCCTCGCTGCTGCTGGTGTTCCCCTACCCCTTCATGAAGCGGATCACCTATTGGCCGCAGGCCTGGCTGGGGCTGACCTTCAATTGGGGCGCCCTGCTGGGCTGGGCGGCGGTACGCGGCCAGATCGACCTGCCCGCCCTGCTGCTCTACGCCGCCGGGCCGTTCTGGACGCTGGGCTACGACACCATCTACGCCCATCAGGACAAGGAGGACGACGCCCTGATCGGGGTCAAGTCCACCGCCCTGGCGCTGGGCGATTCGACTCCCAAATGGCTGTGGCTGTTCTATGGAATGACCCTGGCATTGGTGGGGGCCGCTGGCTGGACCGCGGGGCTGGGCTGGCCGTTCTGGCCGCTGCTAGCGCTGGCGGGAGGTCATCTGGTCTGGCAGATCCTGCGGGTCGATATCCACGACTCGTCCGACTGCCTCGCCAAGTTCAAATCCAACCGCCATTTCGGCTGGCTGCTGCTGGCCGCCATCGTCGCCGGGCGGCTGGCGTCGTGAGCCCCGTTTCCGCCACCTTCGAAGCCGCCACCGCCTTCATCCAGGCCAATACCGAAATCGCCACCCCGCCGGCCTGTCCCGAGGTCAGGCTGTGGACCGCCACCGAGGTGACGCCGCTGTGGGAGGCGACCGAGCAGGCCCTTCTGCGGGTCAACCTGCCGCCGCCCTATTGGGCGTTCTGCTGGGCCGGCGGTCAGGCGCTGACCCGCTGGGTGCTGGATCATCCCGAACTGGTGCGGGGCAAGCGGGTTCTGGACTTCGCCGCCGGTTCGGGCGTCACCGCCATGGCGGCGGCCCAATGCGGCGCGGCCAGGGTCGAGGCCGCCGATATCGACCCCATGGCCTGCTACGCCATCCGGCTGAACGCCGAACTGAACGGCGTCGCGGTCGAGGTATTGAAGGACGACGTGGTCGGCGCCGCCTGCCGCTGGGACGTGGTGGTGGCCGGCGATGTCTGCTACGAGGCCCCCATGACCGCCCATATCTGGCCGTGGCTGCGGCAATTGGCCGCCGATGGCGCCACCGTGGTGATGGCCGACCCCGGCCGCGCCTATCTGCCCAAGACCGGCCTGCTGAAAGTCGGCGCCTACACGGTCCAGACCAGCCTGGACCTGGAGGACCGCGCCCAGCGCGAGGTGGTGGTGTTCCAGATCGTCGGATAGGCGAGCCTACCGGAAGATCATCTTGTTGATCAACAGATCAAGTATCTTGTCGCCGCCCGGCTCTTTGCGGGCCAGATCGAGCATGCTGGCCTTGATCATCGGGGCGGGATTGGCACGCATATACTCCTCGTAGGGAGTGGCGTTCAAGGTCCGCTTCATCTTGTCCGCCAACGCCTTCTCCGCCAGCTTGGCGTCCTCGGTCACCAGCAGCAGCAGGTCCACCGACGACATGCGGAAATTGCCGTCCCTGTCCCACAGTTCCAGCACGATGGTGGGCAGCCGGACATAGCGCTGGCCCTTGGCCGGAACCGGCAGCTGGGACGGTTTCTTGTCCTCCTTCTTCTTTTCGTCCTTCTTTTCCGCGGCGAAGGCGGCGGGGGGCATCGCCAGGGCGGCGGACAGGGCGACAACGAAGCGGCGGCGGAGCATGGGGCTATTCCTTGTCCTGGGCGAGGATGACCGTGGCCTGGGCCAATTCGGTCCCCATGGCGCGGATGTTGCCCAGCAAGGCGCTGACGATCACCCGAACCCCCTTGGGAGCCTTCGCCATCTGCTCGAACAGACGGGTCTTGCCGATGATGACGCAGGCGGTTTCCTGGGTCGCCATGGCCGAGGCCATACGGGGATGATCGTCGATCAGCGCCATTTCGCCGAAGATTCCCCCCTGTTCGACCTCGCCGATCTCGATCCGTTTGCCATTGACCGTCTTGTAGACGGTGACCGCGCCGGATTCGACCACATAGGCGGTGTCGCCGGATTCACCCTCGGCGAAGATGACGGCTCCGGCGGGAAAAATGACTCTGCGGCTGGTGTTGTCCATGGTCAGGCCACCCGACGGATCGAGAAATTCTTGGGCACCAGAATCGTATTCTGCGGCGGCGCCACCGCGTCCGGGGCCGGGAAATCGATGGTGTAGTGCAGGCCCCGGCTTTCGCGCCGCGCCAGGGCCGAGCGGATGATCAGATCGGCCACCAGCGACAGATTGCGCAGCTCCAGCAGGTCGTTGGTGACACGGAAACTGCCATAATACTCGTCGATCTCGTCGCGCAGCAGCCGGACCCGATGCTTGGCCCGCTCCAGCCGCTTGGTCGAGCGCACGATGCCCACATAGTCCCACATGAAGCGGCGCAGCTCGTCCCAGTTATGGGCGACCACCACTTCCTCGTCGGAATCGGTGACCCAGGTCTCGTCCCAGGGCGATAGCTCGGGCAGGTCGGCGACATTGCCGATCTTGGCGCAAATGTCGCGGCCGGCGGCGGCCCCCAGCACCAGACATTCCAGCAACGAGTTCGACGCCATGCGGTTGGCGCCGTGCAGGCCGGTGAAGGCGACCTCGCCCACCGCGTAGAGATTCTCCACATCGGTCCGCCCCGCCAGATCGGTCAGCACGCCACCGCAGGTGTAGTGCGCCGCCGGCACCACCGGCAGCGGCTCCTTGGTCATGTCGATGCCGAATTTCAGCGCCTCGGCATAAACCGTGGGGAAATGGCTGGTGACGAACTCGGCCGGCTTGTGGCTGATGTCGAGATAGACGCACTCGCAGCCCAACCGCTTCATCACATCGTCGATGGCGCGGGCCACGATATCGCGCGGGGCCAACTCGGCGCGTGGATCGTAATCGTCCATGAAACGGGTGCCGTCGGGACGCAGCAACAGACCGCCCTCGCCCCGCACCGCCTCGGTCACCAGGAACGACTTGGCCTTGGGGTGATAGAGGCAGGTGGGGTGGAACTGGCTGAACTCCATATTGGCGACCCGGCAGCCGGCGCGCCAGGCCATGGCGATGCCGTCGCCGGTGGAGCCGTCGGGGTTGGAGGAATACAGATAGACCCGCGACGCACCGCCGGTGGCCAGGACCACGGTGCGGGCGGGAAACAGCTTGACCCTGCCGTCGCGGCGATCCAGTCCATAGGCGCCGACACAGCGGCCCAGGCGGCCCTGGGGCAGCTTTTCACGGATCAGGTCGATGGCGTTGTGGTGCTCGAACAGCTCGGCGCCGCTGTCGCGGATGCGAGCCTCCAGGGAGACCTGGACCGCCTTGCCGGTGGCGTCGGCGGAGTGGACGATGCGGCGGTGGGAATGCCCCCCCTCCCGCGTCAGGTGAAGCCCGCCATTCTCCTGATCGAACATCACGCCATTGGCGATCAGCCATTGGATGGCGTCGCGAGCCCCCTCGACCACGGCGCGCACCGCCGGCTCGACGCAGATGCCGGCGCCGGCGTCCAGGGTGTCGGCCACATGGGATTCGGTGGAATCGGTGGAATCGAGCACGGCGGCGATGCCGCCCTGGGCATAGCGGGTGCTGCCCTCCGACAGATCGTTCTTGGCCAGGACCGCCACCCGCGCCGAGGGATGCTTCGCCAGCACGCCCAACGCCACCGACAGCCCGGCCGCGCCGGAACCGATCACCAGCAGGTCGTAGGGGGGCTTCGCCATCTTGCCCATCTCAGTACTCCACCAAACGGGTCTCCGACCCGTGACGGATGAAACGCCGGGGTTTCATCCTAGGACCAATCCAAGCCGATATCGACCGCCGGGGCCGATTGGGTGATGCGGCCGACCGAGACGAAATCGACGCCGGTCTCGGCGATGGCGCGAATGGTGTCCAAGGTCACCCCGCCCGAGGCCTCGGTCTTGCACCGCCCGGCCACGACGGCCACCGCCTGGCGCAAGACATCGGGCGGCATGTTGTCGAGCAGCACGATGTCGGCCCCCGCCGCCACCGCCTCGGCCACCTGCTCCAAGGTGTCGCACTCGGCTTCCACATTGGGGCGGCCGGCCTCCTTGGCGCGGCGCACCGCCGCCCCCACCCCGCCGCACACGGCGATGTGGTTGTCCTTGATCAGCACGCCGTCGTAGAGGCCCATGCGGTGGTTGCTGGCCCCGCCGCAGCGGGTGGCGTATTTGGACAGCCGCCGCAGGCCCGGAATGGTCTTGCGGGTATCCAGCAAGGTGCAGCCGGTGCCCCTGATCCGCTCCACATAGGAGCGGGTCAGGGTGGCGATGCCCGACAGCAGTTGCAGCAGGTTGAGGGCGGTGCGCTCGGCGGTGAGCAAGCCGCGCGCCGGCCCTTCCATCTCGGCCAGCACGGTCCCGCCCGCCACCAGATCGCCATCGGCGACCAGGGCGGTGAAGCGCGCCTCCGGCACCACCATGCGGAACACTTCGGCCGCCACCGGCATCCCCGCCACCACCATGGCGTGACGGGCCTGCATGACGCCCCTAAAGCGCAAATCCGCCGGAATCACCGAAGACGAGGTGATGTCGTGGCCCGCCCCGCCCTTGTCGGCTCCGGTATCCTCGGCCAGGGCGGCGGCGATCACCCGGCGGGCGTCGTCAAGATCGGGCTCAGGCCGCATCGATCGCGGCCCCGGACATGGGAACCGACTTGCTCATCTCCAGCATACGCTCCAGCGGCTTCAGGGCTGCGAGGCGCAGTTCCTCCGGCACGGTGATGGCCGGCGCGTCGTTGCGGAGACAGAGATAGATCTTCTCCAGGGTGTTCAACGCCATATACGGGCAGTTAGAGCAAGAACAGCCGCCATCGGCGCCCGGCGCCGGGATGAAGGTCTTGTGCGGCGCCGCCTTTTGCATCTGGTGGATGATGTGTTGTTCGGTGGCGATGATGAATTCCGGAGCCTCCGAGCCCAACACGAAGTCCAGGATATTGCGGGTCGAGCCCACATGATCGGCGTGGAGCAGGATGCTTTCCGGGCATTCGGGATGCGCCGCCACCTTGGCCTGGGGATGGCGCACCTTCAGCTTGACCAGTTCCTTTTCGGAAAACTGCTCGTGAATGATGCAGCTGCCCGGCCACAGAGTCATCTCGCGCCCGGTTTTCCTTTGCATATAAGCGCCCAGATGGCGGTCGGGAGCGAACAGGATCGGTCGGTCGGCCGGCAACTGACGGATGATGGTCTCGGCATTGGACGAGGTGACGATCACGTCCGACAGGGCTTTGACCTCGGCCGAGCAGTTGATGTAGGTGACCGCGATATGGTCGGGGTGCTTGTCGCGAAACGCCTTGAAGGCCTCAGGCCGGCAGGCTTCCTCCAACGAACAGCCAGCGTCGGCGTCGGGAATCACCACCAGCTTGGACGGCGACAGGATCTTGGCCACCTCGCCCATGAAGCGCACGCCGCAGAACACGATCATATCGGCGTCGGTGGCGGCGGCCTTGCGCGACAGATCCAGCGAATCTCCGACGAAGTCGGCCAAATCCTGAATCTCCCCATCCTGATAGTAGTGAGCCAGAATCACCGCGTTGCGCTCCTTGCGCAGACGATCGATCTCGGCATGGAGGTCGAGAGTGGGGTCGATATCGCCCTCGGTCAGGGCGCCCTTGGACGGCAGAACAATGGTCTCGGTCATCGGATCGGCTTTCTCTATGGCCCGGAAAATTCATGAGGGAGGAGTAAAGGACAAATCCACCGACCAAAGCAACCCCGCCATCCACCTGCCTTATGCATAGTTCCATATGACGACTGGGAGCTTCCGTAAGCTGTAACAATCTTGCATGATCAGAAAGGGTTGATAGATGGGCTTATTACAATGGTTCTTGAGGGTCACAAGGTGTCCGGGCCACCCTCGACGGGTGCTATCCAACAGGTGATCGTCGTCATCGAGGACGAGGCCATCGTCCTGGCTGGCTATCAGATGCTGTTTGAAAGCTGGGACTACCACGTCATCGCCGCCCAGACGGTCGAGGAGGCGATCGAGGGTCTGACCGAGGAGGCCAGCGCCCCCGGCTTCATCCTGGCCGACTTCCGCCTGCGCGACGGCCAGACCGGCATCGAGGCCATCGAACGCCTGCGCCGGGCCTATGGTGCCGAAATTCCCGGCGTGGTGGTGACCGGCGACACCACCGTCACCGTCGACGGCCTGCGTCACGCCCTGGCGGCGGGCATGCCGGTGCTGCACAAGCCGGTCAACGGCCGCCAGTTGCAAGACATCCTGTCACGATCATTCGGTAGGGCCTAGGCCGGGGCCGCCGGTCCCTTTCAACTGGGCAACCAGGTCGTTGTCCTCGCGGAACAACCGCCGGATCCACTCGGTCACCAGTTCCGCCACCAGCCGCTCCGCCAACGGCAGATCGCCCGCCCCACCGATGGCGACGCGCAGCCGCCCGACCAGATCGGCGGT
Organism: Phaeospirillum sp.; assembly: GCA_030651575.1. Lineage (GTDB taxonomy): Bacteria > Pseudomonadota > Alphaproteobacteria > Rhodospirillales > Magnetospirillaceae > Phaeospirillum. The sequence continues at coordinate 31,997 of JAUSFB010000073.1, forward strand.
GTCGCGGTGGCTCTGGCGATGCTGATCGGCGTTGATGGCGAAAATCTGGGCAAGAAAGCCCTCCTCGCTGGCGAAATGGCGGGTCAAAACGCCGGAGAACTCGTCAAGGGCGAGGGCGGCAGCGGGAAGATTGCGGTATTGCAGCGCCAGACAGACGGAATCGAGCAAGGCGACCATGTGCTTATGCTCGTCGTCCACCTGCGCCAGCCCAAGACTCATATTGTCCTGCCAAAAAATTCGCATGGATTTTCCCGGCCACCCGCCTAAAAGGACTCTTTCGCCCTCATGGTAGTACGAGACCGGACGATATATGCCCTTCAAAGTGTCGCCAACCGCAACGATTCATGACACCGCCGCGACGGAGCTTCCGTTATAGACGGCGACGCCCGCCTGAGCCAAACTCCACCGGACGGCAACGGCGCCACCAGACCCAAGGACCCTTCTCGGCATGAAAACGCGCTCTCCGGCATGGAAATGGTTCGCCCTGGGCGCTACGGTCAGCGTCGTGCTGTCGGTGGTGGCGACCTTTTATCTCGTCAGCGCGAAGCTTGGCCAGGCCGGCGCCGACCCCGCCCTGGCCCCCCCGCCCCTGGCGGTGGCGGCTTCGGCGGGAATAACCTTCTTCAGTATGCTGATCCCGGCATTGGGCCTGTGCGGCGCGGTGATCGTCATCATCGACGGCTATACCCGCAAGGCCGGCTGATCCAGCCCGCCGCCGCCGGTTTTCCGGATGTCCCCTCCACGTCTTCACCCGCGCGACCCATCAATGCTGAACCGGGATGGCATCGAGGCCGAGCTTGGCCTGCTGGAAGCCGAAACCTGGCCGCCCCGCCACAACGTCCATAAATACTGGGGCAAGAAGCCGGCCAACGTGGTCCGCTCGTATATCGAATATTTCAGCGCGGCCGGCGACACGGTCCTCGACCCGTTCTGCGGCAGCGGCGTCACCCCCATCGAGGCGGCCCTGCTGGGACGCAGAGCCATCGGATTCGACTTCAACCCGTTCGCGGTCGCGCTGGGCCAGGCCCTGGCCACGCCCCCCGACCCACGGGAGTTCAAACACGCGGCCGCCGCGATCCTGAAGGCCGTCGAACCCGAGATCGCCGACCTGTTCCACACCCGATGCCGGGACTGCGGCCGTCCCGTGGTGGTGCGAAGCTTTGGCTATGACGGGGACCGCCTTGCCGCCGTCCGCTACCGCTGCGCCTGCACCCGCAAGTCTTGCGACGTCGCCCCGGACGACGACGATATCCAGCTGGCGGCGCGGGTGATCGACCCTGTTCCCGGAACCCCGGACGCCGACATCATGTTCGGCTGGGAGATGCGCAAGCTGAAATCCATCCGGCGATGGAGCCAATTGTTCACGCCGCGCAATTACCGCATCGCCGGAGCGATCCGGGCCGAGATTCAGAAATACGGCTCTTCGCCCGCGCTGCATGGCTGGCTGTCGCTGACCCTGACGGCGGGGCTGGCGCAGTTTACCCGGATGATCGCCGATTCATCGGGGGCCGGGGGCGGCCCCAGCTGGAAAATCAACAGCTACTGGATGCCGGAAAAGTGGCAGGAGCTTAATCCACACTGGTACTTCGAGAACCGGGCCGCCAAGAGTCTGACCGGGATTGTCGATCTCTTCCACCGCCCCATCGCGGAGCGGGCGGATATCCGGCAATGCGACAGCCGCAGCCTGCCCCTGGCCGATCACAGCGTCGACTACATCTTCACCGACCCGCCCTATGGCGGCGAGGGCATCCAGTACGGCGAACTGTCCATGCTGTGGAATCTCTGGCTGGGGACCGAGGCCCCCCTGCCCCGCGAGATCGCCTTCAACCCGGTGCGCAAGCTATCGGCGGAGCATTATGGCGACGGCCTGAGCGCGGTGTTCGCCGAGGCGGCCAGGGTGCTGCGCCCCGAACGTTGGTTGACCGTCACCTTCGCCAACAAGACGCCAGAGGTCTGGGACGCCCTGATGGGGGCCTGCCGCAACGCCGGCTTCCAACTGGTCACCGCCGCCCCCATGAAACGCTCGGCCCCCTCGCTGACCGAAACCACCATGCGCCAAGCTCCCAAGGCCGACCTGATCCTCAGCTTTCGCAAAGGCCGCCGCCGTGCCGCCAGCCGTGCCCCCTCGGATCGCTACCTGCTGCCCCGCCGGGTCGAAAAAATCGTCACGGCCATGCGGGCGGCCGGGCGCCCCGTGACCGCCTCCACCGTCTTCGACCGGGTCACCATCGACTGGTTTTCCTGGTTCTACGACGGCGGCGATCGGCCAGAGACCGTGACTCCGACCCTGGACGAAGTCGAAAAAACCCTGACCGCCCTGGGGGTGGAGCCACCCGTATCAAAAGAGGAATAATCCGAATATCAAGCAGATCGGATGCTCCTATCCTTGCAAATTCCATAAATTTTTAAGTATATACCCTTAAGGTTCGAACTCTCCCGATGCCAGTCAATCACGGGACGTCAATAAGGGGAAAGGCATGGTAAGCCTGCATCTTTCGGGTACGGAAAGAACCGTCCGCGACGATGAGATCATCGTCAGCAAAACCGACACCAAGGGCCGCATAACGTATTGCAACGACACGTTCATGAGCCTGTCCGGCTATAAAGAATCCGAGCTTATCGGCCAACCTCATAGCATCATCCGCCATCCGGCGATGCCGCGTTGCGCATTCAAGCTGGTGTGGGACACCATCGAATCCGGCAAGGAGGTCTTCGCCTATGTGATCAACCGGTCCAAGAATGGAGACCACTACTGGGTCTTCGCGCATGTCACTCCGGACCTGGACGATTCGGGCAAGATCGTCGGGTACCACTCGTTCCGGCGCTCGGTCAGCCGCCAGGCCGTCGCGGCGGTCGAACCCCTCTACGCCACTCTGCTGGCCGAAGAGGCGCGGCATTCCGACAGCAAGGTCGGAATGAACGCCGCCTTCCAGATGCTGGTGTCCCTCCTCGACGACAAGGGTGTTTCCTATGATCAGTTTATCCTCGGCCTCTAAGGCGCAGGCCGCGAGCTTCGCATCCGCGCTGCTGATGGCGGGGATCGCCGTCTGGGCAGGCACTCAAGGGACATTCACCACGGCGGCCGTGGCGGCGGCCGGAGCCGGCCTGTCCACCATGTCCGTCCTGTGGCTGATCAGGACCAACCGGAGCCTGAACAAAGCCATCGTAGCATTGGCCGATGCCGCCGATGGCAAGCTCCGCTCCCGCGTTCTCGGAATCCGCGGCGCCGGCACCATCGGTAGAATGCTGTGCAACATCAACCGCCTCCTCGACCAGATGGAGGCGTTCTCCAAGGAGACGCACGCCGCCATGGAGGCCGCCTCCGAGGGGCGCTTTTATCGCAAAATTCAGCAGCGCGGCCTGCGCGGCGATTTTGCCCGCTTCGCCGGCAGCGTGAACAACACCTTGGCCACCATGGACGAAAAATCCCAGCGATTGATGAGCTTCGAGGCTCGCATGCTGAAGGACGCCGTGACCATCACCATGACGGTCAACGAAGGGGCTATCGCCAATGCACGGATCGTCGGCGGCATTCGCCGTGCCGTGAACGAAGCGCAGGGAATGGCGGCGGCAACCGAGGAGATGGTCTCCGGCATCCAGGAGATCAGCCACAACAGCGACGACGCCGCCCGGTTGTCGATCAAGGCCCATGACTTGACCGATTCGGCACGGCATGTCGTCGAGAACGCCATGTCCGAATTCGCCGCCATCGAAGCCGCCGTCGCCGATGCCGCCAATCGGGTGGAAGCCCTGGGCGCATCATCCCAAGCGATCGGCGAGGTCGTAACCCTGATCAACGACATCGCCAGCCAAACCAATCTGCTGGCGCTGAACGCCACCATCGAAGCCGCCCGGGCGGGTGACGCCGGCAAAGGCTTCGCCGTGGTCGCCAACGAGGTCAAGAACCTCTCCAACCAGACCGCCAAGGCGACGGAAGACATCGGTAAGCGCGTGGCGGAACTGCGTCAGGAGATGAACGGCATCATCGTCACCATGAAACGCGGCACCGAAGCCATCGCCAACGGCCGGGACGCCATGCAGTCCATGGGGGGCCGCATGGGCGAGGTCAGTCAGACCGTGGCGGAGGCGACCAGTCGGATGACCGACGTCTCTCGGGTGCTGGCCGAGCAGGCCGCCGCCGCCAACCAGATTTCGGGGGGCGTCCAGACGGTTGCGGCGCAGGCCAAGGACAACGCCGTCGCCATCGAGCAAAGCTCCAACGCGCTGGAGGGGGTCGAGACCGAGATGACCTCCCTGCTCTCCACCTTGGCCGACCGCGAAATCCCAAACAAGATCATCATGTTGGCGAAGTCCGACCACGTCATCTGGAAGAAGCGGCTGGCGGACATGATGACGGGCAAGTCAAAGTTGTCCGCCGACGAACTCGCCAGCGAGAAAAGCTGCCGCCTCGGCAAATGGTGCCTTGGGCCGGGGTCCATGCCGTATCGGGATCATCCGGCCTTCCACGACCTCGAAGAACCCCATCGCACGGTTCACCAGAACGGCATCGAGGCGGTTCGGGCCTTTAATGGCGGCCAGATCGAAGAGGCCATGCGGCGGGTGGAAATTGTCGAGCAGGCATCGACCCGGGTTCTGTCCTGCCTGGATCGGTTGATGACCGAAAAGGCGCCGGCTTCCAAGGGAGGCAACGCCCGCTTTTAATGATGGCGAACGCAGTCAAGCCGGCAGTATACACCGGCTTGGCTGCGACGACCGCCTTTGCCGACGATCCGACCAGTGTCCTTGAAATCGCCCCCATCGACGCAAGGTCACGATGATCCACATCACCCACCGCATCGCCATCGACGAGAAGGAAATCGACGAAAGCTTCGTCCGCTCGTCCGGTCCGGGCGGCCAGAACGTCAACAAGGTTGAAACCGCCGTTCAACTGCGGTTCGACGCCCGCCGCTCGCCGTCGCTGCCCGATGATGTCAGCGTGCGGCTGCAAAAGCTGGCGGGAAGCCGCCTGACCCTGGACGGCGTCATCGTCATCATCGCCCAGACTCACCGCAGCCAGGAGCGCAACCGTGCTGACGCCCTGTCGCGATTGGTGGAACTGATTCGCGAGGCCGCCAAGCCGCCTCCCCCCAAACGCCGCCCAACCAAGCCCACCAAGGGATCCAAGGAGCGCCGGCTGGAGGGCAAGGCCAAGCGGTCCGATACCAAAAAATTGCGGTCGGAGCGCCCGGAGTAATCCGACGGGCCGGCAAATCCCGAAGCGGGCCTATTCACGCGGACGGGGAATTCTGTCGGTGGGTCTGGACATGGTGTATATGTCTTACAGGTACTTCTATTGAGGACATGATGCTGGGCGCACCACCCTCCCCTTTCGTCGTTGCCATAGTTGATGACGACCCCGACTTCCGTGAAATCGTCCGTTGGCTCCTCGCCTCGGCCGGATACGACGTCCGCGATTACAGTACGGGGGAAGCGTTTATTGACGGACACGACACCATGGCCGTGGGATGCTCGCTCATCGACCTCAGACTTTTCGGTGAAAGCGGGATCGATGTTTTGGTAAAAGCCCGTCTGAATGGGCATGATGCCCCCGCCCTCATTCTCACAGGCCAAGGCGATATTCCGACGGCGGTTCTGTCCATGCAGATGGGCGCATTTGGCTTTATCGAAAAACGAATCGCCAATGAAACGCTTCTGGCGAACGTGGCTGATACGTGTAACCAGCACAAGATCATCCGACAGGCCAATGGAACGGCCCTTGATGCAATCCGCAAGTACAAGTGCCTGACAAACCGGGAGGCTGAGGTTTACTGGATGCTTACAGATGGCATCTCGTCAAAAGAAATCGCGGCACGCCTTGATATTAGCGTCAGGACCGTTGAATCTCACAGAAACAGTATAAATGTAAAAATGTGTATTCGCGGGACGATTGATATTGTCCGCTCCGCTTTTTATCTGAAACCGCTATTCGGCCGTTCGGCCCCATAACGACAACGCCTGCGAGCCAACAAATTGACTCGCCTCATTGTTCCTCGGTCGCCGGAGCGGGCGCGACCCGGGATCAAGCCTCCGGCAAGGTATCGAGAGCGACCGCATAGGGCCATGCATCGGGCAGGTTGAATAAAAAGCGGCTGCCGCTGGCCGGCTCCGACTCGATCCAAATCCGACCGCCATATTTGTCGACGATCTTACTGCATATGCTCAAACCGATGCCGGTGCCTTCGGGGGCATTGCGCGGATCAAGGCGTTGAAACAAGACGAAGATCTTCTCGAAATATTCGGCCTCGATCCCCTGGCCGTTATCCTCGACGCAAAACACCCACTCGCCATCGCGCCATTGCGCGTGAATGCTCACCACCGGCGGCCGTTCGGGGTGGCGGTGCTTGAGGGCATTATCGAGCAGATGCCAAAATAGCTGGGCCAGATCGTCCTCGTACAAAAACAACGGCGGCATGGTCGGATCGATCCGGACCACGGCGCCGGTTTCCCTCACCAGATCGTCCAGCCGCGCCAGCGCCTGGGTCGCGGCCTCGCCGGGCAGAATCATGGCGGGCTTGCCGCCGCAATTCCCGGCCTGGGTATAGTCCAGCAGGTCGAGAACCACCCGATTGGCGCGCATGGCGCCATCACGGGCGAACTGGATGAAGGCGCGTCCGTCCTCGTCCAACTGCCCGCCATAGCGGCGTTCGATCAGGCTGACATAGGTGCTGACGGCGCGCAGCGGCTCGCGCAGGTCGTGGGAGGAAACGGTGGCGAACATATTCAACTCGGCATTACGCTTGCCCAAGGTCCGCACCGACGCGCTCAATTCCTGATTGGTGGCCGCCAGTTCGGCGGTGCGAAGGCTGACCTTCTCCTCCAGCCCCCTCATATTGCGCCAGTCGCGACGGGCCAGGACAAGCCCGATGGCGCCAAGCAGCAAGACCGGCAGAATCAGATAGGGCAACAAACCGCCATCCTTGAGATATTGGCGCAGGCCGTAGGGGCCGGGATGGAACGTGACCACCCGCCAGGTGCCCTCGAACAGATCCTCGGCCATGAACAAAAAATCCTCCCGAATGGATACGCTGCCTTCGGGGCGGTTCAGTTCGGCGACCACCCGCGCCATCTCGGCTTCGGGTAGGCCATCGACAAAATCAAGGTCATGGCTGGAGAAGATGATCTTGCGGTTGCGGTCGAGCAACAAGACGGAGACATCGTCATTCGGTGGCCGGACCCCGTCCCAAAGAGTCCGCAACTCGGCAAATCGGGTCGAAATGCCGATGACGCCATCGAAGGCGCCTTGCGCATCACGCAACGGCACCGTGAATCCAACCACCGGTTCGCCGGTCAGCGGCCCCCGATGGGGGTCCATGACATACATCCCCAGGCCGCCGGCCAGTTCGGAGAAAAAGGGCCGTCCGGACGCATCGAGGGGGCCGGAGGCCGGAAGCGGCTGACCGGACGCGAAGAACTGGCCGTTACGGTCGGTCGCGGCGAAATTGACCACGCCGGGAAAGCGATCATTCAGCCGCTGGAACAGATCGACGCAGTTCCGGGGATCGCGCGAGCGGATGCAGTCGGTCTCGGAAATGGCGGTGACCGCCGCTTCGTAAGAGCGGAAATAAGCCCGGGTGGCGGAGGTGAAATTATCCAACCCGGACCGGAGATCGCGACGCATCAACTCGTGCCGCGCGGCGTAATCCACCGCGACGATCATTCCCGCATAGACCATCGTCATCACCATGATCATGACGATGGCCATCGATGGCCCGTGCTGCGGAAGCCTCCTCATCGGCCCTCTCATTCCGAACCGAGAATATGATTAGGTCGCGCCCGACATTCCTGGTGAAATGACTCTAGTCGCAATACCTGCCGCTGTCACGCGCCCCCCAACGGAGCAATCATGCCCCCCAGCCGCCTTTCCCGTCCGGCTTTGGCCGCCACGCTGAGTCTGTGGCACGCGGCCGCCCTCGCCGCTCCCGCCCTGCCGGCCATGGGAAGCGACCCGCAAGGCGTCACAGTTTCCGGCCTGTCATCGGGGGGCTTCATGGCGGTCCAGTTCCAGATCGCCCATTCCAGTCTGGTGCGCGGGGCCGGAATCCTGGCCGGTGGCCCCTATTACTGCGCGGCGGGGAGCGTCTCGCGGGCGCTGGCCAATTGCATGGCGCCGTCGCCCCAGGCCCCGCCGCCTTCGGTGACCGAACAACGTCAGACCCTGGACGAATTGGCGAAAGCGGGTCGCATCGACCTTCCGGAGCGCCTGAAGGAGCACCGCGTCTGGCTGTTCTCGGGCAAGAACGATCACACCGTCGCCCCTCCGGTGATGGACGCCCTGGCGGCGTTTTACGCCCAGTTGCTGCCGGCCCAGGCCATTCACTACGCCCAGCATCCCGAGGCGGGCCACGCCATGATTTCGGTGGCCGACGCCAAGCCCAATGCCTGCGCCGCATCGGAGCCTCCCTTCATCAACCGCTGCCAGGACCTGGACGCCGCCGGCCAGTTGCTCGCCCACCTGCTGGGGCCGTTACGCCCCATGGCCGCCACCGCCGATAGCCTGCAAAGCTTCGATCAGCGTCCCTTCGTGGCGGGCAAGGCCGTGGACAGCAGTCTGGCCGATGAAGGCTATGTCTATGTCCCCAAGGCTTGCCTCGAAGGCGGCTGCCGGGTCCATGTGGTCTTCCACGGCTGCCGGCAGGGGGCGGCCGAAATTGGGCGCCGCTTCGTCGATGGCGCCGGCTACAACGCCTGGGCCGAAAGCAACCGGCTGATCGTCCTCTACCCCCAGGCCATCGCCCGCAGCGGGCCGGCGCTGGGCTCCTGGAGCGTGTTGTACAACCCCAAGGGCTGCTGGGACTGGTGGGGTTATTCCGGCGCCGACTACCACACCCGCGACGGGGCACAGATCCGGGCGGTGAAGGCCATGACCGACCGCCTCGCGGAGCCGCTGGCCCACTGAGTCGGGATCATCGAGATTTAGCCGGGCTACTCCGGCCGAGGGCGGTAGAACCGGCCGGACAGGCCGATGCGCTCGACGACGTATTCTCGCCTCAGCACCTCGAACACCTCGTCCTGGAAATCGGTGAAGCGGGACGGCATGCCTTGAACGCCGGGATTGTCGTCCTCGCCATGCTTGGGCGGATCGCTGATCTCGACCACCGCGATCTCGTGGCGGCGCAGCATCCCGGTCAGGGTATCGGCGGGCAGCGAGCCGGCGATCATGGCCTGAAGGCTGTTGATCGGGTCGTAGAAGGGGGGCTTGCCCGCCCGCAGGCACAACAGATGCGACTGGCACAGCGCCGTGCCCGGAATGGCCGCCAGATAGGCCACGTCATCGTGGAACAACCGTTCCCGGCTGTCCATCTCACCCAGGATATCGACGCCGAACCGGCCAAGGCAGAACGGCGCGTAGAACAGCACGCCGGCATTGATGGCCAGCGCCATGGCGGCGCGCGCCCTCGGCAGCCTGATCATGTGAAGCGACAGACCGGCCCCGATGGCCAGGGCGATGAAGACGTCGAAAAAGACGTTGATGTCGGTCCCGGCTCCACCGGAGAAGAACACGCCCAGGGCCAGGGCGCCCGCCAGATAGGCCAGCGCCAGCCCGGCGGGCCGGCGGCGGCGCAGATGCGACAGCGTCAGGCCGACCACCGCCATGGGGGCCTGATACTGGCCCAGAACCTCGGTCGTGAACAAAAACGAACGCGCCACGTCCCAGGTTCGTGGGGCCAGCAATTGGGTGAAGAACGCCTTGCCGACCAGCGCCCACAAACCGGCCACGCTGACCGCCGCCAGCCCCAGGCCGGTGGCGAAGAACGCCAGACGGGCGCGGCCGTTCCCCCGGATCAGCATATCCGCCGCCACCAGCAACGGCACGCAGATCAGGTTGTGCTTGGTCATCACCCCGATGGAAAACAGCACCGCCGTCAGCGCCGCCCGACCGGCCGCCGGACTGCCGCCCAGATGCGCCGCCAAACCGGCCATGACAAAGGCCTGCCCCAGCAGCTGCGGATTGTTCTTGCCCACGTAATCGGTGACGAAGGCGGCGAAAAACAAGGCGCAGGTGGTGGCCGCGAACAGACCGTCCAGCCGCGATCCACCCGCCGACCGCACGATGGCCCCCACCGAAACACAGATGGAAAACACCGCCAGCAGCGAAATCAAGCGGCCCGCCAGAACCGGATCGCCCAGGGGAACCGACAACGCCCCCACCATGTAGAAGGACAGCGGCGGATAGTTGTTGAAGAAATAGGGCGAGCCCACATCGTAGACCGACAGGCCGGCGATGGCGCGCAACTGATAGAAGGCGTTCCAACCCTCGGTATTGTCGATCTCGAAGTCCCAGGCCATGCGCAGCGCCGGATAGGCCAACAGCGCCAGGGCCAGCCCCAACAGGCAGAAAACCACCAGCCGATAGGACCGCAACCCCGCATCCGGCTCGGTCGCGGCGGGAAACTGGGCGATTTCATGGGCCATGAGAGAAATCGCCCCGGCAGGAATAGGGTTGGTGGGCCCGGCAGGACTCGAACCTGCAACCAGACCGTTATGAGCGGCCTGCTCTAACCATTGAGCTACAGGCCCCACCGGCCCCCGACCACGACCGACGGCCGGGGGATTGCAAAAGAGGGCCTGCTAGGTGTCCAGGAAGCTCCGCAACTTGCGCGAGCGGGACGGGTGCTTCAGCTTGCGCAGCGCCTTCGCCTCGATCTGGCGGATACGTTCGCGGGTCACGCTGAACTGCTGGCCGACCTCTTCCAGGGTGTGGTCGGTGTTCATGCCGATGCCGAACCGCATGCGCAGCACCCGCTCCTCGCGCGGCGTCAGGCTGGCCAGGACGCGGGTGGTGGTCTCGCGCAGATTGGCCTGGATGGCGGCGTCCAGCGGCAGGACCGCGTTCTTGTCCTCGATGAAGTCGCCGAGATGGGAGTCTTCCTCGTCGCCGATGGGCGTCTCCAGCGAGATGGGCTCCTTGGCGATCTTGAGGACCTTGCGGACCTTCTCCAGCGGCATGGACAGCTTCTCCGCCAGTTCTTCCGGGGTCGGCTCGCGGCCGATCTCGTGCAGCATCTGGCGGGAGGTGCGGACCAGCTTATTGATGGTCTCGATCATGTGCACCGGAATGCGGATGGTGCGGGCCTGATCGGCGATGGAACGGGTGATGGCCTGGCGAATCCACCAGGTGGCGTAGGTGGAGAACTTGTAGCCACGGCGGTATTCGAACTTATCCACCGCCTTCATCAGGCCGATATTGCCCTCTTGGATCAGGTCGAGGAATTGCAGGCCGCGATTGGTGTATTTCTTGGCGATGGAGATCACCAGACGCAGATTGGCCTCGATCATCTCCTTCTTGGCGCGGCTGGCCTCGCGCTCACCGCGCTGCACCGTCTGGACGATGCGGCGATACTCGCTGATGGGCAGACCGGCTTCACCGGAGATCACCCCGATATTGCCGCGAATCTCGCCGATCTCGCGGACATGCTTGGTGCCGAAATCCTTCCAATGCTTGCTGCGGGTGACGATCTGCTCGCCCCAGTTGGGGTCAAGCTCCGAGCCATAGTAAGCGTCGAGGAAGTCCTGGCGCTTGACCTTGCACGATTCGGCCAGACGCAACAGCCGGCCTTCCTGGGACATCAGGCGGCGGTTAAGGCCGTTCAACTGCTCGACCAACTGTTCGATGCGGGCGTTGTTGAGATGGATGCCATCCATCAGGCGCACCAGCTCGGTCTTCAGCTTCTCGTACTTCTTTTCCATGGCCGGGGTGACCGGCTCGCCCTTGGATAGCAGCGCCAGACGCTGGTCCTGGACCTTTTCCAGCTTGTGATGGGTGGCGGCGATGGACTCGAAGGTCTCCAGCACCACCGGCAGCAGCTGGATTTCCATGGCGGCCAGCGAGATGGAGTTCTCCTCGCCTTCCTCGGCCTCACCCTCGACCTCGCCTTCACCCTCGGGCCGGCCTTCCACGGCTTCCGATTCCTCGGCTGGTTCGGCCGGCGGAGCGGCGCCCTCGGCGACCGGGAGTTCGGGACCACGTTCGAGATCTTCTTCCGACAGTTCCGCACCGGGGCCGGAGCCATAGGTGGCGTCGAGATCGATGATGTCGCGCAGCAGCATCTTGCCCTCGACCAGGGCATCATGCCAATCAACCACGGCGCGCAGCGTCAACGGGCTTTCGCAGATGCCGCCGATCATCATCTCGCGGCCGGCCTCGATGCGCTTGGCGATGGCGATTTCGCCCTCGCGGCTCAACAGCTCGACCGAGCCCATTTCACGCAGATACATGCGGACGGGGTCGTCGGTGCGGCCAAGGTCTTCCTCGTCCACATTGCCGGCGGCGGAATAGCCCTCGCTGGGTTCGGCGGCCTCTTCCTCGGTGGCCTCGGCGGCGACTTCCTCGCCTTCCTCGCTTTCCACCACATTGACGCCAAGCTCGCTCAGCATCGACATGGTGTCCTCGATCTGCTCGGAGGACACCTCTTCGGGCGGCAGGGCGGCGTTCAGCTCATCATAGGTGACGTAGCCGCGCTCCTTGCCGCGCGCGACCATCTTCTTGACGGCGACGCCAAGGGTGTCGAGCAATGGGCCATCCATGGCCTCATCCTGGTTCTCGGAGACTTCCGCGGTATTCGTCGATTTGGTCGCCATGAAAAACGATGCTCCTGAAGAATCCTGCACCCCGAAACCGGTTGCCCGGCCGTACCCTAATCCTCGTTCCGACCCTCTGCGGCCTGCTCGTGGCGTTTTACGGCCTCGAAGCGCGCCCAGGCCGCCTGCGAACCGTCCCGAGCGAGCCGGGAATAGGCTTCGCTCACATCGGCCAGCAGTTCCTTCCTGGTGTAATGATGGAAGACGTCTTCCCAGAGGGCCTTGGCTTCCCCGATCCCGTCATAGCCCCGAACGGAGCGCATGCGCCGCTCGCTCGCGTCAAGCAAGGTGTCCAGCATCGAAGAAAAACCATCCGTCCGCAGATGGGCGGCAAGCCCCTCCGAATCAAGTCCACGCGTAGCCCCAAGGTGCTTTAGAATCCCACGTCGAAGGTTGTCAAGCGACTCGTTGGAAAACAGGCACCGGCCGAGGTCCTCGTGGGCCAGGTCGAACAGCCCCGGATTGGCCAAAAGCAGGCCCAGCATCACCCGTTCCTGCATCTCGTAGGGCGGGCGAAGCAAAGTGGGAGAGCCCACCCCGGCGATCCGCCCGTCCATGCCGCGCAGCGCCGTCTGGCCGGGCGGCGGGCGGCGCTTGCCCCATGTCGCGCCACCGCCGGGACGTCCGACGGGCGCGGCCGGACGCTGGGGGCGAAAGGCCTGCCACAGCTTGTCCTTCAAGGTCCGGACATACTGCCACTTCACCGTCTCGTCGGCGATGGCGTGGACCTTTTCCATCAACTCTTTTTCCAGGGCGGCGCGGCGCTCGGGAGTGTCGAGCGGCCTGCCTTCCACCGCCAGCCTCCAGGCGACCTCCACCAGCGGCTGGGCCGCGTCCAACACCGCGGTCATCGCCGCCGGCCCCTTGGCCTTGATCAGCGAGTCGGGATCTTCCGGGGCGGGCAGCACCGCAAAGCGCAGCGACAGGCCCGGCTTCAGGATGGGAAAGGCGCGGTCCAGGGCGCGGGCCATGGCGCGCTGCCCGGCATTGTCGCCGTCCAGGCACAAGATCGGCTCGGGAGCCAGACGCCACAGCTCCTCGATCTGCTGCTCGGTCACCGCCGTGCCCAGCGGGGCCACCGCGAAGGCAAAGCCCGCCTGATGCAGAGCGATGACGTCCATATAGCCCTCGACCACCACCACGGTGTTGCGCTCCCGCGCCGCCTCGCGGGCATGGGCGAGGCCGTAAAGGGTGCCACCCTTGTGGAACAGGGGCGTTTCCGGCGAGTTGAGGTATTTGGGCTGGCCGTCGCCCAGGGTGCGGGCGCCAAAGGCCACCACCCGGCCGCGCCGGTCGGTGATGGGAAACATCACCCGGCCGCGAAAATAGTCGAAGGCCGCGCCGCCGCCATCGGGCTTCTTCAGCAGGCCGGCCTCGGCCAGCAGGCTTTCCGGGCATTCCTTGCTCATCAAGGCGGTCCGCAACGCCTCGCGCGAGTCCGGCGCCCAGCCCAGGCGGAAGCGGGCGATGGTCTCGTCGGTCAGACCGCGCCCCTTGAGATAGGCGAAGCCGTCGCGGCCGGAGGCCGAGCGCAACTGAGTCTCGAAGAAGGCGCAGGCGGCCTCCAGCGCGTCGTGGAGCGAGGCGCGGCGCTGCTCGCGCACCCGTTCCTCCGGCGTCGCCTTGGGCACGTCCAGCCCGGCCTCGCCGGCCAGCCGCTCCACCGCCTCGGTAAAGGACAAGTGTCCGATCCGCATCTCGAAGCCGATGGCGTCGCCATGAGCGCCGCAGCCAAAGCAGTGGTAGAACCCCTTGTCCTCGTTGACGGTGAAGGACGGAGTCTTTTCATTGTGGAATGGGCACAAGCCCTGCTGTTCGCGCCCCTTGCGCGTCAGCTTGACCCGGCGTCCGACCACCGAACCGACGGGGACGCGTGTTCGCAGTTCGTCGAGGAATTGCGGCGGAAACGCCATGGATGCGGTTTCCTAGCTTCGTCGATCGGGACATGAGTCCAGAAGAAATGGGGTGGAAAACAGATTCCGCTAGGCCCCAAGTTCCGCTTTGGTCACCGCGCTGGCCTTGGTGAAGTCCATCTGGCCGGAATAACGCTCCTTCAGGACCGCCATCACCCGCCCCATATCCTTGACCGAACCGGCACCGGTCTCGGCGATGGCGGCCTTGACCGCCGCCGTGATTTCCGCCTCGTCGAACTGACGCGGCAGAAAAGCCTCGATAATGGCGATTTCCTCGGCTTCCTGCTGGGCCAGCTCGGGACGGCCGCCCTGCTCGTACATGGTGATGCTTTCGCGGCGCTGCTTGATCATGGTCTGAAACATCTGGCGAATCTCGTCCTCGCCGATGCCGTCGGCCAGCCCCTTGGGCCGGGCGGCGATGTCGCGATCCTTCAGCGCCGCCAGGATCAGGCGCACCGTCGAAACCGTCCGCTTGTCCTTGGCCAGCATCGCCGTCTTGAGCGCATCGTTCAACTGCTGCCGCAGCATGGCCATCCCCCGTTCCACATCCCCTTGCGGGAAAGCGCACAGGCTAACGCAAAACCCCCTGGAAAGATAGCAGATCCGCCGCATACCACACCGTTGAAAAGGCTTGCCTTTTCCGGGTGCCTCGGAAGACTTGACTCCTGTCCGGGGGCTCATTATAAGGCGGCCGTTTACCTATTCACCGACCGGGCCACCATGCGGCCTTGCCCCCGGAGATCTTGCCCATCGCGAGATATTCCGGTGGCTTTCCGCGACCCAAGTCTGGCGGCGGGAGCCTGCCTCCCATATCATGCACTTCCGCGACCGGAGCCCCCCCGGTCACGCCCGAGACAAAAGGACCGACATGCCGAACCAACACGGGACCGCCTCGCTGCCGAAAAGCAAGGTGCCGTCATTCGATACGCCTCGCCCCCCTGGCGCCACCGGCGCGCTGGTGCTGGCCGATGGCGCCGTGCTGTGGGGCAAGGGTGTGGGCGCCGCCGGCTTCAACGTGGGCGAAGTCGTATTCAACACCGCCATGACCGGCTATCAGGAAACGCTGACCGATCCGTCCTATGCCGGTCAGGTCATCACCTTCACCTTTCCCCATATCGGCAATGTCGGCACCAATATGGAAGACATCGAGACCGTCACCCCGGCGGCGCGCGGCGCGATCCTGCGGGCCGACATCACCGATCCGGCCAACTGGCGCTCGGGCAAGCATTTCGACTCCTGGCTGAAGTCCCACGGCATGGTGGGGTTGAGCGGCATCGACACGCGCGCCCTGACCCGGCGCATCCGCGCCCAGGGCGCTCCCAACGGCGTCATCGTCCATGCGCCCGACGGCAAGTTCGACCTGCCGGCGCTGTGGGCCGAGGCCGCCAACTGGCCCGGCCTGGAGGGCATGGATCTGGCCAAGGACGTCACCTCGTCCGAGGCCTATGGCTGGGACGAGACCGAATGGGCCTTGCGCGGCGGCTTTGGCAAGCAGACCGAGCCCCGCTTTCATGTGGTCGCGCTCGACTTCGGGGCCAAGCGCAACATCCTGCGTTGCCTCGCCGCCTCGGGTTGCAAGGTCACGGTGCTGCCGGCCAGCGCCTCGGCCGCCGACGTGCTGGCCTTGAAGCCGGACGGCGTCTTCCTGTCCAACGGCCCCGGCGACCCGGCCGCCACCGGCCAGTACGCCGTGCCCATGATCCAAGGCGTGCTGAAGGCGGGAATCCCGCTGTTCGGCATCTGCCTGGGGCACCAGATGCTGGCGCTGGCGCTGGGCGCCAAGACCTTCAAGATGGATACCGGCCATCGCGGCGCCAACCATCCGGTCAAGGATCTCGCCACCGGCAAGGTCGAGATCACCAGCCAGAATCACGGCTTCGTGGTGGATGAGAAGTCGCTGCCGGCCGGCGTCACCGTCACCCACCGCTCGCTGTTCGACTCCTCGGTCGAGGGCATCGCCCTGGACAGCAAACCGGTGTTCTCAGTTCAATACCACCCGGAGGCCTCGCCCGGCCCCCAGGATGCGCATTACCTGTTCGACCGGTTCGTCGGGCTGATGGAGAAGCGGGGCTGACAGCCCCGTTTTTCTCATCCCCTCGGCCGCACAAGACTGACAGAAAAGAAGCGTTCGCCATGCCCAAACGTACAGATATCAAGTCAATCCTCATCATCGGCGCCGGCCCGATCATCATCGGTCAGGCCTGTGAGTTCGACTATTCCGGGGTGCAGGCGTGCAAGGCGCTGAAGGAGGAGGGTTACCGGGTCATCCTGGTCAACTCCAATCCGGCGACGATCATGACCGATCCCGGTCTGGCCGACGCCACCTATATCGAGCCGATCACCATCGAGATCGTCACCAAGATCATCGAAAAGGAACGCCCCGACGCCCTGCTGCCGACCATGGGCGGCCAGACGGCGCTGAACATCGCCATGAAGCTGGCGGATCTGGGCATCTTGGAGAAGTTCGGGGTCGAGATGATCGCCGCCAAGCGCGACGTCATCGCCAAGGCCGAGGACCGGCTGCTGTTCCGCGACGCCATGGACAAGATCGGCCTGGAAAGCCCGAAGTCGCGGCTGGTCCGCACCCTGGCCGAGGCCCGCGAGGCCATGCCCGAGGTCGGCCTGCCCGCCATCATCCGCCCCAGCTTCACCCTGGCCGGCACCGGCGGCGGCATCGCCTATAATGTGGCCGAGTACGAGCAGATCGTTTCCGGCGGCTTGGCCGCCAGCCCCGTGCACGAAGTCCTGGTCGAGGAATCCGTGCTCGGCTGGAAGGAATACGAGATGGAGGTCGTCCGCGATAGAAACGACAACTGCATCATCATCTGTTCCATCGAAAACATCGATCCCATGGGCGTGCATACGGGCGACTCCATCACGGTGGCGCCGGCGCTGACCCTGACCGACAAGGAATACCAGATCATGCGCAACGCCTCGATCGCGGTGCTGCGCGAGATCGGGGTCGATACCGGCGGATCCAACGTCCAGTTCGCCATCAACCCCAAGGACGGCCGCATGACCGTCATCGAGATGAATCCGCGCGTGTCGCGCTCGTCGGCGCTGGCGTCCAAGGCCACCGGCTTTCCCATCGCCAAGATCGCCGCCAAACTGGCGGTGGGCTATACCCTCGACGAGCTGGCCAACGACATCACCGGGGTGACGCCGGCCTCGTTCGAACCGACCATCGACTATGTGGTCACCAAGATCCCGCGCTTCACCTTCGAAAAGTTCCCCGGCGCCGACCCCATGCTGACCACCTCGATGAAGTCGGTGGGCGAGGCCATGTCCATCGGCCGCACCTTCCAGGAGTCGCTCCAAAAGGGCCTGCGCAGCATGGAGACCGGCCTGACCGGCCTCGACGAGATCGAGATCCCCGGCTCGGGCGCCGGCGACATGAAGGACGCGGTCAAGAAGGCGCTGGCCGAGCCGCGCGCCGACCGCATCCTGGTGATCGCCCAGGCCTTCCGCCTGGGTCTGACCATCGACGAGGTCAATTCCGCCTGCTTCTACGACAAGTGGTTCCTGGCTCAGATCAAGGGCATCACCGACGCCGAGGCCGAAGTCCGCGCCAAGGGTCTGCCCATCGACGCCCCCGGCCTGCTGCGCCTCAAGAAGATGGGCTTCTCCGACCAGCGCCTCGCCAAGCTGTCGGGCAAGACCGTCGTCGAGACCACTTTCCGTCGCGAAGTGCTGAACGTCAAGCCGGTGTACAAGCGCATCGACACCTGCGCCGCCGAGTTCCCCTCCTCCACCGCCTATATGTATTCATGCTACGAGGGTGACGGCGTCACCCCGCCCGAATGCGAATCCGACCCCAGCGATCGCGAAAAGGTCGTCATCCTGGGCGGCGGTCCCAACCGCATCGGCCAGGGCATCGAGTTCGACTATTGCTGCGTCCATGCCGCCTACGCCCTCGACGAGGCCGGCAAGGAGACCATCATGGTCAACTGCAACCCGGAAACCGTGTCCACCGACTACGACACCTCGGACCGGCTCTATTTCGAGCCGCTGACCGCCGAGACGGTGATCGATCTGGTGCGCAGGGAGCAAAGCAACGGCAAGGTGCTGGGCTGCATCGTCCAGTTCGGCGGCCAGACGCCGCTAAAGCTGGCCCATGCCCTGGAGCAGGCCGGAATCCCCATCCTGGGCACCAGCCCGGACAGCATCGATCTGGCCGAGGACCGCGAACGCTTCCAACTGCTGCTACAGGATCTGGGGCTCAAGCAGCCGGCCAACGGCATCGCCCGCTCGTTTGCCGAAGCCATCACCGTGGCCGAACGCATCGGCTATCCGGTGGTGATCCGTCCCAGCTTCGTGCTGGGCGGCCGCGCCATGCAGATCGTCTACGATCACGAGGCGCTGGAGCGTTACATGCACGAGGCCGTGCGCGTCTCCGGCGATGATCCGGTGCTGATCGACCTGTATCTCAAGGACGCCATCGAGGTGGATGTGGACGCCCTGTGCGACGGCAATCAGGTCTATGTCGCCGGCATCATGCAGCACATCGAGGAAGCCGGCATCCATTCCGGCGATTCCGCCTGTTCGCTGCCGCCCTACTCGCTGGATCACGCCACCATCGGCAAGCTGGAAGTCCAGACCGCCGCCCTGGCCAAGGCCCTGAACGTCATCGGGCTGATGAACGTCCAGTACGCCATCAAGGACGGCGACATCTACATCCTGGAAGTCAATCCGCGCGCCAGCCGCACCGTGCCCTTCGTCGCCAAGGCCACCGGGGTGCCGATCGCCAAGATCGCGGCCCGCGTCATGGCCGGCGAGACCCTGGCCTCGTTCGGCCTGACCACCCGCCCCAACATGAAGCATGTGGCGGTGAAGGAGGCGGTGTTCCCCTTCGCCCGCTTCCCCGGCGTCGATATCCTGCTGGGGCCGGAGATGAAGTCCACCGGCGAGGTCATGGGCATCGATTCCGACTTCGCGCGGGCCTTCGCCAAAAGCCAGTTGGGCGCCGGCACCGTCCTGCCCACCGAAGGCGGCGTGTTCATCTCGGTCCGCGATGCCGACAAGCCGGGCATGGTCGAGGTCGCGCGCCGGCTGCTGGCCATGGGCTTCAAGGTAATGGCCACCGATGGCACCGCCAATTACCTGAAGGATCGCGGCGTCACCGATATCAGCATCCTCAACAAGGTGCTGGAGGGTCGGCCCCACTGCGTCGACGCCATGCTGAACGGCCAGGTCCATCTGGTGGTCAACACCACCGACGGAAGTCAGGCGGTAAAGGATAGCTTCTCGATCCGCCGCACGGCACTCACCAACACCATTCCGCACTACACTACGGTGGCCGGCGCCCGCGCCGCCGTGGAAGCAATCGAAGCCCTTCGTTGCGGCACGCTTGATGTCGCGCCGTTGCAATCGTATTTTAAGGGCTCGTTTTAAGGCAGGGGTTTCCTAATGGAAAAAATTCCGATGACGCCGGCCGGGTTCTCCAGCCTGGAGGACGAGCTGAGGACCCTCAAGTCCATCGAGCGTCCGGCGGTTATCCGGGCCATCGCCGAGGCGCGCGAACACGGCGACCTCTCGGAAAACGCCGAGTATCACGCGGCGCGCGAACGGCAGAGCTTTATCGAGGGCCGGGTCTCCGAGTTGGAGGACGTCATCTCCCGCGCCCATGTGATCGACATCACCACCATGTCGGGCGATCAGGTGCGGTTCGGCGCCACCGTGACCCTGGCGGACGAGGATTCCGACGACGAGGTGGTCTATACCATCGTCGGCGCCCACGAGGCCGATATCAAGTCAGGCCGGATGTCGGTTCATTCCCCCCTGGCCCGCGCCCTGATCGGCAAGCATCTCGGCGATACCGTCGAGGTCACCGCGCCGGGCGGCTCCAAATCCTACGAGATCGTCGACGTCCGCTTCGGATAACGTCATGCCCCAACCGCAATCCGCCATCTGCGCCGAGACCGGATGCTTTGGGGTGTTTCTTACCCTGACTCTGGCCGGGGAAGACTTCTGCGCCGTTCGCCAGGCCTTGGCCGCCATCCCGGAGCTGACCAGCTCCGTCGCCGGTGACATGGCCGAACCGGCCCTGGTCAGTTCGGTCGCCATCGGGCACGCGGTCTGGCCGCACCTGATGGGCGCGTCCATGCCGGCGGGATTGGCTCCGTTCCAGGCGCTGGCCGATGGCCCGCGCCGTGCGCCCGCCACTCCCGCAGATCTGTTCATCCACATCCACTCCCCCCGCCACGACGCCAATTTCGCCCTGGCCCGCCGGATCATGGATCGCTTGGGCGTCCATGTGCGGCTGGTGGAGGAAATCCACGGCTTCAAGCATAAGGCCGGCCGCGACCTGACCGGCTTCGTCGATGGCACGGAGAACCCCAAGGGCGACGACCGCGCCGGAGTCGCCCTGGTGGGCGACGAGGAGCCCGCCTTCGCCGGCGGCAGCTATATCAGCCTGCAACGTTATGCCCACCAGTTGTCCCGTTGGGAGACTTTGGCGGTCACCGATCAGGAAGCAGTGATCGGCCGCACCAAGGAAACCGACGAGGAATTGGCGGACGAGGTCAAGCCGCCCGACGCCCATATCGCCCGAGTGGTGATCGAGGAAGACGGCGAGGAACTGGAAATCCTCCGCCACAGCCTGCCCTATGGCGCCACCGCCGAAGCCGGCCTTTATTTTGTCGCCTATGGCCGCAGCCCCGCGCCGTTCCGCAAGATGCTGGAGCGCATGGTGCTGTGCGATGCCGACGGCCATTATGACCGGCTGCTGGATTTCAGCCAACCGATGACCGGGGCCGCCTTCTTCGCTCCATCGCTGGACCTGCTGACGGCGCCGATCTGACATGACCCAAGTCAAGCCGCGACCTTCGGTGGCGGGGTAGCATGCCACCGTTCCGATCCGGGGGAAATTTCATGTCGCGCCTTGTTCCATCCGTCGCCTTGCTGCTGCTCATCGCCACCCCCGCCCTGGCGGCTCTGGAGCCCAAGCACTATGTGGCCCGCCGATTGACCGCCGATTTCCACCTTCAGGTCGAGACCGCCGCCGTCGAGGAACAGGCCGGCGGCTGCCGCGTCGAAGGTCGGGTGGTCCGCCGCTTCGCCTCCACCGCCGAGGCGTTGGCTCCGGGGGATGCCGTCGCCTTTGCGATCCCCTGCCCCGCCGATGGATTTTGGCCCGCGACGCGACTGAAGGCAGCCAAACTGCTGGAAGTGTTCCTGCGCACGGTTCCCGGCGGCTTCGAAGCCGCCGACGACGGGGAAGGCATGGCGGCGCTGGACGCTGCCACCGAAACGCCGACGGTGCGTGACGACCCCGCCCTGGTGCGGGAGATGACCGAGAGCATCGCCATCTACAGCATCGATTCCGAGGCCAAGCGCAGCAACCCCAGGGGAGCCCTGGCCCTGGCGCGCGTGGCCGATCCCGTGCTGCGCGTCCGTCTGCTGGCCCATGCCGCCGGCCTCTTCGCCACCAAGAAAATGGCGGATGCCGATGCAACCGGCGCCGAGGCCCTCGACGCCTTCGCAAGTCTGCCGCCGGGCGACCTGCGGCTGGAAACCGGGCTGGCCGCCCTGGAATCGCTGGCCATGGGCGGCGCCAAACCGGCGACCCTCCGTCTGGCCGATCAGTTGACGCCCGAGATCGACGCCCTGACCCTGCCGACCCGCCGCGACACCGCCTTGCTGACCCTGTACGGGGCGCGGATTCGGTCCGACGACGCCACGGCGGCGCTGGCGGCGCTGGCCAAGGTGGGCAATCCCAAGATCCGGCGCGAACGGCTGGACGACATGCCGTTCGCCCAAAAGGATTTCGGCCCCGCCAACCCCGCCTCGGTCGCCTGGATGGATCGGCTGTTGACCGCCGCCGAGGCCCAGACCGACGCCGCCTTCAAACGCGAAGCCCTCACCGCGCTGTGCCGCACCGCCTACCGCGCCGCCGCCGGTCTGGTGGAGCGTCCCGAGCTGATCGCCAAGGCGACACCCATGGCGGAACTGGCGGCGCGACGCCACCACGGCCCCGCCGCCGTCCTGATGGCGGTGCTGATGGAAGTGACCCAAGGCGCAGCCGGCCGGGCCGAGGCGGCGCGATGGTACGCCGTAGCCGGCTCCGGCTTTGACTTGGAGGTCGGGGCGGCCACCGAAGCGGCCCGGACCCTGGCCGGCTTTACCCCGGCTGAACGCGCGACCGCGGCCCGCCTGCTGGGCAGCACGACCCCCGGCGCGGTGACGCCGAAAAAGCTGCTGGATCTGGCGGCGAGAAAGTAGCCCCGTCGGCGGGCCGGTCACCAAGCTGGACTTTGCTGCCCCCCCCTACTCCCCATCGGACTCCGACCCGGCATCCACGTCGATGGGCACACCAGGTTGCAACTTGGAAGTGCGGATCGCCAGCGCGCTTTTGACGTGGCTGATATTGGGGGCGGCGGTCAGGCGGGTGGTCAGAAAGCGCTGATAATCGTCCCAGTCATGGGCCACCACCTTTAACAGGAAATCGGTTTCCCCCGCCAGCATGTGGCACTCGCGCACCTCGGGCCAGCCCTTGACCAGATCCTCGAAGGCCTTCAAGTCGGCTTCCGCCTGACTGTTGAGGCCGACATGGGCAAAGACGGTAACGTTATAACCCAGCGCCCCCGGATCGATCTCGGCATGATAGCCCTTGATGAAGCCGGCTTCCTCCAACGCCCGCACCCGGCGTAGGCAAGGCGGGGCGGAAATTCCCGCACGGCGGGCCAGCTCGACGTTTGTCATGCGACCATCGGCCTGGAGATCGGCAAGAATGCGGCGGTCGATCCGGTCGAGCTTGACCCGTTGCATAAGAGAACTCCAAATTTCCCGAACTCTGCGTAATTATATTACAAAATTTCCGTCCAGCAAGCTCGACTTTGCCGGCCTCCGCATGTAACAGACCTTTAACCCTGGCGGTGTTGTGAGTTAAAATCGTTACACAACCTTACCCTGGGGCGGTCATTAAAATCATTCCATATTGCACTCCCCGCCAAGACCGACTAAATTGATCGCCACAGATCATCCACCCCAGCCTTCCAAGGGAGCCACAAGAATGTCCGACAATTGCCAGAGCCCGTGCGTATTGGTAGGGCAGTCCGCCCCCGACTTCACCGCGCCGGCGGTGATGCCGAACAACGAGATCAACCCGACCTTCAACCTGAAGTCCTATCTCCAGGGGTCCTACGGTCTGGTGTTCTTCTACCCGCTGGACTTCACCTTTGTGTGCCCGTCCGAGATTCTGGCCCATGACCACCGGGTCGCGGCCTTTGCCGAACGCAACACCAAGGTCATCGCGGTCAGCGTCGACTCCCACTTCACCCATCTGGCGTGGAAGAACACGCCGGTGGAAAAGGGCGGCCTGGGCAATGTCCAGTTCCCCATGGTCGCCGATCTGACCAAAAGCATCGCCCGCGATTACGGCGTTCTGCTGCCGGGCGGCGTCGCGCTCCGCGGCACCTTCCTGATCGACAAGAATGGCGTGGTGCAGTCCCAGCATGTCAACAACCTGCCGCTGGGCCGTAATGTGGACGAGGCGCTGCGCTTGGTCGACGCGCTACAGTTCTCGGAAGAGCATGGCGAAGTCTGCCCCGCCGGCTGGAACAAGGGCAAGGCCGGCATGAAGCCCAATCCCAACGGCGTCGCCGACTATCTGGCCAAGCACGCCTCCGAGCTGTAATCCAAGCGTCAGGGACTATTGAATTGGTCAGGGCGCGCCGCTTGCCAGCGGCGCGCCCTCTCCTTATGCTGTCATGCAATATATCGTTTCGAATCTGGGGAACCGTCCGATGGCGCATCATCACACCAAGGTTTTGATTCTGGGCTCCGGTCCCGCCGGCTGCACCGCCGCCATCTATGCGGCGCGCGCCAATCTGGAGCCGATCCTGGTGGCCGGGATGCAGCGCGGCGGACAGTTGACCATCACCACCGATGTGGAGAACTACCCCGGCTTCGCCGAATCCGTCCAGGGTCCCTGGCTGATGGAGCAGATGCAGGCCCAGGCCGAGCATGTGGGAACCCGCTTCATGGACGACATGATCATGTCCATCGATCTGTCCAAGCGGCCGTTCCAGGCGGTGGGCGATTCGGGCGACACCTATTCCGGCGATACCGTGATCATCTGCACCGGCGCGACGGCGCGCTGGCTGGGCATCGAGTCGGAAAAGACGTTCTCCGGCTTTGGCGTCTCGGCCTGCGCCACCTGCGACGGCTTTTTCTTCCGGGGCAAGGAAGTCGCGGTGATCGGCGGCGGCAATTCAGCGGTCGAGGAAGCAATCTACCTCGCCGGCATCGCCAGCAAGGTCACCGTGGTGCATCGCCGCGACTCGTTCCGCGCCGAGAAAATCGCCCAGGACCGGCTGTTCGCCAACCCCAAGGTCGCGGTGGTGTGGGATTGCGTCATCGACGAGATCGTCGGCGACAGCAACCCGCCGGGCGTCACCGGGGTTCGCCTGAAAAACGTCAAGACCGGGGCTCTGTCCGAGCTGAAGGTGGACGGCGTATTCATCGCCATCGGCCACTCGCCCAATACCGAATTGTTCAAGGGCGCGCTGGAAATGGATCACGAAGGCTACCTGATCACCGCCACCGGAGCGACCTCGACCAATATTCCCGGTGTCTTCGCCGCCGGCGACGTCCAAGACAAGATCTACCGCCAGGCAGTCACGGCGGCCGGCACCGGCTGCATGGCCGCGCTGGAGGCCGAGCGGTTCATCACCGCGCATGGACATACAGCATAAGTTGCGGCACAGTGATCATCCAAAGGCATAAGGGCGGATCGAACCGCCTCCTTGGGCAGGAGCCTTCTCGTCGTTATGGATTGGGATAAGCTGAGGGTTTTCCATGCGGTTGCCGAGGCGGGCAGCTTCACTCATGCGGGTGAGGTGCTGAACCTCAGTCAATCGGCCGTGAGTCGGCAGATCAGCGCGCTGGAGGAAAGCCTCAACCTGCCGCTGTTCCACCGCCATGCCCGCGGCCTGATCCTGACCGAGCAGGGCGAGCTGCTGTACCGCACCGCCCGCGACGTGTTTTCCAAGCTCGCCATGACCGAAGCGCTGCTGACCGAAAGCCGCGAGCGGGCGCAAGGCCCGCTGAAGATCACCACCACGGTGGCGTTCGGCTCACTGTGGCTGACGCCCCGGATCAAGGACTTCCTCGACCGCTATCCCGATATCTCGGTGACCATGGTCCTGTTCGACGGTGAACTGGACCTGGCCATGCGCGAGGCCGATATCGCCATCCGCATGATGCCGCCGCGCCAGCCCGATCTGGTGCAACGCCACCTACTGTCCATGAACTACAGCGTCTACGCCGCCCCCGCTTATCTGGAAACGCACGGCGTGCCAAAGTCGCCCGACGACCTCGACAACCACCGGATCATCGTCTATGGCGACGATACCCGCGTCTCGGCCCCCGTTTCCAACGTCAACTGGCTGCTGGACGCCGGAGCCTCGCCGGACCGCCCGCGCCGGCCAGTGCTGGAGGTCAACAACATCTATGGCATCTACCGGGCCGTCAAAAGCGGTCTCGGCATCGCCGCCATGCCCGACTACCTCAGCAGCGAGACCGATTCCCTGGTCCATATCCTGCCCGAGTTGAAGGGGCCAAAGATCGACGCCTATTTTGTCTATCCGGAAGAGTTGCGCAACTCAAAGCGCATCACCGTGTTCCGCGACTTCCTGCTGGCCAAGATCGCCGAAACCCTCTGATTTGCTGGGTTTGGCCGAGTCATGCGGTCTACGCATGCCCCCACCTTGTTTTTTGGTGTGGTTACAATCCCCAACATGGCTTACATCAGTAATCACTACTTGCTGCATTGCAGCAGGTCACGAGTTCCAGCGGGGCCTCCCCGCCCTCTCGTTCCCGGGTGCAACGCCCGGGTTTCGGGTCTTTGGACCCTACGTCTCCTAGACGTGAAGCCTCCCTGTTTGACTTAGCCCCTGGTGAATAACCAGGGGCTTTCTTTTTGGCTTGAATGCTGGGGTTTTGAGGATTTCCGCCGTTGCTTGCTGCGGTCTGGCCGGACTGCTATGAAGCTTCGGCTGGGTCTGGGGCTTCGCTGGGGCTTCGCTTTGCCTCGGCTGCCTACGCCACAAGCTCGTCAAGCTTCATCCCCAGCGCCGAGGACAGGCGAACCAGCTCCAGCATCCGCAGATCGGCGGTGCCTGCTTCGGCCTGATCTACCCGCCGCTTGGTCATGCCGAGAATTCCGGCGGCTTCCCGCAAGCTGTAATCGTTGGTCAGGGTTCTCCATCTGGCGATTTTTCGGGCAACGCTGGCGAGTTCCGGCCCCAGCCTCGCCTCATCGTTTTTCCGCACCGGTCCGGGTTTGGCCCTGGCGGGGACGATGCCTTCTTGCCGGGCGACCTTAGCGACATATACAGGGGTGACTTCCTCGCGCCGGGCGATGGCGCTGACGGGCTTCCCGGACTTCAAGGCGGCGATAATTCGGTTTCGGCGGTTCATGGTGCTTCCTTCATGAAAAAGCCCGCCAGCGAGTCGCTGGCGGGGTTGGTGAGCCCGTCGCGGGTCATGTCGACGTGGTCGATACAATCGATGCCATGTAAGTCTTTGATAACATTGGCTGAAAAGTGAGCCGGGCGCGCAGCTCGGCTTCCATCTTGTTGAAGGCGGTGATGTAGGCGAGCTTGAACTTCAAGGCCTTGAGGCCTTTGAAGCCCATGATCAGATAGCTGAGACCGTCGCGGGTCATGTCCACCGAGGGTCGGGTTTCCCCCTTGCTGTCCTGATACTCAACGGGTCGAAAGTTCGACCCGTTGAATTCCGAGCTACAATCCAGGTTGCGGATCGCTTCGAGCACATGCTTGTGCTCCTTCCCGAACGCCTCGGCGACCTCGCGGCTATTGGCGTAGATCGCGCCGTCGAGGTCTACTTGTACCCGAAAGCCTTCATGGCCTCATTCATACCTTCCGCTCCTCCTACAGCGGCAACTCCACCAAGCCCTTCTATCCATCGGTCCACGGCAACCCGATCATACCGGCGACACCGTCCGATCTGGACATGAGCGGGGCCATGCTTGCGAAGCTGACCCACACTGACGGCGGCGTAAGCAGCGGCTTCCTTGACGGTCAACAGGCGGGGTTCCAGGGTCATACCGCCACGTCCTTAGCGTCGATGTTGATGGATAGCACCTGCCCATAGAGGCGGTGACGCCCATATCCGATAGGGATGCGGGTGCCGGACTTCGAGGTGTTCTTGGGCGCACCGAGATACTTGGAGGCATCGGGGTTCATCGCGGAACCCGAGTTATTCCAGGTGGGGGTATCCATCTGTGGGGCGGGGGAGAGCGCGGCGAGCACACCGGCCCCCATCATGCCGACGCCTGCCATGAGGACGCTGGAGGCGCTCAACGAGACAGCCTCAGCGCCGGCCCCCCACAGAGGCACCGTCGCGGGCATCATGACGGCAACGGCCACCAGCACGACCCCAATCACGATCTGGATCATGCCCGCCTGTTTAGAGCCCGAGAAGTCAGGGTGGAGGTGGATATCGACTTCATCGTCTCGGAGGGGGCGGTATAGATCCTCTCGGGTGGAATACCCTCGAACCCGCATCTGGTGACGCTGCTGTCCAGGGATGGGGTTGAAGGCATTGGTCATGAGACATAAGGCATTGATCGCCTCAGCCACGGTTGCAGCGTCGAACTCCAACCCACTAGGGCAGAGCTTTTTCAGCCTTCCATGCAGAATAATTTTCCGCTTCATCACGCTTCGAGCCTCCGGTAAACTTGAAGGTCGATCTCGGTCAGCTGCCCTTCCGGCAAGGGCGTAACCCCGAGGTCTACCCCCGCGATTTCCTGGAGGATGGCTCTGCGGATATCGGTGCCAATCCATACACTCTGAGGCCCGAGTCCGGCCCGGAGGTGCCGAACGGCGTTGAGCAATTTCAGGTCCAACGGGGGGATAATCTGGGTCACTTGAATACCTCGGAAATGGCGGCGGGCAACATGTCGAATGCCCGCAGCATGTCGTCAGCCTCGACCGAGCCGAAACGGTGGCGCAGATGTGTCAATAAGCCTTGCCGAGAGCCGTGCCCACCATGGTCGGTAATGTTGGCAATCTCGTCGGCAAGTTGCCGCTGAAATCTGACTAGACGACGAGTGGCCTCGACGGTGTTGGCGGCGGGGCTGGCGAGACCCACCCCGCCGCCGGATGCGCCTGCGAAAGCCAGATCCGACATGGATTTCGCGGCACAACTGGTCATCGCCGGAGCCGAAAGGCGGCGAGATTAATCTTCCGGGCCGGGGCCAGTCCGAAGGCTTCCCGGACATGGTCCGGGGCGTCGGCCATGGCCCTGAGGACCATGCTCTCATCGGCCCCCAAGAAGCCCGCCAACCGGGCGATGGTGGGCGGACTCTTGGGGCTCAACTTGACGATTTCGACAGCCTTGCTGACGACCCAAGCATGTTCGGCGTTCATTGGAACCTCGCGGCAATGGCACGGCCCAGATCATCGCCAAATTCGGCGGCGGCTGCCTTGAGACGGGCCTGGATTTCGGGTGGAATGTTAACCACGGTCGGCTTGGCCCGGTTGCTGGTCAGCAAGCGGTGTCGCCGGAAATCCAACGCTCCTTCAGGGATCAGGAACCCGTCGCCGGTCTGGGGGTGGGCAGCAATCCACATACCGTCCGTGCCTGCAAGTTGGTCCGCGAGTCGCTCGGTGGACTTGCGGAGGTAGATATCTCCGTCGCGGTCTTCCCAATTCTGCGCGTCGAATTCCTTGGCGAAGCTGGCATCGATCACGACGGTGGTTAGGCCGATGCCCCTGGTGGCAATGACCTTAGCCATGCTGCCGGTCAGCAGGCCGACCGACTTTGCCAGCAAAGCCGCAATCAGGTTGGCGTCGGCTTCAGCGTCGCTACCATCGGCATGTTGGGCGGTGAGAATGGTCCGGCGTTTGAGGGGGTGGCCCTCCACTTCGGCGGGGCAACCGATCTCATGGGCACCATTGGCATCAGGGCCGGTGGTCACCCGAGCAAGCTCCAATACAAGTTTGTCATTGTGGCCGTTCGCGGGGCCAATGGCAGCCCGGACGGCGCGACGGGACAGTTCCCAGTTTACGGGAGAGATGCTGCCGTCCGTGAGGGCCGGGAGGTGGGTGTGCAAGGCGACGATGGCGTCGGCCAAGGCGTCGGTTCGGGCGATGGCGAGGCATTTGTGGGAGACGTGTTGCTCGACCACCTCATAAACCTTCGCAGGGCAGGCCGGGGCGAAGTTGCTGAGAATTCGACCATGGTGGAGGTCAATTTCGGGGCGGGTCCAGGGGCCGGGTGTTGCGGCGTTGCGGGCGGCGATCATCGGATAGACCTTTTCTTTCCATCGGCTCGGCGAACCTGTTTGTTCATGGCATCGCCGAAGCGCCCCCGGACGGCGAAAGGCGAGGCGTTCTCGCCATACATGCCAATCCAAGCGCGTTCGAGCAGAACACCAACCAAGGCGGATACGGTCAAGGCCTCGTCCTCTGCGAGGATTTGGGCCTTTAGTTTTTGAACCTCAGTCGGGTAGTACGTTGAAGCGGTCCTTGTCATCTTGAACACCACTTAATGCATTTACGCACCTACAGTGCCACGAGGTATTTTGATATTCA
The DNA here is from genome assembly GCA_030651575.1 of Phaeospirillum sp. Lineage (GTDB taxonomy): Bacteria > Pseudomonadota > Alphaproteobacteria > Rhodospirillales > Magnetospirillaceae > Phaeospirillum. The sequence goes on from JAUSFB010000073.1 coordinate 62,049, forward strand.
AGGAATTTTGTTTATGTGATGCATCGGCGTTACTGAACGTATACTAGTACATATCTCAAACAAACTTGTTGCTAGATGCATTTACAGGCCAAACATCTTGTGTAACTCGTGGTTCGGCCTCGCTGACGGGCCAAACCGAGGTCGTCGGTGTCCCCGCCCCTGCCGTTGGTGTCTGACGTTGCCCTCGGACAGTCCCCGTCTTCTCCGAGCCCGTCGGATAGGCCACGGGTGGCCCCTCGGTGGTGAGGTGGTGCGGGTGGCATCAGGTGACGGCAGTGGCCTCCAGCCGGACCAGCAGACGCCGTACGGCTCCGAATGACCACTCTGCCTTGCCGGTGGCGGTCGGGACATTCGCGGTTGTCAGCCAGTCGCCAATGGCCCGGATCGAGGTCTCTCCGCACGCGCAGGAATCGACGACGATCTGGCACAGGTCGGCATCCATCGACGCCCTGGCCGACGCCTTGGCCGCTCGTGCGGCCAATGTATCGACGTTCCGGCACTCGGCCAGCCTGGGGTTGCCCAGCACCACGCCACGGGCGCGGGCGGCGGCAAGGGCGGCTTTGGTGCGGGCCGATATCATCCGCCGTTCCTCGTCGGCGACCATCGCCATGATACCGATGGTCAACCGGTTCGCGTTCGGCATGTCGGCACAGACGAACTCGACGCCTGCCTTTTCAAGTCCGAGGAGGAAGTGAGCGTCACGGCTCAGTCGGTCGAGCTTGGCGATCAGCAGTACTGCGCGATGGCGGCGGGCGGCAGCAAGGGCGAGTTGGAGTTGGGGGCGATCTGATCGCTTTCCACTTTCGATCTCCGTGAACTCGGACACCAGTTCCCAGCTTCCTCCATTGAGGAACTCGGTAACGGCATGGCGCTGGCCTTCCAGCCCCAGACCGGAACGCCCCTGCTGTTGGGTCGAGACTCGGTAGTAACTCACGAACTTGCCCGATGCCATGCTGGCCACTCCAGTTGATCGCCTTCGCCCTGGTATGATCCCGCCTGCTATACGGTCGTTTTGCAGGAAGGATCAGAGGTAGGACGACGAAAACAGAGCGAGCGTGACTGGCAGGAGTGTGTCCGGCAAGCTGACCGTATTCACAGTACATATGGAGAATGTTGGCGCTTATATGTGTCAAGCGCAAAGATTAGGATGATGTACTAGTTGACATTCTCGAAGGAGTACACCTTTTTTGTGGCGTAGGAATTAGTTTCTACAGCCACAACTCGCCTCTAACTCCGGTGAATTTTTGCAAATTTTGAATGCTATTACAATACTTTCTTTATTCACCATGGGTTTGCTTGGTGGCGCTCTCGCGGGAGGGGGATAAGGGGGTTACGGGGGTCACTCCCAGCCTAACTCCCCAAACTGTCATTTCACTATTGATCTACCTGAGTAAATGACAGTTTCGGGCGTAGTAGTAAAAGTGACCCCTTTATCCCCCTTATCCCCCTAAATTGACGAGCCGCCAGAGCGCGACCCCCCCGCGCACACCGGCATGCTCAATTTTCATGCTCTCGATGATGCGACCTTTAATACCGCTGAGCCATTCACCAAGAGCGCGGCCATGAACGCTACCACCCCGGCCCGCGACAGATAGAAGCGCTTCCCGGAATTCAGGCTTAACAAAGTTCCTGGTCCCAGGTGTGATGGCAAGGTGTTGATCCGTGACTACCGTAATGACCCGATTCACGGTAACGGGCTCCTCTCCAAGGACCTCATTCCACTGAGAAAGAACCTCAATGGCACTTTTCCTTTCGGGGTCATCTTCCCTGAGTTGGACCTGAGTACCAACGGCATCGGGCTCATCCAGCCACACCAGCGCATCCCGAACCCGCCGAGACCAGTTTGCGAAGCTGTTCAACGGCTGAACCTTCAGCGAGGAACCAGACACGGCATAGGCCCTAAGGATGGTCAGGGCTGCAATGACGTATTTCCCCCGCTCGCCCTCCACGGCTTCAATTGGATCAAAATCGAAGGCCAGAAGCTCGGGCCGCTCTACACCTGGATCAAGTCGGCAGACCAACGTCCGCCGCCCCATATCCCCCTTGATCCTGAAGCTGTTCCCCGTCGCCGCCATCGTCGCGTTGGTCAGCACCTGGGGCGCTCGTGACTCCCCGAGAACCCTCAACTTAACCTCAGTCTGGGTCAGTGCCGCGCAAAGCTGATCTCCACCAAGGGGGCGGGTGCAGTTGTCGATTGCAATGAAGGGGCTGCCGTCCAGCAATTCCGTGACCAGCCTCTTTTCCAGTTCCGTATCGCCGTCAGCCTGCGTAATAACACCCGCCCGGCCACCTGTGGCAATGATGGCGGCAAGGTCCACCAGCTTGGACTTTCCAGAACCTGCCACCGGTGCCGAGAAGGCATGAAGCGGCGCGGTGTCGAGGCTACGGCGCACCACGCTGGTCAGAACCAGCGACAACCACACGGCCCTGTCGGTCGAGGACACGAACTTGAACGTCCCCACCAAGTCGGTTAACAGAGTCAGCGCCGCCAGGGCATCCTCATGCGTCGGCATGTCCAGCAGTTCCGGGAATTCCGCGTTCGGCTGGTAGAGAATACCGGTCGTCGGATCGTAACCGGGGGTATTGAGGATAGAGCCATCTGCCCGAAGCGTTGGCGTGGTAACGAATCCGGTCAACGTTGGTAATAACCAGTCACCAACACGGCTAAGGTAAGTAGATGCAACGTCGTTCGGGCACTTGGTTTGAACCTTGTCATTCTTGCGAGCGTCAAATTTCTCGAATTTGGCAACTCTCATCGCCCGTTCACAGAGATTATTCGCATCAACCGGGTACAGCCGGGTCGTCTTGAGCTTCTCGCCCTTGAATGTAGGGACTTCCTGCTCTCCAAGTCGGACAACCCGGTCACCACGCTGAAAAATGCCAGGATCACCGGCAATCAGGGCCTGCTCCATTGCATCAACACTGGCAGGTAGCTCGCTCGGAATGAGTTCGATCAAAGGCCGGTCCTGATGATCGAATGAAGCATTATCCTTCAGGTCCTTGAGTTCCTTCTGCAACTTCCTTAAAGGGATATCCAGGCGGCTTTTCTTTCGAACATGTTGAAGGATACTCTCCACAAGGATAGGGGACAGAGACGGGGACCTGTGGACCCGCTTCAAGCAGGCATTGACCCCGGCCAGCCTCTGTTCTCCTCCAAGTGCATCTTCCATGTCGATATTGAATATCTCGATGATCTCGCTGTAACTGCGCTCTTGTTCGTCACCATCGAAATCTAGGCCCAAGTCGAACTTGTCCCTCTCGGAGAGACCTGCGTCCCAGCCCTTGGGCAGGAGCCTCCCCCTCTCTCGAACATCACGAACAAAAAGCCGGATCAGCTTTCGGATACCCTCTTTAGGGTCCAAATTGTCACCGGAAACCTGTTCGGTGAACGACGCGCACCACTCCTCGATCATTCCAAGAGCTTCGCGTAACGTCCGCTCTCCCCTGAGAACGGCATAGGCAAAAAGCCCCGCCTTCCTCGTACATTCATCATCCCTCGATGACCTTGGAACCATCTCGGTCAACCCGGCGGAACCGCCTGCGGAGAGCCGAACCCCTTGGCCACCAAGCACCACCCGCAACGACTTCTCGAAATCCACGGGCAGGCTGGGAACGTCCTTAAACACGTCCACCAGATCCACGCCACCTTCGACGATATAGGGTGCCCGCGTCTTGGGGTGGATCGACGGAGGCAGGACGACCTGGGTGCCCTTGGAGAGCAATTCACAGATCGTGTTGCCCTCCATATCCTTGATGCGGAAGGTCTTCTCACCGCTGTAGCGGTAGACGACCACATACCCCTTCGCGCCGACCCGCCGCCAGGGCGACTTGATGGTCATAAAGCCTTCGAGGATCTCCAGGATTTTGCCATCCACGGTGTCCACGTCGAAGGCGACCAGCCCACTCGTCGGCCCCAGAGGGAGACCCATATTGCAGTCGCCCATGCTCGCGAGCCAGCTCGCCTGCTCTTGAGCATCAGGCATCCGTTCCCCGTAGGCATGCCAGCCACGGATGGCAGGCTGCTTGCCAGGAGACTTGACCCACCCACTGATAGGGGCATCGAAGGCGATCAGGGGGATGACCGGTAAACCAGCGTCCCAATGACGTTGAGCATGGGTCCTGAAGATGTTCCGGGTTCCAGAATCCGAGTGGCTAGCGGCTTGAGAATTATCGGTATTTCCGCTAATCTCTACCTCGTCCTCCCCATTTTCATATTCTCCGTCCCCGCCGGGGCGGGCGTGTCCGTCAGGCGGCGACATGACGGCTCTCCCGCGCCGGGAGTGCGGACAGCCAAGCGTCAACATCGGTGCGGCGGATCACGACCTTCCGGCCAACTTTGAGGGCGGGGATTTCCCCGCCCTCGATCCGGCGCTTGATGGTGCTGATGGATAGGCCGGTGTAGGCGCAGGTGGCATTGAGTGAAAGGAGTTCGGGCGTCATGACAGGTCCCCAGGTCTGAACCATGAGGCCACGCAGGCCACACTTGGTTCGATAAACCCTAGAAGACCAACTCGGGTGAGGTTTGACGCGCCCCCTGGTCCGGGGTTCCCTCAAGTATGAGGCTAGCTTTCGGCATCAGAAGTTAGCGCGGGCTCTGCATAACGCCCCTCTCTGACGGTCTCACCCAGCATCGCCGACTTGTCGAACGTGCGAGGTCTCCCATTCCAACGGCTTTCGCCATTGCTGCCAAGCTACCGTACTTGGTCCGCCCCTGCCTCACCTTGTCATCGGCGCACATAGGACATTGCATAAGAGGGAGTCTAGGAGACCCAACTAGAAAGTTCAAGCCTTTCGAAGTGATACGACGTTTGGGCTCTCACCCCCCCACCACCGACAGGACGTACCGTGCCCATGCCGACATTGCGGCCCTCTTTTCTTCGAGGTAATCGTGGCGGTCATAGACCTTGTTGCCAATGCCCTTGATCACGTGGTTCAGGGCGCGCTCTCGATGCTCCTCGCGGATTTGCAGCGCCGACATGCCGGTGGTGGTGGTCCTTCTGAAATCGTGGAACGTCCACCCGGTCACCTTGCTCACCTTATCGAGGATTTCCTTCAGGCCACGCTGCCCGGCATAGGGCTTCGCCCCCTCGACGGTGAAGACGAACTTGCATGGATCGCCCAGCCTCGGCAGCGCTTCCAAGATCGCCTTGACCTCAGGGGCCAGCGGCATGACGTGGTCACGCTTCACCTTCTGATTGCGGGCCTTGGGCAGCGTCCAGATTTCAGCATCAAGGTCCAGTTCGGACCATTCCATGCACCTGATTTCGTCGCGGCGATGGCCGGTGAGGATCATCAACTTGACGAACCCCCGGCTCGGATCGGTCAGGCTGTCCGCAGCCGCCCAGATGGCCTTTAGCTCATCAGCGGACAGCACCCGGTCCTTCGGGGCTTCCTTGACCCTCTTCTTCACCACCATGGCGACGTTGACCTCGATCCACTCCTTCTCGACGGCCCAGGTCAGCATGTGCTTGATCACCGTCAGCACCCGGTTCACCTGGGCCTTCATGCCCTTTTTGATTTGCAGATCGTCCAGCAGTTCGACCACATCGGCGCGGCGCAATTCCACCAGCAGCTTGTTGCCGAGCTTCGGAACGACATGGTTGTTCAGCATGGCCTCGGTGTTTTTCCATTTGGCCTGATTGGGTTTGCAGTAGGTCTCGACGTAATCAGCAGCGACCTGCTTCACCGCCCTGGCCCTGGCAACGTCCTCGGCAGCCTGAGCGACGGCAGCAGTAGCGGCGGCATCCTCCTCGGCCACGAGGTCACGCCCGACCGAGGCGGCAGCCGTCAGCGCCTTCGCCCTAGCCCTGGCATCGGTCAGGGTGATGGTGGGATAGGTGCCGTGGGTGACGCGCCGCTGGGGATGCCCCTTGACGCGATACTGGATGCTCCAAGATTTCGTTCCTGAGGTGGTCACCCTGAGGCTCAAGCACGGGGTGGTCTCGTCGGTGACGACCAATCGACCATCGGCTGGGGGCTGAAGGCTCTTGATATAGAAGTCGGTGAATTTGGCCTTCATGGCTACACGTCCAATTCCTGGGGCTTCGCTGGGGCTTCACTTTTGCTTGGCTGTCAGGGAACCTTCCTGAACGGTCCAGTTGGGTAAGATTACAGAAAAATGGCTGAAATACAAGGATTTCACCCATTGCCCTGATCCAGCCAGACCCAACCGGAACCCGCCAGAAGCGCCATGATACGCTTCTCCTAGACGTGAAGCCTCCCTGTTTGACTTTACCCCCTTGGGCAACCAAGGGGGTTCCTTTTTCAAGGGGTTGGCTGATGGCTAATCCTGTCGCTCCGAGGCTCATGGACCGTTTTTAATTATCGGAACTGCCACGCCGCCCAATACCTCATCGCAAGGAGCAGATCACTTGACGATTTTACCGACCCAAAAGGCGCCCAACACAATCAACGCAATGGCAATAAGAAACACGCCAAACACCGCTTTCCAGCCCGAGGGGCTGCGGCGCAGGTTGAGGTAGGCCCACAGGATCAGCACCGCCTTCAGGACTCCGGCGCCCATGGCCGCCAGTGTCGAAGCGATGCTCTGATCGGAGATCGCGGCCCAGAGCGACAGTCCGGTCAAGGCCATCATCAGGCCCCAAGCCCGCAGCAAGGTAAAGGCGGACGGCATGGCGCTCACCGGATCAGGTAGACGATGGGATACAACAATACCCAGATCAAATCGACCATGTGCCAGAAGGAGACGCAGGTCTCCACATTCTCCAGCGATGGCTTCCAGACGACAATGGCCATGATCACCAGCCCCAGCACCACATGGGCGGCATGAAAACCGGTCATCAGATAGAACAGGGTCCAGAAGGTATCGGTCTCGATGCCGAAGCCCTGGGCAGCCTTGTCGGAGTATTCCGCCAGCTTGACCCCCAGGAATCCCAGCCCCAGCAAGGCCGCCCCACCCAGCCACAGCCGGCAGCGGCGGATATCTCCCATGCCTCTGGCATTTACCGCTAAGGCGGCTGCCAAGCCGCTGGTCAGCAGCAGCATGGTGTTGACGCCGCCGACCAGCCGGTCAAGCCTGACCTGATCGGCCAGAAACATGGCGGGATGCAGCACGCGGCTGACGGAGAAGGCGGCGAAGAAGGCCCCGAACACCATCAGTTCGCTGAGGATCAGCACCCACATCAGGGGATTGCCCGGAAGTTCGGACAGAGCGCCCCAATTCTCGGTATCGTCGCTCATGCCGCCAACTGCCGATAGATCTTGGGCAAGGCCGCCGACAGATGGGCCAGATGGCCGATGATGGCGTAATGGCCGCGCCCGAACAGATGGGGGAAATACCCCTGGGCCTTGCGGTCCACGGTGATGCCGAACACGGCGAGGCCCTTGGCGCGGGCTTCCAGTACCGCCTTGCGGGTATCCTCAACGCCATAGCGGCCTTCATAGTGATCCACGTCGTTGGGCTTGCCGTCGGTCAGCACCAACAGCAGGCGGTGGCGCTCCGGCCGATCTTCCAGACGCCCGGCTGCGTGGCGTATGGCGGCGCCGATACGGGTGTAATAGCCGGGGCGGATGGCGCCGATACGGCGCATGACCTTGTCACCGAAACTCTCGGCAAAGTCCTTGACCACATCGATCTTGACCCAGTCGCGCTTGCGGGATGTGAAGGTTGCGACGGAAAAGGGATCGCCGCAGGCGGCAAGGCCGTGGCAAAGCACCGCCAGGGCTTCTTTCTCCACATCCAGCACCCGCCGGTTTTCGATCCAGGCATCGGTGGACAGCGAGGCATCCACCAGCACCATCACCGCCAAATCGCGCTCCTGCACCCGGTGTTGCAGCCAGACCCGGTCCGAGCCGTTGCCGCTGGCCTTCAAATCGGCACGCGCCCGAACCAGGGCGTCGGCGTCCAGTTCCTGCCCGTCCTGCTGCGCCCGCAGCAATTGTGGCTTGGTGCGCAATGCCTCGAACTGGCGTTTGACGGCGCGTATCCGGCGCTTGGCGTCCGGATCGGGCGTCCAGTCCTCGCCCTCCTCCGAAGCCGGTCCCACCAGGACCGAGCAATGGTCCGGGTGGTAGGCGGCGATGCGGAAATCCCATTCCGGCAGCAGGAAGGTTCCGGTCAGGCGGCTGGCGTCGGTGGCGCCGGGCGGCAGGTCCAGGTCGAATTTCAACTTGGTGGCCGCCTTGCGGGAATGGGGCGCCAGGGTCATGGAGTCCATGTCGTCCGCGGCCTTCCGGGCCTCTTCCTCGTCGGTGTCGTCGCTGGCGCGGTTGACATTGACCATATCGGCCATGGCCAGGATTTTTTCAAAGCGATTGAGGATCAGCGGGTCGTTGCGGTCGGCATTATCCTTGTCGCGGCGCCCCGCCTTGCGGCGGATTTCGTCTTCGTTCCCGTTCTCCTCCCTGCCGCCGGATTCCGGTTCTCCATCCTGGGATGCCGCCTTGCCTGGGGCCGTGGGCGAAGCCTCCCCCCACAGCGGCAGCGGCAGAAAGGGTCGATAACCGCGCGGAGCCTTGGACGGCATCTCGGGGAGGGGGGAATGGGGATCGGTCAGCAAGGCCCGTATGGCGGCCTCCATCCGGGCCTCGTCCCCCCCCAGGTGACGGACCGGGCGCGCCGCCATCACCGCCTCGCACAAAGCGGTATGGCGGGGCTTCAGACCGGGGAAGCTGCACAACACCGCCATTGTGGCGCGGCTGGCCTGGGTCAGACGCGCCAGATCGGCCAGCAGAGGATCGTCGGGCAGTGAGTTCGGCTCCAGCACCGCAAAATAGGCGGCCAGCCAGAAATAGAGATCGCGGTTCAACTCCGCCGAGGGGAACAGGGCCAGGGTGGCGGGCAGGGACAGACAGGACTTGTCGCGGCTTGCCAGGATCAGCCGCTCGGTCTCCGTGCCGATGCGCTGGCGGAAACCGAGGCGGTGGCCGGACTCCCGCGCCGCCGCGTTGGCAATCTGGACGCCACGATCACCGCCCAGGCCGCGAAAGAACACCGCCAGCCGGGGCCGCACGGAGTCCAGGGTCACCTCGGCCTCGGAATGACGCGGCCAGCTAGGTTTCTCGCCCACCCAACGATGCCACAGGCTTCCGACCCGTTCCTCCAGTTCCAGGAAGGATAGCCAGCTCATCCGAAAATGGCCTTGGCAACATCTTCCAGGCCGGCCTTGACCTCCGGGTCGTCGGAGAGCGGCTCGATCATGGCGACCTGGACCGCGTCGCGGATTCCCAGGCCGGCCTCGATCAACGTGGCGCAATAGACCAGCAAACGGGTGGAGACTCCCTCTTCCAGGTCATGGCCTTTCAAGGCTCGCAACCGCTGGGCCAGCAGGATCAGCGGCTGGACCCGGCTTTCCTCCAGACCGGACTCCTCGGCGACGACGCGACGCTCCAGTTCGGGGGTGGGAAAGTCGAATTCAATGGCGACAAAGCGTTGGCGGGTCGAGGGCTTCAACTGCTTCAGCACATTCTGGTAGCCGGGATTATAGGACGCCACCAGCATGAAGTCGGGTGGTGCCGCCAGCGTCTCGCCGGTGCGCTCCAACGGCAGGATGCGGCGGTCGTCGGTCAGCGGGTGCAGCACCACGGTGACGTCCTTCCGGGCTTCCACCACTTCGTCCAGATAGCAGATGCCGCCCGCCCGTACCGCACTGGTCAGCGGCCCGTCGGTCCAGACCGTATCGCCGCCCTTCAACAGGTAGCGCCCGGTCAGGTCGGCGGCGGTCAGGTCGTCGTGGCACGATACGGTGAACAGCGAGCGTCCCAGCCTAGCCGCCATATGGGCGACGAAACGGGTCTTGCCACAGCCGGTGGGGCCTTTGAGCAACAGCGGTAGACGATGCCGCCAGGCCAGCTCGAACAGGCCGCATTCATTGCCCTGGGGCAAGTAGAAGGGCAGTTGGTCTGACATGAATTTCTCCGAAAGATAAAGGGGCGGCCGTCACGGCCGGCCGCCCCGCTCCACCCTACTCGGCCGGTTGGGCGGCGACGCGCCCGACCTGCTTGGCCTTGCCGGGAACAACCAGCGACCAGACGATCAGGACCACACCGATGAAGGTGGCCAGACCAGCGCCCAGGCGCATCCAATAGAACAGACTCAGCTGTTCCTGGACTTCCATGAAACCCATGCCCAGCACCCGCTGAAGATGGCTTTGGACCACTCCGGCGAAGGTCAGCGCGAAGGTCATGAAGGTCACGCCCGAGGACGTGATCCAAAAGCCCCACATATTGAGCAGCTGGTTATAGGGTTCACGCTTCAAGATGTTGGGCATGGCATAGGTCATGATGGCGATATTGATCATCACATAGGCGCCGTAAAACGCCAGATGACCATGGGCCGCCGTGATCTGAGTGCCGTGGGTGATATAGTTGACCGGGGCCAGCGTATGCAGGAAACCCCACACCCCGGCGCCAAAGAAAGCGAACACCGAGCACCCCAGCGACCACAGCAGGGCCGCCTTGTTGGGGTGAGCGCGGCCGCCCTTCCACACCATCATGAAGGTAAAGACCACCATGGCGAAGAACGGCGCGACTTCCAGGGTCGAGAACACCGAACCGATCCACTGCCAGTAACCGGGGGTGCCGATCCAGTAGTAATGATGGCCAGTGCCCAGGATGCCGGAGAACAGGGCCAGACCGATAATGACGTACAGCCACTTCTCGACCACTTCGCGGTCAACGCCGGTCAGCTTGATCATCAGGAAGGCCAGGATCGAGGCCATGACCAGTTCCCATACGCCTTCAACCCACAGATGAACGACCCACCACCAGAAGATCTTGTCCATGATCAGATTGGCCGGGTTGTACAGCGAGAACAGGAAGAAGACGGCAATGCCCCACAGTCCCAGCAACAAGATGTTGGTGATGGCGGTCTTGCGCCCCTTCAGCACCGTCATGGTGATGTTGAAGAGGAACATCAGCGCCACGACGACAATGGCCAGCTTGATCCATAGCGGCTGTTCCAGGAACTCGCGTCCCTCGTGAATATGGAACAGGTAGCCCACCACGGCGGCGGCGGCTCCGATCAGGAACAGCCAGAACTGAACGATGGCCAGTCTGGTGCTGTACAGCTCGGTCTCGGCCTCCTCGGGGATCAGGTAATAAGACGCGCCGAAGAATCCCATCAACAACCAGACGATCAGGGCGTTGGTGTGGATCATGCGGGCGATGTTGAAAGGCAACAGTTCGGATAAGGTGTTGGGCAACACCACGATGGTACCGATCACCAGACCAAATAAAATCTGAGCGACGAATAGGACTAGCGCTCCGGCAAAGTAGTAGAGCGCCACTTTTTGCGAATCGTATTTCATATTTTCTTCCTCACCCCTTTAGCCGGAAACCTTGGGCGGCCAGTTCTGAGTGTTGACTTCGCTGGTCCATTTGAAGAAATCGACCAGATCGTCCAGTTCCTGTTCGGAAATCTCGAAATGCGGCATCTGGCGACGGCCTTCGACTCCGCTGGGCTGGCTCTTGATCCAGTTCTTGAGGCCGTCACGGGCGGCGGCGGCGTCCTCGCGGCCGTTGTAGCGCACCCAGACATTGCCCAGTTCGGGGGCGAAATAGGCACCCTCGCCCATGATCGTATGGCAATCGATGCAGGCGTGCTTTTCCCAGACCAGCTTGCCGGCGGCAACCGACGGGGTGACAGGATTGGACTTTTCCATGTCATTGACGGTGGATACGCTGTGCGCCACCAGTCCGACAAAGACGATGAAAAAAAATGCTGTGCCGCCATAAAATATATTTCTGGCGGCGGCTTTAGTGAGTATTTCTGACATTGCGCTCCTCCGTTGGAATGAACTACGAAACGTTTCGGAAGTTCCTATAGGCAGCCAGCTGCTTATGCTGGGCCGCACTCCCGTCCTGGGTGGCCACCCCGAGTTCCCCATCGAGCAGGCCGCGCAGAGCGGAAATATCGTTGATTACGATGGTGTTGCGATTGCGCCGCTCCACCCCGGCTTCGGTCAGCCGGGTGAGCGAGCGGGCGAAATGCGCTGGCGTCATGCCCAACTGCCCGGCGATGGCCTTCTTGGGGATGTCGAGAATGAAGGAATGGTCGGCACCGGCCTGCTCCGCCTGTTCCAGCAAAAAGGCGGCGAGACGCTGAACGCCGGTCAGGCAACGCTGGGCCATCAGGGCGTTGGCCAGGACTTGGGTATTGGCCGCGACAAGGCCGAGAAAAGCGTTGGCGAGCAGGCCGTTGCGTTCCAGCGCGGCCAGCATGGCGGATCGCTGGATTTTCACCACCAGCGAGCCGGTCATGGCCTCGGCCGCGAAAATATGGCGGCCGTTGAACAGGTCGGCGGCCCCCAGGATGCCGGGTGCGTTCACCCCGTCGACGATGACGCCATCGGGACCATTCAGGACCACATTGCCCTTCATCACCACATGAAGGTATTCCGCCGCCCCCTGGGCCTCGTACAGGGCCGTGTTTCCGGTGTTGCGCAGCACCGATGCCCCGCGCAGCATCTGATCCAACTGCTCCGGCGACAAAAGGTCGAACGGCGAAATCTCAGCCAGCCGGTCCAGCGCCACCTTGTCTTGGTGTCGCCGAGGCCAACAGTCGAAGCCGGGGGGCGGAGCGCCCTTGATCGCCAAAGCGGCGTTTTCCAGTCTCATGATTCTTTGCTCCTCCAAGGGAGCCCACGCGACGGCCGAATCCACGCACGCCACAAGACGGCGGTCGGAGCACGGTCAGCGGAGGGAGCCCAGTCACATTCGCAAGCCGAAAGCGCGCAGCCCCCCTGGGAGGGCAAAAGCGCCGAAGGTCAGGCGATGGACGGAGGAGCGCGGGAAGGTCCGTCGCCCGGAAGACGGCGAGACGAGGGAAGGATCTGCGAATCGAACGCCAACCCGATGGGGACGGCCAGCGCCAACGGCAAGGCGGTCTCGGAACCGGGAGTCGCAAGAAGTTGAAAAGCGGCCGGAACACAATGCTGACAGTGGACGGCCTTCGCCTGCCCGCTATCGGCCTTGCCCTTGGAGCAGATGGATTGGGCAAGATCGGCCATAACCCGATCGACCGAATTCCCGATCGAGGATGCGGCGACACCTCTGCCGCCAACCCCACCATCGTCCATACCGACCGCGTTGGTCATCCACTGCATCGCCAAACCGGCAACCAGCAGACCAACCAACAAACGCGACAGCAGAGCGTGTTTCAAAGTGGGGCGTTCCATGTCGGACAGAATAGGTCATGGCAGCAATACATCTTTGATTTTGGTCAACCGCAAAGAATCAGTTGAATCCACACGCCGCCGACTTCGTTGACTTTGGTAAAGAATGCGTGCCACGACCAGTTACAGTCGTGTATGCGACCAAAACTATGGCGAAAATAAAAATAAAATCACAGGCATTTCCGAGAAAAAATCATGACTTTAACATAGCGGATCGCCAATATATCATTGCTCTTATTTAGCCACATCTTGCAATTAAGAAATTTCGCACGAAAATACTTCGGAAATAGCCATCGCTCTCCGCTGCAGATAAACCATATGACTAAAGCATACGGCTATCAAGACCAGCATCACCGCCTGCATATTTCTGAATCTCCACCCACAGACATTTGACAACGGTCATGCTTACCTGCATGACCGCATGATAGTTACACAAGAGGTGTTTAAGAGGGTGAGGGTGGGCGTGCGGAACGAACTCATGGCAGAATATGGAAGGGCGCGGCCGCATCTTGGACTCTGCCCTTGGCCTTGCGGCCTTGGGCCATTCGCCTCAGTCGCCCCCGGAGGAGGAAGCGCGCCCCGAACCGGAACCACCAAAGCCCCAAGCCGGCGGCGCCGTTGCGCCCGATGACAGTCTGAGAGTATGGACCCGCATCGCCGCCCATAAACCGCGTGGGATCAGGCGGAAAATACCGGCGCGAAGCCGCCGCCCGGCGTACGGAAATTGGTGGTCTGGCCCTCGTAGAGCCGAGCCGCCATCTGCACCACGCGGCCCTGCCAGGCATTGGCCCGCAGGTCCATCTTGAGGCTGGTTCCGACATGCTCCACATCAAGACGCGATGGCGGAATATAACGTTGCGCCACATAGGGGGAGGCCAGGATGGTGGGCCAGGTGGAGCGCGACAGCTTCTCGCCGCGATAGACCGCCTTACCGGCATGTCCCTTGGCCGGCTTGAAGAACCAGCGTTTTCGGTCGGCCCACAACTCCTCGGCATTGCCGGCGGTGACCGGGACGGTCGGAGGAACGATCCGGGCCACGGTCGCGGCGATATCGGCGCGCACTCCGATGGCGCGCAAGGCGGATTCGTCGCCGAGCAGGGCCAATACCCGCTTGTCGGAAAACAGAAAATGGGCGCGGGGATCGGGAGAGACGACTGTCTCGCCGCTGCGCCATGCCTTGGCCAGCGCCGCATGACCGGGGGAGTCCAGGCTGAAATCCACCAGCCGGTTATAGACCATGTCCACCGATCCGGCGTCGAACTGGCTGGGATCGAGGATATCGGCCCGGATGCCGCCTTGCTCGAACAGGCGGAGGTAAAGCCGGAATTCGGGATCGAGATACTGATTGGGCGGATCGTCATCGATGATCGCCACCCGGCCCAGCTTTCGCCCACCGCGCTGCCGCCGCCATTCGTCGAGAAAGGCGTCGAGCGCGATCCCCTCGACCACGGGAGCATCCCCCAACTCGGGACGGCAGGCGGCCAGGGCGCGTCCCTGAGCCGCCACCGCCAGCATACCGCCGGGATTGGTGTTGATCTCGATCAGGCGCGGCCCCTCCGGGGTCAGGTGAAAGTCGAACCCCAGCATCCAGCCGCCCAGGCCATGATCGGGCAGGCCGTCGCCCCGGGCGATTTCCAGCGCCGCGTCCACCAGCGACGGCGTCGCGAACACGGCGTGGAGCGCCCATACCGCCAGCTCCACCCGCTCGACCTCGTGGCGGGGGAGGATAACGGCGCAAGGCGACAGCAAGCCCTGACGGCTTCGCAGGGATCGGGTTAGACCGGAATCGGCGATATCGGCGGCCAGCGCCGCCCACATTTTGTCCTCGGGGACGGAAACAGCCCTCACTTGACTCCGCCCTTGTCGAGACTTTTCAGCAGCTCCGCCCCCACTTGATCGAAGGTCAGGATACCCTTACCCTTGTGATCGGCCATGAACTCATCGGCGTCCTGCCGGGTGGCCAACGGCACCAGTTCGTGACCCATGGGGCCAAGGACGTCGGAGCCGGCCACGAAGAACGCCCCACGGGCATCCATGGTCTTTACCCCGTAATAGTCGGTGACCGCCACGATGATGATGTCGGCGGTGGAATGGCCGGGATCGAACTTCCCCACCTCGCGCATGAACTTGAACAGGTCCTTGGCCCCGTCGAAGTAGTGGGCATGGCCATCCTTGAACACCACGGCGGCTACCCATTCCGGGTATTTGGCGACGAACATGCCGCAAACCGGGCAGACGCTGTTGGGTCCGGGCGGCGCCACCACCACCTCGCCCGCCTCGGCGCGGGCGACGAGCAGGACCAGCGACAGCAGCAGGGCGGCAATCAGGCGCATGACGTTTCCTTGAAAATGCGGGGAAGGCCGTTCACGGCCTCCCCCGACCGGGTTCAGCCCTTGTGCATGTCGCCCATGGCCTTGCGACGGCGTTCTTCCCGCTTCATGCGGATCATCATGGTGTCCTCGGCCATGCCCAGATAGGTCGCGGTCAGCGCCTTGTTGAAATCCGCCAGTTCGCCATCGCCCTTGGCGGCTTCCGCCGCCGTCTTGGATGCGAAGGAGGTCTTGGGCTTCTTGCTCATGACGCCCCGGTGCCCCCCACCGATGACATAGGTGGCGGCTTCGGCGCTGGTCAGCGGCTTGATCGCCTCGCCCGAACCGTTATCGGGGGCGTAGATCGCCTTGGGCACCCGGTCCAGATTGACCGACAGCGACACGGCGGCGCAATGGATGGAGCAGGTGCCGTCCACCAGATCGTCGGAGTAGTGAATCAGGTGGCGGCTGAAGTGATACTCGGTACGGTCCATGCCGCAATAGGGGCACTTCTGGTACTTGGTCAGCTCATCCACCAGCGGAGTCGGGTCCTTGGGCTTCTTCGGCATGAACTGCATGGGGGTGCCGTCGCCCTCGGCGGCGAAGGCGGGAACGGCAACGGTCGCGGCCAGACCCAGGGTCGTGCCGGCGGCCAGGAATTGACGACGCTTCATCTCATTCTCCCTATTCTTGTTCACCAGTTGGACAGATTTTTCATCACGGCAAAAAAACGCAGGCCTTGCATCAGGGTGGCGATGCCGAGCGCGATGACGACAACAGCAGCCCCCTTCAGCAACCACCCCCGCGCTTGCGCCCCCAGGCGGCCCAACACCAGACTGACGAACAGCATGGAGGGCAGGGTTCCCAGCCCGAAGGCCAGCATCAAGAGACCGCCCTGCCAGACCTGCTCGGCGGCGGTGGCCTTGACCGCCACCGCCAGGGTCAGGGCGCAGGGCATCAGCCCATTGAGCAGGCCGGCCATGGCGGCGCCCCGCACCGGCCCCTTGGCCGAGGCGGCGAAATAGTATTTCCCGAAAGCCGCCATGGGCAGGCCGAGCAGCGGCAGCCGCCGGGGCAACCAGCCCAGGATGTCGAGGCCGAGCAAAATGACGATCACTCCGGCGATGATCTGGAGAATGCCCTGAACCTTGCCGACGATGCCGGTGGAGACCAGGGCGAGGCCCAGGGCCGCCGCGATGAAGCCCACCAGCGCATAGACCGAGACCCGCGCCCCATGATAGGCCACGGCCGGAACCGCCCCCTTGCCCGCATCTCCCATGCGCACGAAACAGGCCGACACCAGCGACCCGCACATGCCGATACAATGGCCGCTGCCCAGGATGCCGGCCATGAAGGCCAGGGAATAGTCCAACTCCGCGGCCACCTACTTGTCCTTTTGCAGCCGCAGCGAATTGGTCACCACCGAGACCGAGGACAGCGCCATGGCCGATGACGCCACCATGGGACTGAGTTCGCCCAAGGCCGCGCCGGGAATGGCGATGGTGTTGTAACCCATGGCCCAGACCAGATTCTGGCGGATGATGCGCATGGTCTTGCGCGACAGCTCGATCATCTCGGCCACCTTGGCGATGTCGCCATTGACCAGGGTGACCGGGGCGGCCTCGATAGCCACGTCGGTGCCGGTGCCGATGGCGAAGCCCACATCGGCGGCGGCCAGGGCGGGAGCGTCGTTGATGCCGTCGCCGATCATGCCCACCGACTCGCCCTTGGCCCGCAATTCGGCCACGATCTCTTGCTTACGGGACGGAGAAGCCTGGGCCACCACTTCGGGGATGCCGATTTCGGCGGCGATAGCCTGGGCCGCCTCCGCCACGTCGCCGGTGACCATGATGGTGCGAATGCCCAGCTCGTGCAGGCGATCGATGGCGGCGGCGGAGGTGGGGCGAGGCCGGTCGGAAATGCCGAACACCGCGGCAAACCTGCCGTCGATGGCGGCCAGGACCGGCGTCTGGCCCGCCAGGGACGGGACCTCGACGGCGACGCCTTCTTCCGCCAGATAGGAGGCGCTGCCCACCAGCACCACATGCCTGCCGATATGGGCGCGGACGCCGCGTCCGATCTCGGCGGCGAAGTCATCGGCCGGTCCGGGCTCGACCCCGCGCGAGCGGGCGTAATCCACCACCGAACGGCCAAGATGGTGCTCGGACCCGGCCTCGGCGGCGCTGACCAGAGCCAGGACCTCGTCCTGATCGAAACCGGGCCGCACCGCGAAATAAGACACCACCGGACGACCCTCGGTGACCGTGCCGGTTTTGTCGAACACCAGCACCGTCAATGTGGCCGCCGTCTCCAGCGCCTCGCCGTTACGGATATAGATTCCGCGCCACGCCGCCTGTCCGGTGGCGGCCATGATGGCGGTGGGCGTCGCCAGCCCCAGGGCGCAGGGGCACGCGATCAGCAAAACCGATACGGCGTTGCCCAACGCGGTGGAAAAGCGGGCTCCCCCCGCCAGCCACGTCGCAAAGGTGATTCCCGCCACCGCCACCACGCCCGGCACGAAGACAGAGGACACCCGGTCGGCCATGCGCTGCACCGGCAGCTTGGTGGCCTGGGCGTGATCGACCATGCGCACGATGCCGGCCAGTACGGTGTTCTGGCCCACGGCGGTGGCCCGCATGCGGAAGCTTCCCGCACCGTTGATGCAGCCGCCGATAACCGCGTCGCCCGGTCCCTTGACCACCGGCATGCTTTCGCCGGTGACCATGGATTCGTCCAAGGTGGTGCGACCGCCGGTGACGCTGCCATCCACCGGCACCCGTTCGCCAGGACGAACCACCAAGATGTCACCGACGACCAGATCGTCAACCGGAACCACCACCTCGACCTCGCCCTGGATAAGGGTGGCGGTGGGCGGTTGCAGGTCAAGCAGGCGGCGGATGGCGTCGCCGGCCTTGCCCTTGGCGCGCTCCTCCAGCCAACGGCCCAGCAGCACGAACGAGACGATGCCCGCCGCCGCCTCGAAATAAAGATGATGCCGCCCGGCCAGCATGGAGGTCACCGAGTGGCCATAGGCCGACCCGGCCCCCAGCGCGATCAGGGTATCCATGTTGGCGGTGCGGTTCCGGGCCAGTTTGACGGCGCGGGTAAAGAACTGACGGCCGGCCCCCAGCACCACCGGCGTGGTCAGGGCGAATTCCACCACATGCCACAGCCTTGACCGGGGCATGGCCATGCCGATCACCATCACCGGCAGACTGAGCAGGCAGGCGCTGATGGCCCGACGCTTGGCGTCCTTCACATGCTGACGCTCGCGCTCGACGATCATGCGGCGTTGGCTGAGCGTGTCCATGGGGCGCGCCTCATAGCCCAACGCTCCGATGCGGGCCTCCAGCGCCGGACGGTCCAGCTTGCCCACCACCGTGGCGGTGGCGGTGGCGTAATTGACCGAGGCGGACCTGATGGCGGGATCACGGTTCAGACTCATCTGGATCAGCGCGGCGCAGGAGGCGCAGGTCATACCCTCCACCGCCACGCTGACCTCGCCCACGGGGCCTTCGTCGCAAACGACCGGCGGTGGCGGTTGTTTCGGAGCACGGGCCACATTGCCGGCCACGGTATCGACCAGCCGCAGCACATTCCCGGCGGGAAGCCGATGGGGGTCGAACCGCACCACCAGCGAGGCAAGGGCGGGGACCACCCGAACCTCGCGGATGGCGGCGTGCTTCCTCAGCAGGATTTCCAGCAGGCATAGCCGCTCGGATTCGCCCTTCAGCGCGGGAACCACCACCCTGACGCGGCGGCGTAACGTGTGGGCGACCTCGATATTCGCCAAAGCCGCCGCACTCATGACTTCACCTTCTTCGGCACGGCGCCCTTGCGATAGCGCACCAGCAGGAAGGTCAGATAGACCACCGTCATCCACTGATACCGATAGGCCCAGGGACGCGGCAGCCACTGCCCGATAATGCGGTCCCAGTGCTGGCGGATCAGATAGAACGCGACCAGATCATTACAGAAATGGATAAGCCATTCCTGCACGTCGACTCCGCCGGGCGCCGGTTTGCCGGTTTTGATGGCGACGATCTTCGACATCACGTCGACCTTGGCCTTCAGGTCGTCATAGCGTTGACGAACCGCCTGGACGGGAGCGCTGGCCTTGATCCGGTCCAGCCATCCCGGCCGCGCCGCCTCTCCCCCGATCACCACGGGTACCGCCACCGGCGGCGGCGGCACGTCCATGTCGACGGCCTCGGCCACCAGAACGGCCAGCGCCTTGGCAATGTCGGCGAGGCCGCAAACATCGTCCAGATAGCGGATGGAAAGCTTCCCCGCGCCCAGGAAGACATGGACGCGATAGACGCCCTCCACCCGTCCCAACCCATCTTCCAGCACCGCCGCCGCCGTGCGAGTGCGCAACGGTTCCGGCAAGTCGAAGCGGACATGGCCGGCCGAACGATGACGCACCGTCATCGCTTGCCACAACTGCCTTGCCCGCGCCTGTCTGGCGGCCTGAGCCGCCTTCGTCCGTCTTGCGATCATGACGGACCCCCCTTCAAGGTCAGAGCTATTCCTTACCCTTGGCTTCCTCGGCTTCGCGGGTCTCTTCGACCAGGTCGGCGAGGTTCTCCTTGGCGTTCAGCACCACATCGCGGCCCATGTCGCTGGCCTTGGCCACGGCGGCGGTGATCTCCTTGCGGTACTTGAATCCGAGATAGCCGATGGCGATTCCCGCCCCCAGCATCACCACCGGATGGCCCAACAGGCGTCCGAACAGGCTCCGTCCCGCTACATATCCAACAGCCATGACTGCTCCTTTCCCGAGTTCGTGTCCAAGATGGTTGGCATCGTTGGCCATCATGATGATCTCCCCTTGTTGTCGGCGGGAGCCGGGGCGGCTCCCTGATTCAGCATCCGCCAGATTCCCTGGCAGCCCTCGCAGCAGAACACCAGCTCGCGATCCCCAAGCACCAAGTGTGGTCCCTGGGGCGGCACCGGCAGACTGCAAAGATCACAGGCCAGTTCCTTTGTTTTGCTCATAGCAATTCGTCCAGCTTGCGCCGAAAGGTGGCCTCGTCGGTTTCGCCCAGGATGCGGCCCTTGACCTTGCCGTCACGGCCGATGAACAGGGTCATGGGCAGGCCGGTGACGCCGTATTGACGGGTGACCTTGGAACCGGGGTCGAGCAGCACCGGATAGGTGACGCCCAGCTTGGCGATGAAGCCCTCGATATCGCCCTTGTCCTGACCGGCATTGACCGCCAGCACCTCGAAACCCTTGTCGCGGGACTGACTCCAGACGGTCTGAATCATCTTCATCTCGTCCTTGCAGAACGGGCACCAGGTCGCCCAGAACCGGACCACCACCACCTTGCCGGCGGTGGCGCTGGGGTAATCCACGCTGGTTCCGTCCAGAGCCATCAGCTTGAACGGCGCCGGCGCATTGCCCACATGGGGGGCCTTGCCGCCCTCCTCGCCACAGGCGACGAGCAACAGCAGGACGGCCAACAGACGGATCGCTTTCATGGCTGGCCTCCCGAAAGATTCAACAAGATGGCGTTGACCGGCGACTGCTCGATCAAGATCAGGTGCGAGCGCCAGATCAACCAGACGGCCACCGCCCCGAACAGGCCGAACCCGGCCATGGAGGACCCGATGCAGCGCCGCATGATCCGGGGCGCCGCCCCAGCCAGACTGGCGAACCGCGCCGACGGCTGGGCGATGCCGCCGCCCAGGCCCAGGGCTGCCGCTGCGAACAGCGGCAGGTAAAGGGCATAGCCCACATGGCCGTATTCGCCCTTCAGAAGGCAAAATGGACAATGGTGATGCGGCATCTCGTAAACATAGACCGAAATGGCCGCCACCACCGCTTCCATGGCGACGGCGAAGACGATGATGGAAAGGATGGCGTAGAGCACCCCTCCCCTGCCGGTGACCAAGGCCCGACGCCCGACCACCATCGCCAGCCCAAGGACCACGGCCAGCGCCATCAGCGAGACTTCCGGCGGGATGGCCGCCAGCTTGTCCGACGTGATCTGGGTCGCCCCGGAAAACAAGGTGGAACAGCAAGATGCGATCACATCGGCGCGCAGACCCAGGAAATAAGCCAGTTGCACCCCCGCCGCGCCCATCATCAGCGGCGCCAGGGCCATTAGCGCGCCATACTTCACCCGCACCAGGGGATAGTCGTACCCCCGGCTGTCCACATGGTTCAGCACCAGCCAGGCGCTGGCGGCGAAAAAGACGATGATCTTCAAGTACAAGGTGGGAAAGCCGAAATCGTTGACGTTCAGCGTGCCCACCGCGCACATGGCGCCGACGAACAGGCTGGACATGCGGTCGGCGTTGAACACGAACAGAACCAGCGACGCCAGTTCGGACAACAGCACCACCACCAGCAGGGTGGAGACCAGATAGGTCCGCTTTTCCATATCCAACTGGTCCCCGGACCCGCTGGCGGTGTCCCAGCGGCGCAGCACACGCACCGCGAACGGCACCGAGGCGACCACCATCATGGTGCCGACCAGGGAGGCCAGCAACAGGGCGATAATGGCCGGCTGGAACAGCATCAGCGGGCCTCCACCAACTGGCCGTCGCGCAGGCTCACCACATGGTCCACCACGGCGGTGTCGCAGACCAGCGGATCGTGACTGGTCATCAGCACCGTCTTGCCCGACGCCTTCAGGGCTTCGACGATGCCGAGGAATTGCCGGGACCGCTCGCTGTCCAGATTGGCGGTGGGCTCGTCGGCGATCACCACTTCCGGGTCGTTGATCAGCGCGCGCGCGATGGCCACCCGCTGGGCCTCGCCACCCGACAGCCATTCGGCGTTGGACTGGGCCTTGGCATGGATGTCCAGGCTCTCCATCAATTCATGCGCCCGCCGGGCCAGATCCTTGCGGTCCCGGCCCAGGGGATAGGCCGGAATCATGACGTTTTCCAGGGCGCTGATCCCCTTCAGCAGATTGAACTGCTGGAACACGAAGCCAAAGGTGGAACGGCGGATATCGGTCAGGAACCGCTCCGGCAGGCCGGAAATATCGCGATCCCGCAGCCTCACCCGGCCCGAGGTCGGCCGCGCCAGACACCCGACCAGAGTGAGGAGCGTGGTCTTGCCCGAACCCGAGGGGCCACGGAACACCGTTACCTTGCCGGCCTTGACCGAGAGATCGATACCCTTCAACGCCCAGAACTCGTTGGACTTGCCCTGGTTGAAGGCCTTCCTGACGTCGGAAAGATGAATCATCGCATCACCGTATCGGGATCAACGATGGCGGCCCGCCAGATGGGAACCACCGTGGCGATGGTGTAGGGAAACACCGTGAAAAAGAACAAGGTCGCCACCTGCAATTCATCGACGAAGGGTGTCAGCTTGTATTTGGGGTAAAGCACCGCCCAGCCCTTCAGCACCGGCTCGAACAGCCCGGCCCCGAAGTAAAAGACGTGCAGATAGGCCAGCAGATAGCCCACCAGAAAGGCCGACAGCGACACCACCATGCCTTCCAGCATTTTCAGGCGGATGACATCGCTGGTTTCCCATCCCACCGCCTTCAAGATGCCGATTTCGCGCTTTTCCTCGGCCGAAAGGCCGGACGCCTTCTCCCAGGAGAAGATGGCGAAGGCCAGGATGGACCCCGCCAGCAGCACCAGCAACATGCCTTCCCGCCAATCGAACACCGATTCGTAGGTCCGCAAGATCTCGTCGCGCAGAATGATGCGGGTGTCGGGCAGGGCGGCGTCGATCTTTTCGGCGATCTTGACCACCTCGCGCGGATTGCGGACGCTGATCGCCAGATCGGTGAACAGGCCCGGCGCGATGCCGAACAGGCGGCGGAAATCTTCCTCCGACACCAAGAACAGATCGGCCGACACCAGGGCCGACTCGCGCGAGATGGTCTTGTCCACCCGGAACTGCACCAAGGCGCCGTCATGGGCGCGAAAGCTCATCAGATCGCCGGGGTCGGCGCTGCGCGCCCGCACCACCGCGTCGCCGATCACCACCTTGCCCGGCTCGATCCGGGGATTGGTCGGCACCATCAAGGTATAGTTGGCGACGGCGGCCGGATCGAACAGATAGCCCCACAGGCGGCCTTCCGCCGACTGCACGCCGCGGATGCCCTTGACGGCTTCCAGGTGACGGGCGGGAATCAGGTCGTGGCGACCCGCCACCATGCGCTGAACCAGCACTTCAGGGCTTTTGGCCAGGACGACGGCGGCTTCGCGGCGGATGGCGTGGGAAAACAGCATCACCGAGGCCAGCACGAAAACGATGGCGGTATAGACGACCATCATGCCCAGGGTCTTGCCCTTCCGCCGCGACAGCGACGACAGGGTAAAGTCCAACAAATTGCGCTGCTTGTGGACCCACGGGCTCATGAGCGCCGTCCGTTCAGCATGGGCGGCGGCAACAGCGATCCGCTGGGAAAGTGCTCCAGGGCAAAGGGGTGGTCCTGAAAGGCCGAATGAAGATCGGCCTGACTGGGGTGGCGGGTGTAGCGCGCCTCGGTAAACAGCACCAGATCGGTCAATCCCAACTGCTCCACCATCTCCATCTTGCGGGCCAGACTCTCCCGCGCCGCGCCGACGCCGCGCATGGCATCGGCGAAGCTGAGTCCGAACAGGGCCAGCGTCACCGCCGCCAGAACCAGGAAGGTATCGGATTTGCGCATCAGATTCTGGCCGCCGCCTTCATCAGAACCACGCGCAACGCGCCAGTCAGGCTGGGGCCGACTCCCAGGCTCTGCGACAGGGCCGGCACCAGGATCAGCGACGCCACGGTCAGCCCTGTGCCCAACACCAAAGAGCCCAAGCCGACTTCATTGGCCTTGGGCACGCTTTTGACTGCGGAAGTGCTCATGTCTCGTCCTCCATTCTCCATGACGCAAGGGGGCGGCCAAGGCCGGCCCGAGGGAATCAGGAGAACGGGGGAGGACCTCTTTGGGGATGGGGAAGATGTCCGGGATTGGCAACGGTTCCACCATCGCTCGGCGGCAGGATGGTGAACAACGTCACCGGCGCGGGAGGCACGGTCCAGGAAAGCGTCGGGACGACCAGCTTGGCGCTGGCGTGAATCTGGCAGAACTGGCAGTGGTCGTGGACCGTCTTGCCGGACGCGGGAACGGCATCGCCCGTGCTGGAATGGCAGATGGATGCCGCCAGTTCCTGATCGACGGACAAAGCCGCCTGGGCCGGAGCCAGCGGCAGCAGGATCTGCAACGCCAAGGCAAGCGCGCCCGCCCAAGCGGCAAACCGCCCGAGGCGGCTTCCTCGCTTCGCGACCACGGATACTTTGCCTTGGGCCAGAACCATCAATCCCCGCATTGCCGCCATGGGCGGTGTAGACATTCCTAATGTAGCACGCGCCCGACAGCGAAAGCCACCAGCGTCAATCGACGCGAGGCAGAGAATCACCCAGACCGTCCAGTCCGGACACAGGGCGGCAAGCTTCTTCCAACAGAAACGAAGACGTAATAGCGAAATTTGGATTTTCCTACCAGTTCGGCGGCGGCGGCGGGGCGTCATCGTCCAGGGGCTGTGCTGGCGCGGGGCGCATCTCATCGAATATTTCGCGCAAGGGCGCAGGCAGGCCCGCCGCGAAATCACCGTTGAGCGAATATTGTCGCAAGCTCTGACTTACCAGGAGCCACACTGCCTCTGCCTGCTGGCGATCACGTCGGGCTTTGCGCGCCTGGATAGCCAGACCTTGAAATACGCGGATCGGGAACGACAATCGGGGCCGGATAGCCGCGCTCGTCTATCACCGCCGTTTGGACGGAAGGAGCATTGACCAGCCATTGCAACCCCTCGATTGGGGAGGGGGCCAGATCTTCCGGCGCCAGGGCGTCGGCAGCCAGAGCCTCCAGGCGGTTCCCTGGGGGTGAGCAGTTCCGTGGCCGCATCGAGCCATCGCTGCCTTGGCGATAGCCGCAAACCGCTTGGACGTACCCGCCTGATAAAGGCGCTGCGTTTCCTTGTCGCGAAAGCTCGCTATCATGCGACAACAATATAACGCGGCGCGTATAGCGCCAATCGGTACATCGACGGGGTATCCTTACTGTAACCCGGCACTCAGTCTTAGATAACCAGGATGGTGGGATAAGCCTGGAACCGCCGGGATGTGGTGGGATGGGAACAGCGGAAATCCGCCATTCGCGACCATCTTGTAAAAATTTTCGGCCCCGGGCTGCTCGATGAGCGATTCTGCATTTGGGTCGAGGGGAAGCGGTGTTTTCGGCGGGTGGTTTTGGATGAGGCGTAGAAACCTGCCGGGCGTCGACGGTGGTTCCGAGTAGGTAGTTTCTACGCATACCGGAGTGGGCGGAACCGTGAAAGCGTCCGGCGCGGAATAGTATACAAGTCTCAGGCCTTTTGGGTGCTTGCCTCAGCCCCATGAGGGTTGGCGAGGGCCTCGCGCAGGCGGCGGCGGAGCTGGCCGATGGCGCCACGGATGGCGGCGGGGCGATCTTCCGGCAGCACATCCTCCGACAGGTCGGCGGCGATCTTGGCGGCCTCGGCGGCGATGTCGCGCAGAGCCATGGTATAGCCACACTCCTTATAAGCCGCCGCAACCGCCTCGGTGACCTGCCCGTAGAGGTCGGCATCGAGGGCGGCGGGCGAAGCGGTCGCTGAGGCACCGACACCACCAGGGCGCATCTGGCCCTCACCCGTTATAAGCCAGTGGATATTGAAGCCCATCTGGCCCAGGGCGGCCAACGTCTCAGCCAAGGGAAGGCGCTCACCTGATTCGTATGAGGCGTAGGTCCGGAGGCCTATGCGCAATCGCGCAGCCATTTCAGACTGGGTAATTCCCAGGCATGCGCGAAGCTGCCGATGTCTTTCAGCGATAGTCTCGGGGGCAGTCATTGCATCCGGCCTATTTTCGCCGAGTCGGATGATAGCATCCGACTTCGGAATACCAATTTAATATCAATGCATTAACCGACAGCGCACGAACGCGCTCACAAAATCGAGACGGATACGCGCGAAGTCGCTTGTTGTGCGCAAACGCGCCTGTTATAAACCTTGTCATGTCTAACGTACTCACAAGCTCTGACGTCCCAAAAAACCCCGCCGATCGGCGGGCATGGGTTTGCTACCAGCTGCGCCTGCGAGGGAACTCGCTGCGCAAGATCGCGAGCCAATTGGGCGTTTCCCAACAGGCTATGAGCCATTCGCTGATGGCCCCTTCAAGCCGCTGTGAACCGGCTGTCGCCGGGGCACTGGGGCTGACCGTCCAACAGCTGTTTCCAGAGCGGTTCGACGGCAACGGGTATCGACTAACTCATATACGACGCTACCAGCCTAACACGCGCCCCCATGGGCGCAATGTCGAAGAAGGGAAAGCCGCATGAACAGTGCCCCCCTTCTCGACCAATTTGTTGCCGCGCTCAGGGAGTCCGGGTCTCTGTTGGCATCCCTGCCCCCGGCGGCGCTCCAACACCTTATGAACGAGGATGGAAAATCAGCATTCGTCTGCTGGTTCGAGGGCCGTGCCAACTATCAGTCGGATGACTGGATTACGGTGCTGATGCTTCTGGCTGAGTTTCAGCCCGAAGTTTTCGGGCGGCAAGGAGCGCGGTGATGCACTCCTCGGCCTGCATGGATAAAAGGTCTCGGCCTGAATATTCCGCGCGTCCGTCGATCACAGCCTGGAAGGTTGAGATCATGGCCGAAAAAGAGATCGTCTCCTGCGTGGCTAGCAATTCCAACACCTTCTCGCCAATGGCCGCATTTACAGTAGCTGCCGCCAACATCCGAGCCGAAGTAGCCATTTTCTCGGCCAGCTTCGCCGCCATAACTTCTGCATCCATTTCCGTTTCCCCTCATGGCCTGTGTGTCTTGACAGCCACAACCATAAGGGAAAACCGGCCGGGAGTCATCGCCACCACGGCGGGGGCTTCCGGCCACACTATCCCTGGCGCCGAGGGCATCGGCGCTTCGTCGGCGTTGTCGCCCAGTGGGTGGCCGATAACGGCATCACCTACCAGTCACGCAACATGTGCACCACCGATTGCCTCGAGATCCAGGGCGGCGAAGCCTTCACCCTGAAACTGGGCGGCGACCCGGCCGAGAGGATCTGAGGAGGGACGAGCCATGAATGACGATCTGCGCAAATCTGAGATCACGTTCCCCCGTCCGGTGAAGATCGGCGGCAGCAGCTATACCGCGATCACCATGCGCGAACCCTTGGTCGAGGACGAGATCGCCGCGTTGTCCGAGAGCCTGACCAACACCAACTCGGAAAACGAGGCCCGGCTGGTGGCCCGGCTCTGCAACCTGCCGGCCGAGGCGGTGATGAAGATGCGGTCGGCCCAGTACCGGACGCTGCAGCGCCCTTTGTTGGTTTTTCTGTCTACCCCCTGGACCGAGTCCGACGAGCCGTCCTCGTCTGCTGCCGGTTCAGCGGATGGGGGCGGGCCGAAGTCGGGCGAATGACGGTGCCCGAGTTTGTCGGCTGGCTGGAAGCCTGCGACGAACTGGCGAAAGAGTTGACTGGAGATTAGGTGATGCGGACCCTCGGCGTTTCAGTCCTGATCGGCGCGGCCCTGGCGGGGGGCTATCGCTCCACCATCGGCCGCGCCATGCAGGGCATCGGCGAGTTGGACAAGGGCATGTCCGGCCTGCAGCGCCGGGTGATGGATGTCGGCCAAGCCTGGGCCGGCCTCTACGGCATCAGCAAGATCACCGCCGCCGCCGGGGATCTGCAGCATCAGTTGATGGAGATCGGCATCACCGCCGATATGACCGATAGCGAGATTGAAAAGCTGCGCCAGCATCTGCATCACCTGTCAGTGGCGGGCGAGACCAATCAGTCGGTCAATGATCTGGCCAAGGCCTACAAAGCCCTGGTCTCCGCCGGCCTGAACAATGGCCAAGCCACCGAAGCGCTCCGGTCCATCGGCCGCGCCGCCACCGCCTCCGGCGCCGATATCGAAGACCTTGCCAAGATGTCCTACACCCTGATCGATACCTTGGGCATCTCCCCCGATGGGCTGAGCAAGGAGATCGACCGCCTGACCTTCGCCGGTAAGAAGGGCAGTTTCGAGTTGAAGGATATGGCTCGCTATCTGCCGACCCTGGGCGCGGCGGCCAAGGAGGCCGGGCTGACCGGCTCCGAGGGCGTCGCCACCTTGGGTGCCTCGCTGCAGATCGCCCGCAAGGGGGCCGGCGAATCCTCCGAAGCCGCCAATAACATGAAGAACTTCTTCCAAAAGATGATGTCGCCCGAGACCATCAAGAACATGGCCAAGCACGGGGTGAACGTTACCAAGATGATGGCCGACGCCATGAAGAAGGGGGAGAATCCGGTCGAGGTTTATCTGGCCAAGCTCGATTCCATGCTCGGCTCCGATCAGGTCAAGCGCAAGGCCCGGCTGGGCGAGCTGTTCGGCGATATGCAGGTGCAGGATTTCATCCGCCCCATGCTGTCGCGCATGGATCAGTACAAAGAGGACAAGGCCGAGATCCTGAAAGCCACCGGCACCATTGATGCCGATTACGGCCGGATCATGACCACCTTCAACGAGCGGTCAAAAGCCGCCGCCAATGCCGTCGACAAGCTGGGCGAATCGGTCGGGCGCTCGCTGCTGCCGCCACTGGGCGCCGCCATGGTCCTGGCCGCCCCGGTGATTGAGTGGATGGCGAACTTGTCCGGTAGCGCCCCCGGCACCACCATGGCCATCACCGGCATCG
The DNA here is from genome assembly GCA_030651575.1 of Phaeospirillum sp. Lineage (GTDB taxonomy): Bacteria > Pseudomonadota > Alphaproteobacteria > Rhodospirillales > Magnetospirillaceae > Phaeospirillum. The sequence goes on from JAUSFB010000073.1 coordinate 91,140, forward strand.
GTGCTGCCTTGATGGTGTTGCCACCGGCGCTCCGCCTCGTCGCCTTCGGCTTTCGCGGCCTCGGCATCGCCATGGCCGCCAACCCCATTGGCCTCGCCGTCTCGGGCATCGCCTTGGCTGCTGGCGTCATTTACGACAACTGGGTGCCGATCAAATTCCTCTTCGACAACTTCTGGACCTTGGCGCAGTTTCGTTTCGAGGAGTTCACCGCTTTCCTTGGGTCGATGTGGGACCCCATCAAGCCGAAATGGGACGCTTTTTTTTCCTTTATCGGCGACGCCTGGGCCATGTGGTCGACGCCGCTCCGCATCATGATGGCGGCCGGCGAAATCGTCGGGAATGCCGTCAGCGGCAAGGAAGTCAGCATCGCCCCCATCGGGGCCGCCCTGAATAAGAGCGCCGAGGCCGGCACCCGCATGTTGGGCCGGGTTGGCCTTGATGGCGGCAATTCAGCCGCCCAGGCTGCCGCCGGTGGCGGACGCCTGCTCGGCGAGCGCGTCCCTATTCAGCGGCGTGTTCATAGGGCAAATCCTTCTTGGTGGTGGTGGGGGCGTCGAACATGCCGAGGGCGTCCATGCCCTCGTATTCCTTGATGGCGTAGCCGGGCAGGCCGATGGTCGAGACCCCGCCGTCGTAGCCGGGCCAATAGCCCCGCTCCAGGCAGCGCTCGAAGATGCGGATGGCACGGCGGGCAAGCCGCTGGCCCCACATCAGCGCCTCTTCGTCCAGGGTGCAGAGGCTGACCAGATAGGGGGCGTCCTTCTCCTGGGCGATGAAGAAGAAGGCGTCGGGCCGATGGCCGGTGACGCGCTCGATGCCCTCCAGGTAATGGGCCGCCTGGATGTGGTAGCCGAACTGGTAGGCCGAGCGGGTGAAGTCGTTGGGGTGGCAGCTCGCCGCGGTCTTGTAGTCGGGAATGAAGCGCAGCGCCGTGGGCAACCAGTCGGGCCGGCAGCGCAGCCAGACGCCGGTTTCCTCGTCCTGCCAGAACAGCGACTGCTCGGGCTTGCCGCCGGAGAAGGACATCCGCAACGACGGCCTTCTGGTGGCGCTGACCTATCTGCGCGAGGAACAGGTGATCGCCTGGAGCCGCCACCCCCTGGGCGGGTCGTTCAACGGCGGACAGGCGGTGGTCGAAAGCATCGCCTCCATCCCCGGCGACGGCCAGGACGAGTTGTGGATGACGGTCAAGCGCACCATCAACGGCCAGACCGTCCGCCATGTTGAAAGCCTGGAATACGAGTTCTGGCCGGAAACCAACGCCGACCTGATCGAGGCGGTGTTCATGGACGCGGCGACTACCTATCGCGGTGCCCCCGCCACCACCATCAGCGGCCTCGACTACCTGGAAGGCCAGCCGGTGAAATACCTCGCCGACGGCTCCCAGGGAGGGGCCACCGTCACCGGCGGTTCCATCACCATCTTCGGGGGACCGGCCTCGGTGGTCCATGTCGGCCTCTACGCCCAGGCCGAATACGAGACCATGAACCTGGAATTCGCCACCAACAACGGAACCTCGGTGGGCCGGGTGAAGCGCGTCACCGAGGCGGTGGTGCGGTTCTGGGCCACCCTCGGCGCCTTGGCCGGCCCGACCGAAGGCGACCTGGAAGACGTGGGCGTGCAGGACTATCCCATCAACTTCGACAAGCTGCCCGGCATGTTCACCGGGGAAAAGGTGATCCCGTTCCCCGCCAACTGGGACCGCCAAGCCCGCGTCCTCGTCGTCCAGGACAAGCCGTTGCCCATGACCGTGGTCGGCATCGCCCCCACCCTGACCCAGTAGGAAACCGCCATGTGCGAACTGTTCACCATCGCAGGCACCACGGTTACCGTGATGCAGGCCGCCATGGCCGCCGCCGCCGTCGTCGGTGCCGTGGGTGCCGTCCAGTCCGGTCAGGCCCAGGCAAAGGCGGCGGAATACAACGCCCAGGTGGCCGAGAACAACGCCCAGGCCCAGCAACAGGCCGCCGCCTATGAGGAAGGCCGTCTGCGCGACCGCCAGCGCCGGGAACTCGGCTATGCCCGCGCGGCGGCCGGCGGCACCGGCGTCAGCATGGAAGGTTCTCCCCTCGACCTGATGGCCCAGAACGCCCAGAACGCCGAAATGGACGCCCTGGCGGTGCGCTATCAGGGTCTGCTGGGGGCCAACGCCTCCCGCTCCCAGGCGGCTGGCGACCGGATGCAGGGCGAGATTGCCCAGCAGTCCGGCTATTTCAAGGCCGGAACCTCGCTGCTGACCGCCGCCACCTCCATCGGCGGTTCGATGTTCCCCGCCAAGACGCTGACCCCCTCGGCCACGTCGGGGATGATCAACACCGACATGGGCTATGGCCCCATGCGGATCGCCCCCCGCACCGCCTTCGGAGGCTGAACCATGCCCCGCATCCCTGTTATGGAACGTCAGGTCGGCATCGGCGCCCAGCAGACCGCCGCCCGCATCGACCCGTCCATGTTCGCCACCGCCGGAACGCAGCTCGGCGGCGCTGCCGACGCCGTGGTGCAGTTCGTCGCCGCCCGCGACAAGGCCCGCAACGAGGCCGACCTGATCCGGGCCAAGGCCGCCGCGTCCCGCGAGATGACCAATCTCCAGCTTGAGATGGAGCAAGACACCGACTGGCGGACCATGGATCAGCGGTTCACCGAGAAGGCCCGCGACCTCCATGACCGCGTGTCCGGGAACATTTCCGACCCGTCCACCAAGGCGTCATTCTCCCTGGCCTTCGACGAACTGACCCAGGCCAAGACGGTGGCGGTGCGCCGCCGCTCCTGGGATCTGGAAAGCAACCAGTCCCGCGCCGATCTGGACACGGTGCTGACCGAGAACGCCAAGAGCGCCGCCAACGCCACCACGCCGGTTGATTCGGCCCGCTACATCAAGGACGGCCTCGACGCCATCAAGAGCATGCAGCCCGCCGCCAGAGCCGCCGTCGACAGCGCCGCCATGGGAACCTCGACCGCCACCCTGGCCAACGGCAAGGATGCCTCCCTCACCGACCGCGCCGTATCCGTCGCCAAGGACGTGGGAATGGGTCTGGTCGAAGCCCCGGTCCAGGCGGTGGGCGGCATCTCCGACGCCGTGCACGAAACCTTCACCGCCCTGGATCATGCCGGCTGGGCACTGAACGACTGGATCAAGAAGCACACCGGCTTCGACGGCTCCCTTGGCAACCACCCCGGCGACCCCAACCTGTTCACCACCCTTGCCGGCAAGAAGGGTGAGGTGCCCGAGGCCACCACCACCACCGGCGGCATCATCCGCGACGTGGCGCAGTTCCTGACCGGCTTCATCCCCGCCATGCGCGGCGCTCGGGTGGTCGGGGCGGGAGAGAAGGTGGCGGCCGGAGGCAAGGCCATCGGCATCGGCGAGGCCGCCGCATCCCGGATCGGTCATTTCGCCGAAAGCACCGCCGCCGGCGCCGCGTCCACCTTCGTCACCCAAGACCCCTACGAGGCGGGCCTGTCCAACTTGATCCAGCAGCACCCGGCCCTTGCCAACCCGGTCAACGACTTCCTCGCCGCCAATCCAGGCGACAACGAGGCGCTGGCCCGGTTCAAGAAGTCGCTGGAAGGGGCGGGCTTCGGCGCCGTCACCGAGGTGCTGGGAATCGGCCTGTCGGCGCTGCGCAACATCCGGCGCGGCGGCGGTCCCGGTGCCCCTGGCGCTCCCGGCGCCGTGGTTCCCGATGGCGCACCCCCGGCGGCTCCGGCGGCCCAGGCGTTGGAACGCGACCTTGCCGCCATGGGCGATCCCAACGCGCCCCTGGTGTCGGTGGTGCGCACCGGCAAGGATGTGGCGAAGGCCGAGGTCGATCGCCGATCACCAGCAAGGCGGCGAAGGACAGCCCCATCGATCAGGAGATGCTGCGCCTGGGGGCCGACATGCGCAGCCCGCCCAAGCGGGTCGGCGTGGACGGGGTGACGCTCAACCTGAAGGACAACCCGGAAGCCTATTACCGCTATCTCGAACTGGCCGGCAACGGCGTCAAGCTGCCGCAATACGACGGCCTGGGCGCCAAGGACTTCCTCGACAAGGTGGTGACGGGCAAATCCCCCTGGTCCGAAGTCTACCGCATCCGCTCCGATGGCCCCGACGGCCGCAAATCCGAGTTCATCCGCAAGGTGATTCAGGACTATCGGGCAGCGGCTCGAACGCAATTGCTGGACGAGTTTCCCAAGCTTCGGGCAGAATACGAAGACGGTCGCGCCCATCGCACCGAATTGAAGCTGCCCATCCAGTGAGGGCCAAGTGGACACCGTAGCCGCTCTCGTCTCGATCTTCGGCCCGACCATCGCCGGGGGATATCTCCTGCGGCTGGCCGGCTGTCGCTGGCGGCGCGTGGCGTTCGGGTCGGCCATGTGCTTCGCCATCGCCATGCTGGTGCTGTTCTTCCTGTGGCGGGCCGCCGAGCGATACGGCTGGGACATGGAAACGGCGGTGCTGTTCCTGCCCTTCATCGAGGCGGCGGCCTTCGCCTTCCTGATCTGGCAGCCGCCGGGCTGGCGGAATCCCGTTTCTCACCATTGACCGGGGCGGCCATGTGCCGCCCTTGACCATTCCCTGTCGGTGAAAGTCGGCGGGGGACGGGCTGCGTCCACAGCCCGAACCGCGAGGATTGCCCTCGCACGACCCCACCCCGGCCGAGGCCGGGCCGTCCCGCCACCCGTGCACACGGGCGGGTCCAGTCGTAAACGAAGAAGATGATGGAGTCCATTCGCTGCGGAAAATGCAGCCGCCTTCTGGCCAGACGGTCGGGGGACGGCACCCTTGAAATCAAGTGCCCCCGCTGTGGGACACTGAACCATGTGAGGGCCGCGAGCCCCCAATCGGAGCGCCCCCGAGCGTCGATCACGGAGACCGACGCCCATGGGAGCGCCACAGAACCACCACCCCGTTGACCCGCTTCCCGGCCTGTTGCCCTGGCTGGGAGGCAAACGCAATCTGGCCGCCCGGCTGATCCGGCGCATCGAGGCCATTCCCCACACCTGCTACGCCGAACCCTTCCTGGGCATGGGAGGGGTGTTCTTCCGCCGCCGCCGCCGGCCGCCGGTCGAGGCCCTGAACGACCTCAACCGCGATGTGTCCAACCTGTTCCGGGTGGTGCGGCGCCACCCCGACGCCCTGCTGGCCGAGCTGTCCTACAGCCTGAACAGCCGGGCCGACTTCGAGCGGCTGCGGGCGACCCCGCCCGAATCGCTGACCGACGTGGAACGGGCGGCCCGCTTCTATACCCTCCAGCAACTCAGCTTCGCCGGGAAGGTGCGGACCCCGACCTTCGGCTATTCGGCCATGTCGGCCGGGCGCCTTGCCCCCTCCCGGTTCCAGGACTCGGTGAAGGCCGCCCATGCCCGGCTGGAGCGGGTCTATATCGACGGCTTGCCCTTCGGCGACTTCATCGCCCGCTGGGATCGGCCTGCGACCCTGTTCTATCTGGACCCGCCGTATTTCGGCTGCGAGACCGATTACGGCAAGGAACTGTTCTCCCGCGATGACTTCGCCCGGCTGGCCGACCAGCTTGCCGGAATCCGGGGCCGCTTCCTCCTCTCGCTCAACGACCGCCCGGAGGTGCGGGACATCTTCGGCCGGTTCCAGGTCGAGGCGGTCCAGACCACCTACACCGCCGGCGGCGGCCAGCACGCCAAGTCCGTCGGCGAGGTGATCATCAGCGGCGGGAGGGGCGAATGAGCGAGACCGATATCAGCTATTGCGGCGATGGCCGCACCACCGCCTTCCCCGTCACCTACGCCATCTTCGACGAAACCGATATCCAGGTCTGGGTGGACGACTCCCACCTGACCTCCGGGTTCCGGGTGGTGGTGGACCGCAGCATGGTGATCTTCGCCAAGGCCCCGGCCTCCGGTACCATCGTCTTGCTGCGGCGGGTGCTGGAGGTGGCCAAGGCTCCGAACTTCCCCGCCGGGGCGCCGGTCAGCGCCAGGGCGTTGGACCAGGAGTTCCACCGCCTGACCGCCGCAATCGGACAGGTGGCCGACGATCTGGGGCGGGCGGTGACGCGCTCCCCCCTGTCGTCCAGCACCGCAGACCTGACCCTTCCCGAGCCGGTTCCACGTCGCTCCCTGATGTGGAACGCCGACGGCAGCGGATTGACCAACAGCGGCGCCGACCTCGAAGCCCTCGGCCGACAGGTTGCCGCCCAGGTGGACGAGGCCCGGAACTGGGCCTCCCAATCCGCGGCCTCGGCCGCAACCGCCTCCCGCGCCGAAGACACGGCCAGGACGGCGGCGGCGGATATCCGAACGACAGCCGACGACGCGGCCCGGACCATCGTCGACGCCGCCGACATCAGCATGGTTGAGGCCCGCAAGGCCGCCTCGCTGGTGGACGGCATCGCCGATCCGGTGGCCGCCTATCGGAAACAGAAACTGCTCGGTCTTTGGTAGGGGAGGGAACCATGTCCACTTTGCGCAGCGCCACCGACGCCATCGTCAATCGCGTCGAGGCATCCGCCGCCACCGCCACCGGGGAAGACTTGGTCCTGCTGGCCAAGGCCCTGGAGGCGGTCGGCCCGTCTTCCGCCGTCAACTTCATCAACGCCACCAGCGAACACCAGAATGGCCGGGTGCTGGCGACTGGCGACGAACAGAACGCCCGCGTCGTGGCCCAGGGCGACACCCAGGCCCAGCGGGTGCAACAGGTCATGGGCAACGCCGTCGGCGCCCTGACCACCAAGGGCGACATGCTCGTGCACAACGGTAGCGGTGCCGCCCGCCTGGCGTTGGGATCGCCGGGCCAGTCCCTGCGGGTGGGGGCGAACGGTCAACCGCAATGGGGTGCCTCGCGGCTCCTCAACACGGCGCACCACTTCTTCGCCGACATCACCCGGACGACCTGGGGCAGCAAGGGCAACCTGCTGACCGGATCGAATTTCACCTATACCCCGGTGGGTGCCGGGTCGTGGTTCTGGGTCGACCACCGCATCTACCTGTCGACCAATTGCAGCTACACCGCCACCGAAATCATGGTCAACGTCGCGGGCGGCGGCTGGCAGGTTTCGACCTCCATGCCGCTCAAGCGCACCGACACCGCTTGGACCAGCTTCGGCGGCAGCACCTACTACACCGGCTCGGGCAACGGCTATTTCTACTCGGACGGCAACGGCGGCTACAAGATGGTGGGGTCGGTGCTGATCGCCCCGGCCTACACCCCCGGCCAGACCATCCAGTTCGGCGCCACCGCCTGGAGCCATGGCAGCAACTGGTTCTCGGTCAACGAGATGTACAGCCAGAACAACTACGTCTGCCGCTATGGCTGGTCGGAGATCCACGTCTTCGAGTTCCAGCCCCCGGCCGCTTGAGGAATCCCGCCATGACCGAGACCGACATCAACGCCCTCGCGGCGGCCATACCCGCATGGAAGCTATTCCAGCGGTTCTTCCCCGGCGTCGAAATCACCAGCGCCCAGGCTGATGCCGACGCCCCCGAGGTGATCACCTATCCCGATGGGTTCGAGGTGCCGAGCGAAGAACACCTGCTCGCCCTTCGACTGGATCTGGCCCGCGAAATCATCGGCACCCAGTACCAGCGCGACCGGATCGCCGCCTATCTGCCGGCCGGGGACACCCTCGACGGCATCCTGAAGGGCCTCGCGGCCTTGCGCGAGCAGGGCACGACCCTCCCCGAGGACACCTTGCGCGTCCTCGATCATTGGCAGGCGGTCAAGGCCAGCCACCCGAAACCAAAGGAGTAGCCATGGAAAACCATATCGCTGGCCAGTACGGCGGCGGGGAAAACGGCCCGATCCGGGCCGAACTCGCCCTGATCGACAAGCGCAAGGCCAGACCGCTCGGCGCCATCGTCACCGCCCAGGCCGCCGGGCTTGAACCCGATCCGGCCGACGTTCAGGCGTTGGCCGACCTGGAAGCCACGGCGGCAGACCTCCGTTCCCGGCTGGTGCCGTGATGCCGGGGGATACTCCCCACGACTGGACGCCGGTTGCGCGTGACGCCGTGGGCATCCTCGGTCAGGCATCCGACAACGTGCAGATCACCGTCACGGTTGCCCTGGCGCTGATCGCGCTGGCCGGCATCGCGGCGTGGTTCTTCTCGCGCCGCCGGCCCGAGGACGACAGCACCGTTCCCGCAACGCTGATGGTCAACGTCACCGAGGAGTTCTCGCGCCAAGTCGCCCACATGACCACGGCGGTCGAGGGCATGGCCGAAATCGTCGAGGAACTGCGCGACACCATCAAGGGATGCTCCACCTGCCCCTTCCACCCGAATGCCAAAAGGAATTGACCATGACCCCCATCGACTATGACGCCCTGGCCCGCGAAATCGTGGCGGTCGAGGGCCTGAAAACGAAGCCCTATCACTGCACCGCCGGCAAGCTGTCCATCGGCATCGGCCGCAACCTGGAAGACCGGGGTATCAGCGAGGACGAGGCCCGCTATCTGTTCAAGAACGACGAGGCCATCATCGAGCGCGAGCTTGATAGGAACGTCCCCTGGTGGCGCTCGCTCTCCGACGGCCGGCGCCGGGCGCTGATCAACATGGCCTTCATGGGCGTTCCCCGCCTGATGGGCTTCAAGAAGATGCTGGCCGCGCTCCAGGCCGGTGACGGGCAGACCGCCGCCGCCGAGGCCCGCGACAGCAAGTGGTCGCACGACGTGCAGCCGGAGCGCGTCGAGATGGTCTGCAACCTGTTCCAGGAGGTTTGACAATGAGCATCATGGACGACGCCCTCGGCGTCCTGGGCAAGGTCGCCCCGACCATCGCCACCATGCTGGGCGGCCCGCTGGCCGGAACCGCCGTCATGGCCATCGAACAGGCCCTCGGCATCGATCCGACCGGCGATAAGGATGCCGCCCTCGCAGCGGTGGCCAGCGCCACCCCGGAGCAATTGCTGGCCCTCAAGGCCGAGGACAACCGGCACGCCGAGGCAATGGAGAAGCTGACCCAGGATCGGCTGAAACTGGGAAATGATGACCGGGGGAGCGCCCGTTCCCGCGACGTTGAATTCATCAAGGCCGGACGCAGCAACACCCGCGCCAACGTCCTGCTGATCACCGCCGGCCTCGGCATCGTCGGCGGGATCGGCTTCATGGTGTTCGGCAATGTGGACGGCAACACCGCCGTCGGCGGCTGCATCATCTCGGTGGTGACGCTGCTGGCGGGCAAGTTCGCCACCGCGTTCGATTTCGAGTTCGGCGGGTCCGCCGATTCGGAGCAGACCCGCACGCTGCTGGCCCACGCCCCGGCCATCAAGTAGCACGAAACAGGTGCGGAACAGCCGAAAAAGCGCGTGTCAGAAACGTGCCAATCGGCTGACACGTTCTTACGCTGTTCTTCGTCCAAATGCGAAAAGGCCCGCCTTCTGGGCGGGCCTAATGCGCTGATATTCCAGCGGGAAAATGGTGCTGCCGAATGGAATCGAACCATCGACCTTACCCTTACCAAGGGTATGCTCTACCAACTGAGCTACGGCAGCGACGCCACGCTCCGGACCGACCGGCCTGCGAGGAGGGCGCTTTATGCCACAGTCGTTTTCGCGACGCAAGCGTCTTTAATGGCAAACTTGACGACACCCATGTCGGACGGGAATAGTGGCGCCCATGAGCAAGGACGATCTCCCGATTCTATCGAAAAGAGGCCTGATCGAGGCCGATAAACGCGCCCGGCGGCAAGCCGAGGCCCTGCGGGCCAATCTCGCCCGGCGCAAGACCCAGGGCAGCGCCCGCGCCGAAACCGAGAGCGGCTCTTGTCCGGACGAGGACCATACGTTACAAGACCCCGAGACCTGAGGGAGCCTTCATTCAATGTCCGTCATGCCCGACACCTGGATTCGCGAAATGGCCACCAAGAACGGCATGATCGAGCCGTTCACCGATACGCCGCAGCGCGATGGCGTCATCTCCTACGGCCTGTCTTCCTACGGCTACGACGCCCGCGTCAGCCGCGAGTTCAAGATCTTCACCAATGTGGACTCGGCGGTGGTGGACCCCAAGGCGTTCTCGCAGCAGAGCTTCGTCGACCGCGAGACAGATGTCTGCGTCATCCCCCCCAACAGTTTCGCCCTGGCGCGCACGGTGGAACGGTTCCGCATCCCGCGCGACGTGCTGGTGATCTGCCTGGGCAAGTCCACCTATGCCCGCTGCGGCATCATCGTCAATGTCACACCGCTGGAACCCGAATGGGAAGGCCATGTGACCCTGGAATTCTCCAACACCACCCCCCTGCCGGCCAAGATCTACGCCAACGAGGGCGCCTGCCAGTTCATCTTCCTCAAAGGCGACACGGTGTGCGAGACCTCTTATCGTGACCGGGCCGGCAAGTATCAGGGCCAGCAGGGCGTCACCCTGCCCCGGCTGTAGCGGCCGCCATGGCCAGCCAGGCCGCCGTCACCGACTTTCTGGCCGATCCGGCCAGTCATGGCGGTGCGGCGGTCGAGCGCATCGATACCCATATTTCCGCCATCTTCCTGGCCGGCGACCGCGTCTTCAAGCTGAAGAAGGCGGTGTGGCTGCCCTTCCTCAACTTCACCAGCCTGGAGGCGCGCCAAGCCGCCTGCGAGGCCGAGTTCACCATCAATCGCCGCGCCACTCCCGGCCTGTACCTCGGCGTGCGCCCGGTGACCCGCCAGGCCGATGGGCGCCTGACGCTGGGTGGCGACGGCGTGGTGGAGGATTGGGTGGTTGAGATGCGCCGCTTTGATCAGGCCACCCTGTTCGACCGGCTGGTGCGCACCGGCGCCCTAGACCGCCCCCGCATCACCGAACTGACCGAGGCGATCTTCACCTTTCATCAGGCGGCGCCGCCGCGTCCTGACCGGGGAGGAATCGCCGGGCTGACCTGGACCGTCGACACCAACCGCGCCTCCATGCTGACCCATGTCCCCACCATCTTGAACCCGGACAAGGTCGGGCGGCTGGCCGAGGCCTCGCACGCCGCCCTCGCCCGTCACGCCCCGCTGCTGGAGGCCCGCCGCGCCGCCGGGCTGGTGCGCTGGTGCCACGGCGACCTGCATCTGGGGAATATCTGCCTGTTCGAGGGCAAGACGGCGCTATTCGACGCCATCGAATTCTCGGAAGACATCGCCTGTATCGACGTCTTCTACGACCTCGCCTTCCTGCTGATGGACCTGGATCACCGCAGTCAACGGCGCATGGCCAATTGGGTGATGAATCACTATCTGGACCTGTCGGGCGACTATGCCGGCATCGCGCCGCTGCCGCTGTTCCTGTCGGCCCGAGCCGCCATCCGCTCCCACGTCTCGGCCACCATGGCGGCGGGGGCGGCAGGCGAGCGCCGCGACCACCTGATCGCCGAGGCCCGGTCCTATCTCGACGCCGCCCTGGACTACCTGTCGCCGCCGCCGCCGCGCCTGCTGGCGGTGGGCGGGCTGTCGGGCAGCGGCAAGTCGCGCATGGGCCGCGAGCTGGCGCCGTTCCTGGCGGTTCCCGGTGCAGCGGTGGTGCGCTCGGACAGCCTGCGCAAGCACCTGATGGGAGTCTCGATCCACGACCGGCTCGGCCCCGAGGGCTATACGGCAGAGGTCACGCGGCGCACCTACCAGACCCTGTACGACACCTGCGCCACCCTGCTGGCTGCCGGTCATTCGGTGGTGGCCGACGCGGTCTTTGCCCGGCCGGAGGAGCGCGCCGCCATCGAGGCGGTGGCGGCCGGGGCCGGAATCCCCTTCGACGGATTGTGGCTGGAAGCGCCGCCGGACCTGGCCGCCGCCCGCATCCTGGCGCGTCGGGCCAATGTTTCCGACGCCACGCCGGACGTGCTGGAACACCAGTTGACCTACGACCTGGGAATCATCGGCTGGATCCGCATCGACAGCTCGCCGCCAAAGGACGTGTCGCTGGCGGCAGGCAAGGCCGCGCTGGGAATCTGAAAAGCGGCCCAGGGACTCATCCACACCTTTGACAGTTACCAAATCGCGGTGGATTTCCAACCCGCCGGTTCAGGCGCATAATACCCGCCTTGAATTCCCGAGGGGAGGCCGCCATGTCCGCCTTTAAGTCCATCCTGGTTCCCGTACCCGACGCCGGGGCCGGCGCTGTTCCGCTTGAGATCGCGTTGCGGCTGGCCGGCGGATTTTCCAGCCATGTCACCGCGCTCCATGTCCGGATCGATCCCACCACGGCGGTTCCGCTGGTGGGAGAAGGAATGTCGGGTGCCATGGTCGAGGAAATGATCTCCGTGGCCGAAACCCAGGGCGGCCTGCGCGCCAAGGCGGCCCGCGCCGCGTTCGACGCCGCCTGCGCCCGGCACGGAGCCCCCCTCCTGACGACGCCGCCCGCCGACGGCCTGTCCGCCGAGTGGGTCGACATGGTCGGGCGCGAGGACGATGTGGTGGCCTGGCGGGGTCGTCTCGCCGACCTGCTGGTGTTCGGCCATCCCGGCGGCGAGGCCGAGATGCCGGCAATGATGACCCTGAACACCGCCCTGATGGCCAGCGGCAAGCCGCTGCTGCTGTGCCCGACCGAGCCGCCGGCCACCTTCGCCCGCTCCATCGCCATCGCCTGGAACGGCAGCGCCGAGGCCGCCCGTGCCGTCGGCTGGGCGATGCCCCTGCTGCGCGAGGCCGCCACCGTCACCATCTTGTCGGTGGCCGAGCATGCCGAACGCCCGGTCGAGACTCCCGCCGACGAGTTGGCGGCCTATCTGGCCTGGAACGGCGTCACCGCCGCCACCAGCGTGGTGCAGGCCCGCGCCTCCCATGCCGGCGAGGAACTGCTGAGTCAGACCGCCCGGTGCGGCGCCGACCTGCTGGTGATGGGAGCCTACACCCATTCCCGGCTCCGGCAGCTGATCCTGGGCGGCGTCACCCGCCACGTGATATCCCACGCGCCACTCTACGTCTTGATGTGTCACTGAATGCCCGCATCGACCCGCAGGGCCGATTTCCGCCGCTATGCCGAGTTGGTGGCGGAACGTCCGGACCTGTTCACATCCGAGCCGAACGGCATTCATATCCTGTTGGACGAGGCCGAAATCGCGGCTGCCCAGCGTCATATCGCCAGACGCAACCGCGCCAGGGGCTTGCCGCCGGCCTCGGCCAGCGTCGGCGTCCTGGCCGAGGACGCCTATATCCTGGCGCTCCGCGACGCCATCCGGTTTCCCGACGGCTCGCTGGGCACCCACAACCGCATCGTCTATGCCCAGAGACAAGGGGTGGGCGTGCTACCGGTCTTCCAGGGAACCATCGTCCTGATCCGCATCTATCGCCATTCCATGCGGCGCTGGATGCTGGAGATTCCGCGCGGCTCGGTCGAGTTCGGCCGATCGCTGGAACAAACCGTCCGAAGTGAAATCGCCGAGGAGATCGGCGGCATCGTCACCGCCATGACCCATATCGGCCATTCGGTCAACGACTCGTCGCTATGCGACGGCCGCCTCGACCTGTTCCACGCCGAAGTGTCGGAGATTGGCACGCCGCAGCTTGCCGAGGGCATCGCCGACATCATCCGGGTTACCCCCGCCGAGTTCGACAAACTTTTACTGCGTGGTGAGATGGAAGACGGCCACGGCATCGCTGCCTATACCCAGGCCAGACTGAGGGGACTGCTCCCATGACGGTCATTCTGGTCCGCCACGGCCAGTCCGAAGGCACTGCCGCGGGGTGCCGACTTTAAACCCGCTCGCTCAGCCAGATCGCCAGCCGACAACCGCTCTTGATGCCGGCGGACAGCACCGGAAAAGCGGGGGCCTGCTCGGCCCCACGATCCAACCCGATCTGACGGTGCTCGATTTCCTCGTCGCGGAATTTGAGAATGGCCGCCTTCAATTCGGGCTCGTCATCGCCCAACTGTTCGGCCTGACGGGCGTAATGCTCGTCGATAACCTCTTCCACCGCCACGGTGCAGGCCATGGCCGCCCTTTCGCCCAGCAGCGCCGTCCCCGCCCCCAGGGCAAAACCGGCCAGTCGCCACAGCGGCGACAGAATGGTGGGGCGGACCCGGCGCTCGCCGATCATGCGATTGAATGTGTCGAGATGGGCCTGTTCCTGCTCGGCCATGCGCCGGATCACCGGCCCGGCCTTGCCCTTGCCCAGCACCGCCATCTGCCCTCGGTAGATACGCACCGCCCCCAGTTCGCCGGCCTGATCGACCCGCAGGATCCGCTCGATCCGCTGCCGGGCGCTGAGATCACCGGGAATGGGAGTCATGACGTCCTCCGGGCGAGAACCAGGGTAATAAGGCCGAACAGCGCCGAAAACGGCACATTGAGCGCCGCCATGGTGATGCCGAGGAACGACCACACCGGCTGATCGCAGCGGACTTCCACCGGCTTGCTCATCTCGGCCATCAGGTCGGCCACCGAAATCGAGCCGCCCAGATCGCCGGCCGGACACACCGCCGAGACCCACCAATGCTGCTCGACCCCCACATGATAGACGGCGATGCCGCCATTGATCAGCAGGGCCAGACCGGCCAGTTGCAGCAAGGACCGGGCAAGGGAAGGACGACGCCGCGCCAGGGCCGCCAGTACGGCCGCCAAGGCGAACGGCACCCGCTGCACCAGACACAAGACGCAGGGCCGGAGATCAAAGACGTACTGCGCGACCAGGGCCAGGGCCAGGGACAGCAGGCAAACGCTCAGCACCAGGGCCGAGATAATGGGAGTCGTAATCTTCATTGCACCGCACTATATCCTGGAGCATCCGGCTTGACCACCGCCGCCTCGGAAAATCCCGCCCATGCCGCTCCACCGCCTGTTACCGTTCGTCGCCGCCCTGATGTTGCTGATATCGCCAGTTGCGGCGACTCCCATATTAACGGATGGGGGGACACATTCCGTGACCTTCGACATCATCCGCCATGGCGAGACCATCGGCGGCCATTCCCTGGTCTTTGCCCGACGCGGCGGCCTCACCGAGGTCCGCATCGACATCAGCGTCAAGGTGACGGTCTTCAACCTGACCGCCTACCGCTTCGAACAGCACGGTACCGAGATCTGGGACGGCAACCGGCTGAAGACGCTGAACATCTTCTCCGACGACGACGGCAACAAGACCACCGTGACGGCCGAACTGGCCCAAGGCAAGCTGCGGACCACCGTCAACGGCAAGACCAGCATTCACCCAGAAATGCCGCTGGCGACCCTGTGGCGGATGGTGCCGCCGACGACCAGGGTGGTGCTCGACCCCACCGATGGCAACCCGACCAGCATCTCCGCCACCGACGCTGGCTGGGAAACCATCACCATCCGGGGCAAGCCGATTCGCGCCCGGCACTGGGTCTGGGACGGCGAGTTGAAGCGCGACCTGTGGTACGATGCCGCCGACGCCCTGGTTCAGGTCCGCGTTATCGGGGATGATGGGTCGGAGATTAACTACGTTCTGAAATAGGGCCGTCGGCGATGCCGGAAAGGGTGGAGCCATGGTCGCCCCTGCCTTCCCGGTCACAGCCTTATCGCCCCTCAATCGCGGTTACGACCCCGCCCCGGATTGTCGTCACGGCCCCGACCATCCCGACGATGCTCGTAGGAATTACCGGGAGCGTCCCGGCGGTCCCGGTCGCGATAGTCTCGGTCCTTGTCGCGACGATCCCGATCCTTGTCGCGACGATCCCGATCCTTATCGCGATAATCCCGGTCTTTATCACGGGAATCGCGATCCGTCGGCGTCTTGACGGTCTTGTCGATCGTATCCTTGGCGGCCTGACCAACCGCCTGGGTGGCGGCGTCCTTCAACACCGTCCCCAAACCGGCGTCATCGGCGGCAAACGCCGCCCCACTCAGCAATGCCAGCGCGGACACCGCGGCCAATAACAGCTTTTTCATGACAGCATCCTTTCCTACCGAACCCCAGCTCGTATCAAGGCTACGTCGGAAAGGGCGTTTTGAAAAGCCGCCGGTTCACACAGCCAGCGCCGCCTCGATCTTCTCGATGGCGGACGCCGCGGCGGTTGCGTCGGGGCCGCCGGCCTGGGCCATGTCGGGACGACCGCCACCGCCCTTGCCGCCCAAGGCTTCCGAACCGATACGGACCAGATCGACGGCGTTGTATTTGGCGGTCAGGTCGTCAGTGACGCAGACCACCAGACTGGCCTTGCCATCGGCGGCGCCCACCAGGGCGATGACGCCGGAACCGATCTGCTTCTTGATCTCGTCGGCCATGCCCTTCAAATCCTTGGCCGGCACCCCGTCCAGAACCTTGCCGGCAAAGGTGATGCCGGCGATGGTCTTGGTGGTGGCGCCCTGGCCGCCGCCGGTGGCCAGCTGCTTGCGGGTCTCCGCCAGTTCGCGCTCCAGCCGGCGGCGATCGTCGATCAGCCCGGCGATGCGGGCCGGCAGATCGGCGGGAGCGGCCTTCAGCACCTCGGCGGTCCGGCTCAACAGTTCTTCCTGCTCCTGCGCCCAGGCAAGGAAGGCCGGGCCGGTCACCGCCTCGATGCGGCGGACGCCCGCCGCGACGGCGCTTTCCGCCACGATCTTGAAGCCGCCGATATCGCCGGTGCGGCGGGCATGGGTGCCGCCGCACAGCTCGGTGGAGAAATGCTGGCCCTTGGCCTCGGACCCCATGGACACGACGCGGACCTCGTCGCCGTACTTCTCGCCGAACAGCGCCATGGCGCCGGCCTTGATGGCGTCCTCGGGGGTCATGACCTTGGTGGCGACCTCGGCATTGCCCCGAATCTGAGCATTGACCTCGGCCTCGACCTTGCGGGTCTCGTCCAGGGTCAGCGCCTTGTTATGGGCGAAGTCGAAGCGCAGCCGGTCGGGGCCGACCTGACTGCCCTTTTGAGTGACGTGATCGCCCAGGGCGTTGCGCAAGGCCGAATGCAGCAGGTGGGTCGCCGAGTGATGGCCGCGGGTGGCGTCGCGACGGCCCAGGTCGATGGCGAAATGAGCATCCTCGCCCACCGCCACCGGCCCGCCCTCGACGGTGCCGAAATGGACGATCAGGTCGCCCAGCTTCTTCTGGGTGTCGGTGACCAGGATAATGGCCTTGCCGCCGCCGACGGTGATGATGCCGGTATCGCCCATCTGGCCGCCCGACTCGCCGTAGAACGGGGTCTGATTGGCGATCACCGCCACGGCGTGGCCGGGGTGAACCGCTTCGACCGACTTGCCGTTCTCGACCAGAGCGACGATCTTGCCCTCGGCCTGTTCAGCGTCGTAGCCAAGGAATTCGGACGTGCCCAGCTTGTCGCGCAGTTCGAACCACAGGGTTTCGGTGGCGGCATCGCCCGAGCCCGACCAGGCCTTGCGAGCCTCGGCGCGTTGGCGTTCCATGGCGGTGGCGAAGCCGTCGGTATCGACGCCGACGCCCTTGGCCTTCAACGCATCCTGAGTAAGATCGAGCGGAAAGCCATAGGTGTCGTAGAGCTTGAAGGCGACCTCGCCGGCCAGGGCCTGACCGGCGCCCAGCTTGACGGTTTCGTCCTCCAGCAGCTTCAACCCCTTGTCCAGGGTGACCTTGAAGCGGCTTTCCTCCAGCTTCAGGGTCTCGGTGATCAAGGCCCCGGCGCGGGTCAATTCGGGATAAGCCTCACCCATCTGGCGGACCAGGGCGGGGAACAGCTTCCACAGCAGCGGCTCGGTCGCGCCCATCAGATGGGCGTGGCGCATGGCGCGGCGCATGATCCGGCGCAGCACATAACCGCGCCCCTCGTTGGACGGCAGCACGCCATCGGCGATCAGGAACGAGGCCGAGCGCAGATGGTCGGCGATCACCCGGTGCGACACCCGATGGGGGCCGTCGGGATCGGTGCCCGATGCCTCCGCCGAAGCAGTGATCAGCGAACGCATCAGATCGATGTCGTAATTGTCATGCTTGCCCTGCAACAGGGCGGCAAGACGCTCCAGCCCCATGCCGGTGTCGATGCTGGGCTTGGGCAGCGGGACGCGGGTCTGCTTGTCCACCTGCTCGAACTGCATGAACACCAGGTTCCAGATCTCGATAAAGCGGTCGCCGTCCTGATCGGGGCTGCCGGGCGGGCCGCCGGGAATCTTGTCGCCGTGGTCGTAGAAGATCTCCGAGCACGGACCGCAGGGGCCGGTATCGCCCATGGCCCAGAAATTATCCGAAGTCGGGATACGGATGATCCGGGACTCCGGCAGGCCGGCGATTTTCTTCCAGGCATCGGCCGCCTCGTCATCGTCATGATAGACGGTGACCAGCAGGCGGTTCCTATCGATGCCGAATTCCTTGGTGATCAGGGTCCAGGCCAGATCGATGGCCTGATCCTTGAAGTAGTCGCCGAACGAGAAATTGCCCAGCATCTCGAAGAAGGTGTGGTGCCGCGCGGTATAGCCCACATTATCCAGGTCGTTATGCTTGCCGCCGGCCCGGACGCATTTCTGCGAGCTGGTGGCGCGGACATAGTCGCGCGTCTCGATGCCGGTGAAGACGTTCTTGAACTGAACCATCCCGGCATTGGTGAACATCAGCGTCGGATCGTTGCGCGGAACCAGGGGGCTCGACGGCACGATGGCGTGACCGTTCCTCTTGAAGAAGTCGAGGAAGGTGGAGCGGATGGTGTTGGCTGTCTGCATGGGACCCTGACGCGAACGGGGTTTGACCGGATGGAGGCCGCAGTTTTACCCCGCCGGGATACAGGCTGTCCAGCGGCGGGGGCGGGTGAATCCATAATACCAGACACCGCGTTATGGTCTCTCGACAAGATCGTGTTAAAACGCGCCGCAGAACGCTTGATCATGCTCAAGGTCAGAGCCCGACGCCACAGCTTATGTATTCCGCTGTGCCCCGGAGGCGGTCGCCCGTCCCCTCCCCTTCCCTCCCCGGCCGCGCCGGGGCGCCCCCAATTGGAGACGAGAAATCATGTCCGACATCCAGCTCGACGTCCGCCTCATCCAGCCGCGCGACCGCCACCCGCAAATTTTTTCCACCTTCGAATCCTTGCCGGTGGGCGGCTCGTTCGTCTTGATCAATGACCATGACCCCAAGCCGCTATATTACCACTTCAACGCCGAGCGCGCCGGCACCTTCGGCTGGGACTACCTTGAAGACGGTCCGGAGACTTGGCAGGTGCGGATATCCCGCACGGCGTAACGCCAGACGATCGATATCCTCGGGCAACGAAAGGGGTGAGGTATTGAAACAACGGCTCGGACTGATCGCCGTGGCGCTGTGGCTGGTGACGGCCGTCGCCATGGCGGTCGTCTTCGTTCGCGGTAACACCGCGCCGGGGTCGGATGGCCGGACCGCCCTGTTGCTGCAAGAGTCCGAACGCAACTTCGTGCTGGCCGAGATGCGGTCCCTGCTGGTGGCGAACCGGACGATCACGGCGGCCCTGGCGGCAGGCGACGCTGCCCAGGTCGCCAAGGCGGCGCGCGCCGTCGGCATGGCCGAGGCCCATGACCGCGCCCCCTCCCTGCTGGCCAAGCTGCCGCTGGACTTCAAGCGGCTGGCCATGGCCATGCACGGCGGCTTTGACGGACTGGCCGCCGAGGCCGAGGCCGGAGCCCCCATGCCGGCTCTGACCGCCCGACTGCTCGAACAGCTGGACCGCTGCATCGCCTGTCACGAAGGCTTCCGCATCGATACTCCCCGGTAAGCCCCCACCCGGAGGGGCCGGCCGACGACGTCAGCTAGTTCACCGGCCTGACCTTGCCGCCTGTCGCCTTTTTGGGGCAGGCGTGGACCTCCATGGGGTCGCCGATGGTCTCGGTGGCGAAGGCCGCCAGCTGCGACGGGGTCAGCGTCACCATCTTGTCGAGAATCGGGGCCTGAATCTCGCAATAACCGGGGGTGTCGTGCACCAGCACCGATTCCCGATTGGTCACCGCCGTATTATGCCGGTCGAAGGCGGCGGCGCCCTTGAAATAGGCCCGCAGGACCTTGGCATTCTCGCCGAGGGTGGCGCCGTGGCGCTGGACATAGCTCTGCCACTTCGCCGGCATCTCGGGGATATCGCCGCGGCAGTTGAGGGCCGCGACCTGAAGCTGGTAGTGCAACTGGCGAAGCTGGGCGGCCTTTACCTGCTCGGAATCGGCGCAAGGCGGCCGGGCCGCCGCCGGAGCGGCGCAGGCGGCGGACAACAGACAGACGCAGGCGATGACACAAAACGGGTGCAAGACAGGCCCCTCTGGATTGGCGGGGCGTCAGTGTCGGTCATGCCCCGGCAAAGATCAACGGGAGATCGGCCGGATATGGCCCAGGAACTCCTCGGCCACCGTCCGCCAGGAAAAACGGGCGGCATGCGCCCGACACTCCTCCGGCGACAGATGCAACGCCCGCAACGCCGCATCCTTGAGGTCATGGGACAGCACCCCGACCGGGGCATCGCCGATCACATCCAGCGGGCCGGTCACCGGGAACGCCGCCACCGGCACCCCGGAGGCCAGCGCCTCCAGCATCACCAATCCGAACGTGTCGGTCAGACTGGGAAAAACAAAGACGTCACCGGCGGAAAAGGCCTGCGACAGCTCGTCATCGCCATTGACGATCCGGAAATGGCAGTCGGCGAACCGCTTCATCAGATCGGCGCGGGCGGGACCGTCGCCCACCACCACCCTGGAGCCGGGCAGGTCCAGCGACAGGAAGGCCGGAAGGTTCTTCTCCACCGCCACCCGGCCCACATACATAAAGATCGGACGCGGCAGGTCGAGGAACGCCTTGCCTCGAGGCCGGAAGGTGGCGGTATCGACCCCATGCGACCACTCGACCGCGCCGGGGAAACCGCGCGCCTGCAATTCCCGATAGACCGAGGGCGACGGACACAGAGTCGCCGCCGCCTTTCCATGAAAGCGGCGCATCAGCGCATAGGGCCAAGCCAGCGGCACGCCGGTGCGGGCCTGGACATATTCGGGAAACTTGGTGTGATAGGCGGTGGTGAAGGGCAATCCGCGCCGCAGGCACCATGCCCGCCCGGCCCACCCCAGCGGCCCCTCGGTGGCGAGATGCACGGCGTCGGGGCGGAACGCGTCCAGCATGCCGGCCAGTTTCCTGCCGGGAAACAGCACCAGGGGAATCTCGGGATAGCTGGGACAGGGGATGGAAGAAAAGGCCGACGGCTCCATCACGCCGATGGTGTGGCCCATGGCCTCCAGCCCGGCGGCCAGAGCCGACAGCACCCGAACCACGCCGTTGCGCTGCGGCGTCCAGGCGTCGGTAACCATGGCGATTCGCATAAGCCCTCTCCCCCTAAGCATTGGGGTAATGACCTAGGCCGGCGCGCAACCACACTCAAGTGACAGGACGGTGACATTACAGATCGGCCAACTCCACCGCCAAATCGCGGCCCAAGGCGGGGAACAGGCGCCCGGCGATGCGGG
The DNA here is from genome assembly GCA_030651575.1 of Phaeospirillum sp. Lineage (GTDB taxonomy): Bacteria > Pseudomonadota > Alphaproteobacteria > Rhodospirillales > Magnetospirillaceae > Phaeospirillum. The sequence goes on from JAUSFB010000073.1 coordinate 112,349, forward strand.
CGAAACGCTCGGGAGCGTCGGTGGAGATCAGGGTCAGGCCGCCCTGGCTGTCGGGGAGGGCCTCGCGGCCACTCAACGTCTCGGCCAGCAGGATGGCGGTCGCCTCGGCGCAATCGACCAGCCGCACCCCCGGCCCGGCCAATCGGCCGAGAGCCGGCGCCAGCAAGGGAAAATGGGTGCAACCCAGCACCAGACAATCGCCCTCGTTGGCGCGGCTGAACAGCGGGTCGAGATAATGCCGTGCCACGCTTTCGACGATGGCCCCATCGGTCAGCCCCTCCTCGGCCAGGGTGACGAACAGCGGACAGGCGACGCAGGTCACGCTGGCATCGCCGCGACGGCGCATGATGGCGCGCTCATAGGCCTGCGAGCGGCAGGTTCCCTCGGTGGCGGCCACGATGATCCGCCCCGAGACCGAGGCCAGCGCGGCGGCGGCGGCCCCCGCCTCGACCACGCCCAGCACCGGCAGATGGGGAAAACGGGCGGTAATGGCCTCCAGCGCCACCGCCGAGGCGGTATTGCACGCCACCACCAGCGCCTTGATGCCGCGCGCCACCAGAAACTCGGCGGCCTGAACCGCATAGCGGGTCACCGTGCGCGGCGACTTGGTGCCATAGGGCTGGCGCGCGACATCGGCGAGATACAGCAGCTTCTCGCGCGGCATGGCGCGGCGGATCGCAGCGACGACCGTCAGGCCGCCCACTCCAGAATCGAATATACCGACCGGATATGACGACTGGATAGCATCGGTTACGGCAAACACTGTATGGGATGCTCCCAGCAACATGGGATTTTCGGCGTTGATCATATGCAAGATTGACATTCCGGGGAAGCAATCGCCCAGAACATGCCATTTTGTCGCGCTCGAGTCTTGGACATCATCAATAAATATCCTATAAGCTGCTGGTCGTCACTTCGGTGGTCGCGGCCCTGAAGCCGCCGAGCCGATGGAAGGGACAAGGGCTTTGGAACAGATCGGACAGACCAGCCTCGCCAGCACCCCGAGCGGCCTGCCGCCATCCCGGCCGGTCCGCTGGTCGCTTGCCCGCAAGGTCTCGCTGGCGCTGGTCTCCATCTTGCTGTCCACCCTGCTGCTGGCGGGGTTCTTCGCCTACTACAAGTTCGAAAGCGTTTACTCCTCCCTGGTGCAATCGCGCTACAGCTTCGTGGTGTTCACCATCAAGAAGCAGGTGGAGGACAGCCTGAATCTGGGGCTGGCCCTGCGTCAGATCCGGCAGGTTCAAGACATCCTCGAACGCGAAAAGATGCGCGACCCCCAGGTCATGTCGGTCGAGGTCTATGATTTCCGGGGCGAGGTTCTGTTCGACACCGACCGGGGCGCCATCGGCAGCAAGGCCCCCCCGCCCCTGATTGAGGCGCTGAGCGGCAGCGCAACCCAGGCGTTCGGCATCACCGACGAGGATGCCCTGATCGTCGGCCTGCCGCTGATCAACAATCTGGGAAAGGTCGAGGGCGGCGTCGTGCTGCGCTATCCGTCCGCCTATATCGAACACGGCATCAGCGGCCTACTGCTCCAACTGGGCAAGGGCATCGCCTTCCAGCTGGCGGTTTTTTCCGTGTTGGCCGTGGCGGGACTTTACCTTCTGTTCGGCCGGGTCGGACGCAAGCTTGACGCCATGCAGGCGACCTTGGACGCGGTGATCACGGTCGGCGGACGGGCGGAACCCGGCCCCGGCGCCGATCCGTTCGAAGAACGCTTCGCCGAATTCGTCGCCAAGTCCCACGAGGCGGTGGAGCATATCCGAGACGCCACCGCCGAGGTTGGCCGGCTGGATCGACTGCAATGACCCTCGACAGCACCCGCCCCCTCTTCATCCGCCTGCTGCTGCTGGCCTTCATGGTGCTGGTGCCGCCGGTCGGGCTGCTGGCCCATGGCGCGCTGGAGGAATTCGCCCAGGGTCTGGTTCCGGAAATGGACAAGAAGGGCGAGACGGTCGGCCGCGATCTGACCGCCAGCATCGAACGGGCCATCGGCCACGGCATCCCGCTGACCGGTCTTTACGGAATGGATGACTTCTTCTCACCGGTCCTGTCCGCCAATCCCGAGATCCGCTACCTGTCGGTGACCGATCACGAGGGCCGCGTCCTGTTCCTGAACGGCGCCGCCCGGGAAATGCTGGAGCCCTTTTATACCGTCACCGATTTCGAGGTCGAAAGCAGACGGTCCCACAAGTCGATCATCGGCGACTTCATCGACCTGACCCAACCCCTGCGCGGCAAGGTCGGCGTGGTCGGGCATCTCCATGTGGGCATCGACCAGAACTATGTCCGTGGCCGGCTGCTGGAAATCGCGGTGGATATCGCGGTGGTGACCCTGGTCTCGCTGCTGGTGGCGGTCGAAATCCTGCTGTTCGTGGTCACCTTCAACGTCACCGGCCCCATGCGGGTGGTGGGCATGGTCATCGACAAGACGCGGCGCGGCGACTTCAGTTCCGCCTGCGGCGCCGGGGCCGATGATGAGGTCGGTCGCTTCGTGCACCGGTTCAACGCCGCGATCCGCTACGCCGACGACCTGTTCCGCCGGCTGGAAGCCTATATGGACGAGGTCAAGTCGGCCCATTTCGACAAATCCGTGGTCGAGCAGGTGGGAAACATTGAATCTCGCGTCCGCTTCCTGTTCCGCTTCTCGCGCTCCGGCAAGCCGGAAGTGATCAACGAACATCAGGCGACGGATATCCGGCTGCCGTTATTCCTGTTCGTGTTCGCCGAAGAGATTTCCCGGTCGTTCATGCCGCTTTACGTCCGTGATCTCTACGCCCCCATTCCGGGGCTGTCGACCGAGATGGTGATCGCCCTGCCCATCGCGGTGTTCATGATGTTCATCGCCGCCGTGTCGCCCTCCGCCGCCCTGGCGGCCTCGCGCAAGGGCAGCCGCCAAGTCTTCCTGATGGGGTTGTTTCCGGCCACCATCGGCTTTTTCATGTCGGCGGTGGCCTACAATGTCTACGACTTCATCGTCTGGCGCGCGGTAACGGCGATCGGCTACGCCCTTGTCACCATGGCGTGCCAAAGTTATATCGCCCAGGTCTCGCACCAGCAAAAGCGAGCCCAAAGCCTCGGCGTCTATGTGGGAGCGGTCCTGACCGCCAGCATCTGCGGCACCGGCATCGGCGGCGTTCTGGCCGAGCGGATGGGCTATCGCGCCACCTTCATCATCGCGGCGCTCCTGGCGGTCGTCGCCGGCCTGCTGATCTATCGCCTGATGGGCTCGGCCCAGCCCCGGACCGAGTTCCAGACCCCGCGCAAGCGTCAACTGCTGGCCCTGCTGCGCAACTGGCGCTTCTCGGCCCTGGTTCTGTTCGCCGCCATCCCCAGCAAGATCGCCCTGACCGGCTTCTTCTTCTTCCTGGTGCCGCTGACCCTGCTCCAAGATGTCAGCACCGATCTGGGCGACGTGGCCCGCATCATGATGCTCTATCCGATTGCGGTGGTGCTGCTGTCGCCGCTGGCGGCGCGGCTGGCCGATCAGACCGGGTGGAAGGCGGGCCTGGTCGCCATCGGTGGACTGATCGGCGGCGCCGGGCTGCTGCTGCCGCTTTATTCCAGCGATCTCGACACGCTCACCCTGGCCATCGTCATGCTGGGCGTGTCCCACGGCCTGTCGGCGTCGCCGCAATTGGCCATGATCCCGGACCTGTGCTGGACCGAATGCCGCAACATGGGCCAGACCAATGTGCTGGCCTTCCTGCGGCTGGCCGAACGGGTCGGCAGCGTGATCGGCCCGCTTCTTGCCGCCGCCTTCATCCCCCTTTACGGCTATGGCGGCGCCATCATCGCGCTGGGCGTGGTGGTGATGTCCATGAGCGCCGTTTTCGCGCTGCTGTCCTTCGCCTATGGCTCCGGCCCTCATATCGAAGCGGAGCTGTCGGAATGAGGACAAGATTGCGGCGTCTCCTCGCCATACTCTGCCTGCTTGCCGCCTCGGTCGCGCCCGCCGGGGCCGCCGACGCTCCGGCAAGGCCGTTCCGGATCTACATGGCCCTGTGGCGGGGCTGGGAAGAGGCGGCCCAGGGCTTCAAGGACTATTTCACCAATCAGAACATCCCGGTGGAGCTGATCATCCGCGACGCCGGTCAGGACAAGGGCAAGCTGCCGGAGTTCGTGGCCGAGGCCAAGCGGCTGAATGTCGATCTGGTCTTCACCTGGGGAACCACGGTCACCGAGGAGATGCTGGGACGCTTTGACGATCCCGACACCGACGCTCACATCACCTCGATTCCGGCGGTGTTCGCCATCGTGTCGCAGCCGCTGGGCGGCGTGGTCCCCAGCCTGACCTCGTCGGGGCGCAACATCACCGGCACCACCTATCTGGTGCCGACCGAAACCCAGGTGAACCTGATCCAGTCCTATCGACCGATCAAGCGGCTGGGCGTCGTCTACAACCCGCTGGAGCGCAACTCGCGGGTTGCCATCGATGAGTTGACCGCCATCGGGGAGAAATCCGGGACCAATGGAAAATCCGGCTTCCAGGTGACGTCCATCGCGGTGGAGGTGGAGGACGGCAAGCCCAAACCGGCCAGCATCCCCGGCAAGGTCGCCGAATTGAAGAAAGCCGGAGTGGATTTCCTTTACATCCCGCCGGACACCTTCCTTAACGTCAATCGGGACATCCTGACCGGCGCAGCGCTGGAGATGCTCCTTCCCACCTTCGCCGCCGGCGAGAATCCGGTCCTGACCTCCAAGGCCCTGTTCGGCGGCGTCTACCGCTATTACACCGTCGGCCAGCTGACCGCCTACAAGGCCGAGCAGATCCTGATCCACAAGATCAACCCCAAAGACATCCCCATCGATGCCCCAAAGCGCCTGTCCATCATCCTCAACATGCCGGTCGCCCGCCAATTGGGGCTGTACCCGCCCATGAAGCTGCTGGGCTTGGCCGAGATCGTCGATCCGGCGGAGGGCAAGCGCAAATGATGGCGATGCGTCCCCGCGCACCGGATACGGCCGACGAACCGATGATGGAATTCACGGGCTTTGGAGTCGCGGGCAAGACCCATGGAAAAGGGAGGGGACGATGCTGCTTCGCACGCGCGTAACCCTCATCGTTACCGTTACCTATTCGCTGCTGGTCGCCGGCCTGACCTTCGCCGGGCTGAGAAGCGAGGAACTGGCGGACGAACGCTATGCCACCGCCACCCTCAACGGCCAGCAGGTCTTCTGGGACAAGCTGGTCGAGAACATGGTGCAGCGCCTGGATGCCGCCTCGCCCCTGGTTCTCGCCAATCACCAGATGATCGAGGCCGTGGCCCGCAAAAGCCCATCCCAGGTCCGCGAGGCCATGGTCCCGACGGCAGAGGCCCTGTCGCGGCGCAGCGCCATAAATCGTTACGAAATCGTCGGGCTCGACGGCGAGCTGCTGTACTCCTCGCGCGGGTCGCTGCTGGAAAGCCCGCTGGTGGATTCAGGGACCGTCCGGGCGATCGCCGATAGCGGCAAGCCCCGCTCCGGCATCATGCAAAACAGCGATAAACGCTTCATCGCCGTCATCAGCCTGCCGCTGACCGCCGCCGACGGCGCGGTGGCGGGCGTCGCCACCATCGTCTCCGACCTTCGCCCGCCCATCGAGGAATTCAAGGTGTCCACCGGCTCGGACGTGTTCCTGGTGGACCGCAGCGGTCACATGACCGACGGCACCGACGACCACCTGTGGCAGGTGTTCGACTCCAAGATCTCGGTACGCAAAAGCCGCCTCGACACATGGCGCGACGGCGATCGCTTTTATTCCGTGGTGGTGTTCCCGCTGGGCGACGGGCAGGGCCGCGTCATCGGCGCCCTGGTCAGCGCCCGCGACTCCACCGAGACCCAGACGCTCCAGCACCAGATCCGGCTGATTTCCATCGGGGCGGTCGGCGGCTTCCTGGTTCTGGTGCTTGGGATATTCTCGGTCTATCTGCGCCGCTCGTTCGACCCGCTCGATCAGGCCATCACCGTCCTCAACGCCCTGTCGCGGGGCGATACCTCGGTCACGCTGGATGTGCGCAACGAGAACGACGAAATCGGCCGCATCGCCAGCACGGTCGGCGTGTTCCGCGAAAACGCCATCAAACTCGACCTGCTGGAAGAGCGCCGCGAGCGGCAGCGCCGCCGTCAGGAACTGTTCATCCGCCTGCAAATGCTCAAGCTGTCTGAAATGCTGGAGCAAGACGCGCGCGAAGCGTTGATGGAAGACCTCAGGCAGATCGAGGCCCTGTCCAACCGGGGGGCCGCCGATGGCAGCGACGGCGACGTCTCCAAGGGCGAGCTGGAAGTGCTGGCAGTGGCCTTCCAGACCATGTCGTCGCGCATCCGCGAACAGCACGAGCGTCTGGAGACCCTGATCTCCGAACGCACCCGCGACGTGGAAATCCTGCGCGAAGCCCTGCGCACCCGCGATCAGCTGGCGGTTCTGCGACAAGAGCTGGACTTTGCCCGCGAACTCCAGCTGAGTTCCCTGCCGCAGGTTTTCCCCCCCTTCCCCGACCGTGGCGAGTTCCAGGTCCACGCCTCCATGGTTCCGGCCAAGGAGGTGGGAGGCGACTTCTATGACTTCTTCCTGATCGATCACCATCACCTGGGCATCGTCATCGGCGACGCCTCGGGCAAGGGCGTGCCGGCGGCCATGTTCATCGCCATCACCCGCAGCCTGGTCAAGGCCGTGGCTCCCCTGGCTGCCTCGCCGGGCGAGTGCCTGGCCTTCGTCAACACCATGCTGTCACGCGACAATCCGCAGACCCTGTTCGCCACCTGCTTCTACGGCGTGCTGGACACCCGCACCGGCGAGGTCGCCTTCTGCAACGCCGGCCACCCGCCGCCGCTGATTTTGCGCGCGGGCGGGGTGGTCGAAGCGATTCGCGATGTGTCCGGCGTGGCGTTGGGCGTGATGGAAGACCTGGAATACGAGACCGGCGGCTTTGTGCTGCACCCCGGCGACGTCGTTCATCTCTATACCGATGGGGTTACCGAGGCCCAGGATTCCGACGACCGGCTGTATGACGAACCCCGCCTGATCGCCGAACTCGGCGCGATCCAGGACACCCAGCCCGAAGCGGTGATCGCCGGAATCCTGCGCTCGGTCGAGGCCTTTGTCGGCTTGGCGCCCCAGTTCGACGACATCACGATGTTGACCTTACGCTTCGATAAGGCTTCCATGGAGGGAGACGGACTGATCGAGCCTCAGCGCCGCCTGATGCTGACCGGCTTTCACGGAGCGCCAGACATGGAGTCCAGCACGCCACCTGACGTAAAAGAGCAGGGAGAGACGCCGCCCCCCGTCATGCCGGTGCTCAAAGGCGTGATCCGCCCGTCGCTGACCAGACAAAAACCGCCGCAGAAGCCAAAACCAAAGCCGCCGATCGCCCCCGATCTGGTAAGCGTCACCATCACCAGCGACGTGGCGGAACTGGATCGTCTGGCCAATATCGTCGATGATTTCGTGGAAAAGCACCTCCTTCCAGAAAAGCTCGCCTTTAACCTTAATGTCTGCTTGGACGAATTGATCACCAACATCATATCTTATGGATATGATGACAATGCCCCCCATGACATCGAGGTCAATTTCCGTTACGACGGTCATGAATTGGTCACGTCGATCATTGACGACGCCAAGGAATACGACCCATTTATTCAGGCCCCCGAGCCCGACCTGGATCTTGACGTGGATGATCGCCCCATCGGCGGGTTGGGGGTCTTCCTGGTCAAGGAGTTCATGGACGGCACCGAATACCGGCACGACGCCGGACACAACACGACGACCCTCCGAAAGACTATCGGGGAAGAGGAGACCTAGAGCCTATGGAAATCCGTCAAGAAACCATCGGAGAGGCCACCGTCCTGGTGCCCTTGGCCCGCGTGGACAGCTCCACGGCAAAGGCATTCGAGGCCAGGGTTCTCGCCGTCATCAATACCGCCACCCCCAAAATTCTCATCGACTTCTCGGAGTTGAACTACATTTCCAGCGCCGGTCTGCGCGTGGTGCTGGTCGGCGCCAAGATGACGCGCGGCACCCGCAAATTTGCCCTGTGCGGCATGAAACCGCATATCCGGGAAGTCTTCGACGTATCCGGGTTCGCCAAGATTCTATCGATCTACCCCGATCGAGAAACGGCCCTGGCGGCCTTGTGAACAAGGCGGCCCTGCGCAGACTTGCGATGGTGCGAATCCCGCAGCCAAGCTACCATGACGTCTTTCCCCCCCTCTTCCCGCCGGGAAGGGGGGGGAAATGAGAACCGCCTTTTCAGGAGCAGAACAGATGAATGATCCGCTCAAGAGCATGATCGAAATGCAGCAATCCATGCTGGAGGGGTGGATGAACACCTCGAACCAGATGATGAAATACTGGCAGCACATGCTGGAATTGCAGGAACACCTGATAAACCACGCCACGACCATCACCCGATCCCATATCGAAATCGATGACGGCCCGTCCTTCACCGGTAAATACGGCAAGCGCCGCTTCGATATCGACCCCGAGCACGACGTCTGATCATTCACCATCTTCGTTGGGGCAAGGGGGCGGGACGGTGAACGAATTGCTGAATCATCTTGGCCAACCGGTAGGCGTTCCCCTACCGGAATGGACCCCCAGGTCCAGGCCGTCGAAAGCAGTCATGGAAGGGCGGTTCTGCCGGGTCGAGCCCCTGGACCTCGACCGTCATGCCGCCCAGCTCTATGCCGGCATCATCGACGACAGGGACGGGCGGACCTGGACCTATCTGTATTACGGCCCGTTCGAGCGGGAGGAAGACTTCCACGCATGGTTGGCCGCCGCCGCCGCCAGCACCGATCCCCAGTTCTTCACCGTGGTCGATCAAGCGACCGGGGCGGCTCTGGGCCTTGTCAGCTACCTCCGCATCGAGGCGGAAGTCGGGGCCATCGCGGTGGGACACATCATCTTCGCGCCGTCACTGCGCCGGACCCCCGCCGCGACCGAAGGCATGTACCTCATGCTGCGCCAAGTCTTCGACGGTCTGGGCTATCGCCGTTGCGAGTGGCGCTGCGACAGCCTCAACACCAAATCACGGGTGGCGGCCGAACGGTTTGGCTTTCGTCTGGAAGGCGTTTTCCGTCAGGCCTGCGTCAATAAAGGCCGCAACCGCGATACCGCCTGCTTCTCGATCATCGACGGCGAGTGGCCGGCGATCCAAGACTGTTTCGAACGCTGGCTGCGTCCTGAAAATTTCGACGCCGCCGGGCAACAGCGTGAACGGCTCTCCATACTGATCCAGGGCTGAACGGTCCGGCTTGTCCTCGGGCCGGGTCATCGCCCCTCCCGATCAATCGTCGCTCATGCCCCGGCGCGAGATCGGGACATCGCGATGGATATAGGCGCTCATCACCAGCCCCCAGCCGAACAGCAGGGACAGCATGGCGGTGCCGCCGTATGAAATCAGCGGCAACGGCACGCCGACCACCGGCACCAGCCCCATCACCATGGCGGTGTTGATGAAAAAATACAGGAAGAAAATGGTGGTGATGCCATGGGCCACCAGCCGGCCAAACTGGCTGCGGCACCGGATGGCGATGGCATAGCCGAAAGCCAGCAGCAGGGAATAAAGCCCCAGCAGGACCAGCCCCCCCATCATTCCCCATTCCTCGGCGAACATGGTAAAAATGAAGTCCGTCTGCTTTTCCGGCAAAAAGTTCAGCCGGCTTTGCGTCCCCATCATATAGCCCTTGCCGAACATCCCGCCCGAGCCCAGGGCGATCTTCGACTGGGTGATGTGATAGCCGGCCCCCAGGGGATCATCCTCGGGACTAAGGAAGATCAGCACCCGTTTCTTCTGGTATTCCCGCAGAAATTGCCAAGCGACCGGGATCGAGCCTAGGCTGGCGGCGATCACCAGGGCGAATTTCCACATGCGGACGCCGGCCATGAAGAACAGCGCCCCGGCCGACATCACCAGCATCATGGCGGTGCCGAGATCGGGCTGCTTCATCACCAGCCCGGCGGGGATGAACACCATGAGCAGCGGCGGAATCAGAAATATCGGTCGGCCGATCTCCTGAAAGCTGGCGCCGTGGAAATAGCGGGCCAGCGACAGGATCAGCGCGATTTTCATGATCTCGGACGGCTGCAACTGGATAAAGCCGATATCGATCCAGCGTTGGGCGCCCATGCCGATGGTGCCCTTCACCTCGACCGCCACCAGCAGAATCAGGGCGAAGGCGTAGATAAAATAGGCGTTGCGCATCCAAAACCGCAGATCGACCATGGCCACGGCGATCATGATGCCGATGCCCAAGGCAAAACGGATCATCTGCTTCAGCGCCCAAGGCTCCAGCGACCCCTGCGCCGCCGAATAAAGGGTGGCAAAGCCGATCCCGGCGATGGAGGCCAGGACGGCGATCAGCGACCAGTTGATCTGCCAGACCTTGTCGCGCATGGACATTTCGGTGCGGTTGAGCCGCGACGGCATGCGGGGCATGGGGCGCAGCATCAAAATCTCCGCGGGTCAGGGTCGGAAACAGTACCGCCCTCGGCGACCCGCGCCAGATCGCGTTTTTGTACCTCGATCATGATATCGCGGGCGATCGGGGCCGCCACGGCCGAACCGCCGCCGCCGTGTTCGACCACCACCGCGATGGAATAGCGCGGATTCTCATCGGGTGCATAGGCGACGAACAGGGCGTGATCGCGTTCCTTCCACGGCAACTGGTCATTCTTTTTCACCCCGCCCTCGCGCTCGCGCATGGTGATGCGGCGCACCTGGGCGCTGCCGGTTTTACCCGACAGCCACATCCCTTCCTGGGTAATGCGGGCCTTGTAGGCGGTTCCACCCGGCTCGTTGGACACCGAGAACATTCCCTTGCGAATCAGGGCCAGCGACTGACGCGACACATCCAGACTGGCCCAAATGGGATTGATTCGCGACCGCACCGACTTCTCGGCGATCTGGTCGCGCGCCACATGGGGAATCACGGCAAAGCCGCCATTGGCGATTCGCGCCGTCATGGTCGCCAATTGAATGGGGGTGGCGGTGACATAGCCCTGGCCGATGGCGTTGACCAGGGTCTCGCCGGGATACCAGCCTTGCTTCAGCGCCTTTTTCTTCCAGGCCTTGTCGGGGATCAGCCCCGGCCGCTCATTGGGCAGATCGACGCCGGTCGGAGCGCCCAACCCGAACCGCCGGGCCATCTCGGCGATCTTCTCATAGCCGGTGCGGCGTGCGATTTCGTAGAAATAGACGTCGCAGGAGTTCTTGATGCCGCTGACCAGATCCTGGGCGCCGTGGCCTTCCTTCTTCCAGCAGTGGAACTTGATGCTGCCCATTTGCATGTGGCCAGGGCAGAACACCCGCATTTCCGGGGTGATGTCCCGCGCCTCCAACGCCGCCAGCGCGGTCATCATCTTGAAGGTCGAGCCGGGCGCGAACTGCCCGGCGATCGCCTTATTGGACAAGGGCGACCGCGGATTGGTGCTGAGATCCTTCCACTCCTCGGTGGTCAGGCCACGATTGAACGAGTTGGGATCGAAGGACGGGGTCGAGGCCATGACGATGACGTCGCCGGTATGGATATCCATCACCACCACCGCGGCGCTTTCATCGCCGAGACGCTGGGCGGCGTATTCCTGCAACTTGACGTCCAGGGTCAGGCTGAGATCGACGCCGGGTTCCCCCTCCTTGCGCTCCAGCTCGCGGATGACGCGGCCCACCGCGTTGACCTCCACCGAGCTGGTGCCGTGGCGGCCGCGCAGCGCCATGTCGTAGATCCGCTCGACGCCCCCCTTGCCGATGCGGAACCCCGGCAATTCCTCCAGCGGATCTTCGGTCAGTTCACTCTCGGACACCGCCGAGACGTAGCCCAGGATATGAGCCCCCAGGGATTCCAGCGGATAATGACGGCTTTGGCCCACATCGATGATGATGCCGGGCAGGTCGGCGGCGTTGACCTCGACCCGGGCCACCTCCTCCCAGGTCAGGTTCTCGCGCACGCTGATCGGGACAAAGCTGCGGCGGCGGCGCACTTCCTTGTGGATGCGCGCCCGGTCGCCGTCCCCGATGGTGACGATGCGGGCCAGGGCGTCGAGGGTATAGTCCAGCGACGGCGTCCGTTCGGCCACCACCATGACCCGATAGTTATGCTGATTGACCGCCATGGCGATGCCGTTGCGATCCACGATCAGGCCACGCGGCGGCGCCAACAATCGGGTGCTGATCCGGTTATCCTCGGCCAGAACGGCGTATTTATCGGCCTCCATCACCTGGAGGTAATACATGCGCGCCGCCAGGGCGCCGATCAGCGTCACCTTGCCACCGCCCAGGATCAAGGCCCGGCGGCTGAACATCTTGGAGCGATCGTTATCGTGATACATGCCGACCGCCCTCCTACACGTCCTTGAGGAATGCCATCTGAGTCCGCGCCAGCATCCAGGTCAGGATCGGAAAGAAGCAGAGCGTCATCAAATATTCAAAGATCACCGGCCCCGGCTCGATGGCGCGGCCAAGCAGGAACGATACCAGCATCCAGGCCATTCCGATGGCTCCGGCGGTCAGCAGCCCGAAGGCCCACCAGGCGACGGCGAAGGACTTGCCCAGAAAGAACTTGCGTTGGCTGGCCGCCGTGCCTTGCACCAGCAGCATCACCAGGGCGTTCACTCCCAACGGCGTTCCGCCGACGATGTCGTAAAGCAAGCCGATGATGAAGGCCAACCATGCCGGCAGCAGATCCGGGCGATAGATCGCCCAGTAATACACCCCCATCAGCGGCAGCATGGGCGCGATGCCGGCAAAGCCCGGCAGATGGGTCGGAACGGCGGTCAGCAGCAAAAGAAACATCGTGATGCTGAACGGAATCAGGTGGCGGACCCAGGTATCCATCCGGACCCAGATGGAGGTTTTCACTCTTCCTTCCCCCGGCGGCGGCGCTCTGGCGGCGGCGGCCGTTCAAAGGGAAGAATCCCGCCCAACCCGAAATCGACGACGGAGACGAATTCCAGGTGGTGGCGCTGAACGAAGGGCTCGACCCGGACGACGCCGTCATTGACCGACGATACCGCGCCGATGGGAATCCCGGGCGGAAACGCGCCCCCGGATGCGGCGGTCACGACCCGATCGCCCACCGAAATGGTGGGACTGCCGGCCACATAACTCAGCCGTGGCCGCACCGTGTTGTCACCGGTCAGAATGGCCTTGGTGCGGGTGGATTCCACCAGGATCGGGGTTCGGGAATTGATGTCGGTGATCAGCAGCAACCGCGACGACCGCTGGCCGACCTCGGCGATATGACCGATCAGCGCCTCGCCCGACAAGACCGCCTGTCCCTTGCGCACGCCATCCTTGGAACCCGCCCCCAACAGCATGGAGTGGCCGAAGGCCGAGCCCATGTCGCCGATCACCCGGGCGGTGACGAAGGCGGGGTCGGGGTCGGGAATGACGTTGAGATTCTCGTGCAGGACCACATTCTCGGATTCAAGCCGCCGCGCCACCGTCTGCCAATGCATCAGGCGGGCGTTTTCCTCCCGCAGGCGGGCGTTCTCGGTCCGGATATTAGCCAACTCGTGAAAATTCTCGGTAACCTGGGCGACCGTGGCGGCCGGCCGCGCCATGGCGTCAAGGGCCGGAGCCAGGGCGTCGGCCACCAAGGCGCGGGTATGCTCGATCAGCACGATGTCAGCCTTGCCCAGCAGCATCAGGGCCACGGAGCCGACGACCAGGGACAGGAAGGCAAAACGCTGGGCAAGCAGCCGAAACGTGGCGAGCCGACCTGCCGCACTGGACTGCTTCACCGAGTTCCCTCCACTCCGGGACGCCGCCCCGGAGGACGGAGCGAATTCATCGGCAGCATACTACTATATCTAGTGACGAACTGCCAGCGCAGTTTCCATTGCCGGGAACAGGACTCTAGCCCTGGTACGCTGCCGGGGGGAGGGGCGACGCCCCCCCCCCTGCGGCCGGCGTCAATACATGCTGGTCAGCACGTTCTTCAACTTGGGCATCTCTTCCAGGGCGCGACCGGTGCCAAGGGCGACGCAGGACAGCGGATCGTCGGCGATGGACACCGGCAGGCCGGTGGCGTGACGCAGCACGTAGTCCAGGTTGGACAGCAACGCGCCGCCGCCGGTCAGCACGATGCCCTTATCGACGATATCGGCCGCCAATTCGGGAGCGGTGTGTTCCAGGGCGACCTTGACCGCCTCGATGATGGCCCCGACCGGCTCGGCCAGGGACTCGGCGATCTGACGCTCGGAAATGATCAGTTCCTTGGGCACGCCGTTCATCAGGTCGCGGCCCTTGATCTCCATGGTGCGGCCTTCGCCATCTTCGGGCGGGCAGGCGGAACCGATTTCCTTCTTGATGCGTTCGGCGGAACCTTCGCCCACCAGCAGGTTATGGTTGCGGCGGATATAGGCGATGATGGCTTCGTCCATCTTGTCGCCGCCGACGCGCACGCTGCGGGAATAGACGATGCCGCCCAGGCTCAACACGGCGACCTCGGTGGTGCCGCCGCCGATATCGACCACCATGGAGCCGGTGGGCTCGGTGACCGGCAGGCCGGCGCCGATGGCGGCCGCCATGGGCTCCTCGATCAGGAACACCCGGCGGGCTCCGGCGCTTTCGGCGGATTCCTGGATGGCGCGACGCTCGACGGCGGTCGAGCCGGACGGAACGCAGACGATGACCAGCGGGCTGGCGAAGCTGCGTCGGTTATGAACCTTGCGGATGAAGTGCTTGATCATCTCTTCCGCCACCTCGAAATCGGCGATGACGCCGTCCCGCAGCGGCCGGATGGCCTGGATATAGCCTGGGGTCCGGCCCAGCATCATCTTGGCCTCGTCGCCGACGGCCAGGACCTTTTTCTTGCCCTTTTCTTCGGCGATGGCGACCACGGACGGTTCATTGAGGACGATTCCTCGGCCCTTGACGTAGACCAGCGTGTTGGCGGTACCCAAATCGATCGCCATATCCGCGGACATCCAACCCGTCAGCTTCGAAAACATAATCCCTCGCTCAACATCCGATGTCGTCTGTCTGGTCGGCGCCGCAGGCTCGGCCAAAGCGGCGCCGTCTTCCTAAAAGGATTCCAGGTGACCGGTGCTATATCACGCCGTGAGAGCCGCCGGTGCGGTTTTTTGCCGCTTTACCAAAAGTTTATTCAGCGCGTTGACATAAGCCCGCGCCGAGGCCACCAGAGTATCGGTTTCCGCACCCTGACCGTTAACGGTTTTACCGTTTTCTTCCAGCCGGACCGTCACCTCCGCCTGAGCGTCGGTGCCTTGGGTCACCGCGCTGACCTGATAGAGCTGCAAGTGGGCGTCATGGGGAAACAGCGCCTTGATGGCGTTGAAAGTGGCGTCCACCGGACCGTCGCCGATGGCGTGAACCGCCTTGACCTCGCCGTCGATCTCCAGCTCCAGCTCGGCCGAGGGCGGGACGTGGCGGGTGCCGCACATCACTCCCAGCGACACCAGCCTGATCCGGTCGTTGCCGCGCACGGCGGCGTCGTCGACCAGGGCGACGATGTCCTCGTCGAACACGTCCTTCTTGCGGTCGGCCAGATCCTTGAAGCGGGTGAAGGCGTCCTCGACCGCGTTGTCGCCCAGTTCGTAGCCCAGATCCTTCAGCTTGGCCTTGAAGGCGGCGCGGCCGGAATGCTTGCCCATCACCAGATGCGAGCGGTTGAGACCGACGGATTCCGGGGTCATGATCTCGTAGGTTTGGGCGTGCTTCAGCACCCCGTCCTGATGGATGCCGGATTCATGGGCAAAGGCGTTCTTGCCGACGATGGCCTTGTTGGGCTGGACCACGAAGCCGGTGATGGTCGAGACCAGCCGCGAGGCCCGCGTGATGGCCTCGGTCTTGATCCCGGTCCGGTAGGGCAGATGGTCGGCGCGGGTGCGCAGCGCCATGACGATCTCTTCCATGGCGGCGTTACCGGCCCGCTCGCCCAGGCCGTTGATGGTGCACTCCACCTGCCGTGCGCCTCTGGCGACCGCAGCCAGGGAATTGGCGACGGCGAGGCCCAGATCGTTGTGGCAATGGACCGAAATGATCGCCTTGTCGATATTGGGCACCCGGTCGAACAGCATGGCGATCAGGGCGCCGTACTCGTCGGGAACCGCATAGCCGACCGTATCGGGAATATTGATGGTTCTGGCGCCGGCGGCGATGGCGGCCTCGACGCAGCGGCACAAAAAGTCGTGTTCGGTGCGCGATCCGTCCTCGGCCGACCATTCCACGTCATCGGTGAATTTGCGGGCGTAGGCAACGGATTCGGCAACCTTGGCCAATACCGCGTCCGGCTCCATCTGAAGCTTGTACTTCATATGCAGCGGGCTGGTGGACAAGAAGGTATGGATGCGGCCGGAAGTGGCGGGCTTGATCGCCTCGGCGCAGCGTTCGATATCGCCCTTGGTGGCGCGGGCCAAGCCACAGATGGTCGAGCCCTTCACCGCCCTGGCCACCGCCTCCACCGCCTCGAAATCGCCGTTGGACGCGATGGGGAAGCCGGCCTCGATGACATCGACCCCCATCTCCTCCAGCACCAGGGCGATGCGGACCTTTTCTTCCAGATTCATGGAAGCGCCCGGCGACTGCTCGCCATCGCGCAAGGTGGTGTCGAAGATGATGACCTGGGTGCTGTCCATTGAATCGCTCATGCAGACTGCGCGGGGGGTGTTTCACACCGCACCACAAGGAAGTCCGACTCGCCCCCCGCTGTCAACAGGATCATGTATGCCAAAGCTGTGAAACAGCCAGATTTCGTACCAAAACCCCCGAAAGCCCCTCAGCGCAGACGATTGCGGGCGTGACAGCTGACGCAGGTCGTGGTGACGTTGCTGGTGGCGGCCGAGACCCCCTTGGCGGCGGCGTAGTCGCGCGCGGCGTCCAGCTTGCGGATAGCGGCCGCCAGCCCCTTGGCGGCATGGCGAAGGGCGGCGTCGGCCTCCTTCATATCGGCGTTCGCGTAGGCGGCGAAGGCGGCCTCCTTGGCGGGGTCGAACGGGGCGGCCCGCAGCCGCTCCTCCACCAGGGCGGCGGCCTCGCGGTAACGTTCGGTGGCCATGTGGGAAAAGACGGTGTCGAGCACGATGACATGGTCACGCATGGCGATCAGCATGTCGCGCTGAACCTCCGGCGGCATGGGAACCACCTCGCGCACATCCTGAGCCCGCCCGGCCAGCGGCAGCGCCGCCAACAGTCCGACACACAGCGTCAACACGATCTTGCGCATGATCTTCTCCCCCGTTTCACAGTCCCCCGACTATCGCGCGCCATGGACGAAAAGGAAAGCCGGAAGCGGGGGAGGAAACAGCAAGGCGCTCCCCCTCAAGGAAGAAGGCCCCATGACGCGCCCACCCAGCGCCTGAGGGAAACAATGAAGCAAAAAGGCCCCGGCGGGAAACCGCCGGGGCCTTGATCATCGCGGACGCGCCGAAGATCAGTTCTTCGCCTTGTCGACCAGCTTGTTCTTGGCGATCCAGGGCATCATGGCGCGCAGCTTCTCGCCGATGACCTCGATGCCGTGCTCGGACTGGATGCGGCGAGTCGCCTTGAAGCTGGGCTGGCCGGCCTTGCATTCCAGCATCCAATCGCGGACAAAGCGGCCGGACTGGATATCGGCCAGCACCCGCTTCATCTCCGCCTTGGTCTCGTCGGTGATGATGCGCGGGCCGGTGACATAGTCACCGTATTCAGCGGTGTTGGAGATGGAGTAGCGCATATTGGCGATGCCGCCCTCATAGATGAGGTCGACGATCAGCTTCACTTCGTGCAGACACTCGAAATAGGCCATCTCGGGGGCATAGCCCGCCTCGACCAGGGTCTCGAAACCGTACTGGATCAGCTTGGTCAGGCCGCCGCACAGCACGACCTGCTCACCGAACAGATCGGTCTCGCATTCCTCGCGGAAGCTGGTCTCGATGATGCCCGAACGACCGCCGCCGATGGCCGACGCGTAGGACAGGGCGATTTCCAGCGCGTTGCCGGTGGAGTTCTGATCCACGGCCACCAAGCAGGGGACGCCGCCGCCCTTCAGATATTCGCCGCGCACGGTATGGCCCGGGCCTTTGGGGGCGATCATGAACACGTCGAGATCGGCGCGGGCCTCGATCAGCTTGAAGTGGATGTTCAGGCCATGGGCGAAGACCAGGGCGGCGCCCTGCTTCAGATTGGCAGCCAGATCATTGTAATACAGCTCGGCCTGCAACTCGTCCGGGGTGAGGATCATCACCACGTCGCCCCACTTGGCGGCTTCGGCCGGGGTCATGACCTTCAGGCCCTCGGCCTCGGCCTTCTTGGCGGTGGCCGAGCCGGCGCGCAGCGCCACGGCCACGTCCTTGATCCCCGAATCGCGCAGGTTCAGCGCATGGGCATGACCCTGGCTGCCATAGCCGACCACGACAACCTTCTTGCTCTTGATCAGATTGACGTCGGCATCCCGATCGTAATAGACGCGCATGATAGTTCCTTTCGACAGGCGGGGCTGGACCCACTCAGAAATCTGGCCGGCTTTTTAAATCGGATTCGGTCCGCGCGCAATGGCGACGACGCCGGTCCGCGAAACATCAGACAGGCCGAGCGGCTCCATCAGCTTGATGAAGGCGTCGACCTTCTCGGTGGCGCCCACCACTTCGAACACAAAGCTCTCATTGGTAGAATCGATGGCGCGCGCCCGAAAGATATCGGCGATGCGCAGACTTTCCACCCGCTTTTCGCCATTGGCGGTGACCTTGATCAGCGCCAGCTCGCGCGACACATGCGGCCCTTCGGTGGTCAGATCATGGACCTTATGCACCGGTACGAGGCGGCGCAGCTGGTTCTTGATCTGCTCGATGATCATCGCCGTGCCCGAGGTCACGATGGTGATGCGCGACAGCTTTTCGCGCGGGTCGACCTCGGCCACCGTCAGGCTTTCGATGTTATAGCCGCGTCCGGAAAACAGCCCGACGACGCGGGCCAGCGCGCCGGACTCGTTATCGACCAGGACGGCGATGGTGTGGCGGTTGATTTCTTCGACTGCTTTGGTCACGTCAGTATCCCCTTGCTCTTGTCCCTCATGCGCCGGGCGGGCCACCTCTCCGTGGCCCTGGGCTTTCGCGCCATGTGGCGCGGACGCGCCCGGTCGGGAGTTACACCAGAACCATGCCGTCTTGCTCGGAGCCGGGCTTGTCGCGCGACTTGTCCTCCGGCCCCAGCACCATCTCGTTATGAGACATGCCGGGCATGATCATCGGGAAGACGTTTTCCGAGGCGTCGGTGCGCATTTCCACGATCACCGGACGATCCACCGCCATCATCTCCTTGATGACGCCGTCCACCTCGCCGGGCTTTTCCGCCCGAAGGCCGACGGCGCCGAAGGCCTCCGCCAGCTTGACGAAGTCGGGGTGGTGGGTCATGTGGCTTTCCGAGTAGCGGCCGCCATGGATCAGTTCCTGCCACTGGCGGACCATGCCCATATACTGGTTGTTGAGGATGACGATTTTGACCGGCAGGCGGTGCTGCACCAGGGTCGCCATCTCCTGAATATTCATCTGGATCGACGACTCGCCGGCGATATCGATGACCAGGGCGTCGGGGTGGGCCATCTGGACGCCCATGGCGGCGGGCATGCCATAGCCCATGGTCCCCAGGCCGCCCGAGGTCAGCCAGTGATGCGGAAGATCGAACTTCAGATGCTGGGCCGCCCACATCTGATGCTGCCCGACCTCGGTACAGATATAGGGATTGCGGTGGCGGGTCAGCTCGTAGATGCGCTGGATGGCGTATTGCGGCTTGATCAGCTTGCCGGAGGTCTCGAAGGACAGGCAATCGACGCCGCGCCACTCCTCGATCTTACCCCACCAGGACTTCAGCGCCTTCTCGTCAACCCGGTACTGCTTGGCCTTCCACACCTTGATCATGTCTTCGAGGATATGGGCGCAGTCGCCGACGATGGGGATGTCCACCGCAACATTCTTGTTGATCGAGCTGGGATCGATATCGACGTGGATCTTCTTGGAATTGGGCGCGAAGCCGTCCAGCTTGCCGGTGACGCGGTCGTCGAACCGGGCGCCGATATTGATCATGACGTCGCAGCCGTGCATGGCCATATTGGCCTCGACGGTGCCGTGCATACCCAACATGCCCAGGAACAGCGGGTCCGAGCCGGGAAAAGCCCCCAGACCCATCAGGGTCAGGGTGCAGGGATAGCCGGTCATGCGGACGAACTGGGTCAGCAGTTGGCAGGCGGCCGGGCCGGAGTTGATCACGCCGCCGCCCACATAGAACATGGGGCGCTTGGCGTGGGCGATCATCTCGACCGCCTTCTCGATGGCCTTGAGATCGCCCTTGACCTGCGGCTTGTACTTGGACTTGACCCGCGACGGCGGCTGGTACTCGCCCTTGTTCTGGATCACGTCCTTGGGCAGGTCGATCAGCACCGGGCCGGGACGCCCCGAGCGGGCGACGTGGAACGCCTCGTGGACGGTGCGGGCCAGATCGTTGACGTCCTTGACCAAGTAGTTGTGCTTGGTGCACGGCCGGGTGATGCCGGTGATATCGGCTTCCTGGAAGGCGTCGTTGCCGATCAGGTGGGTGGGAACCTGTCCGGTCAGGCAGACCAGCGGCACCGAATCGCACAGAGCGTCGGCAAGGCCGGTGACGGCGTTTGTGGCGCCGGGGCCGGAGGTCACCAGGACGCAGCCGACCTTTCCGGTGGAGCGGGCATAACCCTCGGCGGCATGAACGGCGGCCTGCTCGTGGCGCACCAGCACATGACGCAGGCGGTTCTGCTTGAACAGCTCGTCATAGATGGGCAGTACGGCGCCGCCGGGATACCCGAAAATGACCTCCACACCCTGATCGACCAGGGCCTTGAGGAGGATTTCCGCTCCGTTCAGCGTATCGTGATGCGCCATTTCTGCACCTTAAACTGTTGTTTCGTAGCCCAGCGCCCGCGACAAACGCCATTGCGTCCGGTCTGCCGCAGTGCGGCGCGAGCGGCACAAACTATCCGCATGTCATCGGGTGGTCAAGCGGAACTGGCGAATTTTCAGAAAGATTGTGGCTATTAAACTTTCCGAAAGTTGCTCGGCAATGACGTCGGACGCATTCAATTGATGGCGAAACCAAGTGCACTGGCGTTTGGCATAGTTGCGGGTGGCTTGCTGGGCGCTGGCGATGGCGGCCGCCAGATCGACCTCTCCGGCCAGGGCCGCCGCCAGTTCCCGCAGGCCCAGCGCCTTCATGGCGGGCAGGGAGGAGGCCAGCCCCAGCGCCATGACGGCGCGGGCCTCGTCCAGGGCTCCCGCCGCCACCATGGCCTTGAACCGGCCGTCGCAGGCGGCATAGAGGCGATCGCGCTCGGGCAACAGGGCGAGGATGTGCCACGCGGCCTTTACGCCTCCTTCCGCCGGCTGGGCCTGCCAGTCGGCCAGCGAGCGGCCGGTCGCCTCCACCACTTCCAGGGCGCGGACCATACGCTGGGAATCGCCCACCGCCAGCCGCGCCGCCATCACCCGGTCGCGGCCGGTCAGGTGGGCGTGAAAGGCGACATTGCCCAACTCGGCCAACCGCCGCCGCACCCCGGCGCGGACCTCGTCGGGAATCTCGGGAATGGGCGACAGCCCCTGCATCAGGCTGCGCAGGTAAAGTCCGGTACCGCCGACCACGATGGGCAGCAGGCCCTCCCCCCAGGCGGCTTCCATCTCGGCCGCCGCCATGTCGCGCCAGCGCGCCGCCGAACACGCCGCCGACGGCGGCAACACCCCATAGAGGCGGTGCGGCAACTCCGCCTGATCCTGGGCGGAAGGCTGGGCGGTGAGAATGGGCAGGCCGCCATAGACCTGCATGGAATCGGCATTGATCACCACGCCGTCGAATTCACGGGCGAGGGCCAGGGCAAGCCCCGACTTCCCCGAAGCGGTCGGGCCGGCGATGATGATGGCGGGAGGGCTCACGACAGGTTCAGCGCGGCAGGCAGCGAAAGAATCCGGGCACGGCAATCTCGAATCTGTTGAAGGTAAGCCTGATCCCGATCACGCATGGCGAGGCGGATCGGATCGCTGTCGCCGCGATCATAACCCAGGGTGACGAGGAGGGATAGACGGATGGGACGCCGCCCGAAACGACAATGCCGACCGCGTCACCGCGGTCGGCATTTCCGACAGGACGGAAAAACCGGCCTGATTACTGAATGGCGTCCTTCAGACCCTTGCCAGCCTTGAACTTCGGCTGCTTGGAGGCCGGAATGGCGATCTTCTCGCCCGTGCGGGGGTTGCGCCCCTCGGAGGCGGCGCGTTCGGAGACGGCAAAAGTGCCGAATCCAACCAGGCGAACCTCTTCCCCACTGGTCAGGGCGGCGGTAATGGCTTGGAAAACACCCTCGACGGCGCTCGCCGCATCGGTCTTGGACAGACCGGCAGAGCTTGCCACGGCAGTCACGAGATCGTTCTTATTCACTGATGGCCCCCTTCATTTAACCAAGAGTGATAGCCGGGCGGACCGCCTATCAAATAGCAGGGGGCAGTCTAATTCACAGTCTCGGACAGCGTCAATCGCCAAAGCGCGCGAACTGGCGGATTTGCTGGCTTTTGCAGATGCAACCGGCCACCCGGCAAAGGGCGGCCGCAATGCAGCCCTATACCTTTGCGTTAATATCAGTGCGTTACGACCCCGTTCGCGACAGGCTCGCCGTCCTTGGCGGCGGCAACCGGCTCGACCGGTTCGTCCCACTCGATCGGCACCGGCATCCGGACCAGGGCATGGGCCAGGGCCTCGTCGGCGGTGGAGACCGGGATGATCGCCAGCCCCTTTTTGACGTTGTCGGGAATCTCGGCCAGATCCTTCTCGTTCTCCTTGGGGATCAGCACGGTCTTGATGCCGCCGCGCAGGGCGGCCAGCAGCTTTTCCTTAAGGCCGCCGATGGGCAGCACCCGCCCACGCAGCGTGATCTCGCCGGTCATGGCGACGTCGCGGCGCACCGGAATGCCGGTCAGCACCGACACGATGGTGGTGCACATGGCGATGCCGGCCGAGGGACCGTCCTTGGGGGTCGCGCCTTCCGGCACATGGACGTGAATGTCGCGCTTCTCGAATACAGCCGGCTTGATGCCGAAGGTGACCGAGCGGGAGCGCACATAGGAGCGCGCCGCCTGCACCGATTCCTGCATCACGTCGCCCAGCTTGCCGGTATGGCTGAAGGTGCCCTTGCCCGGCATGCTGACGGCTTCGATGGTCAGCAACTCGCCGCCGACCTCGGTCCAGGCCAGACCGGTGACGACGCCGACCAGATCGGTCTCCTCCACCTCGCCAAAGCGATAGCGATGGACGCCGGCGTACTTTTCCAGGTTGCGGGGCGTGACCATGACCTTGGTCTTGCGCGACGACACGATCTCCTTGACCGCCTTGCGCGCCAGACTGGCCAGTTCGCGCTCCATGCTGCGCACCCCCGCCTCGCGGGTGTAGTAGCGCACGATGTGGCGCATGGCCTCGTCGCTGATCGACCATTCCCCGGCGCGCAGGCCCGCCGCCTTGGTGACCTTGGACAGCAGATGACGCTTGGCGATTTCCACCTTCTCGTCCTCGGTATAACCGGACAGGCGGATGATCTCCATGCGGTCCAGCAGCGGCTGGGGCATGCGCATGGTGTTGGCGGTGGTGACGAACATCACGTCGGACAGGTCGTAATCGACCTCCAGGTAATGGTCGTTGAAGGTGGCGTTCTGTTCGGGGTCCAGCACCTCCAGCAGGGCCGAGGCGGGATCGCCGCGCCAGTCGGCGCCCAACTTGTCGATCTCATCCAGCAGAAACAGCGGGTTGGAGGATTTGGCCTTCTTCATGCCCTGGACGATCTTGCCCGGCATGGAGCCGATATAGGTGCGGCGATGACCGCGCACCTCGGCCTCGTCCCGGACGCCGCCCAGGCTCATACGCACGAAGTTGCGGCCGGTGGCCTTGGCGATGGACTTGCCCAGCGAAGTCTTGCCGACGCCGGGGGGACCGACCAGGCACAAAATGGGGCCGCGAACCTTCTCGGTGCGGATCTGCACGGCGAGATATTCGAGGATGCGTTCCTTGACCTTCTCCAGGCCGTAATGGTCGGAGTTGAGAACCTTCTGAGCCAGACCGACATCCTTCTTGACCTTGGTCCGCTTCTTCCACGGAATGGTCAGCAGCCAGTCGAGGTAATTGCGGACCACGGTGGCTTCGGCGGACATGGGGCTCATGGATTTGAGCTTCTTCAGCTCGGCCAGGGCCTTTTCGCGGGCCTCGACGGTCAGCTTGGTCTTGGCGACCCGCTCTTCCAGTTCGGCGACCTCGTCCTTGCCGTCCTCACCCTCGCCCAGCTCCTTCTGGATCGCCTTGAGCTGTTCGTTCAGATAGTACTCGCGCTGGGTCTTCTCCATCTGCCGCTTGACGCGGTTGCGGATCTTCTTCTCCACCTGGAGAACGCCGATCTCGCCTTCCATGTAGGAGTAGACCCGTTCCAGACGCTCGGAGATCACCTCGACCTCCAGCAATTCCTGCTTCTCGGCGATCTTCAGCGCCAGATGCGAAGCGACGGTGTCGGCCAGCTTGGCCGCATCCTCGATCTGGTTGATGGAGACCAGCACCTCGGGCGGGATCTTCTTGTTCAGCTTGATGTACTGCTCGAACTGGCTGACCACCGAGCGCGACAGCGCCTCCAACTCCTGCAGGTCGCCTTCGCGCTCGTCAACCACGTCGGCATAGGCCTGGAAGAACGAATCGTTATCGGTGAAGCCGCGAATCCTGGCGCGCTTGCCGCCCTCGACCAGAACCTTGACGGTGCCGTCGGGCAGCTTCAGCAGTTGCAGCACGGTGGACACCGTGCCGACGGTATAGATGTCGTCGGTGGTGGGATCGTCCTGGGCCGCGTTCTTCTGGGCCACCAGCAAGATCTGCTTGTCCTCGCGCATGACGTCTTCCAACGCGCGGACCGACTTGTCGCGGCCCACGAACAGCGGGACGATCATATGGGGGAAGACGACAATGTCACGGAGCGGGAGAACCGGGAAAATATCGCCACGCGGGTTTTCGACCATGCTGCCTCGCTCACGCCTGCGGTTCGTGCGCGCACGGAACCGCCAATAGAAAGTTGTTCGTAGTAATTGGGGGGCTTTCAGCCACCGTCAAGTCGAAGAGGGCGGTTCATGTCCGAACCGCCCCATCTTCTCAGGCACTGGCGCCGGTATCTTCGCGGCGTTCGGAGTAGATGTAGAGCGGCTTGGCGCGGCCCTCCACCACTTCCTTGTTGATCACCACCTCATCGACCGCCTCCAAGCCCGGCAGGTCGAACATGGTGTCGAGCAGGATCGCTTCCATGATGGAGCGCAGGCCACGGGCGCCGGTCTTGCGCAGGATCGCCTTCTCGGCGATGGCGCGCAAGGCGTCCTCGCTGAACGCCAGACGGACGTCCTCCATCTCGAACAGGCGCTGATACTGCTTGACCAGGGCGTTTTTCGGCTTGGACAGGATATCGATCAGCGCATCGACGTCGAGATCCTCCAGCGTCGCCAGCACGGGCAGGCGGCCGACGAATTCGGGGATCAGCCCGAACTTCAGCAGATCCTCGGGCTCGACCTCGCGCAGGATTTCGCCGGTGCGGCGCTCGTCGGGGCCGCGCACATCGGCGCCAAAGCCGATGGAGGTGCCCCGGCCGCGGGTCGAAATGATCTTCTCCAGGCCGGCGAAGGCGCCGCCGCAGATGAACAGGATGTTGGTGGTGTCCACCTGCAGGAACTCCTGCTGGGGATGCTTGCGGCCGCCCTGAGGCGGGACCGAGGCCACCGTGCCTTCCATGATCTTCAACAGCGCCTGCTGGACGCCCTCGCCCGACACGTCGCGGGTGATGGAGGGATTGTCCGACTTGCGGCTGATCTTGTCGACTTCGTCGATATAGACGATGCCGCGCTGGGCGCGCTCGACATTGTATTCGGCCGATTGCAGCAGCTTGAGGATGATGTTTTCCACGTCCTCGCCCACGTAACCGGCTTCGGTCAGGGTGGTGGCGTCGGCCATGGTGAACGGTACGTCGAGAATCCGCGCCAGCGTCTGGGCCAGCAACGTCTTGCCGCAGCCGGTGGGGCCGATCAGCAGGATGTTGGACTTGGCCAGCTCGACTTCGTTGCTCTTGCCGCCGTGCTGCAACCGCTTGTAATGGTTATGGACCGCGACCGCCAACACCTTCTTGGCGTGCCCCTGACCGATGACATAGTCATCGAGGACGGCACAGATATCCTTGGGCGTCGGGACGCCGTCGCGTGAACGCACCAGATGTGTCTTGTGCTCTTCACGAATGATGTCCATGCACAGCTCGACGCATTCATCACAGATGAACACGGTCGGCCCGGCGATAAGCTTCCGCACCTCGTGCTGGCTCTTTCCGCAGAACGAGCAGTACAGGGTATTCTTGGAATCGCCGCTGGTGGACTTGGTCATCGAAACTCCATCACATTAATGCGGTCGCACCCGCCAAGCCATGTTAGCCACAGCCGCCAGCGCCAGACAATCACAATTCTGTCGTGCAGCCATACGCAGGAGTCCGGGCAGCCCCGCTCGGGACTGCCCGGTCTTCAGTCGATGCCGCAGTCAGGAGGACGAGGAATCGTCGTCCACGGCGGGGCGCTTGCTCACGACTTCATCGATCAAGCCGAATTCCTTGGCCTCGTCGGCGGTCATGAACTTGTCGCGCTCCATCACCTTTTCGATCACGTCCAGCGGCTGGCCGGTGTGTTCGACATAGATGTTATTGAGCCTGGCCCGCAAGGCCAGGATCTCACGCGCCTGGATCTCAATATCGGTGGCCTGCCCCTGGGCGCCGCCGGAGGGCTGGTGCACCATGATCCGCGAATTGGGCAGCGAGAACCTCTTGCCCTTCTCGCCGGCGGTCATCAGCAGCGATCCCATGGATGCTGCCTGACCGATGCACACCGTCGAAACCTTGGGACGGATGTACTGCATGGTGTCGTAGATCGCCAGACCCGAGGTGACCACGCCACCCGGCGAGTTGATGTAAAACGCGATATCCTTGCTTGGATTCTCCGACTCCAGAAACAGCATCTGGGCGCAGATCAGGCAGGAGACCTCGTCAAACACCTGACCGGTCAGGAAGATGATGCGCTCCTTGAGCAGGCGGGAATAGATGTCGTAGGACCGCTCGCCCCGGTTGGTCTGTTCGACCACCATGGGAACCAAGGTATTCATGTAGAGGTCGATCGGATCTCTCTCTCGCATGGGACGTCCTTATATCAAATGGTTCTGCCGGGGCGGGCGTTTCCTACGATCGGCCTACTCGGCCACCTTCTTCTTGGCGGCGGCTTTCTTCTTGGGCTTGGCCGGCTCGGCGACGGCGTCCGCGCCAGCAACCTCGTCGGGGTCCTTGCGCAGCGCCTCGACCGAGATATCCTTGTCGGTGATCTTGGCCAGTTCCAGGATGAAGTCCACGACCTTCTCTTCGTAGAGAGGGCCACGGAGGCTTTCCAGGGCTTCCTGATTCTTCTGGTAGTACTGAAGAACCATGTGCTCCTGACCGGGATAGTTCCGGGCCTCGGCCATGATGCCGCGATTGAGGTCGTCCTGGGTCACGGTGATGTTGTTGACCCGGCCGATTTCGGCCAGCAGCAGGCCCAGACGGACCCGGCGCTGAGCCAGGGCGGTGTACTCGGCCTTCAGCTCGTCTTCGCTTTTGCTGGCGTCGGAGGGGTCGAGACGATCAGCCTCGCGATCCTCTTCCAGCTGCTTCCAGATATGGCCGAATTCCTGGTCGAACATGGTCGGCGGAATCGGGAAATCGTGACCGGCGGCCAGCACGTCGAGCAGGGCGCGCTTCAGGCGCATGCGCGAAATACCGTCCAGCGAGCGGCCGATCTCGTCATGAATGGCCTGCTTCAGGGCATCCAGGTTTTCCAACCCGACGCTCTTGGCCAGATCGTCATCGACGGCGGCGGCCTGGGGGGCGCGGACTTCGTTGATCTTGACGTCGAAGGTGGCGGGCTTGCCGGCCAATTCCTCGTTGCCGTAGCCCTCGGGGAAGCTGACCTCGACCACCACGTCCTGACCGGCCGACTTGCCGACCAGCTGGGCCTCGAAACCCGGAATGAAGCTGTTCGAGCCAAGCTTCAGCGAGTAACCCTCGGCGGTGCCGCCGGGGAAGGCCACGCCGTCCTGCTTGCCGACGAAGTTGATCACGACCATGTCGCCATCCTGGGCGGCGCGTTCGACCGGCTCGGAGGTCTCGTTGCGCTCGGCGATGCGGGCCAGGGTCTCGTCGACCTCGGCGGCCGGAACCTGCGCCTTGTCGCGATCGAGGGCGATGGTCGAAAGATCCATGATCTTGATCTCGGGCAGCACTTCGACCGCCACCGAGAACTCCAGATCGGCGCCTTCGGCGTAATTGGTGATCTCGACCTTGGGCTGCATCGCCGGGCGCAGATTGGCCTCGGTGATGGCCTTGCCGGTGCCGTCATTGACGGCCGCCTCAAGAATCTCGCCCATGATGGACGGACCGTACTTCTTGCGGACCATGGCCATGGGGACCTTGCCCGGACGGAAGCCCGGCATGCTGACTTGGCCGGCGATTTCCACCAGCTTGTCCTGCATCCGCGTCTCGAGTTGTCCAGCGGGAACGATGACCTTGAATTCGCGCTTCAGGCCTTCGGCATTGATCTCGGTTACCTGCATCAGTCTATCGCCAATCGAGTCGAGTGGGTTGCATCCGGACCCCGGTGGAGGGCGCACGCCCATGAGGCGGTCGCAGCCAGCGGCTGGTGACTGGTGCGGCTGGAGGGAGTTGAACCCCCACGCCTTGCGGCGTCAGGACCTAAACCTGATGCGTCTACCAGTTTCGCCACAGCCGCTCCGTCGGGAGGGTCTGTCTATAACATGTTCGTTTCCGGGGAAATAGGGAAATGCCGCCCAGAGCGATTCTGTGTCGGATTCCGCCTCCCCCGCCTCACGCGGGAAACTTTTAATCGTACTGGCGTCACGCCTCCGCCATTGAACTCGACGGCCATGCCGACTAAGTTTATTTGGATGATACTTTAGGTGTAAGGTGACCAGAATGGATCTTGACCGCTCGGGTAATATCGCATTTCTCCAGATCGATGAAGAGACCAAGCGCGCATTGCGTGAATTCCGCGACGTCCTGGCCCGACACATCGACGGCGTTCTCGACACCTTCTACCGCCATGTGTCCAGCAATCCGGGAACGGCCAAGTTCTTCGCCACTCCGGACCGCATGACCCATGCCCGCAACATGCAAAAGCGCCACTGGATGGAAAGCGTCTTCGCCGGCCAGTTCGACGACCGCTACTTTGCCCAGGTCACCGAAATCGGCAAGGTCCACCAGCGCATCGGCCTGGAGCCCAAGTGGTACACCGCCGGCTATTGCTTTGTACTGAACATGGTGTTCGGCGTGGCGATCGAGCATTACCGCAAGAAGCCGGAGCGTCTTGCCCAGGTCCTGGCGGCGATCAACAAAGCGGCATTCCTCGACATGAATCTGGCGACCTCGGTCTATATCGAGGCCAACACCGCCGCCATCATCGCCCGCGAACTGGGGGCCAAGGCCGACGTGTTCGAACGCGAGGTCAAGGGGCTGGTGGCCTCGGTGGCCGCCGCCGCCACCCAGATGGAAAGAACCGCCACCGGCATGACCTCCACCGCCGAGGAGACCTCGCGCCAGTCCACCACCGTGGCCGCCGCCGCGGAGGAGGCCAGCGTCAATATCCAGACCGTGGCCGCCGCGGCGGAAGAGCTTAGTTCCTCCATCACGGAAATCAGCCGTCAGGTCGCCCAGTCGGCCCGGATCGCTTCCAATGCCCAAGACGAGGCCCAGCGCACCAATCAGATGGTGCAGAGTCTGGCCGAGGCCGCCAGCCGGATCGGCCAGGTGGTCAAGCTGATCAACGACATCGCGTCACAGACCAATCTGCTGGCGCTGAACGCCACCATCGAGGCCGCCCGGGCCGGCGACGCCGGCAAGGGCTTCGCCGTGGTCGCCAACGAGGTCAAGTCGCTGGCCAATCAGACCGCCAAGGCCACCGACGAGATCGCCGCCCAGATCACCGCCGTGCAGAACGCCACCCGCGACGCCGTCGGCGCCATCGGCGGCATCGCCACCACCATCGGCCAGATCAACGAAATCGCCGGCTCCATCGCGTCCTCGGTGGAAGAGCAAGGCGCCGCCACCCAGGAAATCGCCCGCAACGTCCAACAGGCGTCCATGGGAACCTCCGAGGTGACCGAAACCATCGCCCGGGTCAGCACCGCCGCCGCCGAGACCGGCATCTCCGCCCGGCAGGTACAAGACGCCGCCACCGAGCTGTCGCGCAACTCGACCCTGCTGGAGAATCAGGTCAACCGCTTCGTCTCCCAGATCCGCGCCAGCTGAACCAGGACCACGATCAACGACGCTCCGAGCCGGGCGACCGGCTCGGAGCGGTCACTTCAGCAAGCTCCTGATCCGCCCGGACATGGCGACGGCCCCCGAGGCGGAATAGGCCTCGTGATTGACCTCGATATCGCCCAGCTCATAGAGATAGTTGACCATCAGGCCGGCCGACTGGGCCAAGCCATTGGCCGAGCGGTCGCCCAGCCAGTTGAGCCGCTCCACCCTGGCGCCGTTCGACAGGTGGAAATGCGCCACCGGGTCCAACGCCTGACCGCCGCCGGGCCGCTTCTCACGGGTCAGATAGCGGGCGGCGAGACGGGTCAGGACCGGCTCCAGCGCCTCGGCCAGACGGGGGTCGGCGGTCCAGCCGGGATCGGATAGCAAGGTCTTCAGGCTGCCCTTGGCGGCGAGGCCGTTGGACAGGCGGGTCAGCGACTTGTGCTCGGCGGGATTGAGCAAGCCGGCCTCCCCCTCGACCAGACGCCGGTTCAGCCAGTTGGCGAAGCCCGGAATCGGAGACAGGGTGGCGAAGGTCCGGATCTGGGGAAACTGGCGCGACAGGTCGTCGACCACCTTCTTGATCAGGAAATTGCCAAAGCTGATCCCGGCCAGCCCCTTTTGGGCATTGTTGATGGAATAGAAGATGGCGGTGTCGGCGGTCTCGGCATCGCCCAGCGGCGCGGCGGTGTCGAGCAAGTCCTGGACATTGCCGGCCATGCTCTTGACCAGCGCCACCTCGACGAAGATCAACGGCTCGTCGGGCATGCGGGGATGAAAGAAGGCGTAAAGCCGCCGATCCGAATCCAGCCGGTTCTTCAGGTCGCCCCAGCCCTGAATCGCATGGACCGCCTCGTAAGCCATGATTTTTTCTAGCACCAGCGCCGGCGAACGCCAGGTGATGCGCTCCATCTCCAGAAAGCCGACATCGAACCAGGAGGCCAGCAAACCGCGAAGATCGCCCTCCAGCGCCGCCAGAGCCGGTTCGTCCGCCACCAACCGCATCAGTTCGGCCCGCAGATCCACCAGGAACTTGACGCCCTCGGGCAAGGCGTTGAACTGGGTCAGCAGCCTGAGCCGGGGCGGTTCGAGGGCGGCGCGCAAACGCCGCTCGGCCGCTGCGCGGGAGACGCCGTCGCCGGCCCCGGTCAAGGCCAGGACCGCCTGATCCACCGCCGACGGTTCGGGGCCGAATTCACCGGCCAGCACTCCAAGGAAGCGCCGCCGCCCAACCGCCGACAGCGACAGATAGGCCCGCCCCAGTCCCGCCGCCCGCGCCCGCGCAGACACCTCGCCGCCCTTGGCCGCCAGACAGTCCCGCATCCGAGCCCGCAGCGCCGCCATATCCGCGTCCCCCAGATCGGGAGATAGCGCTGATATCCGGCCGGCCTCGTCGGGACCGGCGATCTCGCGCCACAGGCCCTTCAGGCTGGCGAACAGCGACGCTGCCGCCGAGGAAGAGGTGCGGTTCACATCCTTGATCTCGCTCATTGGCCCCTCCATCGCCGCCCATCCCTCCCTTGAATGATCCGACTCGCGGTGCGTCTTCGCAAGCCCTCCGTCGAACTATGCGAGAAGAGCAATGACCGCCGGCAGCGCCTCGGCCAGATCCTCGGCGATCAGGCCGCATCCGACCGCCCTGGCCGCCCGGCCATGCAGCCAGACGGCGGCATTGGCGGCGGCGAAGGCGTCCAGGCCCTGGGCCAGCAGACCGGCGATCATGCCGGCCAGCACATCGCCCGATCCCGCCGTGGCCAGATCGGGCGGCGCATCGGTGGTGATCGTCGCCCGCCCATCGGGATGGGCCACCACCGTGTCCGGCCCCTTCAACAGCACCACCGCCCCCGAGCGCGCCGCCGCCGCCAAGGCCCGGTCGAGCCTGCTACCCGCCAGCGTCCCGAACAGCCGCTGAAACTCGCCGTCATGGGGCGTCAGCACCACAGTGTCCGATAATGCCGCGAACAACTGGTCCGGCTGGCCGCTAAAGCTGCCCAGCGCATCGGCGTCGATCACGCAAGCCCGGCCGGTGGCCAGCGCCGCCAGGGTCCGCCCCGCCAGATCCTCACCCGCCCCGCCCCCCGGCCCCAGCAGCGCCACATTGCGTCGCGGGTCGGCCAGCACCGCCTCGAACGGCGAATCCTCCACCACGATGACGCCGGGATCGCCGGCCCGATAGGTGGCCAAGGCCTCGGCCGGAGCCGCGATAGTGACCAACCCGGCCCCGATCCGCCGCGCCGCGCCGGCCGCCAGCCGCGCCGCGCCGGTCATGGCGGCTCCCCCCGCCACCAGGACATGCCCGCGCGCGTATTTGTGCCCATCCTCGGCCGGATGCGGCAGACTCCACCGTCCGGGGCCGTTCTCGGCGAAACGGGGGGCGATTTCCTCCAGCACGGCGGCGGGAATGCCGATATCGGCCACCACCACCACGCCGCAATGCCGCCGCCCCGGCATCAGGCAATGGCCGGGCTTCTTGCGAAAAAAGGTGACGGTGGCGACGCAGTGGGGGGCGGTCCCCATCACCTCGCCCGTATCGCCATGCACGCCGGACGGCACGTCCACCGCGATCACCGGCAGACGGCGGCGTCCGATCTCCCCGATCACCGCCTTGGCGGCGCCATCCAGCGGCCGGATCAGCCCGGCCCCGAACAGGGCGTCGATCACGCCGGAGCAGCCCCGAAGGCTGTCCTCGGACAGTTCCCCGATCCGGCCGCGCCAGCGCGCCGCCATCAGGGCGGCATCGCCCGTCAGCGCCTCGACCCGGCCCAGCAACGACAACCGCACCGCCCAGCCGGCCCGTTCCAGCAGCCGGGCCGCGACAAAACCGTCGCCGCCATTATTGCCGGGACCGCATAAAATGGCGATGCGCCCCCTGGTGAAGCGCCGACGCGCCTCGCGCGCCACCGCCCAGCCGGCGGCTTCCATCAGGCGCCCGCCCGCGACGCCGCCCGCCATGGCCAGGGCGTCGGCGCGATACATCTGCCGGACGGTGAGGAGTTCGTTGACCATGTTCATGCCCTACTCTACATCTTTGCGGGTCTGACACGGGCGAGCCAGAGCCGGCCCTTGGCCGCGACTCGTCAGTATAACACGGGAGACGGAAGGTGAAGGTCGTCGTCATCGGCGCCGGAGTGGTCGGAACCGCCTGCGCCTGGTATCTCGCCCAGGAAGGCCACGAGGTCACCGTGGTGGACCGGCGCGAGGCCGCCGGGCTGGAAACCAGCTTTGCCAATGGCGGCCAGGTATCGCCCTGCCACGCCGAACCCTGGGCCAATCCCGCCGTCATTCCCAAAGTGCTGAAATGGTTGGGCCGCGAGGACGCGCCGCTGCTGTTCCGCTGGCGGCGCTGGGACCCGGCGCTGTGGGCCTGGGGCCTGCGCTTCCTCGCCAACTGCACCGCGGCCCGCGCCGCCGTCAATACCGAGCGCACCTTGCGGGTGGCGCTGTATTCCCGCCTCTGCCTCCAGCAATTGCGGGCCGAGACCGGCATCCAATACGACCAGAAGACCAAGGGCATCCTGCATATCTACCGCGACGGCGGCGAATTCGCCCATGCCTGCGCCGCCGCCGAGCTGATGCGCCGCCACGGCCTGAAGCGGCTGGCCCAAAGCCCGGTCGAATGCGTCGCCATCGAGCCGGCCCTGGCCGCCGTCGCCTCCGAATTGGCCGGCGGCATCTTTACCCCCGACGACGAAAGCGGCGACGCCCATAAATTCACCACCGGACTGGCGGCCCTGGCGGCGGCCAAAGGCGTCGCATTCCGCTGGAGCGTTCCGGTGTCGGGATTGGTGCGCGACGGCGACCGGGTCGCCGGACTGGCCACCGAGACCGGAACCATCGCCGCCGACGCCTATGTGCTGGCCGCCGGCTGCGACAGCCCACTGCTGGCGCGGCCACTGGGCCTGCGGCTGCCCATCGTGCCGGCCAAGGGCTATTCCATCACCGTGCCGGTGGCGGGGCATTCCGGCGCGCCCTCGGTCTCCATCACCGATGACGAGCACAAGATGGTCTATTCCCGCCTGGGCGACCGGCTGCGCGCCGCCGGAACCGCCGAGATGACCGGCCATGACCGCACCCTCAATCCCAGGCGGCTCGCCATGATCCAAGATCACGCCCGCCGCCTGTTCCCCGATGGCGGCGACTTCGACCGGGCCGAACCCTGGGCCGGGTTGCGCCCGGTGACCCCCGACAGCGTGCCGCTGCTGGGAGCGACGCCCCTGGCCAATCTGTGGCTGAACACCGGCCACGGCACCTTGGGCTGGACCATGGCCTGCGGCTCGGGCCGGCTCGTGGCGGCGCTGGTCTCGGGCAGACGGCCCGAGATCGACCTGGGCGGCCTGGGACTCCACAGAAAGCGGTAACCCCCTTCTTCGGTGGAATTGCCGCCGCCGGACGAGGGGTGTAGGATTCACCATCGACGCAATGGATGCAGAGGCCGTCATGCTGGCTTGGCGAGACGCCATGAGCGTCGGACATCACGAGATCGACAACGCGCACAAGCACTTCATCAAGCGGATCAACGCATTCGAAAAGGCGTTGGCGAGCGATGGGGAGCGGGTGGCGATCGGCCTGTTCCTGACCGGCCTCTATGAAGAAGCCACCATCAATTTCGGGCGGGAAGACAAGGTCCAGCGCGAATGCAACTACCCCTTCCACGAGGCCCATGCCCGCGAACATGCCGCCCTGCTGGCCACGGTGGAAAAGCTTCAGGGCCGCTTTGCCGCCCTGGGCGAGAATGGCAGCCACGACCCTCTGCTGCACGAAGTCTCGGCCCTGATCAAGGAGTGGATCACCATCCATATCGTCCAAAGCGATACCAGGGTGAAACCCTACTGGCTGCGCAAGAACAACATCTTCACCAAATCCTCGCGGGGATAGGACGCGAAAGACAGGCGCGGCATCATCCGTCGGCGCGGATGCGGACGATCAGCTCGCCCTTGACCGCCTCCGCCTGGGCGGTGTCCACCTGACAGGTTCCCGCTGCCTCGTGGCCGCCGCCGCCATAGGCCAGCATCAGCCGGCCGACATCGGTCCTGGACGAACGGTCGATAATCGACTTGCCCACCGCGAACACGGTGTTGAGCTGCTTTGCCCCCCACATCACATGCATGGAAATATGGGACTGGGGAAACAGCGCGTAAACCATGAAGCGATTGGCGGCATAGATCGTATCCTCGTCCCGCAGGTCCAGCACCGCCAGCTTGTCATGCATGACGGTGCAGCGGATCAGCTGGTGTTCAGCCCGCTCGGCATGGTCCTCGTAAAGCCGCAGCCGCTCGACCACGTCGGGCAGCGCCAGAATTTCGTCGATGCTGTGATTGCGGCAATAGCCGATCAGATCGAGCATCAGCTGGGTGTTGGAAATGGTGAAGTCGCGGAATCGCCCCAGGCCGGTGCGCGGGTCCATGATGAAGTTCAACAGCGTCCAGCCCGAGGGGGCCAGAATCTCGTCCTCGGAATACTGGGCGGAATCGGCCTTATCGACCGCCTCCATCATCTCTTCCGAGATATGGGGAAAGCGCGCCTTGCCGCCGAAATGGCGATAGACCACCCGCGCCGCCGAGGCCGCGGTGGGATCGATCACATGATTGGACCGCAACTTGACCCGCAACAGCTCGCTGGCATGGTGGTCGAAACATATATGGACGCCGTCCACATAGGGCAGGTTGGTGGTGATGTCGTTGGCGGTAACCGCGATCTTGCCGTCCTGCATGTCCTTGGGATGGACGAACAAGATGTCGTCGATCATGTCCAACTCGCGCAGGAGAGTGGCGCAGACCAGACCATCGAAGTCTGATCGTGTCACCAGACGGAACTTCTCGCCGGACATCCGGTCCCCCTTTCCTGCAATTGACCGTGCTCAACGTATGACGCCCTGAAACAATGGGCAAGACGGGCTGATTATTTTTTCGGCATCTTTTCCGCCAGCATGTCCATCAGCCTACTGGGAAGGCAGCCGGAAAGTCGCGCCAGCACATGCATGGGCCAGGGAAAGGCGATCCGGCCGCGCCCTTGCTCCAGGCCACGCCGGATAATGGCGGCGGCGGGCTCCACCGGCATCAGAAACGGCATCTTGAAGCGGTTCACCGCCGTCATGGGCGTGACGACAAAGCCGGGGCAGATCACCGAGACCGAAACCCCGTCCGCCGTCAGTTCGCCCCGCAACGCCTCGCCCCAGACCCGCACCGCCGCCTTGGAGGCGCAATAGGCCGGCGCGCCGGGAAAACCGCGAAACCCGGCCAGCGAACTCATGATGCCGATCCGGCCGCGCCGCCGTCGCCGCATGGGCTCCAGCGCTGGCATCACCGTATTGATCACGCCGTCGAGATTGACCGCGAAGATGGCGCGGGTCTGCCCGATGCTCTCGCCGCCGCCGCCGGTACCGGCCGAGATTCCGGCATTGGCGATCACCAGATCCAATGGCCGACAAGCCTCGGAACACGCCACCCAGTCCGCCATGGCCTCGCGGTCGGTGACGTCGAGCGCCGTGGCGAACACCTCGGCGCCCCTGTCGCGGCAGGCATCCGCCACCGCATCCAACCGTCCGGTATGGCGGCCGGACAGATGAAGGGTGACGCCGGGACGGGCGTGGGCCAGGGCGAGAGCGGCGCCCAGGCCGGACGACGCCCCGGTCAGCAGGACCGAATTCATCCCTCGCCGCTCAACATCGTCCGCAAGGGCCCCACCAGGGGAGGCAGATCATGGCGGGCGGAGGCGAAGATGATGGACGGATCGACCGAATGGTATTCATGGACCAGGATGTTGCGGATCTCGGTCATCCGGCTCCAGGGGATCTCGGGATGACGCTCGGTGATGGTCTGGGGCACCCGTTTTGCGGCCTCGCCGACGATTTCCAGGTTGCGGATCACCGCGTCCACCGAGCGGTCATCCGCGACGAACTCGCTTTCGCTCATGCCGGCGGTATAGCGGTGAATCCGCTCGATCGCCTCCAGGATATCTTCGATCCGAACCCGCCAATCCTTGAACGTCACGTCTTGCAGACCTCCTGGCTGTACACCTGGAGACACTCCGCCAGGATGCGTTTTTTCAGGCGCGGCTTGATGTTGCCCGAAGTGATCAGATCGACCGGACGCCCCAGAAGCCCCTCCAGCGCCTGTTTCAGCTCCACATAGCGAAACAGGCCGCCGGGATGGCCGGGATGAAAGGTCACCATCAGGTCGATATCGCTGGTGGGCCGGGCCTCGTCGCGGACCACCGAGCCGAACAGCGACAACGAGCGGACCCCGAACCGCTCCATGACATCGGGGCGGCTGTGCAGGCGCTCCACCACCTCGTCGCGGCCAATGGGCTGACGCCGGCGCGAAATACGCCCGGCATAGCTGCGCACCGCCTCGGCCTTGTCGGCGGGGACGCGTACCACGATCTCGACCACATTGGGGCGGCCGCGTTGCGGCCGACGACGCTCGTTCATACCGAAAGGATAGCTCTCCTGCGGCGGTTGCGAAAGGTGCTTGGAGGGTGGCGAGCGGCGGGGCTATAAACAGGCCGACCAATTTATGTGAGGTAGTCCAAGTGACCGTCGCCAGCATGACCGGCTATGCCCGCGCCGAAGGGCGCGACGCCCAGACCGCCTGGGTGTGGGAAGCCAAAAGCGTCAATGGCCGTGGGCTGGAGCTGCGCTGTCGGCTGCCCTCCGGTCACGACGCCCTGGAAGTCGCGGCCCGCGATGCCGCTGCCAAGCGCCTGAAACGCGGCAATATCCAGTTGTCGCTGACCATCAGCCGAGTCGGAGAGCAATCGCTGCTTCAGGTCAACACTCCCCTGCTGGGCCAGCTGCTGTCCATGTGCAAGGAGTGGGAGGGCCGCTTTCCCGGCGTCGCCCCGGCCCGCCTCGACGGCCTGCTGGCCATCCGGGGCGTGCTGGAACCGGTGGTCGATGCCGAGGCCGGCGATACCGACGCCGACCGCCAGCAGCGTGAGGCCGCCCTGAGGACGACCCTGGACAGCATGCTCGACCAGCTGGCGGCCATGCGCCGCGACGAAGGCGCCCGCATCGGGGCCGTACTGAGCGCCCAACTGGACGAAATCGCCACCCTGGCGGCCAAGGCCGGCGCCTGCGCCGCCCTGCGCCCCGACGCCATCCGCGACCGCTTTCGCGCCCAGCTGGCGTCGGTGCTCGAAGCCGCCCCCAGTCTGGCCGAGGATCGTCTGGCCCAAGAAGTGGCGCTGCTGGTGCTGAAGGCCGATGTGCGCGAGGAACTCGACCGCCTCAACGCCCATGTGGCCGCCGCGCGCGAGCTGATCGGCCAGGGCGGCGCCATCGGGCGCAAGCTCGACTTCCTCGCCCAGGAATTCAACCGCGAGGCCAATACGCTGTGCTCCAAATCCTCGGATGTGGAGCTGACCCGCGTCGGCCTCGACCTCAAGGCCGTGATCGACCAGTTCAAAGAGCAGGTCCAGAACATCGAGTAGAAAGCCATGACCAACGCGACTTCGACCATCGGCCGCCGTGGCCTGATGCTTGTGATGTCCTCGCCCTCCGGGGCCGGCAAGACCACTATCACCCGCGCCCTGCTGCAACGGGATGCCGGGATCACCATGTCGATCTCGGCCACCACCCGCGCACCGCGTCCGGGCGAGGTGGACGGCAAGGATTACTTCTTCGTCCCGGTTGAAAAGTTCCAGGGCTGGGTCAGGGACGGCCAATTCCTGGAGCACGCCAAAGTGTTCGACAATTACTACGGCACCCCCAAAGGTCCGGTGGAAGACGTGCTGCGCCAGGGCCGCGACGTGCTGTTCGACATCGACTGGCAGGGCACCCAACAGGTGCGCGACACTGCCCGCGCCGATCTGGTGTCGGTCTTCGTGCTGCCGCCCTCGGTGGCCGAGTTGGAGCGCCGTCTGCACACCCGCGCCCAGGACAGCGCCGAAGTGGTGGCCAAGCGCATGGCCAAGGCCGGCGACGAAATGAGCCACTGGCCGGAATACGATTACATTATCGTCAACGACGACCTGGAACGCTCCATCGCCAGCGTCCAGGCCATCCTGACCGCCGAACGCCTGAAGCGCGAGCGCCAGGTGGGCATGCACGACTTCGTCAGCCGCCTGCGCGGGATGGAATAGGAAAAAGGCTTGAGGCTTAGGCCCCCCCTTGACGGGGTAGGGTCCGGGGTCGCGTCAGAAACCTCCCGATTGAGCCCGCAGCCGCAACAGGTGATCGGCCAGGGTGCAGGCCATCATGGCCTCGGCCACCGGCACCGCCCGGATGGCAACGCAAGGGTCGTGGCGGCCCTTGGTGGAGACCTCCACCTCATTGCCATGAATATCGACGCTTTGCTTGGGGGTGAGGATCGAGCTGGTCGGCTTGACCGCCAGACGCACCACCACATCCTGGCCGGTGGAGATTCCACCCAGGATGCCGCCGGCATGATTGGACAGAAAATGGACCTTGCCGCCGTCGCCCATGCGCATCTCGTCGGCATTGGCCTCGCCGGTCAGGGCGGCAGTGGCGAAGCCGTCGCCGATCTCCACCCCCTTGACCGCGTTGATGCTCATCATCGCCTTGGCCAGATCGGCGTCGAGCTTGTCGTAGACCGGGGCGCCCAGACCGACCGGTATACCCTGGGCCACCACCTCGACCACGCCGCCGATGGACGACCCGCCCTTGCGGACGCCGTCGAGGTAGACTTCCCACTGGGCCGCAGCCCTGGCGTCGGGGCACCAGAACGGATTGACCTCGATCTGCGCCCAATCCCAGACCGACCGGTCTATGACATGCGGCCCCATCTGGACCATGGCGCCGCGCAGGGAGACTCCCCCCGGGACCAGGGCGTTCAGCACCGCCCGCGCCACCGCGCCGGCAGCCACCCGCATGGCGGTTTCACGCGCCGAGGACCGGCCGCCGCCGCGATAATCGCGGATGCCGTATTTCTGCTGATAGACCCAGTCGGCGTGACCGGGACGGAAGCTGTCCTTGATCTCGCCGTAATCCTTGGACCGCTGATCGGTATTTTCGATCAGCAACCCGATGGGCGTACCGGTGGTCGCCCCCTCGAACACGCCGGACAGGATCTTGACCGTATCGGCTTCCTGGCGCTGGGTGGTAAAGCGGTTCTGCCCCGGCTTGCGCCGGTCCAGCCAGACCTGAATATCGGCCTCGGTCAGCGGAATGCGCGGCGGCACGCCATCGACCACGCACCCGATCGCCGGCCCATGGCTTTCGCCAAAGGTGGTGAAGCGGAACAGATGGCCGAAGCCGTTGCCGGACATGATGTTTTGTCCCTCGAATACCGGGCGGGCGCGGCGGCTCTCAGACCACCGCGATATCGGGGGCGTCCACCGCCTTCATGCCGACAACGTGATAGCCGCAATCCACATGATGGGTCTCGCCCGACACGCCGGACGACAGGTTGGACAGCAGGTACAGGCCGGCGCCGCCGATATCGTCCAGGGTGACGTTGCGCTTCAGCGGGCTGTTGTACTGGTTCCACTTGAGGATATAGCGGAAGTCGCCGATGCCCGAGGCGGCCAGGGTCTTGATCGGGCCGGCCGACAGGGCGTTGACGCGGATGTTCTGGCTGCCCAGATCGACGGCGAGATAGCGCACCGAGGCTTCCAGCGCCGCCTTGCAGACGCCCATGACGTTGTAATGGGGCATCACCCGCTCGGCGCCGTAATAGGTCAGGGTCAGCAGCGAACCGCCGTCCGGCATGATCGCCGAGGCCCGACGCGCCACCGAGGTAAACGAAAACACCGAGATGTGCATGGAGGTCAGGAAGTTCTGCAACGAGGTGTCGGCATAACGGCCGCGCAGCTCTTCCTTATCGGAATAACCGATGGCGTGGACCACGAAGTCCAGCTTGCCCCACTCCTTTTCGATGGTGTCGAACACCGCATCGATGGAAGCCTCGTCCGAGACGTCGCAGGGCAGCACCAGCTTGGACCCGACGCTTTCGGCCAGGGGCCGCACGCGCTTTTCCAGCGCCTCGCCCTGGAAGGTGAAAGCCAGTTCGGCCCCCTGGGCGCGCGCCGCCTGGGCAATGCCCCAAGCGATGGAACGATCATTGGCGACGCCCATGACCAAGCCTCTTTTGCCGGCCATCAGGGGAGCGGGAGCGGTCATGCGAGTCCTCTCTTAAGGAATTGAGACATAGCCGAAAACCGGCCAAGTGCTCCTACATACACGAAAGAGAGGAACCGGCAAAGCCGGATGAGATGGAAGCCGACCTTAGCCCAGAATCTCCTCCAGATCGTGTTTGACCGCCACTTCGCGCTCGAAGCTGACCAACTCCGCTCCCAACGCGTCGCGGATCGAGACCATGCCGACGGGAACGCCGCCATCGACCACCGGCATGTGTCGGAAGCCGGAATCATTCATCATGTGCAGGGCGTGACCCAGGCGGCGGTCGGCGGTGATGGTGGCGGGCTTGGCGGTCATGACCTCCGACAGGTGCGTGGCGTCGGGATTTTTTCCCTCGGCCAGCACCCGGAACAACCCGTCACGCTCGGTGAAAATACCCACCAGCTTGCTGGCTTCGACCACCATGACCGCACCGACCTTGCACTGTTTCATCTCGCAGGCGGCGGCGCGCACGGTAGCGTCGGGGGGCATGGTCAGGATGGTCTGGGTCTTGATGACGTCGCGAATCAGCCGAGGACACATGGACGTGACTCCCTACTCCATTGCTTCGTCATCCAATATGGCCCCGCCCGGCTCTCCCATCAATGAGGGTTATTTTTTGTCCCTCAAGCGCCGGGTGGGCCACATCCGTGGCCCTTGGCCGCAACTCCGCGCCGGCGGCGCGTCGGGTTTGTCCCTCAAACGCCGGGCGGGCCACATCCGTGGCCCTTGGCCGCAAGCCCGTCGGGATGCAACCTCAGCAGGCGTTGGCGCGGTCGCGGGTGCGCAGGAACTGAAAGAACTCGACGCCCTCGCGCAGGCGGCGCTTCATCATGTCCCAATCGGTGACCATCTCGCCCAGAATCTCGATGATCTTGCTGGGACGGAAATAGTAGGCCTTGTAGAAGTCGGCGACGCCCTTGAAGATTTCCTCCGACGACAGATCCGGATAGCTCAAGGCCGACATCTGCCAGCCATCGGTCATCACCAGAGTCTTGTCCTGCTTGAACCAGCCATTGGCGATGGCCTGATCGAACAGCTCGGTGCCGGGATAGGGCGCGGCCATGGAGACCTGAAGGGTGCGCGGATTGACTTCCTTGGCGAAGGCCAGGGTCTGCTTCATGGTCTCACGGGTCTCGCCCGGCAGGCCCAGGATGAAGGTGCCGTGCACGATGATGCCCAATTCGTGGCAGTCCTTGGAGAACTGCCGCACGATGTCCAGACGCAGGCCCTTGCGGATATTGTTGAGAATCTCCTGCACGCCCGACTCGTAGCCGACCAGCAGCACCCGCAACCCGTTGGCCTTCAAGACCTCCAGGGTCTTGCGCGGGATATTGGCCTTGGCGTTGCACGACCACGGCACGCCCAGATTGCCGATGCCGCGCGCGATTTCCTCCACCCGGTCCAGGTCGTCGGTGAAGGTGTCGTCGTCGAAGAAGAATTCCTTCACTTCCGGGAACATCTGGCGGGCCTGCTTGACCTCCTCGATCACGCTGGGGGCGCTGCGGGCGCGGTAGACCCGACCGCCGATGGTCTGCGGCCACAGGCAGAAGCTGCACTTCGATTTGCAGCCGCGCCCGGTGTAAAACGACATGTAGGGGTGCTTGATATAGCCGACGAAGTAATCCTGGACGTTGAGGTCGCGACGATAGATCGGCGCCACATAGGGCAGCGCGTCCATGTCGTGGATCAGGGCGCGGTCCTTGGTGTGAACCGGCTTGCCGTCCTCGCCCCGGAAGGTCAGGCCGTCGATCTCGGCGAAGGGCTTGCCCTCGGCCACTTCGAGAATGGTGTAGTCGAATTCGTGACGGGCGACGAAATCGACCGCGACGGAAGCCAGCAACGACGGCTCGGGGACCGTCGCCACATGGGCGCCGACCATGCCGATCATGATCTTGGGATTGGCCTTTTTGAACGCCTCGGCGACCTTGACCTCGGACGGGTAGGTGGCGGCGCTGGCGTAGATCACCAGCAGCTCGTAATCCTTGGCCAGGGGCAGGACGTCGTCCAGGGTCTTACCGCTGGCCGGAGCGTCGATCAGCTTGGACCCGGGAACCAGGGCCGCCAATTGGCCCAGCCAGGTGGGGTACCAGTTGGACTTCACCTCACGCTTCGCCTGATAGCGAGCGCCGGCACCTCCATCGAAACCGTCAAAGGAAGGCGGATTGAGGAAAAGCGACTTCTTCATGGTGCGGACCCTTCAACAAGATCAAGAGTGCCATCGCGGCGAACGACAAATCGGCGGCCTCGCCATATCACAGTCCGCCCGCAAGATGCGACAACATAGACGACAAACGACAGAAATTCACGCAGCGCCAACAGCCCGACGCCACCGCGCGGCAGGCCCAGCGCCCGCTCCTCGGCCCGCACCGCCCACAGGCGGCAAGCGCAGGCAAGGCCCAGGACCGACAACGGGACAAGACCGCCCCAGCCCACCGCCACCGCCAAGGCGGCCAGCGCCACCGGCTGGGTGACGACCGAAGCCAGATAGGACGGCCGATCCACCGCGGCAATGGTCCGGCCCCACCGAATTTCATGAGCCAGCAGGGCGGCGAGATCGGGCTCGTGAACCATGATATCGACCGGCCGGGCCGCCAATTCAATCCCCAGCCCCGATTTTCGCACCATATCGCCCAGCACCCAATCGTCAGCCAGCACATCGGCAAGGCGCTCCAGGCCGCCGGCCCGCTCCAGCACGTCGCGGCGCACCGCCATGGTGGCGCCGAAACAGCCGTCCTTGCGCCCGATGGCCCGCGCCAGCACCGCCGAGGGCAGGAAACCGTGATTGACGCCCAGCGCGCCCAAGGCGCTCCACACCCCGCCGGTGGGACGGCCGACGTAAAGGCAGGTCACCA
Organism: Phaeospirillum sp.; assembly: GCA_030651575.1. GTDB lineage: Bacteria > Pseudomonadota > Alphaproteobacteria > Rhodospirillales > Magnetospirillaceae > Phaeospirillum. The sequence continues at coordinate 156,608 of JAUSFB010000073.1, forward strand.
CCCCCACCTTGGGATCGGCGAACGGGGCCGCCAGATCGTCCAGGTAATGCGGTCCCACCCGGATATCGCTGTCGGCGATGGCGATCAGATCGTGCCGCACGCTGGGCCACATATTGAGCAGATTGCCGACCTTGAGGTTCCGGCCATGAACCGTGGAGTCGACCACGGTGGCGATCTCGGCCGGACCGGCGGACAGCCGCGCCACCTCGGCCAGCGCCGGATCGGCGGCGTCGGCCACCCCGAACACCATCTGGAAGGCGGGATAATCCTGGTTCAGGCAGGAGGCGAGATTATCCACCATCCCCGGCTCGGCGCCGCATAACGGCTTCATCACGCTGATCGGCGGACGGATGGCCGGGGCGACCGGCGGAGTCGCGGCAAAGCGGCGCACCAGCAAGGCGGCGGCGATCTGGTAGAAACAGCCGGCCACGGCCGCTGCGACCAGCAGCAGGGAAAGCGATTGCAACATCACCAAGGGCTCTACTTCTTGTCCAGCGCCGCCGTCTGCTTCTGGATGGTCTCGATCAGGCCGGACAGGCCCTTGGTCCGAAAGATGGACACGAATTCCGAACGGCGCACCGCCACCTGACTGACCGTTCCGTCATAGAGCACGTCAACCACCCTCCAGCGGCCATCGACCTCTCGCATCACGTAATCGATCTGGGTCGCATCGCCGGTCTTGGGGGCGATCCAGCTGGGAACGACGATCGCGCCACCGGTGGAGGGACGCTGCTCGCCAACCTCGAACCGCTCGCCGCCCCAATCGTCGAACTGGGCAGCATAGGTGGCGACCGAAAAAGCCAGATAGGCCTCCGTCAGCTTGGTGGCCTCCTCCGGAGTCAGCTTGGCTGCGAGAGCGCCCAGGGTGCTCCTGGTCATGGAGGACATATCATAGATCTCGGCCACCGCCGGCCGCAGCTTGTCGAAGCGGCCGGTGAATCCAAGCTTCGGGCCATTCTTCATGACATCGAGCAGGCGGTCGCTGAAGGTCCGAATCGCCGTCTCGGCGGCGCCGGCCCAGGCAAGTCCGGGCAGGCCGGCGGCCAGGGTGAAGACCAGCAGGAAAGCGAGGAAGCGCGAGCGCATGAAAGACCTCCGGGAATTTGAACGCTGCATTATCACATTAAGCCTCGATGGTCTTTAGGCAATACCCACATGCGTTCAACTGTTGAACTTCAACGACCCGGCCCTGTATGATCCGGCCGCCGTTGAAGCCAGTCAGAGTCAAGCCCGTGGCCGTTCCCCTGCTCCAAACTTTCCGTATCGGTCTTTACGTTTTACGCCAGCACTTCTCCGGCGTGAAGCGCTACCCACTGGTACTGATGATGGAGCCGCTGTTCCGCTGCAACCTCACCTGTGCCGGCTGTGGCAAGATCGACTATCCCGACGCCATCTTGAATTCGCGGATCTCGGTGGAAGAGGCGCTGGCCTCCATCGACGAGTGCCCGGCCCCGGTGGTGGTGATGGCCGGCGGCGAGCCGCTGCTGCATCGCGAAATGGATCAGATCGTCAAGGGCGCCATCGCCCGCAAGAAATTCGTCTATCTCTGCACCAACGCCCTGCTGCTGGAAAAGAAACTCGACCAGTTCGAACCCAATCCCTATTTCACCTGGACGGTGCATCTGGACGGCAACCGCGACGACCATGACAAAGCGGTCGCGCGCGAAGGCACCTTCGATCAGGCGGTTTCGGCGATCAAGGCCGCCAAGGCCAAGGGGTTCCGGGTCAACATCAACTGCACCTTGTTCAACAACGCCGATGCCGGCCGCATGGCCGAGTTCTTCGACTACGCCCATTCCATCGGGGTCGAGGGCATCACCATTTCGCCCGGCTACGCCTATGAGCGCGCCGCCGATGGCGAGCACTTCTTGAACCGCCGCACCACCAAAGAGCTGTTCCGCAAGCTGTTCGGCCTGGGCAAGGGCAAAAAGTGGGCCTTCACCCAGTCGTCGCTGTTCCTGGACTTCCTGGCCGGCAACCAGACCTATCAGTGCACCCCCTGGGGCAATCCCACCCGCAACGTGTTCGGCTGGCAGCGCCCCTGCTATCTGCTGGGCGAAGGCTATGCCAAGACCTATCAGGAGCTGATGGACGACACCGACTGGGACGCCTATGGCGTCGGCAAGTACGAGAAATGCGCCGACTGCATGGTCCATTGCGGGTTCGAGGCCACCGCCGTCACCGATACCCTCAGCAATCCGCTGAAGGCCGCCTGGGTCGCCCTGCGCGGACCCAAGACCGATGGCGCCATGGCCCCCGACCTGCCCCTGGACAAGCAGCGCCCGGCCATGAACAACTACGACCAGCTGCTGGCTCAGAATCTGGAAAAGCTACACGCCGAGGGCCGGACCAACAACCTGCAACGCGTCTCCCAGGGCTGACAGGCCGGTCTTGCTGTCCAGACCGACCCGGATCAGGCCGGGAAGGTCCTGGGGCCGTCGCAGCAGCGCCGCCATCACCGCCAGCGGCCGCGTGCCGCCATCCGGACCCAGCCCGACCAGGGCCGATGGCGGCAAGGCCCGCCCGGCAGGGTCGGACACGGCGCGCAGGCAGGCAAAGGGTTTGCCGGCCTCGGCCGCCACCCGCGCCACCGCGCCACTCTCCATATCGACGATCACCGCACCGCGTCGCTGAAACAGCGCCCGCTTGTGCCCGACCGTGGCGGCAACCTCACCATTGCCATAGACCAGCCCGGTCCGCGCGCCGGCGATGGCGGACAGCAGGCGGCAGCGCCAGACCGGATCGGTCTCGATCACTCCATCATCGGTTTCGACTCCGCTGCCGATGACGATATCGCCGGGACGCAGGCCAGGGTCCAGCCCGCCGGCAATGCCGATACTGATCAAAGCCGTGGCGCCGCCAGCAATGAACGCCCGCGCCAGCGCCTCGGCGCGGACGGGAATGCCACCGGCGCAGCCCACCGGAATCCCCGCCGGCAACAGCGCCGCCTCGCTCCGCATACCGACGATGACGGCGATGGTCATGATGATTGCCCCAAAAGCACCGACCTGAAAGACGTCGCCGGGCTCTGCCCCCTACAGCGCATGCATGACCGGACCGGCGTTACCCGTGGTCAGGTTGCGATAGCGGGCCAGCGCCCAGACCGGGAAGAACTGTCGGTAACCGTGATAGCGCAGATAGAACACGCGGGGAAAGCCGACCGCGGTGTAGTGCTGCTCGTCCCACAGGCCTTCGCCGTTACGGGTGCGGATCAGGTAGTCGATGCCGCGCGCCACCGCCGGGTTTGCGGTCTCGCCCGCCGCCATCAGGCCCAGCAACGCCCAGGCGGTCTGCGACGGGGTCGAGACCGTGGCCTCGCCGCGCGGCTGATCGGTCCAGTAGGATCGGCCATCCTCGCCCCAGCCGCCATCCTCGCGCTGCTTGGCCAGCAGCCAGGACACCGCCTTGCGCATGGCCGGGTGGTCATGGGCCAGCCCGGCGGCGTTCAGCGCCGCCAGCGACGACCAGGTTCCGTAAATGAAATTGGTGCCCCAGCGGCCGAACCACGAGCCGTCGGCCTCCTGCTCGCGCAGCAGATAATCGACGCCTTCATGGGCCACCACGTCGGAGTGACGCTGGCCCAGCACCGACAGCACCGAAACGCAGCGGGCCGAGACGTCGGCGGTCGGCGGGTCTAGCAGGGCGCCGTGATCGGCGAACGGGATATGATTGAGGTAATAGGCGGTGTTCTCGGCGTCGAACGCCCCCCAACCTCCCCCCTTGCACTGCATGCCACGCAGCCAGACCGCGCCCTTGCGGATCGATTCCTCGTAGCGTTGCGGATCAATGCGGTCCAGCGCCGCCATCACCACGGCGGTGTCGTCCACGTCGGGATAGTGGGGGTTGGCGTATTGGAAGGCCCAGCCGCCCGGCTCCAGCCCCGGCCGCTGCGCCGCCCAGTCGCCGACCACGTCGGTGATCTGACGCTCGACCATCCACTCGGCGGCGGCGCGGGCGCTGGCCTCGGCCTCGGCCCCCCCGACCTCCAGGATGGCGTGGGTCGCCAGGGCGGTATCCCAGATCGGCGACAGGCAGGGCTGGACCCAGGCGCGTTCGCCCTCCTCCACGATCAGATTGCGGATCGACTGCTTGGCGATGACGACGCGGGGATCGTCCTTGGACACCCCCAAAAGGTCGTACATCAGCACCGAATTGACCATGGCCGGGAAAATGGCGCCCAGCCCGTCCTCGCCGTTCAGCCGCTCGTCGACGAAGGCCACCGCCTTGTCGATGGCACGCTGGCGCAATCCCTGGGGAAAGAAACGAACGACCTTGTGCAGCACCCGGTCCAGCGCCCGGAAGACATAGGCCCAGTTGGAGCGGACCTCCTCCAGATACCAGTCGGCGACCTGCTCCGGCGGGATGACGAACAGCTCGGGAATATTGATGTTCAGCGGATTGCGCGCCTTGGGCCGCAGGCTCATCAGCACGATCAGGGGCACGATCACGGTGCGCGACCAATAGCTGACCTTGTCCAGGTGGAACGGGAACCACTTGGGCAGCAGCATGATCTCCACCGGCATGATCGGCACGCCCTTCCACGGGATCTGTCCGAACAGAGCCAGCATGGTGCGGGTGAAGACATTGGAGGTGGCGGCGCCGCCGACGGCCAGGATGGCGTCGCGCGCCTTTTTCATATGAGGCGCGTCGATATCGTCACCGATGGCCTTCAGGGCGTAGTAGGCCTTGACCGAGGCGCTGATATTCAGCTCGCCGCCATGAAACAGCGGCCAGCCGCCGTGCTCGCCCTGGATATCGCGCAGATAGACGCCGATCCGCTGTTCCATCTCGGGATCGCGCTCGTCGAGATAGTGCAGATACAAGACGTATTCGGCCGGAATGGTGGCGTCGGCCTCCAGCTGAAAGACCCAATGGCCATCGGGCCGCTGCTTGGCCATCAAGGCGGCGGCGGACTCGTTGACCGCAATCTCAAGGGAATTGATCTCGTTGAAAGACACGTCGAACCTCTTATCGCTCACAGCAAGCCGTGGCGGAGAATGCACCACAGCTTGAACCCCTTCGACACCTTCACCGGCGGATCGCGCGGCACGAAGCCCTCGGCCTCGACCTTATGAAAGATCTCGCGGTACATTTCCTTCATCAGGGTCGCCGGCCGCATGGCGCCCGGCGAACACTCGGCCATGACCCGGTCGGACGTTTCGAAATAGCCCCGCGCGACGTCGCCCAGTTCGCGACACGCCGCCGTCAGATTGGGATGGGCCAGCACGGCCATGGGATCGTCGCCGCCGATGCCATGGGCGGTCAGCAACTCGTCGGGCAGATAGAGCCGGCCGATGGCCGCGTCCACCGCCACGTCGCGCAAGATATTGGTCAACTGCAAGGCCATGCCGGTGGCATCGGCCACATCCAGGCTGCGCGGCCGCAATTCACCGAATACCCGCACGGACAGCCGCCCGACAGCACAGGCCACCCGGTCGCAATACAGCACCAGATTGGCCATGGAGGGGCGCACCATCTCGTTGCGGCCGTCCATCTCGCAGCCGTCGATCACCGCCATGAAGTCGTCCTTGGGCAGGCCGAATTCCGCGATCGGGCCGACCAGGGCCAAGGCGATGGGATGGGTCGGACATCCCCGATATAGCCGGTCCAGCTCGTCGCGCCACTCGGCCAGCTGGCGGCGCTTGGTCTCCGGCTCGCCCGGCTCGTCGGCGATGTCGTCGACCTCGCGGCAAAAGGCGTAGATGGCGTACATGGAAAAGCGCCTGGGCCGGCTGAGCAGCCGCATGCCCCAGTAGAAGGACGAGCCCGAGGCCCGGACCTTGTCCGCCACCATGTCATACTGGCCGGCATCGATCACCAGGGCGTTCATACCGGAACTCCATCAACCGGCACGCCCGGGGCCAGACCGTCTTGAACCCGGCCCTTCCACTCGCCACCCTCGCCGCGCCAGTACTTGACCGCCGAATGGATGGTCGCTGCCAGATAGAACAGCGCCACCAGCGGCAGCAGCGGCGCCCAAAGCGGCGACTGCCGGTAATATCGCACCATAGGGTAATAGGCGATGGTCATGGCCGCCCAGGCCAAGGCGCCGGTCGTGCCGCCGCCGCTGCCGCGAATGGCCAGAACGGGCGGCAGTATGAACACCAGCAGCATGGCCAGGACCGTGCCCAGCAGCAACAAGGGTGAATGGCGCAACTGGGTATAGGCCGAGCGCGAGATCATCCGCCACAATCCGTCCGGGCCGTGATAGCCGCGCAGGGAAACGGTGTCGTCGGCAAGGTCGAGAGTCAGGCGCCCCCCCTCGGCCTTGACCGCCGCCGCCAGGGTGCAATCGTCGATCAGGGCGTCCTTGATGGCCTTGATGCCGCCGATGCGCTCCAACATGGCGGGACGGATCAAGACATAGCCGCCCGCCGCCGCCGCCGTGGTGCTGCGCGGATCCGACACCCAGGAAAACGGGTAAAGCATGCGAAAGAAGAACACGAAAGCCGGAACGATGGCGCGCTCCCACAGGCCTTCGGCCCGCAACCGCACCATCAGCGAGGCCATGTCGAGCCGCTCGGCCAACAGCCGGCACACCGTCTGACGCAACTCGCCCTTGCCATGGCCGATATCGGCGTCGGTCAGCAGCAGCAGTCCGGCGTCGGGATAAAGGGCGCGGGCGGTGACGACGCCGTGACTCTGCGCCCACATCTTGCCGGTCCAGCCCGGCGGCAAGTCGGGGGCCTGGACCACGGCCAACCGGCCGGCGGCACCGATCACCTCGGCCCTGGCGCGCGCCACGCTGGCGGTGCCGTCGCTGCTGTGATCATCCACCACCACCACCGACAGTGCGCCGGGATAGTTCTGCGACAGCAGCGATTCCACCGCGTCGCCGATCACCTCGGCCTCGTCACGGGCGGGAATTACCGCCACCACGTCCGGCCAGTTATCCGGCATAACGGCCCGAGGGGTGGACTCGACCCGCCAGAAGTTGCCGCGCATGGTCATTAGCCAGCCCCAGGCGCCGACACCGGCGAGTCCGGCGAAAGAAGCGAGGCTCATGCGACGTCTCCCGTGCTGCGAAACCACCCGACCGCCGCCTTCAGTGCCTCTTGAGCCGAGCGGTGGCGATAGCCCAGGTCACGCTCGGCCTTGGCCGAGGAAAAGAACATCCGCCAGCGCGACATCTTGAGACCGTCAACGGTGACGAACGGCTCGCCCCCGGCAAGACGGGCCCACAGCTCGGCCGCGACGGCCAACGGATAGAGCGGCGCGCGCGGCAGCTTGATCCCTGGCGGCTTGCGACCGGTCAGCCTGGCGATCTCGGCCAGGATATCGGCCAGAGACAGATTATCGCCACCCAGGATATAACGCTCGCCAACGCGGCCCTTCTCCATGGCCAGCAGATGGCCCTCGGCCACATCTTCCACATGGACGATGTTAAGGCCGGTATCCACATAGGCCGGCATGCGGCCGCAAGCGGCCTCGACGATCATCCGCCCGGTTGGTGTCGGCTTGACGTCGCCCGGTCCGACGGGGGTCGAGGGATTGACGATCACCGCCGGCAGGCCGTCCTCGGCCGTCATGCGGCGGACCACCTCCTCGGCGAGGAATTTCGATTGCTTGTAAGGCCCCACCTTGTCGTCGATCGCGCTGGGGGTGTCCTCGTCGGCGATTCCGCCTTTCACATGGCCCAGGGTGGCGACCGAGGAGGTATAGACGACGCGCTCGACCTTTTCCGCCAAGGCGGCCCGCATCAAGGTGCGGGTTCCCTCCACATTGGCCAGCATCATGGCGGTGGGATCGGGAACCCAGATCCGATAATCGGCGGCGGCGTGAATCAGACGGGTGCAGCCGTGAATCGCCTTGCGCAGCGAGGCTTCGTCCTCCAGCCGGCCCTCGACCACCTCCACCTGAAGATTCGCGACGTTATGGCGGTTGGAGTTGGGCCGCGCCAGCACCCGCACCTTGTCACCCCGCGCCAGCAGCGCCCGCACGATGGCCGAGCCGACGAACCCGGTTGCTCCGGTGACCAGATATTTCCCTTGCATGCGCGCGCACCCCACCTCTGCCAAGCCGGGACTCAGCCCAGCCGAACGGGTGGTAGTTACATCTTTTGCAAGGCGATCCGCCAGAAGTTTCTTTGATTTCGGCTCTTGAATTCCACACACCGATATCGGAGAAACAACGATCTTCAATCGGAACCCACGCCGGAAAATGCTTCTCCCCCAGATTGCTGCCGGCGCCCGCCGCTAACGGTGATGATGCCGGCCCATGGGGCCGGATCAGCCAAAGCCGCATTCCACCAGCAACTTGTGAAATTCGCGCAGGCTCTTGTCCCCCTGGCTGGGGTCGGGGCAACTGGCGACGAACTTTTCCTCGAACTGTTTCTGGCGCAGATGCTCGATGACGCGGGCCTTGGCCATGTTGAGGGACTTGCCCTCGATCAGCACGCCGGCCCCGCAGAACTTGACCAGCCGGACGGCCCGAGCCGCCAGCGGATCGTCGGGTTTGTCGATCTTCTCGATCACCCCCTCCTCGGTCAGGTAGCGCACCATGACGTCGTCGATCAGTTCGGCCAGCGACTTCTTGAACTCGTCCGCCAGAACCGGGCAGGATCTCAACGCCTTGTTGGCTGCGGTCAGGGCCGCCATGCGGGCCGGCGGCGACAGGCGGACCGCCACCCACTGATCGATATGGGCCGAGCGGCGGACATGGTTGTCCAACACCTCGGTCAGCACCTCGCCCATGCTCTTGCCCAGGGACGAGGCGCATAGGGTCAGCAGGAATTGCAGCCGGACGCAGCCATCGGCCAGCGTCCCCAGCAATAATTGCAGGGCCTGAGGCGCCGATACGGTGGCGCCGCCGGCGTTAAGCACCCGAGAGCCGCGTTGCAGCAGCGACTCGGCCAGGGGCGGACCACCGGTGACGGCGTCGCGATCCACCAGCCGGTGCAGCATCTTGTGGAACATCTCGTATTCTTGGGCCGGATCGTTGCGCGACAGCGGATTGACGCCGCCGACTTCACGAACCACACGGGCCAGCAGCACCTCGCGGGTCTGCGGCAACCGGCCCTCGGCGAACAGCTTGTTCAACTCGACGAAGGTCTGGGGGGCGAACTTGGCAGCCTCAGCCTTGCCCTCGGTCAGGGTGACGATCTGGCACAGCGCGGAAGACAGGTTGGACTGGAAGCCCAGCAAATCCTGGATCACCTGCGCCGGCACCATCAGATCCGAGATGATTCCGTCGATCACCGGCATCTGGGCCGCCGGCTCCGCCGCCCAGGCGATCAGCATGTCGAGCTTGCCGAACCAACTGCGCTTTTCCAGCAGCGCCATGCTCAACAGCGCCCGCAAGGTGAAGGCGTCGCCTCCGGCCGCGCCGACGGCCTCGGCGAAGGTCTGCGGCGTCTTGGGCTTCTTGGTGGTGAACTCCTTGGCCCGCGCCAGCAGCTGTTCCCACGACTTGTCGAGGAAGTCCTTGCGGGCCTTGCCGTTCTCGTCGCCGGCCGCCTTGGCCTGAAGGGCCGACACCTTGTCGATGGCGCCGAACAGCAGATTCCCCTTGTCGCCGAACCGCTTCATCTCCTTGGCGTCGTGAAGCAGCTCGGTGGGCGAGATCAGCGCCTCGTCGAGATATTTGCGCAACAGCCGGCCGATGGTGGTCCGCGACGGCTGACCGTAAAAGTCCTCCAGAGCGGCGCAAAGCGGCGCTTCGGTGATGGAAGCCAGGGTCGGGTCGCCCGGCCCCTTGGACGCCGCCTGCTTTTCCAGCAGGACGGTCTCGGTATGGGTGCCGTCGATGCGCTGGTAGTCCTTGACCACCCGCACCGCCGCGTGATTGCCGGTCTGCAACAGGTTTTCGGCGAAGGCCTTGGCCTTATCCTCGTCGCCGGCCATCTCGGCGATCACCCAGTGCTTGTCTTCCAGAACCTGGACCTCGAACGAGGTCTTGGGTGTGCTCATGGCGCAACCTCCGCCATGCGACACTCGCGGCGGCGGCGCGATCTGGCCAGGCCTTCGTCTCCCAGCTGAACCGCCAGCGCCTCGGCCGCCCGACGGGCGGGGTCGGCCACGCTCACCACGCCGGATTCGGCGGCCAGACTCAGCCAGGCATGGGCCTCGACCGCATCGGCGGCGATACCCTGGCCCCGTTCGAGCAGGATGGCGAGTTGATACTGCGCGCCGGGATTGCCGGACCGGGCCGCCCGTCGCAACCAATGAACGGCGAATTCCTCGTCGCGTCCCACCCCGGCGCCGATCAGCAGCATCAGGCCGAAATTGAACTGGGCCGCGGGCAAACCCTGTTCGGCGGCGCGGCGGCACAACGACGCGGCTTCGGTGGGGTCGGCTTCGGCGCCGCGCCCCTGGCGCAGCATGTTGGCCAGATTGAACTGAGCCTCGGCCTCGCCCTGCTCGGCCGCCTCGCGATACAGCTCGACCGCCAGGGCCTCGTCCCGCTCGACGCCGCTGCCGACCTCGTGCAGCGCGCCCAGCGCGAACAAGGCGGCGGCGTCGCCCTGATCGGCGGCTTGGCGGAACCATTTGGCGGCCACGTCGGGACTGGCCTCGACACCTCGGCCCAGGCGGATCATGTTGCCCAGGTTGAACTGCGCCGCCGCATCGCCTTGCTTGGCCGCTTCACGGAACCACTTCAGGGCATGGGCGTTGCTTTGCGCCACTCCCTGGCCCAGGTCGTACATCACCGCCAGGGAATACTGACCGCGCGCATCGCCGGCTTTGGCCGCCAGGGTGTAAAGACGGACCGCCTCCACCGGGTCGACGGTGACGCCGCGTCCCTCGCGATAGGCGTTGCCCAGCGCCACCTGCGCCGCCGCATCGCCCTTTTCCGCCGCCGCCTTCAAAATCGCGGGGTCCACGTCGTCGCCGTCGAATTGCAAAGGATCGGTCTCGACCTCGATCTCGGGCAGGGGAATCACCCGTGGCCGAACCGGCTCGGGCGGCAAGGACGGCGCCTCGACCCGCGCTTCCTCCACCGCGACGGCAGGGGCCGCCGGAGAGACAGACGGTGGAGGAACCGCAGGCAGGTCCATGCGGGGGGCCGGGTGACGCGGGCCGGGCAGGTCGTCCACCCGACGACGCACATCCACCCCGTCGGCTGCCAGTTTCTTCAAAAGCTTGACGGCGTCCGGGTTGCCCTGACGCGCCGAGCGAACCAGCCACACCACCGCCTCGTCCAGGTCGCGCTTGACCTGATAGCCAAGGCGGTAAAGCTCGCCCAGCTTGAACTGGGCGATCGGGTCGTTTTCCAACGCCAGACTGCGATACCTGGTGACGATCTCGGGTTCACGCGCCATGACGTCCATCCGCCGCAAAATATACCATATGGCCAGCATGACGGAATGAAACGCCCCTGTCGAGGCAAGCGCACCCCCACCCGTTTCAGAACCCGCCAGAAATACTACATCAAGCCCGGAAAAATCACTTTTAGGGCGAATCCTTCACATTGCACTGCAATATCAAGATGATATGGCAATCTGGAATTATCCCCCCATATCTGGCATAATGATTTTTCCGCACATCAAAGGATTTTTCCATGGAAAGACCGATCGATAATTGTTGCCGCTGGATAGATGGCGACGTCCGATCCGGCACGGCGACTTGGTGCGGTGCTCCGACGCGTGACGGCGGACCTTGGTGTCTGGAACATCGCCGCGTGGTCTATGTCGGCTGGAGACCCGCCACCCGAGCCGCGTTGCGCCCGATCCCGGTTGCGGACGCCACCGGAACCTGACCTGCCTTCGCCTCATCCCTGTAGAAAGAGTGTTCATGGCCTTCAAGCCCAATTACAACCAGCTCCGCAATGATCGCGACCGCGCCAAGACGGCCAAGAAAAACGAAAAGAAGCGTCAGTTGGAGGAAGATACGGCCAAGCGCAGGGCTCATCCCGACGACCAGGACGGGCAGGCCCAGGACGGACAGGACACAGCCGGCCCCACTCCGCCGGCCGAGGACGCAGCGGCTCAATAGCTCTTTTCCGGGGACTCCGGCAGGCGATGTCGCCTGTCCCGAATAGCCATGGGAGAGAGTGATGGCCCGTAAAAAAGCGACCGATAACACCTACGTGCTGTTCGACATCATCTATGAGGATGGAACCCTCAGTTCCAACCGCAAGATCGAAAGCGCCGAATTGCTGGGCCAGGAAGGCGACACCCCTGCCAAGTGGCTGATCGAGGCCCAGGATCGCAAGATCGCCGAAATGTCGGGTAATTCGCGTGGCCCCATCAAGACCATCTGCCGCACCCCCGGCCAATAGGCCGCGTAGCCAAGGGGGCGGACGGCCTCACCCGACGACTGAGGAACAACGAAGTGGGTCAATTTATTGGCTCGCCGCACCTGACTGCTCTGGACGAGGCGGCTTGGCGGACAGCCGGCCGCCTCCCCGGTCGTTGCGAAGGTGAAAGCCGCCCCGTATACTGACGTCGGGGATACCTCCACCATCGATGAAGTTTTCATCATCGCTGCCCGGGCGTAAGCCGAGACGGGCTATTTCAGGATGTCATGAACCAGCTCTCTCCGCCCTTGCCCGCCCCCCTGCTTGGCCGCGACGATCCGTCTCTCCTCCGCGACGAGATGTTATCCGAAATATTCGCCGCCTCGGCCGTCCGGACCCCCAACGCGACCGCCGCCACCTTCGGCGAGACCTCGCTGAGTTATGGCGAACTTGCCGGCCGCGTCGATCGGATCGCCGCGGCCCTGGCCGCCAAGGGGATCGGACGCGGCGCCTTCGTCGGGCTGTGGATGTCGCGCTCTCTGGACCTGCATGTGGCGCTGCTGGGAATCCTGCGGGCCGGAGCCGCCTATATTCCGTTCGACACCGACGCCCCGGCCGAGCGGGTGGCGGAATGCCTTGACGATTGCGCCGCAGCCGCCATCATCGTCGACGCGGTGACCGCCGGCGGAGTCGAGACGCCGCTGCCGGCCGAAATGCTGCTGCTGCCGGCCTTGCTCGAACAGGCGCCGACCGCCCCGCCCCCCGATCCGCGGGCCTTGGGCGCCGGCCCCTCCGATGCCGCCTACGCCATCTATACCTCCGGCTCCACCGGCAAGCCGAAATCCATCGTCATCAGCCATAGCAACATCTGCCATTACCTGCGCGCCGCCAACACCATCTACGGCATCAACGCCACGGATGTGGTGTTCCAGGGCGCCTCGGTCGCCTTCGATCTGTCGCTGGAAGAGATCTTCATCCCCTATCTGGTGGGGGCCTCCCTCTGGATCGCCGGCCGCCAGACCCTGGCCGAAGCCGACCAACTGCCCGACGTACTGACCCAGGCCGGCGTCACCGTGCTCGACACCGTGCCGACCCTGCTCGGCCTGCTGCCCCGCGACGTCTCCTCGCTGCGGGTGATCATCCTGGGTGGCGAGGCCTGCTCGCCGACGGTGGCCGAACGCTGGAGCCGGCCCGGCCGACGCATCTTCAACTCCTACGGCCCCACTGAGGCGACCGTGGTCGCCACCATCGCCGAGGTCAAGCCGGGCGAGACGGTGACCATCGGCCGGCCCATCCCCAATTACAGCTGTTGGGTGGTGGACGGAACCCTGGCCCCGGTCGCGCACGGGACCACCGGGGAGCTGCTGATCGGCGGCCCCGGCATCGCCGCCGGCTATCTTGGCCGTCCCGAGCTGACCGCCGAGAAGTTCATCGCCAATCCATGGGACGCCACCGGCGCCGCGCCGGTTCTCTATCGCTCCGGCGACGCGGTCAGCGTGGACGAATCCGGCAATCTGGTGTTTCACGGCCGCATCGACGATCAGGTCAAGATCCGGGGCTTCCGGGTCGAACTGGGCGAGATCGAAGCCCGGCTGGCAACCCAGAACGGGGTCGCCCAGGCCGCCGTGGTGCTGCGCAACGATGACGGCGTCGAGCGGCTGGTCGCCTTCCTGGTCGCCGAGGATGAAGAGGTCGAGTGCACGCGGCTGCGCGATTCGCTGCGCACCCAACTGCCCGCCTATATGGTGCCGTCCCATTACCTGACCCTGCCGGAACTGCCGCGCCTGACCTCCGGTAAGCTCGATCGCAAGGCGCTGCGGCAAATTCCGCTGGGGACCATCGCCGCCGAGGAGCAAGAGGCCCCCGCCACCGCCACCGAGGCGGCCTTGCTGGAAGCCGCCCGCCGGGTGTTTCCGGGGCAGTCGATTCCGTTCGAAGCCGACTTCTTCATGGATCTGGGCGGTCATTCGCTGCTGGCCGCCAAGTTCGTCTCGGCGGTGCGCGAGACTCCGACCCTGGCCAGCCTGACCCTGAACGAGATTTATGGTGTCCGCACCCTGCGCGCCATGGGGGCGTTGCTCGACTCCCGCACCCCGGCCGCCGACGCCAGGCCGGCCGACCTGTCATTCCTGCCGCCCACCCTGCTCCGCCGCTTCACCTGCGGTTTGGCCCAGGCCGTCGCCATGCCCTTCATCCTGGCGCTGACCACCGCGCCGTGGCTGGGGGTGTTTATCAGCTATATGCTGCTGTCGGGCGAGGAAGCCGGGCCGCTGGGTGAGTTGGGCACCCTGATGCTGACCTACGCCGTCATCAATGTGGGGACCATCTCGCTATCCATCGCCCTCAAATGGGTGATCCTGGGGCGCACCAAGCCGGGCCGCTACAAGCTGTGGGGCGTCTATTATTTCCGCTGGTGGCTGGCCCAGCGCGTCGTCAGCGTCGCCCATATCAAGTGGTTCCAGGGCACGCCGATCATGAGCATCTATCTGCGGCTGCTGGGGGCCAAGGTCGGTGGCGACTGCATCATCTCGGAACTGGAGGCCGGTGCCTTCGATCTGGTGACCATCGGCCGCGACGTCGCCATCGGCGGCAAGGTCCGCCTCGCCAATGCCGAGGCCGTCGGCGACGAGTTGGTGATCGGCGCCATTTCCATCGGCGACGACGCCTATATCGGCTCGTCTTGCATCATCAGCCACAATGTGGTGATCGAGCATGGCGGCGAGTTGGGCGATCTCACCGCCCTGTCTCCCGGCTCGCGGGTCCGCCGCTACGAGCATTGGGACGGCTCGCCCGCCCGTCAGGTCGGCATGGTCGACGAGGCCGCCCTGCCGCCCCCGGCGCGGGCCTCCGCCGGCCGCAAGATGGCGCTGACCGCCTTCTACGCCGCCATGCTGGTGGTCCTGCCGCCGGTCAGCCTGCTGCCCATATTCCCCGCCTTCTTCCTGTTCGACCATCTCAGCGAAATCCTGGCCGGCACCGGACCGCAGGATTACCTTTACATACTGCCGCTGCTGGCCTGGCCGACCGCCATGGCGCTGATCGCCATCACCGTCTTGCTGATCGCCGCGGTGCGCTGGTCGGTTCTGCCGGTGGTCACCGCCGGCCACTATTCGGTCTATGGCGGCTTTTACGTGCGCAAATGGATCGTGGCACTGGCGACCGAACTGGTGCTGGAGACCCTGTCCTCGCTGTACGCCACCGTCTATATGCGGCTGTGGTACCGGCTGATGGGGGCCAAGATCGGCAAGGATGCCGAAATCTCGTGCAACCTCGCCGGCCGCTACGACCTGACCGAAATCGGCGCCAAGTGCTTCATCGCCGACGAAGTGGTGCTGGGTGACGAAACCGTCCGCCGGGGCTGGATGGTCCTGGAGCCGGTCAAGACCGAGGCCCAGGTGTTCGTCGGCAACGACGCGGTGGTTCCGCCGGGATCGTGCATTCCCACCGGCACCCTGATCGGCATCAAATCGCGGCCGCCGGCCAATTCCGAGATGCAGCCGGGCGATACCTGGTTCGGCAGCCCGCCCATCAAGCTGCCGGTCCGCCAACGCTTTGACAGCGTCGGCGCCAACTGGACCTACGAGCCGCCCCAGTGGCGCCGGGTTCTGCGCGCCGTGTTCGAGGCCTTCGCGGTCTCGCTGCCCACCATGCTGTTCATCACCTTTGGCATCCTGACGGTCGAGGTGCTGGCGCCGTCCATCCTGCGACACGATTACGGCACGGTGATCCCCCTGTTCATCGCCGCCTCGGTCGCCATCTCGGTGGCTCTGGCGACCGCTTCCATCGCGGTCAAATGGCTGATGATGGGCGTCTACCGCCCCACCGCCAAGCCCATGTGGTCGTGGTGGGCGCTGCGCACCGAAGCGGTGGCGGTGATGTACTGGGGACTGGCCGGCAAGGTGCTGCTGGACCATCTGCGCGGCACCCCGTTCCTGCCCTGGGTGCTGTGGCTGTATGGCTGCCGGTTCGGTGAAGGCGTGTACATGGACACCACCGATATCACCGAATTCGACTGCATCGACGTGGGCGATTTCTGCGTCATCAACTCGCTGTCGGCGCTTCAGACCCATCTATACGAGGATCGGGTCATGAAGGTCGGCCGGGTCAAGTTGAACCCCGGCGTGACCATCGGCAGCGGCTCGACCGTACTCTACGACACCCATATCGGCCAGTTCGCCCGCATCGGCAAGCTGACCATCGTGATGAAGGGCGAATCGATTCCGGCCCATGGCGAATGGGAAGGCGCGCCAGCCCAGATGTCTCCCCCGCGTCCTCCTTTGGCGCGATGAACCGCAAACGCTCGGTGATGATCGCCGGACACGCCACCAGCGTGACTTTGGAGGCCGCCTTCTGGGATGAACTCAAGGGCATCGCCGAGGCGCGAAGCACCTCGCTCAACCATCTGGTGACCGAGATCGATTCCGGGCGCGCCGGCAACCTGTCCTCGGCGATCCGGGTTTTCGTGCTGGGTGAACTGAAGCGAAAAGCCGTCGGGGAGCCTGCCGTCAAAAAGCCGGACGACCCCACTCCGGTCAGCTGAGGAATGAAAATACACCCTCTCCCGCTTTGACAGCGACGGCGAAAGAACCCTATACTCGTATGGTCTTTTGTGCGGCTTGATACCGTACAAATCCTGGATAGGAGGCAGTCATGGCGACTCTATCCATTCCGGTAAGGTTGGCCCTGGCCGAACTCAGTGCCGCCGCTCTGATGGAAACGGCCGCCGGTCTTGCCGCAGCGTCGGATCATCAAGCCTTCATCGCCGCGCTCGAAGACAATCACCAACTGTGGCGGACCCTGGTCGGGGTAGCGCACCAGCAGTCGTGGAGCGCCCCGGATGCCCATCAGGCCGAGTTCGTCATGACGGTATCGCGGAAATGCGGCCTCGGCGTCTGCGATAACCATGTGGAAGCACTGATCGGCATCAACCACCGGGTTTCCAGCCAACTGGCGGGCGGCGCCGACCTGGGTCGCATCGCCCACCGCGCCAATTCGACATGGCACGAGACCGGGCTGGCCGAAAGCGTCTCGTTCTCCCACTGGCTGATGGAGGAAATCCTGCGCAAGGCCCGCCACAACGCAGCCTTTCCACCCCCGGAAGCCCCGCTGGCGGCGGCGAGTTAAGGCTGTATCGACATTCAGGGAATCCGGCTGATTTCGGTCCAGGCCGTTTTTTAGACAGAGATTTCAGCCACAGGTGAACACAGATGGATTGAGAACATTTCCATCTGTGTCCCGCGCAGCGGGAATCTGTGTTTACCCGTGGCCCATATTTCGTCCCGTCCGCCTGAATGTCGGTTGGCCTAGCTGTCGGCTCCCTTGTCGGCGCGAATCGAATCCATGAAGCTGTGAACCTCGCTTTCCAGACTTCCGGCCTCGTTGCTCAGGCGGCTGGCGATGTCGAGGACGGTGTCGGCGCTGCCGCCGGCCTCGGCGGTGGCGGCGGATAGCTGCCCCAGCACCGCCGTGACCTCCTGGGTTCCCGAAGCCGCTTCTTGAACATTCCGGGCGATTTCGGCGGTGGCGGCGCCTTGTTCCTCGACAGCGGCGGCGATGGCCCCGGCGATTTCGTTCAAAGTACCGATGGTGCCGCCGATGCCGCGAATGGCATTCACCGCTTCGCTGGTCCGCGCCTGCACCGCCCCCACCTGGGTGGAAATTTCATCGGTGGCGCGCGCCGTCTGGTTGGCCAGGGTCTTGACCTCGTTGGCGACCACGGCGAAGCCCTTGCCGGCGTCGCCGGCCCGCGCCGCCTCGATGGTGGCGTTCAGGGCCAGCAGGTTGGTCTGTGACGCGATATCGTTGATCAGGGTCACCACCTCGCCGATCCGGCCGGCCGCTTCGGCCAGACTGAGCACCAAGGCGTTGGTCCGCTCCGCCTCGGTCACCGCCTGACCCGAAATGGTCGATGAGCGGTGAACCTGCCGCGAGATTTCGTGGATGGAGGCGGAGAGCTGCTCGGCCGCGGTGGCGACCGTCGCCACATTGGCGGAAGCCTGTTCGGCGGTGGCGACCACCCCCGCCGCCTGATTGCTGGCGCTTTGAACCGCGCCGGATACGACACGGGCGGCGCCTTCCATCTCGGCCACCGCATCGACCAGCACGTCGGACACCCGCTTGATACTGGCTTCCACATCGTCGGCCAGCTTCATCCGCGCGTCCCGCCGCTGTGCCGAAGCGACCTTATAGCCTTCCTGCTGTGCGGCGCGGACCGCCTCCAACTGAGAGGCCTCGTCCCGCAGGGTGGCGATGGCCAGGGTCAGAGTCCCGATCTCGTCGGCGCGCGGCGTCCGGTCCACATCGACGCTGAAATCCCGCAAGGCGAGGCGACGAGCCACATCCGACAAGCGGATGATCGGAGTGGCGATATCGCGGGCCAGCAACGCCGTCAACACCAGGGCCACCAGGATCACGGCGGCGGCGATCAGGGCGAAGCGCCATGCGGCGGCGCGAAAGGCGACGTCGACATCATCGATATAGATGCCGGTGCCGACGATCCAGCTCCACGGCTCATAGGCCGAGACCACCGACACCTTGGGGGCCGGAACATCCGAACCGGGGCGGGGGAATTTGTAAAAGGCGCTGCCGGTGCCGCCGACCTTGGCCCCGTCGATCATGGTGCGGATATATTTGTGGCCGTCGGCATCGGCAACATCGAGGAAGCTTTTGCCTTCCCGATCCGGCCGCACCGGATGCATGACGTTGACGCCGTTCAGGTCGTAGACGAAAAAATATTCCGCCCCCTGATACCGCAGCGGACGCAGAGTCTCCAGCGCCTGGGCCTTGGCGGTGGGCTCGTCGAATTCGCCGGCCTTGGCGCGATCATGGAAGGATTTGATGGTGCCCCGCGCCACCTCGGACAACGCCTGCACCTTGGAGATACGATCATCCATCATGGACTGGCGCAACTGCCCCAACGCCACCCAGGATAGAATAATGAAACCTGCCAGCGCCAATGCTGCGGTCGACAACAACTTGGTAAGAATCCCCGACTTCCCCATGGTACGCTAACCCCCAAAGTAGCATCCAGGGGGGGAAGTCTATATCAGCGAGTCATGACTAGCCAGCAGCGATAATTTAAGACCGCCGGACCGGAAAGACGGTCCCTACCGCCCCGCCGCCCGTGCCTTGGCCCGCGCCTGCACCCGTTCGTCCTTCAACTGTTCCGCAATCAGGAAAGCCAGTTCCAGGGCCTGGGTCGCATTCAGCCTGGGGTCGCAATGGGTATGATAACGGTCGCCCAGACGGGCCTCGGTAACGGAATTCATGCCGCCGACGCACTCGGTGACGTCCTGGCCGGTCATTTCGAAGTGAACGCCGCCGGCATGGGAACCCTCGGCCTTGTGAACGGCGAAGAAGGCGCGAACCTCGGCCAGGATGCTGTCGAACAACCGGGTCTTGAAGCCGCTGGTCGCCTTGACCGTGTTGGCGTGCATGGGGTCGCACGACCACACCACCGAACGCCCCTCGCGCTGGACGGCGCGGATCAGGGCCGGCAGGGCCTTTTCGATCTTCTCGGCCCCCATGCGGGTGATGATGGTGATCCGGCCCGCCTCGTTGGTGGGGTTGAGCTGGTCGATCAGGCCCAACAGCTCGTCCGGGGACATGCCGGGGCCGGCCTTGAAGCCCAACGGATTGCGGACGCCGCGCAGAAACTCCACATGGCCGGCATCCAGCTGACGGGTGCGCTCGCCGATCCACAGCATATGAGCGGAGCAGTCGTACCACTCGCCGCTGGTGGAATCGATGCGGGTCAGCGCCTCCTCATAAGGCAGCAGCAGCGCCTCGTGCGAGGTGAAGAAATCGGTCTCGCGCAGCTGTGGCGTGGTCTCCGAGGTCAGGCCGCAGGCCTCCATGAAGGCCAGGGTCTCGTCCAGGCGGGCGCACAGATCCTGATAGCGGGCGCCCTGAAGGGTGCCGGCGACACAGCTGAGGGTCCACTGATGCACCTTGTGCAGGTCGGCATAACCGCCCTGGGCAAAGGCGCGCAGCAGATTAAGGGTCGCCGCCGACTGATTATAGGACCGCACCATGCGGTCGGGATCGGGAATGCGCGATTCCGGCGTGAACTCGATGCCGTTGATGTTGTCGCCGCGATAGCTGGGCAGGGTCACGCCGTCGATGGTTTCGGTGTCGGCCGAGCGCGGCTTGGCGAACTGGCCGGCCATACGGCCGACCTTGACCACCGGCATGGCGGCGCCGTAGGTCAGCACCACCGCCATCTGCAACAAGGCCCGGAAGGTGTCGCGGATATTATTGGCACGAAACTCGGCAAAGCTTTCGGCGCAGTCGCCGCCCTGGAGCAGGAACGCCTTGCCCTCGGCAACCTCGGCCAGCGACGCCCGCAGGCGACGCGCCTCGCCGGCAAACACCAGCGGGGGGAAGTTGCGCAGGGTCTCCTCGACCTCGGCCAGTTTGACCTGATCGGGGTAGGTTGGGACCTGATGGATGGGCTTCGCGCGCCAGCTGGCCGGCGACCAATTCTCAGACATTGACCTATACTCTCCTGGAAGCAACGCTCTCCCGACGCTTCGCGCCTGCGAAACGGAAGGGCATTTCTATACGACTCCCCGCGACACATTTCCAGTCCGTCGGCGATTTTATGGAAGCAAACCCGTCGAAGACTTCAAATCGAGATCCTTCGAGACGCTTCGCTACTCCAGATTCAGCACGGCCTCGATGACGTCGGGATCGTCGGAGGGCTGGCGGACAAAGCCGTTCTTCAGGGCAAGCCGCAGCATGGCGGTGTTCTCCGTCATGAGCTGGGCATAGATCGCCTTGGTTCCTCGGGTCCGCTGATAGCGGATGATCTTTTCCATCAGCACGGTGCCGAGGCCGGTGCCCTTCATGTCGGAGCGGACCAGCGCCGCCAGTTCGGCCCGCTGATTGTCGGGATCGGTGACGGTGCGGATCACGCCCAGGGTCTCCGGCTGGCCGTCCTTGCCCAGGCGGCTGGCGATGAAGGCCATCTCGCGGTCGTAATCGATCTGGGTCAGACGCGCCATCTGATGATGATGAATTTGCCGCACCTGACCAAAGAAACGCAGCCGCAGATCCTGGGGCGTCATGCGGGTCATCAGTTCGGCATGGGCGGGCAGATCCTCGGGACGGATGGGGCGCAAGACGACGGCCGAGCCGTCATGCAGGCTGGTCGTCTCTTCCAGCTGCGCGGGATAGGGCAAGATGGAGAAGTGGCGAAGATCGGTATTCTCCCACGGCGCCACCCGCATCCTGACATCCAACGCCAGCACGCCGTCCTCGTCGGCGAAAAGCGGGTTGATGTCGCAGGCGATGATTTCCGGGTGATCGGCCAGCATGGAAGACAGCCGCACCAGCACCTGGGCGATGGCATCGCGGTCGGCGGCGGGACGCGGTCCGCTGGCGTCGAGCAGGCGCGATACGCGGGTCCGCGCGATCATGCCGCGCGCCAGCGGCAGGTTCAACGGCGGCAGGCCGACGGTGTGATCGCGGATCACCTCGACGGCGCGGCCGCCTTCACCGAAGACCAGCATGGGACCGAACAGCGGATCGCAGGCGATGCCGGCCACCAGTTGGCGGGCATGGGGACGGAACGCCATGGTCTGAACGGTGAATCCTGCCACCTTGGCCTCGGGGCGGTTCTGCCTGACCCGGCGAAGGATGCCCTCGGCCGAGCTGCGGACCGCATCGGGATTCTCCAGATTGAGGGCGACGCCGCCGATATCCCATTTGCGGGCCACGTCGTCGGCGGCCAGGGTCAGGGCCACCGGATAGCCCAGGGCCTCGGCCGCCCGGACCGCCTCGTCGACGGTGCGGGCCAGGGTCGAGGGCTGGACCGGAATGCCGTAGGCGGTCAACATGGCCTTGGCGTCGGGCTCGCTCAACTGCCCACCGGGAGTAGCGAGGCCCCGACCGACGATCAGCCGGGCGGTGCCCTTGGCGGCGGTAAAGCCGCCCAGCTGCGATGGCGGCGTCTCCATCAGCATGTCCTGATTGCGCTGATAGTTGACCTGATGCCGGAAAGCGCGGACGGCGCGGCCGGGCGTGTCATAGGTGGGCAGACCGGCCTCGGCGAACAGCTTGCGGGCGGGGGCCACCACCTCCTCGCCGACCCAGGAGGTCAGCACCGCGCCGCCATGGCGGCGTTGGGTGTCGATCACCGCCTGGGCGGCCTCGACCGCGTCGGACATGGCGTTGGGGGCGTGAATCACCAAGATGGCGTCCACCTCCTCGGCCTCGGTCAGAATGCGCTGGGCGTCGGCATAGCCCTTGCCGGTGGCGGAAAGGCCGAGATCCACCGGATTGTCGGCCACCCAGCCGCGCGGCATCAGGGCGGAGAGCTTGCGCAGCGTCTCGGCCGACAGCCCGGCGATCTGGCCGCCGCCGGGATCGCCCATTTCCTCCCTGGCCATCATGGCGGTGCCGCCGCCATTGGAAATGATGGCCAACCGGTTGCCCTTCATAGGCTTGGCCCGCGCCAGGGTCTCGACCGCGCCGAACAGCTCGTTGATATCGTTCACCCGCAGCGCGCCGGCCCGGCGCACGGCGGCATTGAACGAATCCTCCGGTCGCGCCAGCGCCTCGGCCAGGAAGGGGCCGTGGGGACGATCCTCGGTCGGCAGGCTGCCGACCCGGACCAGCAGAACCGGCTTGTTGCGGGCGGCGGCGCGGGCGGCGGCCATGAAATTGCGCCGGGCGCCGATGGATTCGATGTAAAGCAGGATGGCGCGGGTCTGGTCGTCATTGGCCAGGTAGTCCATCACATCGGCGAAGTCGATATCGTCGCCCTCGCCCAGGCTGACGAAGTGGGAAAAGCCGATGCCGCGCGGCCGCGCCCAGTCGAGCACGGCGCTGCACAGCGCGCCGGACTGCGAGACCAGCGCCACTTTGCCCGGTAGGGCCGAAATATGAGAAAAGCTGGCGTCCAGACCGATCCGGGGAACCATCACCCCCAGGCTGCCCATCCCCAGCAGCCGCAGGCCGTAACGGTGGGCGACGGCCAGCACGGCGGCCTTGTCCACATCGGCGGCGATGATCACCGCCGCGCGGGTTCCCTTGCGGCCCAAGGCGTCCAGCAGCGCCGGGGCCATGGCGCCCGGCGTGCACAACACCGCCAGATCGGGAGACAGCGGCAGCGACTCCACATCCGGGTAGGCCAGAACGCCGGCCACCGCCCGATGCTTGGGATGCACCGGCATGATCGGCCCCTTGAAGCCGCCGGCCAGCAGGTTGCGCATCACCACCGCGCCGGCGGAACGCGGCCGGTCCGAAGCGCCGATCACCGCGACGGAAGAGGGCTCGAACAAGGAAGGCAGGTTGCGAATACTCATGATGGTTCCGGTCTGGCCTTCGCGGAAAAAAATTGCAAGCGCGAAGTGCGGGCGGCGGGGCTTTATGTCCGCCGGCCCATGGTCTATGGTTCGGCGGGGTGTCTCCAAGTTAAAGATCGAAGGTGGTGTTTCAATGCGCAGACTGTCCGTTCTCATCCTGGCATTGATTCTGAACGGGGCGATTGCGGCCCAGGCGGCCGATGACGCGCCGACGCAAGGTCAGAGTCTGTCACAGCCGCTGCCGCTCACCGGGGCCGCGCCGGCGCCGCCGACCGAGGAGACCCCCGGCTTCCAAGCGGTGCGCCCGGTAGACGCGCCCGTTCCCGCCGCCATGCCGCCGGTCCCGGCCACGCCGCCGCCCGCCATCCTCCAGGCCCCTCCCGCCGCCGCCGTCCAGCCTCCTCCTCCCGCACCAGCTCCGGCCGCACCAGCTCCGGCCGCGCCCGCTCCGGCCGCCGAACCGCCGGCTGCCGGCCTGATGGATGGCCTCGGTCTATCCCTGCCGGCCGCACTGGTCTCGGCGCTGATGCTGGTGCTGGGCGCCGCCATTGCCGGCGGCTGCGGCCTGCTGATGATCAATGTCACCCAGGGCCGCGACCTGATCCGGCGGCGTCGGGCGACCACCTCGACCCTGTTCCTGGAGCTGGAGTCGCGGCGGGTCGCGTTCGAAGCCGTGCCGGTGCCCCCCAATGCCGAAGCCGGCGTCTCCTTCGTATCGGCGGTGACGGCGCTGGCGCAACTGGATTACGGCTGGCGGGCGGTGCAGGGCTCGCTGCACCTGCTGCCGGAAAAGCTGGCCGGGCACCTTTCGGTACACTATGCCGCCGTGCATCATGTGGCCAATTTCGTCAAGGGCCAGTCCCTGGCCGCCGCCCTGCGCATGCTTCAGGCCAACCGCATCGGCGGCTATCCCTGCCCCGACCCCGCCGCCATGCGCGAAGCCCATGTGGAGCTGGCCGCCGCCTTCCGGGGCCTGGACAAGATCATCCAGGGCCTGAAATCGGCCGGCTGAGGGCGATAAACCGTCCCTACTTCCCCATCAGCGCCAGCAGCGCCTTGATGGTATTTTCCGCACCGTCGGCGATCTGGGAAATGGTCGAATCCAGCATGTAGCAGGGAGAGGTCACCAGCTTGTGCTTGTGATCCACCACTACTTGGCCATGACCGGCGACCTTGTGGCTGGCGCCCATGGCCTCGACCGCCTGGGCGGTGCCGGCATCGTCGCCGATGGTGAGGTCGACGCCGTCGCCCAGGACCTTGGCCATCAGGGCGGGAGCGATGCACAACGCTCCGATGGGCTTGCCCGCCGCCGCCATGGCCTTGACCGCCGCCTCGGTGGCGGGATCGACCGAGCAGTCGGGACCGTCGACCGCGAAGCTGCACAGATTCTTGGCCGCGCCAAAGCCGCCGGGAAACACCAGGGCGTCGAACTCGGCGGGCTTGAAGCCGGCCAGATCCTTGATCCGGCCGCGGGCGATGCGGGCCGATTCCACCAAGACGTTCCGGCTTTCGCCGGACGGCTCGCCGGTCAGGTGGTTGACCACATGCATCTGGGCGCGGTCGGGGGCAAAGCACTGCGCGCTGCCGCCCAGGCGGTCGATGGCCAGCAGGGTCAGCACGGCCTCGTGAATTTCCGCGCCGTCATAGACGCCACAGCCGGACAGAACTACGGCGAATCTCGGTTTGGCGGACATGGGGGCTCCTCGTTCTCGCATGGGAAGGAATCAGAATACCGATTCCCATCGGCAACGACCATGCTCTATCGTTCGTGGCCCTGACCAATCTCGGAAGTCCCCCTCGCATGACCGCTTATTCCCGCCTGGAAGCCATTTTCCGCAAAACCGCCGCCCTGGGCGACGCGCTGGCGATTTTGCATTGGGACATGGCGACCATGATGCCGAATGGCGGCGCGGAATCCCGGACCGAGCAGATCGCCACCTTGAAGGGCATCGCCCACGAGACCATCACCGCGCCGGATCTGGCCGAACTGCTGACAACGGCGGCGACGGAGACTCTCGACAACTGGGAGCGGGCCAATCTGCGCGAGATGCACCGGGAATGGGTCCATGCCAGCGCCCTGCCGGCCGATCTGGTCGATGCCCTGACGCGGGCCGAATCCGCCTGCGAGATGGTCTGGCGCGAGGCGCGGCCGGCCTCGGACTTCAAGCGGGTGCTGCCGCATCTGCGCGACCTGCTGGGACTGGTGCGCCAAGTGGGAGCCATCAAGGCCGAGCGTCTGGGCGTCGGCGTCTACGACGCCCTGCTCGACCAATACGAACCCGGCGGGCGTTCATCCGAGATCGACCCGGTCTTCACCCATCTGGAAGGCTTCCTGCCCGGCTTCATCGGCGAGGCGCTGGAGGTTCAGGCCGGCAAGCCGCCGCTGCTGGCGACCTCCGGCCCGTTCCCCGTCGAGAGTCAAAAGGCACTGGGCCTCAAGATGATGGAGATGTTGGGCTTCGACTTCCATCACGGCCGGCTGGACGTCTCCCATCATCCGTTCTGCGGCGGTACGCCCGCCGACACCCGCATCACCACCCGGTACGACGACGACGACTTTGTTTCGGCGATGATGGGGGTGCTTCACGAGACCGGACACGCCCTTTACGAATTCGGCTTGCCCAAGGGTCGCTGGGGCTCCCAGCCGGTGGGGCGCGCCCGGGGCATGGTGGCGCACGAGTCCCAGTCGCTGCTGATGGAGATGCAGGCCTGCCGGTCGCGCGACTTCATGGGCTTCGCCGCGCCGCTGATCCGCGAGACCTTTGACCGCCAGGGAGCGGAGTGGGAGGCGGACAACCTCTATCGGCGCGGCATCCGGGTCGAACGCGGCTTTATCCGAGTCGAGGCCGACGAGGTCACCTACCCCGCCCATGTCATCATCCGCTATCGCCTGGAAAAGGCGCTGATCGAGGGCCGGATGGAACTGGAAGACCTGCCCGCCGCCTGGAACGAGGGCTATGGGCGACTGCTGGGAATAGCGCCACCCGACGACCGGCTGGGCTGCTTGCAAGATATCCACTGGTTCGGCGGGTCGTGGGGCTATTTCCCCACCTACACCTTGGGAGCCATGACCGCCGCCCAGTTGTTCGACGCCGCCCAACGGGCCGATGGCGATATCCTGGCCGGCCTCGGGCGCGGCGATTTCAAGCCGCTGCGGGATTGGCTGCGAACCAATATCCACGGCAAGGGCTCGCTGTTGTCCACCCGCGAACTGCTGACCGAGGCCACCGGTCGGCCGCTCGACCCGACCGTGTTCGAAGCCCATCTGCGGCGGCGCTACCTCGGGTAAGCAAACTGCGGTAGGATCATAAGATGATCGGTTGGCTGCAACGTCTGTTCCTGGACAAACGAGCGCGCGAGGCGTTGAACAGACGCCCGGCGCCGCCAAGGGCTGCTCGCCGTCACGAGGTCTCGGTCCCGCCGCCCGAGCGCAGCCCGGCCGACGCCTTGGCCGAGGCGGAAATCCGCATGCAACGGATGCCGCCGGAAAAAGCCCAGCTGATCCGCAGCGCCATGGCGGTGCATCGGGCCAGCCAGTCGGCCCTGGCCGAGCTTGGCGACGAAGAATTGGACAAGCTGCGCCAAGTGGCGGAAAAGGCGCTTCTGGGTGGGGGACGCTAGACGATGTTCGGCTTTCTCAAGACCCTGTTCGGCGATTCCAAGCCGGCCCCGAAATCCGCGCCGAAACCGGCAAAACCGGCGACGGCCCCAGTCCAGAACCGCGCCAGGCTGCTGAAGCAGGCCCAGGAGGTTCACCGCGCCAAGCGCAAGATCCTCGACGCCCTTTCCGACGAGGACCGCGCCAAACTGGTCGCCATGGCCATCCTCACCTTTCTGAACGAGGGGCGCGAGCCCGACAGCAAAAAGTAGAGAGTCAATCTTGAGCCTTCCACTCCCCGATCCCATCGCCTTGGCGAAAGGCGTGCTGGCCGGCGAACGCCGCGCCTTGGCCCGCGCCATCACCTTGATCGAATCCACCCGCGCCGATCACCGCGAAGCGGCCGAGACGCTGATGCACGAACTGCTGCCCCATACCGGCAATTCGATCCGCATCGGTATCACCGGCGTTCCCGGCGCCGGCAAAAGCACCTTCATCGAAAGCTTTGGCCTGCATGTGCTGAGTCAGGGCAAACGCCCGGCGGTGCTGGCGGTGGACCCGTCCTCGCCCCGCTCCGGCGGCTCGATCCTGGGCGACAAGACCCGCATGGAGGAGTTGGGCCGCGACGCCAGGGCCTTTATCCGCCCCAGCCCGTCCGGCTGCACCCTGGGCGGCGTGGCGCGCCGCACCCGCGAGGCCATGCTGGTCTGCGAGGCCGCCGGCTTCGACGTCATCGTGGTCGAGACCGTGGGCGTCGGCCAAAGCGAGACCGCGGTGGCCGACATGGTCGACATGTTCCTGCTGGTGCTGGTGCCGGGCGGCGGCGACGAGTTGCAGGGCATCAAGAAGGGAATCGTCGAACTGGCCGACGCCATCGTGGTCAACAAGGCCGACGGCGACCTGGCGGCTGCGGCCGGACGGGCGGCGCGCGATTATAAAAGCGCGCTCCATCTGCTGGCGCCGGTCTCCCCCCACTGGACGGTGCCGGTGCTGACCTGCTCCGCCCTGACGCGTTCGGGGATCGACGAGGTATGGCGGATGATCGACGGCTATCGCAACGCCATGGACAAGGCCGGGGCGCTGACCGGACGCCGGGCCGATCAGGCCCATGCCTGGATGTGGAACGAAGTGTCGGAAACACTGCTCTCGACGCTGCGCGACGACCCCAGGGTCGAACGATTGCTGCCCGAGATGGAACGGGCGGTCGCCGCCGGCCGCATGGCGCCTGGAGCGGCGGCGCGGCAGTTGGTGGGAACCTTCCGACTCCCCTTGGCTCCGTCATGATAAACAGGCTATCCTTTGGCCTCTCGCACACCGATTGGGACGTGAAATGCCGAACCCGCCGAATGACACCGTGATCCTAAAGCGAGAGCTTGTCGGCCTGTTCGGGCACATGCAGAAGATTCGCAAGGAGCTGGCGGCCCTCAATCCGCCCGGCTCGCCAGATCATTTCGGCGGCATGTCCGAGCAGTTGGACGCCATCGTCGCCGCGACCGAGGGCGCCACCAACACCATCATGGAAAGCATGGAAGCCATCGATACCCTGATGGGCGAGGCGCGTGCGCTGGCGGCGGACAATCCCCCCCTGAACGCGATCTTCGATCAGGTCACCGACAAGGTGAACACAGTGTTCGAGGCCTGCTCGTTCCAAGACATCACCGGCCAGCGCATTTCCAAGGTGGTCGGGACGCTTAAATTCGTCGAGGAGCGGGTCAACACCATCGTCCTGACCTGGGGCCGGGACGAACTGACAAAGGTCGCGGTCCAGATCAAGGAAGAAGACCCAGACAAGAGGCTCCTGAATGGCCCGCAGCTGGCTGGCCAGGGTGTCACCCAGGCCGATGTGGACCGGATGCTGGGTCAGGATGCCATCGATAAGCTGTTTGGATAAAGAGTCGCGATTCAAGGCTTGACGGCAGGCCTTCGCCCCCTTAAAAACGCGGCTTCCTCCGGGACCGCTCCGGCTGCTAAGGCCGTCGATGGACCGGCGAACGATTCGAAGTGAGGATTTAGCTATGGCACGTCGCTGCGCCATCACCGGCAAAGGCGTTTTGACCGGTAACAATGTCAGCCACGCCAATAACAAGACCCGGCGTCGGTTTCTGCCCAACCTGCAGGAAGCCTCCGTGCTTTCCGATGCTCTCGGCCATCCCGTGCGTATGCGGGTGTCCATGAATGGTCTGAAGACCATCGAGCACAATGGCGGCATTGACGCCTTCCTGCTGTCCGTCTCCGACAGCAAACTGTCGGTCGAGGCCCGTCGCCTGAAGAAGAGCATTCAGCGCGCCCTGGCCAGCAAGCAGGTTGAAGCGGCCTAATTCAGGCTTCACCAGATGATCAGACGGCCCGCGGAAAACCGCGGGCCGTTTTGTCGTGTCCGATACCGACAAGGACAGGCCGAGGATAGTCTTCCCCGGCCCGTCCCAGACTCAAATCAGCTTTTCGGCCTTCAGCGCCGCCTGGACCGCCGGACGCGCCCCGATGCGGGTGGAGTGGGCCACCAGATTGGGCCATGCGGCAGGGTCGATCCCGACCCGAGGCAGCCACGAGAACACGTTGAACAGATAGAAGTCGGCGATGCCGACGCTGTCACCCAACAGATACGGCCCCTTGCCCAGCGTCTGATTGACGTAGTCCAGACGCCGCGTCAACAGCCCCTTGACCATCGTCTTGCCCTCTTCGGGCATGGCCGGGTTGAACAGGCCGCCGGCGCTCTTGTGCAGTTCGGTCGCGATGAAGACCAACCATTCCACCAGCTTGAAATAGCCCGGCGAGCCGGCCGGCGGGGCCAGCTTCTTATCCGGGGCCATGGCGGCGATGTTCAAGACGATGGCGACGCCCTCGGTCAGCACGGTGCCGTCATCCAACACCAGGGCGGGAATGTAGCCCTTGGGATTGATGGCCAGAAAGTCGGCGCCGCTTTCGGTTTTCTTGGTGGGCAGATCAACCGCCTCGATCTCGAAAGCGAGTCCGGCTTCACGCAGTGCGATATGGGGCGACAGGGAGCAGGCGCCAGCCTTGTAGTAGAGCTTCATGGAGTGTCCTTTAATCAGGAGTCGTGCGGAACTTCGTTAAGAGCGCCGCAACTGCATTGATAGAGCAGGTTCACCAGCATGGCCTTGATGGGCATCTCGTGCATCATCTCGCGGCCACAACTGCCGCAAAAGGCGTTATCGCCTCCCAACCCGATCATGGCGACGCCGGTATCCATGATCTCGCGACCATTGATATAGGCTTCCGCCACCACTTTTAGAACGATATCGGCCATATAATTAAAGTCCCCTTGCTTCCAAACATCAATATCCCGCCACGCTCCCATCGGACCGGAGGTCGGCGGCTCCCTCGATCAGTCCGTCGCTTCGGCGGCACAACGCCCCGGCATGGCCCAGCAGGCAATCCCAGGCTCCGACCACCTCGATCATGTGCCCCGCTTGGCGCAAGCGGTCGATGACCGCCGGGTCAAGCCGGGATTCCACCTGGATGGCGGCGCTGGTCTTGCCGTCCAGCATGCGTCCCATGGCCCAGCGCGGGGCGGAGACCGCCGCCTGGAGACCTTGGCCGAACAGGGCCGCGCGGGTGAACACTTCGGCCTGAAGCAGGGGTTGGGCGTCGCCGCCCGTGGCGCCATAGACCATGGTCCGGCCATCCCGGAGGCGTGCCAGACCCGGCGACAGGGTATGGAACGGCCGGCGGCGCGGCTCCAGGACATTACGATGCCCAGGCTCCAGGCTGAAGGCGCTGCCCCGGCACTGCCAGACGATGCCAGTCTCGGACAGGGTGACGCCCGAGCCAAAGGCATGGAACAGGCTTTGGGTGAAACTGACGGCGCGGCCCTGACCGTCCACCACGCCCAGCCAGACGCTATCGCCCGCATTGCCGACGCCCGGCCGAGGCGAGGCACGGCGGCGGTCGATCCCGGCCGCCATGCCGTCGAGAATGCCGTCGGTCAGATAGGTGGTGGCGTGAATCGACATGCGGGCCGGGTCGGTGACATGGGCGTCGCGAACTCCATGGGCCAGCTTGGCGGCCTCGATCAGGCCGTGGATATGGTCGAAGCCGTCGGCCTCGGTCACACCCAGGCGCTGAAACAGACCCAACAGAATCAGTGAAGCCAGCCCCTGGGTTGGCGGCGCGGTGTTGAACAAGGTGCCGCCGGGCAGGCCCAGCGACAACGGACGGCGACGCATGCCGCGATGGCGCGCCATGTCCTCGGCCCGCAGGGGACTTTCGACGGCGGCAAGCCCGGCGGCGACTGAACGAGCCACTTCGCCACGATAAAAATCATCCAATCCGGCGGCAGCCAGCCGTTCCAGGGTAGCGGCCAGGGCGGGCAGACGCATGACCGACCCGGCGGCGGGGGCCTTGCGCTTGGCCAGAAACAGATCGGCGAAGCCGGGCTGGCCCTTCAGCGCCGCCAGATTGCGCTGGGTCGCCTCTGACTGATGGCGGCTGACGGCAAAGCCGTCGCGGGCAGCATGGATGGCGTCCTCGAACAGCCGGGTCAGCGGCAGCCTCCCTCCCCAATGGGCGGAAATATCGAGGGCGAGTTGCCAGCTGGAAACGGCGCCGGCCACCGTATTGGCGGCCATGGGACCACGAACCGGAATGGCGGCCAGCCCCTGCCGACGATAAAGCGCGGCATCGACCTTGGCCCCCGCCGCCCCCGAGCCGTCGATGGAGACAGGAGGCTTGCCCGGCTCGGCGATCAGCCAGAAGGCATCCCCGCCCAGGCCGGTCATATGGGGATAGACCACGGCCAGGGTCGCGGCGCAGGCGATAGCGGCCTCGATGGCCGTCCCGCCTTCGCGCAGTACCGCCAGTCCCGCTTGCGAGGCCAGATGGTGGGGAGAGGTAACCATGCCCCGATGGGCCATGGGTGAATTCAACATGAGGCGGACCAATCCGATGTGACCGGTCCGATTGTTGCGAAAATGCCGACCGCCGTCCACAGTGGTGACGCCATCCCTACCATTCATATCGAGCATTCCATGGATCTGGACCCAAGCTTCTCCTCCACCCTGGCCCTGAGTTGGGACGACATTCATCGCGACGCCCGCGCCCTGGCGCGGCTGCTTGGCAAGGCGGGGCCGTTTCTCGGCATCATCGCGGTGGCGCGCGGCGGGCTGGTTCCGGCCGCCGTGCTGGCCCGCGAGCTGAACCTGCGCCATGTGGACACCGTCTGCATCGCCAGTTATGGCGATGGAACCCGTCAGCAGATGGCGGTGTTGAAGCGGGTCGAGGGCAGCGGCGCCGGCTGGCTGGTGATCGATGATCTGGTGGATACCGGCGCCACCGCGCGGGTGGTCCGGAGCATGCTGCCGGCGGCCCATTACGCCACCTTGTACGCCAAGCCGGCGGGACGCCCGCTGGTGGACAGCTTCGTGTCCGAGGTGGCCCAGGATGTCTGGCTGATCTTCCCGTGGGACGCCCCGGAAGTACAAAAATTCTAAACATGTAAAAGAGAAGCGTTAAGGCCTTTCTTTTTCGAATGGCTCTATGGTACCGTTGAGATAGATCAATTCCCTCTGCCCGGAAAGGGCCGCATCCGATGACGATGATCACCGTTCGTCCCTACAGTCAAGCCATCGACCGGCTTCGGGCGGTTGGCCTGCGTCCGACCCGTCAGCGTCTGGCGCTGGCCCGTCTGCTGTTCGACGGCTGCGACCGCCACATCTCGGCGGAGCAACTCCATACCGAGGCCCTGTCCACCAATATCCGGGTGTCGCTGGCGACGGTCTACAACACCTTGCACCAGTTCACCGATGTGGGGCTGCTGCGCGAGATCGTGGTGGATGCCGGCCGATCCTATTTCGACACCAACACCACCGACCACCACCATTTCTTCTACGAGAAGAGCGGCAAGCTGTGCGACATCCCGGCCGACCTGATCGCCGTCTCCAAGGTGCCGAACGCGCCGGAGGGGCTGAACATCAGCCGGGTCGAGGTCATCGTCCGGGTGGATGGCTGAAGATTCAAGGTTCCCCTCCAGGGAACGAACCGGAATGGGGCGTCCTCTCGGGGGCGCCCTTTTTCGTTGGAAGGAAAAGCCCTCTCCCACGAGGGGAGAGGGAGTCTGAGGGACAGGGTGACGGACAAGAAGCGGTGGGGCCTCCTCACCCGTCCCGACGCCTTAGCCAACCGGCTTGCGCAGGTCCCTGACCCGAATTGCCTTGCCCATGGAGCGCGGCAATTCACCCGGCAGCCGCATGATGACTTCACACGACACGCCGATGATGGATTTGATGTGGTGGCGGAGCTGGTGGGCGAGATGGATGCGCGCGCCCTCGTCCTCGCTGGCCGCCGCCTCGGTTTCCACCGTCAGATGGTCCAAGGCCCCCTGACGCGACAAGGTCAACAGGTAGTGCGGCGCGACGCCGGGGAACCCCACCAGCACCGCCTCGATCTGGCTGGGATAGACGTTGACGCCCCGGATGATCATCATGTCGTCGTTGCGGCCGGTAATGCGCTGAATGCGCACATGGGTCCGGCCGCAGGCGCAGGGCTCGTCGATCAGCCGGGTGATGTCGCGGGTGCGGTAACGCACCATGGGCAAGGCCTGCTTGGTCAGCGTGGTGATGACCAGTTCGCCGGTTTCGCCCCTGGGGCGCGGCTGGAGCGTCTCGGGATCGACGACCTCGAACAAAAAGTGGTCTTCCCAGACATGCAGGCCGCAGCGATGCTCGCACTCGGCGGCGACGCCCGGCCCCATGATCTCGGACAGGCCGTAGGTGTCACAGGCGCGGATTCCCAGCCGATGGTCCAGTTCGGCCCGCATGGTCTCGCTCCACGGCTCGGCCCCGAACACGCCGATCTTCAGGCCGGAACCGGCAAGGTCGACGCCCATGGTCTCGGCCATCTCGGCGATATTGAGGGCGTAAGACGGAGTCGCCGCCAGGACGCGGGCGCCGAAATCGGTGATCAGGCCGACCTGCTTTTCGGTATTGCCCCCCGACATGGGCACCACCGAGCATTTCAGCCGCTCGGCGCCATAGTGAAAGCCCAACCCGCCGGTGAACAGGCCATAGCCATAGGCGTTGTGAACCACGTCGCCCGGCCTGACCCCGGTTGCGGCCAGCGAGCGCGCCATCAGGTTGGCCCAGACGTCCAGGTCGCCCTCGGTATAGCCGACCACGGTGGGCTTGCCGGTGGTGCCGGAACTGGCGTGAATGCGGACCACCTTGTCGCGCGGCACCGCGAACAGGCCGAACGGGTAGTTGTCGCGAAGGTCGGACTTGACGATGAACGGGAACCTTGCAAGGTCTTCCAGACGCCCGAGGTCGTCGGGCCGGACCCCGGCGGCGTCGAAGCGGGCGCGGTAATGGGGCACGTTGGCATAGGCATGGGCCAGCACCGCCTTCAGACGCTCCAGCTGAAGCGTCCTGAGCGCGGCGGAAGGCATGCGTTCAATCTCGGGCGCGTACAGATACCCGTCGGCGGTCAGTGCCGTCATATGAACCTCCCTTGACAGCCCGCCATGAAGCCTGGCGAAGCGACCCGGACAGTATTGCCCAGGCCGGTCGCCATCGCCAAGCCAGCTTGGAGCTATCCCCGCTTGCGAACGGCGTCGCTGTGCAGACGCGCCTCGACATAGCGGGTCAGCGCCTTGGTGCCGCGCACGCAGTTGCGGAAGACACAGACGCCCTGATCCATCAATTGGCCCGCCATGGCGTCGTAAAGAGGCCCGCCATCGACAATGGCGATGATCGGCTTGTCATTGCGGTTAACGATGGGCGGCATCAGGTTGGGGCTGCTTTTGGGATTGGCGAGATCGATGCCGGGCCGCAGCTTACTTTCCACCAGCCCCATCACCGAGGGCGCGGTCGGGTCAAGGCCGACCACGACGGCGTCGATATTGGGGTCTTGGATGAAGGCCTCGGTGATTTGCAGATGGGCTTCGTCATCGGCGCCGGGGTTGATGTCGATGGAGTTGCGCACCGCGACCAGGGCGTCGAGCTTCTTGGCGACCAGGATGTCCGAGACCTTCCTGACGGTATCGGGGGTCAGGACTCCCATTTCCAGCGAGAAGGTGTCGGACACGGTGGAATCGGCCATGCCCACCGCTTCAAAACCGGCGCCGCTGATACCGCCCAGGCGATTGCCGGCGATGGTCTTATGGTGCAGGGCTCCGGCCATGTAGAACAGGTCGTCGAAGGCGTCGAGATCCTCGGCGACGATGGCCCCGGCCTGACGGACCACCGACTCGAACAGCGCCAGATCACCGGCGATGGAGGCGGTGTGGCCCATGACGCCGGCGGCTCCGGCGGGGGTCTTGCCCGACTTGTAGACCACGACCTGCTTGCCGCTCAGTACGGCCTTGCGCACGGCCCGGATGAAGTCGAGCCCGTCGTGATCCTTGAAGCCCTCCACATAGATACCGATGGTCTCGATCCCCGGTTGCTCGGAGAAATAGGTCAGCATGTCGCCATGGGTCAGGTCGGTCTGGTTGCCCAGCGCCAGCATGTAATTGGGGTCGAGCCACGGATTGCGGCTGAGGCGGGTGATCATGAACGCCCCGCTCTGGCTCAACAGGACGGAGTTCCGCTCGGGCTTCTTCTTGGGCTTGGGCAGGCGCTCCAGCGGGATGAACCACGAGTCGTAGCCGCCGGGATGCGACACCACGCCCAGGCAGTTGGCCCCCAGGAAGATCGGGCCGCCGCCGGCATTGCCATGGGCGGCGTTGATCTTGGCGGCCAGGATGGCGGCGGGTTCGACGCTGGCCTCGGTCTCGCCCAAGCTGCCGGGAATCAGCATGACCGATTCAACCGCATCGGTGGCGATGATCTCGTCCACCAGACCATAGACCGCGCCCGACGGCACCGCGACGATTAACAGGTCAAGCTTGTGGTCCAGCGCCGCTAGGCTCTCGACGCATTTGACGCCGTCGATTTCCACCTCGTTGGGGCGGATGATGGTCAGACGTTCCTTGGCGCAGCCGCTGCCCATCAGGTTGCGCAAGATGATGCGGCCGAAATTCATGCCGCTGCCGGACACGCCGATCAGGCCGATGGTCTTGGGGTGGATCAGCTTGTCGATCTTGGCGATCGGGCGGCCGAGACGCTTGGGAATCGGGGCGCCGAGAGTGCAACTGACGGACTGAACCGTCAGCCGGTCTCCCAGATGCGCCGGGTTCAGGTCCAGCCGGTTCAGCACGAGGCCCGCCTGGGAGGAAGAGGCCGAAACGGCGTTACCCAACTCGATCAGCCGGCCGAAACACGCGGCCAGCGCCGCATCCGGCGAGGAACGGTCGGCGCGTTCGGCCTGGGCTGCCAGCTTCTTGTAGGCGAAGGTGCGCTTGAACTGCCCCAGGAAGTCCTCGGCATCGGTCATTTCGGTGGCGGCGTGGACCGAGGCGCGGTCCCGCTTGAACGCGCCCTCGCTCAGCTCGGCGTCCAGGCCGCCCAAACCGGCGCTGATCACCATGCCGAATTCGCGGGTGTTGGTCAGGGTAAAGCGCAACTCTGCCCCGCCCGCCCCGGCATCGCCCTGCTCGACGCCCAGGCCGGACAGCAGCGCCTTCAACTCGGCGCTGTCCAGGGTGAAACGCCCGGCGGAGGCCGCCTGCGTCAGAATCGCCATCAACCCGTTCCCCATTGCTTCAACTCCTGACGCTGATCCGCGTTCTGCCGACAAAGCGCCCCCCCCCCTCCCGAGATCGGGGCGCCCTGGCGATCGTGACGGTGTGAATTAGTCTTTCTTGGAAGGTTCGCGCCAACCCGGCTTGAATCCCGGTCCCGACAGTCCCGAGCCGCGGGCGGGGGCATGTTCGATGGCGAAGCCCTGATTATGGGCCGCCTTGGTGACGATGGTGATCTTCAGCGCCCAGCCGCCGACCATGGCGGTCAGCCCCGCCGCCGCCAGGGCGGCCATGGCGATGTCCGGCATAACCCCCGCCGCCATCAGCATCATCACCGGCATGACGTTGCCGCCCAGGGTGAACGGCGCGGAAAAGCCGATCAGCACCGCGGCGGCCGCGACCGGCGCGCCGCCGGCGGCCATGCGCCGGCGATAGAACATCCAGACGAACACCCGCGCCGCCACCGCGCCAATCAACACCGCCGCCACCCAATCGGGCGCGCCGCCGGCCAGAGTCAGCGGGGCCAGCACCAGCAGGGCTCCGGCGCCCTCCACCAGCCCGGTGGACAGAATCAGCGGCAGGATCAGGGGCGAGCGCCAGGTGGGAATCCCCTTGGTCGCCTCCAGGATGCGGGCCTGACAGTAGAGATAAGCCAGCGCCGGAATCCAGACCAGCTTGGCCAGATCGGGAAAGAACAGCGCGGCACCGCCCAGGGGGAACAGCACGCCGGCCACCATGGCTTCACGGGTCATCCAACTGCGCTTGGCGCCGAACAGCACATTGATGGCGCGCAACGGCCGCCCGATTTCCAGGAAGACGCTGAACAGGCCAAGACCCACCAGTCCCAGGCCCACCACCAGCAAGATCTGGCTGTAAAGCCCGCTGAACGCCCCCAGCGACACCAGGATCAGCAGGCCGGTGCCGGACCCGCCACCGATGAAATTGCCGGCGGCGCGCAGATCCCAGGCGGTTTGCAGCCAGGGAGACAGACCGAGATGGCGCATGGCCGGGGCGTCTTCGTGATCGTCGCTCATTTGTCTTCGGTCTCCCACAGATAGTGAATGTTGGGACCGGTTCCGAGTTCCTCGTGCATGCGAAACGACTTGTTGTTCTTCAACAACGTACTGACATTGCTGTCAGGATTGTCCAGGTCGCCGAAGGTCAGCGCCTTGGACAGGCAGGAATTTACGCAAGCCGGCGTGGCCTCGGGATCGATTCCGGGGGTCAGCCCCTTGGCCAGCCCGGCATCGATACGGTCGACGCAGAAGGTGCACTTCTGCGCCACACCAAGCAAGCGTTCATCGAACCGCTTGGTCTCGTTGTCGGTGGCCTGACCCTTGAAGGCGAAGGTCGGCTTGGTGACTTTGTAGCGCGCCTGATAGGGGCAGGCGATGATGCAATAGCCGCAGCCGATGCAGATGTCATAATCGATCATCACCATGCCATCCGCCCGCTTGGTGGTGGCGGTGGTGGGGCAGACATCGCGGCACGGCGGCTCGTCGCAGTGCATGCAGCCCACCGGCACGAAGACGCGCCGGACATCGGGAAAGGTTCCGATTTCCATGTCCAGCACCTTGCGGTACTGCACGCCGGGCGGCGTATTGTTGGCATGGCGACAGGCGGTGGTGCAGGTCTGGCAACCGACGCAGCGTCCCAGATCAGCGGTCATGGCCCATTTCGTCATGACCGTTTCCCCTCGACCTTGCGAATGGCGACACGCGTCAGATCGGCGGCCGAGCCGGTGGCGTCGGTCAACGACATGGACATGGCGGTCAGCCGGTTCATGCTGGGCACGTCGAAATCCTTGGCGACCGGGGTCGCCCAGTGATCGAACTGCGACAGCATCAAGATAGTGTCGGGACGGATGCCCTGGCTCAGAACCACCCTCCCCTGCACGCTGTTGCCGATGGGCGAGCTGACCTCGATCCGGTCGCCGTCCTTGACGCCCAGCTTGGCGGCGGCGGCGGGATTCATCACGACACCGTCATGGCCCTTGACGTTGCCCGACACTTCGCGCATCAGCGGAATGTGCATGTTGCTGCCCCAGGCGTATTGCATGGATCGCGCGGTCACCACCCAGAACGGGAAGTCGGCCACCTTGCCGCCGCACTCGACCACATGGTCTTCCCAATATTTGGGGAAGTTGTGCCACCCGGGCAGCGGCCGGTATTCCTCCAACTGATGATCCCACCAGTTGATGCCGGCCTCTTTCAGGCGACGGCCAAGCTGGCGGCCGATGCGGGTTAGACGTTCCTGATAGGGCAGCTCGTAACGCAGGCCCTTTTCCGCCAAGGTCGGCGTCAGGAACCAGTTGAGCTGGGAGAACGGGCGGGTACGGAAGCCCTTTTCGCGCCACCAGTCGAGGCCGTGAGTCTCGGCGCCGTCGGTCAGTTCCGCCGAGGCGGATTTGCACGACGCGTCCCAGATCTGTTCGGCGGTGTGCTTTTGATCCACCGGCAGGGTGAAATCCCAGCTCGGCCCCTTCAACGGCACGCCGTGCGCCCCACGATTGACCGCCGCGTTGTACTTCTCCAGCACGCCGGTGCGCGCCGCCAGATCGGTGGCGATATCGGTGAAGTCGCGGGTCTCGCCACGCGGCGCGACGCTGGGCTGGCGCAAGGCGAAGCCCTGGCAGTCCCAGTACTGTTCCTGGAACTTGGTGCCGCCGATGCGGATCATCTGCAAGCCTTCCAGGTCGGTGCGGTCGGGCAGCAGAATATCGGCGTAGTGGTTGGTTTCGTCCTTGGTGATGGCGAAGCAGACCATGAACGGCATGCGCTCGAACGCCCTGCCCACCCGGTCGGTGTCCCAGAACGAGATTACCGGATTGGTCCGGTAGACCATGATGAATTCGGGGAAGGTGGCGCGCGGCATCTGATCCTGGGGTTCGTCCAGGAACATGTAGGAGAACTGGGTCGGCCCCAACGCCGGGCTCCACGACGAATTACCCACCAGCGGCACCAGCATCTTGTAGGCGTTGCGGATATGGGGCTTGCTCTGCCACTCGGCCTTGTCGGTGGGGTTGAACGGATAGTTCATGAAGCCGTCGGGGCCGGGCTGAACGCTGGCCTGACGGTCCGAGGCCGGACGATTGATGCGGATGGTGGTGCCGATGGTGCCGCCGGGCACCTCCAGCGCGCCGACCACCACCGCCAGCATGGTCCTGGCCCAGCAGCATTCCGCGCCGCCCCAGCCATTGTTGACGGTCTTGCCCAAGGTGACGGCCACCGGTCGGTACGGCAGGGTCTTGCCGTCGATCTCGATGGTCTGGCCGACGCAGGCGTTGTCCAGGTACTCGTTGGCGATCCTGCGGATGCGATCCACCGGGACGTCGCAGACCTCGCCGGCCCATTCCGGGGTGTAGCCCTTGATATGCTCGGCGAACAGGGTAAAGGCGGTGGCGCCGGCGGCCTCCTGGTAGTCCCAGCGGTCTTCGTCGGGGCCAAGCTCCATGCAGGCGCCGACGGTGAAGCGGCCTTCCAGCGCGGGAACCGCGCCGGGAGCGTCGTGGGCGACCGCCTTGTTCGCCGTCACGTCCCACATCAGCGGCTTGCCCGTCGCCACGTCGCGCAGGTAGTAGCCCTGGGGGCCGACCAGATAGGGGCTGGCGGTCAGGTCGCGCAGGAAGGGAATGTCGAGGCGCTCGCGCGGGACCTCGTGAATCATGACGTTGAGCAGCGAGAACAGGAAGGCGGCATCGGTCTTCGGCTTGATGGGCAGCCACTCGGACGCGCAGGCGCCGGTCACAGACAGATGCGGCTCGACCTGAACCTTCTTCATACCGCGGCCACGGGCTTCGGCATGACGGTAGACGCCGCAGACGCCGGCCGAGGCCTCGGTGTTGTTGCCGCAGGAAATGATGTAATTGGCGCGCGGCGTGTCGGGAGTGATGACATAGCCGCGATGCCAGAATTCACCGTAAAGGTGCTCGGAGTGATAACACTTCACGCCCTGACCCGAGCCAAAGCCGAAATCGATCGGCCCCCAGGCGGACAGCCAAGCCGGCAGCGAGCCCATATACTGGGTCGGCGTGCCGGCGCCGCCGAACGAGGCGGCGACCTTGGGATAGCCGGCCTCGTCCACCAGCCCCTCGGCGCGGATGACGTTCAGCTTGCCGGCGATGGTCGACATGGCCTCTTCCCAGCTGATGGGAACAAAGCCGGGGTCTTCGTGGCGACCCTTCTTGGGGTTGGTCCGCTTCATGGGGGTCAGGATGCGGTGGGGCGAATAGGCCTTTTGAATCAGGCCGAACGCCTTGACGCAGACCTTGCCCTCGGCGGGGTGAATATCCGCCGCGGCGAAGTTGGGCTCGATCTCGGTGGCGACGCCGTCGACCACCTTGACCGTCATCAGATCGGGTCCGGCCACGCACTGATAGCAATAGGTCGGAACCTTCTTGGCCTCAGTCTTGACCGGGGCCGGGCTCATTGCGCTGCCTTCGCCTTCTCGGCCTTCGCCAGCAGGCGGGCCTTGGTCTGCTCGACCCCGACGACGAAGCGGTTATGGGTGCCCTTGCCGATGGCGTCCAGGGAGTCGCGGGCGGTGAACGAGAACGACACGGCCTTACCCTTCACCTCGGTGACGGTGACGGTGATCTCGACCCACTGGCCCAACAGGGTCGGGGCCATGTGGTCGATCTCGACACGGGTGCCGACCGAGTCCTCGCCATCATCCGAATGCTCCAGCAGCAGGTCGCGGCAGGTCACTTCCAGGTCGTAGATCAGGGCGGGAGTGTTGTAGACGCGGGCATCGTCGCCCATGAAGCCGATGGTGCGGCCCAGATCGACATCCCAGCGGCGGGTTGCGGTCAGGCCTGCGGCGAGCGTGCTCTTCATTGGAAATCCTCCCGGTATGACGTGAAACGGGGCCTTTGGCCCACTCTCGTTAAGTTTTTTATATTACATATGCGATGGTTTCGTCAACTTTTTTGTATCGCTTGAGGAGGGGGCGGCCGAGGAAAACCCTAGGAATGGAGCGGCAATAGCCACAAAATTAGTGTCACAATCACTCAAGACAAAGACGAAGAGTACCCATGACAATAGTCATGGATATGATCGGGCGAGTCTGGCGCAAGGGCCGGATTCCGCGTCTTTAATTATGGTAATTCAGTACCTGTTTACCGGAATTACCCGGCGAGGCACCGGGTATCCGGGGCGGGGCTTCCCTTTCCCCGCCAGTCCCCGCTACGAGAACGCCGCCGCCAGTTCGTCCAGCCGGCGCTGAACCTCCTGCGAGGGCTCCTCGATGGCGCTGACCGCCGCGACCGCACCTTCGAAGTCGCCCGCCTGATAGAGCCTGGCGGCTTCGATGCCCAGGTGGTGGACTTTTTCGTGCGACTGTTCCATGGCGCTGAACGCCGGGTGGCTGGTGATGGCCTGATCCTGCACCGCGTAATACCATTTGCCCAGGCGGCAGGAGTGGTGATCCGCCAACTCATTGGGGTTGAGGTTGGTGCGGCCGGCCAGCATCTCGGCCAACCGCCGCCGCCAGATCATGTGGTCGGATTTGGCCAGATGGATCACCGCGTTGCGCATTTCGACCTTGGCCACGTCGGCCAGCAGATCGACCAGACTGGAGCTGGCATGGCTGGAAGTGTCGATCATGGCGTTGATGGCGTCGGTGTCCGAGGCCGAGCGGACAGCGGCCTCCTCCAGATTGGTGGCGATGACCTGGGCCGCCTGACGCTGCTGGCCGAGATGGTCCGAGATTTCCTGCATCAAGGTGGTGACGTCGCGGATTTCCTGACTGACCGAACGCATCTTGCCCACCGACTCCATCACCACGACCTCGCCGGCCCGCACCGTGTCGGCCCCCTTGGTCATGCCGTCGCGGATGGCGTCGGTCTCGCCCCGCAGGACATCGATCCGCTTGCGGATGTCATGGGTGGCGCTGGCGGTCTGATTGGCCAGATTCTTGACCTCGGTCGCCACCACCGCAAAGCCCTTGCCGGCGGTTCCGGCACGGGCGGCCTCGATGGTGGCGTTCATGGCCAGGATGTTGGTCTGGCGGGCGATCTGCTCGATCTGCTTGACGCTGGCGCCGATGCTGTTGGACGCCTCGGCCAGATGACCGACCCGCTGGGCGGTCTCGGTCACGGTGGCCACGATCATCCGCATGGTCTCGACCACGCTTTCGGTGCTGTGCGCCCCTTCGTCGGCGATGCTTTGCACCGCATGGGCGTTGCTCGCGGCCAGTTCCGAGGTTCGGGCAATGGCTTGGACCGTCGCCACCAGTTCCTCGGTGGAGGCCGAGATGGTGGTCATACGCTGACTCATCTCGCGGATGCTGCGCAGGGTGTGCAGGGCCTGGGTGACCGTGCTGTTGAGATGGATCGACATCCCCACCGACTGCACCAGAATCCCGCGCGACCGCTCCTCCAGCCGGACGGCCAAGCCCCTCAGCTTGTCGGCCAGCCGGCCGCCGCCATCGGGAAGAGAACAGTAGCCGCCATCCATCAGGCGATCCACCATCGCCTCGAATGCCTCTGCATCGATCTCGTCCGCCATGGGGCGCGCCCTTCCACCAAAGTGATGAACGTCAAGATAAAGGGGTTGGCACCCACGGCAACAAATTTCTTGTGTCTAATATGATCCCGACGAGCCTGCGCCCATCGGGATCATGAAGGCTACTCCTCTCTCGGCGGCAGCTTGTGGGCGACCCCCTTGTGGCAGGCGATGCAGGTCCGGCCGTCCTTGGCGGCGTCCTGATGCTTTTGCCGGGCGGCGGTGCTTTGCTTTGGCCCTCCCATGGATTCATAGGCGTGGCAGGTCATACATTCCCGCGAGCCGCTGGCCGCCATGTATTTCCACACCCGTTCGGCCAATTCGCCGCGCTTGGCCTCGTATTTTTCCGGGGTGTCGATGGTGCCCCGAATCTCCGAGACGATGTCGTTGACGGCGAACAGCTTGCGCACCAGCTTTGGCCCCCATTCGCGGGGGACATGACAGTCGCGGCACTGGGCATGAGCGCCCGAACGGTTGGTGTAGTGGGCCGATTTCTGCAATTCCCGATAATTGGTCTCCATGGAATGGCACGAGATGCAGAACTCGGTGCGATTGGTCCACTCCATCCCGCCGATCACACCGAGCATCAGCACCATGCCGGCGAACACGGCCGCCGCAATGAGCCCGATCTTGCGCCAGGAACAGCCGCCAGAGCTGGGGTCTCTGGTCATTTGGGCAGCGACTGGGTATAGGCCACGGTATCGGAGGCGATGGAGGGATCGAGTGAACGGAGCGCCGGCATGGCCTCGGCCGGCAGGCCGTTGAAGGCCTTGTGCAGCATGTCCCACGGATTGTCGGCGGCCTGGCCCAGCGGCACGCCGGTGCTGACCTTCTTGCCGTCAAGACCATGGCAGCCGGCGCAAAGGGTGTTGAAGTAAATCTCGCCCTTGGCGGCATTACCCTTGGGCTTGCCCGTGGCCGGATCGATGAACTTTGACGTATCCATCTGCCCCTTGGACACGAACAGCGCCAGATCCTGCACGTCCTTGTCGTTCAACTGCTCCGGCGCGTAGCCATGGGTCTTGTCGCGGAAGATCGCGGCGACGGCGGCGGGATCCTTACCGATGGCGCCGTTGATGCCCTTGACCCCGATATTATGGTCGGTCTTGGCGCTGGCGCCGTCCTTGCCGCGATAATCCCAGCCATGGCACTCCTTGCAGCGCCAGGACTGCTTGGGATACTTGCCATCCGCCGGATAGGCGGCATGGGCCTTTTCCGGCCGGTCCAGCTTCTTTTCCTTGTACCAGTTGTCATACAGACGGCCGCCACGCGCCATGGCGGACTCGACCTCGGCGGCGGAGGCGGAGCCCCCAACGTCTCCCCCACCCATGGTCATCACGATGACGGCGACAGCGATTAGACAACGAAGAATCATCTGGACGTCCCTCCCTCCGGCACGGTCGTTCCTGGGCGTTTTGACTCCGCCTCAGTCGACACAATTTCTTATATAAACAAAATAGAAATTACATTTCAAGCATGTCTAGCGCAATATTTTACTTTGACACTTAAATATAGCTACTCCACAGCACTGCCCGTCGCACCTTTATTAAAGTGCGACGGGAGTCCCTGTACTTGACTGCAGTCTATGCGATCAGCCCCAGCTG
The DNA here is from genome assembly GCA_030651575.1 of Phaeospirillum sp. GTDB lineage: Bacteria > Pseudomonadota > Alphaproteobacteria > Rhodospirillales > Magnetospirillaceae > Phaeospirillum. The sequence continues at coordinate 201,373 of JAUSFB010000073.1, forward strand.
TCCTGGCAGATGCTGGCATACCAACCACCAGCGAAATCGGCCTCCTTCTTGCGGAACTGGTAGGCCGCCCCGGACGGGCTGACTCCGCCGGCGCCCTTGATATTGGCGATCTTGCCGTCCTGGACCGAGTAGACGCCGGAGACCGAAATGCCGTAATCGGGAGCCAGCAGGCTGTAGCAGGTGTTGATGGCCGACATGGCGGCGGGCTTGTCGCCCATCATCATGGCGGCGATGGCGCCGGCCACCACCTTGGCCTGACTACTGGCGGAATAGCCCGACTTGGGCATTTCGCCGGCCATGCAGGCGTCGCCGATGACGAAGATGTCCTTGTGCAGGGTCGATTCGAACGTGTTGGGATTGACCGGGCAAAATCCGCTCTTGTCGGCGAGACCGGTGGCCAGCGCGATGGCGCCGGCGGTCTGAGGCGGAATCACATTGGCGACCGCCGGCTTGAACTTCTCGAAATCGGTTTCCAGAGTCCCGGCCTTGGCGTCGACCTTGGTGACCTTGCCGTTCTTGGCGGCGGGCACCCACTCGATGTAGTTGTCGTACATCTTCTCCCAGCCTTCCTTGAACAGCTTGTCCTTGGCGAAGGCGTCCTTGGAATCGAGAATGATCACCTTGGACTTGGGCTTGTTGTTCTTCAGGTAATGCGCGATCAGGCTGGCACGCTCATACGGGCCGGGCGGGCAGCGGAACGGATTGGCGGGGGCGCTGATCATCACGACGCCGCCATTGGGCATGGCCTCCAGCTGCTTGCGCAGCAGCACGGTCTGCGGGCCGGCCTTCCAGGCATGGGGCATGATGGCGGAAGCGGCCTCGTCGTAGCCCTCCAGCGCGCCCCACTTGAAGTCGACGCCGGGCGAGACCACCAGCTTGTCATAGCCGAACACGGTGCCGCCCTTGACCTTGACCGTCTTGGTGACCGGGTCGATGGCCACCGCCAGATCGTTGACCACGGTGATGCCGTATTTGTTGGCCAGGACGTCGTAGTTGCGTTCGAGAAGCGCCATCTGGTTCATACCGCCGATGACGGTATTGGAGAACGGGCAGGTGAAGTGGGTCTTGCCCGCCTCGATCAGCACCACATTGGCGTCGGGCATGTAACGCCTGACATATTTAGCGGCGGTGGCGCCGCCAAAGCCGCCGCCGATCACCACCACCTTGGGAGCATTGGCGCAACCGGACAGTCCGAAAGCGGACAGGGCGCCGGCAGCGCCGACGAGGCCGGAAAAGGTCCTGCGCGAGAGTTTCATCATGGCCAGGCCCTCACTTCTTGTAATAGTCGACGATGGCGTCAAGCTGGGCCTCGGAATAGCCCTTGGCGATGCGGTCCATGACGGTGGCCTCACGCGCTCCGCTGCGATAGTCGCGCAACAGCTTCTTAAGCTCGGCATTGGACTTGGCGTCGGGCGCGCCGGTGTTGAAACCGGGCATGGCGCCCAGGCTCTGGCCGTCGGTGCCGTGGCAGCCGGAACAGGCATCGGCCATGACATTGATCGGTGCGGCCTTGGCCGGAACCGCCAGGAATGCAAGTCCCAAACAGACCGGGACCGCAACAAGATATCGTTTCATGCTGTTCTCCTCCCCAGGAACTTATTTATCTTTATCGTCGTTACTCGACAATTATCTGAGATGTTGCGGTATAGACTTCACCGTTGTCATCGTACCACATCAACTCGATCTTACCGCTTTCGGTCGCCACCGTGAAAAACGAGATATAGGGATTCGCCGCGACCGCCGACTGCATGTCCATGCGAAAGACTTCGACGCCATTATACTTGCACTGAAACTTATTGATGATCCGGCGGGGGATCAGCTTGTCGCCGCTGTCTTTCCGCTGACCGGATTCCATGTCGTGGACGATCGAGGTCTTGATCTCGATCACCTCGCCCTTTTTGGCCTTTTCCGGCACTTTGATCTTGGCGTTCGCGGCGGCCATGCTGTGTCCTCCTTAAGCTTCCGTCAGCAGCCGCCGACGGTGACCTTCACTTCTTCCTTGGCGTGCCAGACCGAACCGTTGTTCATCACCGCGACGGCATGAACATACTGGGTCTTGCCCAGCCGGATCCGGGTGCTGACATCGGCCTTGCCGCTGCGGGGCGTGAAGTGAAACGACGCCACGCCGGGAGCCGGATTGCCCTCGGCCACCACATGGATGACCTTGACATGATCTGCCTCGGTCATGGGGCTGTCCACCGTCACCCGCAGGGGCACGGTGGCGCCGTTATCGGCGATCTGCGGCAGCTTGAGCTGGATCTTTCCCTCGGCCGGCGCGGCGGCGCCGATCAGACTCTTGATCATGGCCTCGGCCTCGGCCGGCGTCGCCGAGGCGGCGGCGGGCAGCAGGCCGGCGCAGGCGACGCCGCCCAGGACCGTCAAGGCCCGCCGGCGGCTCAGTTGCAAGATCTTGAAGTGGTTTCCCGCCATGATCTGGTTCCCGTTGTCGTGGTTATGTCAGGCGCGTCCGAATACCGCCTTGAGGGCGCCGGACAGCGACCCTTCCTCAAGGAATTTCATGCCGAGCACGCCGCCGAACAAGATGGCCCCCAGCGCGATCGGCGCGGACAGGGCCAAGGTGGACATGCCGGTGATGCCCTGACCGATCGTGCAGCCCAGCGCCAGCACGCCGCCGACCCCCATCAGGGCGGCCCCGACCAGGTGGCGGATCAGATCGTCGGCGTCGGTAAAGGCTTCCACCTGAAAGTCGCCACCGGCCTTGGCCGCCAGGAACGAGCCAAAGATCACGCCGCCCACCGCCGCGATGCCAAAATCGATGGTGGCGCCGGTAAAGCTCATCAGATACTGCAAGCTGCCGCCGATGGGGGCCACGAACGAGAAGGACGTTACCGGAGCCGGATCGAACTCGTCATTGCCCAAGATCCCGCTGACCGCCCAGCCGGCAACAACCAGCAGACCAATCACCGCGCCCCCGGTCACGTCGCGGCCCGAGCCCCGGAATTCGGCATCCTTGAAGCACCATGCCGCCAGCCCGCCGCCGACCAGCGCCGTCAGCGCCAGGCGCGCCGTTCCCGCGGACAGACCGGTCAGTCTGGCAAGAATGTCGGGCATACCCTGACTGGCCAGCCCGAACGACGCCAGATTGAGATTGCTGGCCTCCAACTGAATCCGCCCCAGGGCGATCACGCCGCGCAGCGTCATATATGAACAAAAGCCCAGCACCAGAAAGACGATCACCGACTTCAGATTGCCGCCGCCGATCCGGACCAGGGTCTTGTTGCCGCAGCCGCCCCCCAGGGTCATGCCGAAGCCGAACATCAGGCCGCCCAGCACCGCGCCGGCCCAGCCCAGATTGGGGGTGAGATAAATGGATTTTCCGATAGCGACCAGACCGGCCATCTCCAGCGCCTGGGTTCCGATCACCGCCACCGCCACCGCCAGCATCCAGGCGCGAAACCGTCGCCAATCGCCCATGAAGACGATGTCGGAAATGGCGCCCATGGTGCAGAAGTTGGTCTTCTGAGCGGTCCAGCCGAACACCGAGCCAACCACGAAGGCCCCGGTTCCGACGATTGTGGTTATTGCCAGTTCGGCCACGCGCGCCCTCCTTCGCAGGTCTCGTCTTGAATTACCGGCCTCGCACGACGCCGGAAAGGCGGACGTGGTCCAGGATCATCATAAACTGCGCATGAGAGCCGCAACCGCCACCCGGGACAACTCCTTTCGGATCGCCCAGGCGCGCACGGACTACCCTCTCCTTGCGGAGAAGCTCCCCATTCGCGTCCCTCCCACCCATGGCCGATTCTTGATCGATCAGCTCAGGGTCGCCATTTTGCTTACATGCATGGCGTTGAGAGTAGTATATTTCGGACTCGATACATTTATCAAGCCTCATATACGTACTGTCTGATTGATCCCGAGGGACGCTTTTGCCGCATTCAATCTACATGAATGCGCAGCCCGGCTTCAGCCCCACCCGCTTCAGCATATTGGCCAACGGGCAAAAGCCGGTGAACGACGCCTGCAACATATTTGCCCCGACAAAGGCGGTGAACCACAGCCAGTTGGGACTGTGCAACTGAGCCAGAGTCAGGCTAAGCAGGATCATGGTGCCGGCAAAGGCCATTACGGCCCGGTCGATCGTCATCGGTGAACTCCTTGTCTGGATCAAATCCTTGCATCAAATTAGATTACTCTAATATAATGGTCAAGTTCAAACCTCGCTCAAGGCATTCCCTCATGAGACTCGCCGCAGCCCTCCTTGCCACGCTGACCGCCACCACGGCCCTGGCCGGCGAGATCGAGATGCGTCCTAGCCGCATCGACGACCTGAAGGCCGTGGCCGCCACGGTGGAAAGCGTGCACGAGACTACCGCGCGGGCTCGGCTGGGCGGCACAGTCAACAGCCTCGCCACCGACGAGGGCCGCCGGGTCGAGGCCGGCCAGCGCCTCGCCACCATCGCCGACACCAAGCTGGCGCCCCAGATCGGCGGCGCCGAGGCCCGCGTCAAGTCGCTGGAGGCCGAGCGCGACCTGGCCAGGACCGAGTTGGGCCGCGCCTCCGACCTGTTCGAGAAGGGCGCCGGCACCAAAATGCGGCTGGACGCCGCCCGGACCCGGCTGGAAGTGGCGGAGCGCGCCATCGCCTCGGCCCGCGCCGAGCGCAACGTCCTGTCCGAACGCAGCGGCGAGGGCGCCGTGCTGGCCCCCGCCAATGGAAGGGTGCTGAAGGTCCATGTCACCGAGGGCAGCGTGGTGCTGCCCGGCGACGTCATCGCCACCATCGCGGTGGAGAACTACGCCCTGCGCCTCGCCCTGCCCGAGCGCCACGCCCGCTTCATCAAGGTCGGCGACACCGTCATGGTCGGCCCCCGCGCCCTGGTCGCCACCGACCCGCCGCCGCGACCCGGCGTGGTCCGCAAGGTCTATCCCCGCATCGAGAACGGCCGCGTCACCGCCGATGTGGAGGTGGACGGCCTTGGCGACTTCTTCGTGGGCGAACGGATTCCGGCCCATGTCAGCACCGGCACGCGCGAGGCCTATGTGATCCCGCGCGAAGCGGTGACCCGCCGGTTCGGCCTCGATACCGTGCGCCTCAAGACCGGGGCCGAGGTGGTGGTGCAGACCGGCCAGATCACCGCCGAGGGAATCGAGGTCCTGTCCGGCCTGCGCGACGGCGACGTGGTGACGTGGTGAGCGTCGCAAAGCTCGGCCTGTCCGGCCATATCGCCAAGGCGTTCATCCGCTCGCCGCTGACGCCGTTGCTGCTGTTGGCCTCGCTGGCGCTGGGGGTGATCGCCCTGATGGCCCTGCCGCGCGAGGAGGAGCCGCAGATCAGCGTGCCCATGGTCGATATCCTGGTGGCCGCCAATGGGCTGAAGGCCGCCGACGCCGCCGAACTGGTGACCAAGCCGCTGGAAGTCATCATCAAGGGCATCGACGCGGTCGAGCACATCTACTCCCAGACCTATGACGACCGGCTGGTGGTCACCGCCCGCTTCAAGGTCGGCACCCACGAAGACATCGCCACCCTGCGCGTCCACGAGCAGGTGCGCGCCCATATGGCCGAAATCCCGGTGGGCATCCCCGAGCCGTTGATCGTCGGACGCGGCATCAACGACGTCGCCATCGTGGTGCTGACCCTGTCGCCCAAGCCGGCAGCGGCCGAACGCTGGAGCGACGCCGCCCTGTCCGATCTGGCCGAACAGCTGCGCCACGAACTGGTCAAGGTCGAGGATGTGGGACTGACCTATCTGTCGGGCGGCAAGCGTGACCAGATCCGGGTCGAGCCCGATCCGGAAAAGCTGGCCCTCTACGCCATCACCCTCAACCAGCTGACGGACAAGATCGCCAACGCCAACCGCTCGTTCATGGCCGGAACGGTGCGCGAAGCCGGCCGCGCCCTGCCGGTAGTCGGCGGCCAGACCCTGATCGGCATCCCCGATATCGGCAACCTGCTGTTGACCGCCCGCGACGGCCGTCCGGTCTATGTCAAGGACGTCGCCCGCGTGGTGGTGGGGGCCGAGTCGGCCGAACACCGCGCCTGGACCCTGACCCGGACCGCCGACGGCTCCCTTGGCCGCGCCCCCACCGTCAGCCTCGCCATCGCCAAGCGGGCCGGCGCCAATGCGGTGCTGGTGGCCAGCGAAACCCTGGAGCGGCTGGACTCCATCCGGGGCCGCCTGATCCCGGCCGATATCGACATCGCGGTCACCCGCAATTACGGCGAGACCGCCTCCGACAAGGCCGACGAGCTGTTGTTCCATCTGGCGCTGGCCACCTTGTCCATCGTCGCCCTGATCACCTGGGCGCTGGGCTGGCGCGAAGGCATCGTGGTGGCGCTGGTGGTGCCGACCACCATCTTGCTGACCCTGTTCGCCTCCAAGGTGATGGGCTACACTATCAACCGAGTCAGCCTGTTCGCCCTGATCTTTTCCATCGGCATCCTGGTGGACGACGCCATCGTGGTGGTCGAGAACATCGTCCGCCACTGGCGCATGACCAAGGACGGCGACACCGCCGATATCGCGGTGGCGGCGGTGGCCGAGGTGGGCAATCCCACCATCGTCGCCACCCTGACCATCGTCGCCGCCCTGCTGCCCATGATGTTCGTATCGGGACTGATGGGGCCTTATATGAGCCCGATTCCGGCCAATGCCTCCTCGGCCATGGTGTTCTCGTTCTTCGTGGCGGTGGCGATCACCCCCTGGCTGCTGGTCAAGGTCGCCGGCGACAGCGCGCGGGCCGGCGGCCATGCCGAATCGTCAAAGCTCGGCGCGCTGTATCTGCGCATCGCCACACCGTTGCTGGAGGGCCGCGCCAAGTCGAAAAAGCTGCTGCTGGGCGTCACATTGGCCACCTTGGCCGCCATGGCGTTCTTTCCGCTGAAGCTGGTGACGGTCAAGCTGCTGCCGTTCGACAACAAGTCCGAGCTTCAGGTGGTGATCGACCTGCCCGAGGGATCGGCGCTGGAGGAAACCGAACGGGTGCTGATGGACGCCGCCTCCCGCCTTGGGGATCTGCCGGAGCTGGCCTCGCTCCAGGCCTATGCCGGAGTGGCGGCTCCGTTCAATTTCAACGGGCTGGTGCGCCACGCCTATCTGCGCCAGTCGCCCGAGCTGGGCGACCTTCAGGTCAATCTGCTGTCGCGCCACGACCGCAAGCGCGCCAGCCACGCCATCGCCCTCGACGTGCGCAACCGCCTCAAGGGCTTGGCCACTCCCGACGGCGCCGCCGTCAAGGTGGTGGAGGTTCCGCCCGGCCCGCCGGTGCTGGCGACCCTGCTGGCCGAGATCTACGGCCCCGACGACGCCACCCGCCGCGCCACCGCCGCCAAGGTGCGCCAGGCCTTCCAGGCTGAGGACTTCATCGTCGATGTGGACGATTCCCTGGCCGCGCCGCAGACCCGCCTGCGGGTCTCCATCGATCAGGAAAAGCTGGAGTTCCACGGCGTCGAACAGCAGGCGGTCTACGACACCATCACCGCCCTGATGGGCGGCGTGAAGGTGGGCTATTCCCATCGCGGCAGCGGGGCTGCCCCCATTCCCATCGTCATCGGCCTGCCCAAGTCGGACAAGCATCCCGGCGAGTTGCTGGCCAACACTCCTGTGCCGTCGCGAAACGGGGTGGTTGAGCTGGGCGACGTGGTGCAACTGAGCTACGAGCCCGCCTCCCCTCCCCTGTTCCGCCGTGACGGCCGTTTCGCCGAAATGGTGACGGCCGAGATGGCCGGACGGTTCGAGGCCCCCATCTACGGCATGTTCGCGGTCAATGACCGCCTAGCGGACCTAAACATCGCCTATCACGGCCAGCCCAAGGACGAATCGCGGCCGACCCTGCTGTGGGACGGCGAATGGGAAATTACCTATGTCACCTTCCGCGACATGGGCGCGGCGTTCGGCGTCGCCATCCTGGCGATCTACCTGCTGGTGGTGGCGCAGTTCGGCTCGTTCCGCCTGCCGCTGGTGATCCTGGTGCCGGTGCCGCTGACCCTGATCGGCATCGTGATCGGTCACCTGCTGTTCAGCGCCCCCTTCACCGCCACTTCCATGATCGGCTTCATCGCCCTGGCCGGCATCATCGTGCGCAACTCGATCCTGCTGGTGGACTTCATCCGCCACCGTCAGGCCGAGGGAGCCTCGTTGCGCCGAGCCCTGCTGGACTCCGGCGCGACGCGGGTCAAGCCCATCGTGCTGACCGCGGCGGCGGCCATGATCGGAGCGGTGTTCATCCTGGCCGACCCGATCTTTCAGGGGCTGGCGCTCAGTCTGGTGTTCGGCCTGATGTCGTCCACCCTGCTGACCCTTCTGGTGATTCCGGCGCTCTATATCTGGCTGCGGGACGACGGAAAGGCCGCCTAGTAATGCGGCGGCGGCCTGTCGTCCTGGGGAGAGCCCTCGCCGTCGGTCCGGGCCTCTTCCATGCGCTCGCGCAGGCGGCGAAGCTGGGCGGTCAGTACGTCGATGGCCCGCGACTGGTCGACCAGCACGTCGGACATGTCCTCGGCCATACGCTCGAAATGCGCCAGACGAATCTCCAGCGCGATCAGGCGGTCTTCCTGCACGTCATCACCGGGGCTGCTCATGACTTGATCCATCCAAAGGGGATGGCGAGTGTTACACCCTTCCCCCGGCCGGGCGCAACCGCCCCCGGCGGACACTGGTCCGGACTTGATCCCATCGGCGATTGATCCTAGGGTCCGCCGGTCCTGCCGAGAGCCTTGCCCATGTCCGCACCCTCCGACATTACCGAAATCCTATGGTCCTGGGGGCCGGGCGAGTCCCGGCTGGCCCTGCTGGCCGGCGAGCGGGTCATGGAGTTGCGCATCGAGCGCCCGGAGGCGCTGACCGGGGCGGTATTCCTGGGGCGAGTAACGGCGGTGGATCGGGCGCTCGACGCCGCCTTCCTCGACATCGGAACCGGCGAGCGACCGGGCTTCCTGGCCGGGGCGGCGGCGCTGGGACTGACGGAAGGCGGCGCCCTGGCGGTCCAGATCCGCGCCGAGGCCCGTGGCGGCAAAGGGCCGAAGCTGTCGGCCGATCTCCTCGGCTGCCCTCCCCATGTCCTGGCCGGCATCGCGACGGCCAAGGCGCCATCGCCGCTGTGGCGGCCGCATGTGCTGGAGCGGCTGCTGGCGGCCAACCCCGGCGTCACCCATGTGGCGGTCGACGATGCCGCCGCCCTGGCCGAAGCCCGTCGATGGTTTCCCACGGCAGAGCGCCGCGCCCTGCCCGAGGTGGAAGACGCGCTGGACGAGGCGCTGACGCCGGTGGTGGCCCTGGCCTCGGGCGGGCGGCTGGTGATCGAGCCAACGGCGGCGCTGACCGCCATCGACGTGGACTCCGGCGGCAGCCGCCCGGCCGACGCCAATCGCGAGGCGGTGGCCGCCATTGCCCGCCAGACCCGCCTGCGCGGCATCGGCGGCCAGATCGCGGTGGACTTCGTTTCCGGCCCCAAGGGAACTCCCTACAAGCTGGCGGCGGCGCTGAAACGGGCGGTGGCGTCCGACCCGGTCCCGACCCATGTCTTTGGGGTGACGCCGCTGGGCATGGTCGAACTGACCCGCGAACGGCGCGGCGCGGCGCTGGCCGAGACGCTGTGCCGACGCCACACCGAACTGACCGCCGAATCGCTGGTGCTGACGGGCTTGCGGCGCGTCCTGGCCGAAGCGGACGCCCGACCGGGAGTCGCCCTGGCGCTGGTCGTGGCGCCGGAAGTGGCGATGGCCCTGTCCCGCCTGGGCGAGGCCATGACGGAAACCGAACGGCGATTGGGGCGGGCGCTGCCGATACGGTCCGAGCCCGGACGCAGCCGCGACGATATCTTGATTGAGGGACATTCATCATGAGCGACCAAAGGGAGCGCGGGAGCGTTGAGCGACCCGGAGCGAAGCGGAGGAGCCAAGGGGCCGGACGGCCCCGCCCGGCATTTGAGGGACATTCATCATGACCACGACAATCCCGTGTCCGATCTGCGGCAAACCGGCGGAAGACCCCAAATACAAGCCGTTCTGCTGCGGCCGTTGCGCCGATGTCGATCTGCATCGCTGGCTGGGCGGCGTCTATCGGATCGAGACCAATGAACCGGGCGAAGAGACCGAGCAATAGAGAACCCCAGCAGGCTTGCCCCGGAGGCTGGCTTCCGCCACTATGCCGACATCGTCACGGTCCAAAGGTTCATTCAGCAGATGATCGCCAAGACTCTCGCCGCCGCCGTCCTCGCGTCCGGAATCGCGCTTACCGCTATTCCCGCCGCCGCCCAGGAAAACATGCCGCTGTCGCCCAAGCAGGTCGATGCTGTCAAGAAGGTCGTCCGCGACTACCTCATGGAGCACCCCGAAGTGCTGGGAGAGGCCCTGGAATCACTGCGCGAAAAAATGCGGGTCCAGGCCGAGGCCGACGCCCACCGCATGCTGGAAGCCCGCAAGGACGAAATCCTCAAGAACGTCGATGACCCCGTCGGCGGCAATCTGAAGGGCGACGTCACCGTGGTCGAATTCTTCGACTATAACTGCGGCTTCTGCAAGCAGGCCTATGACGCGCTCTGGGAAGCGGTCAAGGCCGACGGCAAGACCCGGATCGTGATGAAGGAACTGCCGATCCTCGGGCCGGAATCGGTGATCGCGTCGCGCGTCGCCCTGGTCGCCAAGGCCCAGAGCCAGGCCAAATACGACGAAGTCCACCGCGCCTTCATGAAGTTCCGCGGCCGCCTCGACGAAAAGACCATCTTCCGTCTGGCCGGCGAGGCCGGACTCAATGTCGAGCAGTTGAAGAAGGACATCACCGGCCCCGATATCGACCGCCAGCTGAAGAAGACCTCAGAGCTGGCCCGCTCGCTGGAAATCGGCGGCACCCCGACCTTCATCATCGGCGACCGGATCATCTCCAGCGCCCTCGACCAGGGCACCTTGAAGCAGCTGATCGACGTGGCCCGCAAGGGAACTCCCAACAAGGGCTGATCCTCGCCGCACCGGATATTGAAAAGCCCCCCGGCGACCCGCCGGGGGGCTTTTTTCATGGGAATCCGCTTCCTACCGCTTCCACGCCTTCAGGCGTCGGGCCGCCTCGGCCATATCGGCCGCCGAACCGGCGTAGGAAAACCGCAGGGTCCGCGCCCCCTCATAGGGATCGAAATCCACCCCCGGCGTCGCCGCCACCCCGGTCTCGGCCAGCATGCGGCGGCAAAAGGCGCGGCTGTCATCGGTCAGCCCGGAGATGTCGGCATAGAGGTAAAAGGCCCCATCCGACGGCGCCAGCCGGCCGAACCCCGCCGCCGGCAACTCGGCCAGCAGAATATCGCGATTCTCCCGATAGCCGGCGACCCGCGCATCCAGTTCGTCGGTGCAGTCGAACACCGCCTCCGCCGCCCGCTGCGACAGGGTCGGCGGCGAAATGAACAGATTTTGTTGCAGGCACTCCACCGCCCGGATCAGGTCGTCGGGCGCCACCATCCAGCCCAGCCGCCAGCCGGTCATGGCGTAGTATTTCGAAAAGCTGTTGATGATCACGGCATGGGAGGCGGCCGCCATGCCGGCGGCGGTGGCCGCCGGACGGCCGAAGGTGATCCCGTGGTAAATTTCGTCGGAGATCAGGCGGATGCCGCGAAGCTCGCACCAAGTAGCCAACTCGGCCACCTCGATGGATGACAACATGCTGCCGGTGGGATTGGACGGGCTGGCCACCACCACCCCATCCAGGCGGCCTTCGACCCTGGACAGGCTGTCGGCCGAAAGCTGCCAGCGGGTGGCCGGACCAACCGGGACATTGACGCATTCAATGCCCAGCGCCTTCAGGATGTTGCGATAGGCAGGATAGCCGGGCGCCGCCACCGCCACCCGGTCGCCAGGAGCGAAGGCGGCCAGGAAGGACAGCAGGAATCCGGCAGACGAGCCGGTGGTGACGCAGATATTCTCCACCGGAACCGAAACGCCATAGGTCTTGGCGTAGTGATGGCCAATACGCTCGCGCAAAGAGTCGGTACCCAGCGCCAGGGTATAGCCCAGGGGCTCGTCCGCCAGGGCCTTGGCCGCAGCCCGACGCACCTTCTCCGGCGCCTGCCCCGAAGGCTGGCCGACCTCCAGATGAATGACGTCGCCGCCTTCGGCCTGACGCCGGGCGGCGTCACGCATGACATCCATCACGATGAAAGGGGCGATGGCGCCCCGCTCGGCGACCTTGAAGGCCATCAGGGCTTGCCCACCTTGGTCGCCAGCCCGAAGCCGCGCGGATCGGTAGAGGTATCGCACCTGTCAGGATTCCTGTAGCCGGCAAGGCAATGCAAGGCCTCGACCCGGCTTGGCATGGCGACCGGACTGGCCTGATGTCCACGCTGCTGCAATCCCGCCGGATCAAGGGCGTAGGCACCACTTTCCACGAACACCGCATCCGGAGCGCCGGGATGCACCAGACGTGGCGTCGCCAGTGCCTCGTCGAGCGACTTCCCATCGAGGGTGGCGGCCAGGAAGCTGGCGACCAGCGCGCCGGGCGCGGTGCCTCCGCCAGATGCGGCGCCCGCGAAGTGAACCTCGTTCGTATTGTGATTGACGGTCATCATGGTGGTGATGGCCGGCGGGCCGTTGGGACCGGGAACGCCGGCCAGGACGATGCCGGCGCCGGGGATCATCCGGCCGCCGCCGAACAGGCCATAGGTGGTGACGCCGCAGGCGACGGTCGAACCCTGGGCATCCATGGCGACGAAGCCGGTGGCCAGCGGATAATCGGTGGGCGGGGCCGACACGCCGGTCACTGGAACGTGGCGTTCCGGGTTATAGCCGGCCAGCAGGTCGGTCAGGCGCTTTTCCGCCACCAGCCCGGCGGGGTCGTCATTGGTCCAGCCGCTGGGGCGCATCCAGCGGGCGCGGTCGGCGTAGACCCGGGCCGAAACCTCCGCCAGCAGGTGCGGACGCTCGGCGGCCGGAGCATTGCCCCAACGCTCCCACAGGGTCCCGACCATCTGGGCGGCGACGGTGCTGCCAACCGAGGGCGGCGGGGCGAAATGGGCGGTCTCGTCGCCAACCTTCAACGTCAGGGTATCGCGCCATGTGGGGCGAATGTCGCGAAGATCCTCCAGGGTCAGGGTTCCCCCTGCCGCCTGGACTCCCTTGACCAGTTCGCGAGCCACGAGTCCGGAATAAAAATCACCGGTATTGCGCCGCAAATTGGCGATCACCGCCGCCAACTGGGGCTGGATCATGGTGTCGCCCTCGCGCAGTACGCTGCCGTCGGGGCGAAAGAACACCGCGCGCGCCGGGTGATCGCGGCCCAGCACCGGCACGGCGCGGGCCAGATCGCTGGCCAAGGCGCGCGAGACGGTAGTCCCGGTCCGGGCCAACCGCTCGGGCTCGGCCAACAGGCTTTCATAGCGCAGCTTGCCGTATTTGGCGTGCAGGGCGAAGAAGCCGCGCGGATTGGCCGGCACCGCCGAAGGCGCCGCCCCGCCCATGGTCGAAGCGATGGCGGGAAACTCCATGACTTCCGTCTTTTTTCTGCCACTATCGTGTACTATGCACGAACCGCCACCGCCCAGGCTGGCGGCGGACGGGTAGGTAACGGCCAGGGTGAAGTACATGGCGGCGGCAGCGTCGGCGGCGGTCCCGCCGGCGGACAGGACATCGCGACCGACCAGCGCGGCGCGCGGTTCATCAGCGGCGACCATGCCGGCGAAACCCTGGACATGGCCAATGGTGCCGACCGGGCGCTTTTCCAGCGAATCGCAGGCGCCGACGGCCAGAATCGCCACCGCCGCCGCGAGCCACCGGCCGCGACCCTGGTGTCCGGCTAACATACTGACCGACGGGGACTGATCCTTGCTCACGCGCATATTCCTTCTGGTGACGTTCTTGTTCGCCCTGTTCACCCCCCAGGCTCCGGCCCAGGCCCAGCAGAGGCGGCAGTTCATCCGCGACGCGGAGGTGGAAAATACCATCCGTATCTTCGGCACGCCAATCTTTCAGGCGGCCGGCCTCGATCCGGCCGCGATTCGCATCGTCTTGATCAATGATCCGTCCCTGAACGCCTTTGTCGCCGGTGGCCAGAACATCTTTTTCCACACTGGCCTGATCATCCGCTCGGAACAGCCGGGCCAGCTGATCGGGGTCATGGCCCACGAAACCGGCCATATCGCCGGCGGCCACCTGATCCGCAATGCCGACGCCATGAGCAGCGCCTCGACCGAAGCCATCCTGGCCATGCTGCTGGGTGCGGCGGCCGGAGCGGTCAGCGGCCGCGGCGAAGCAGCCGGCGCCATTATGATGGGCGGCCAGGAGGCGGCCATGCGCAATCTGCTGGCCTTCTCGCGCAGCCAGGAACAGCAGGCCGATCAGATGGCCATGCGCTTTCTGGACGACACCCAGGAATCGGCCAAGGGGATGCTGGAGTTCTTCGAGATTCTCGGCGATCAGGAGATCCTGGTCTCGGCGCGCCAGGACCCCTATGTGCGGACCCATCCGCTGACCCGCGACCGCGTCGCTTTCGTGCGCGAGCATGTGGGGCGCTCACGCTTCAGCAGCCAGCCCTGGTCGGCGGAATGGGTCGAAATGCACCGCAGGATCAAGGCCAAGCTGTTCGCCTTCATCGAGCCGCCAGTCAAGACCATGCAACGCTACAAGGAAACCGACGTCAGCCTCGAAGCGCGCTATGCCCGCGCCATCGCCCTGTACCGCAAACCCGATGTGGAAGGCGCCCTGACCCTGATCAACGGCCTGATCAAGGATCGCCCCAAGGACCCCTATTTCTGGGAATTGAAGGGCCAGATGCTGTTCGAGAACGCACGCGGCGCCGAGGCGATCGAGCCCTATAAACAGGCGGTGGCCTTGCTGCCCAACAGCGCCCTGCTGCGCCTGGGGCTGGGCCAGGCCGAGATCGAGACCGAGGACCCCGTCATGCTGTCCGATGCGGCAACCAACCTGTCCATCGCCGTCCGCCTCGAACCGGAAGACCGCTTTGCATGGCAACAGCTGGCCATCGCCTTCGGCCGCAACGACAACGAAGGCATGGCCTCCTACGCCATGGCCGAATACCTCCTGCTGGCCGGAAAACTCCCCGAGGCCAACTTCCACGCCAACAAGGCCGAGCAATTGCTGGGAAAGCAAGGCGCGATCTGGCTGCGCCTCCAAGACATCAAGGAACAGGCCTCGCAGGTCAAAGCCGCCAAGGAAAGAGAGCGCAAATGGTGGTGAATGGCCACGCCATCCATAATTCTTGTCCAGAGGGGCTTGACCACTGCCCCGTTATTCATCTATAAGCGCCTCCTCTCGACCAAGAATGCCTGTGCCCAGGTAGCTCAGTTGGTAGAGCATGCGACTGAAAATCGCAGTGTCGCTGGTTCGATTCCGGCCCTGGGCACCACTCTAAACCCCTGGAACCTAACGGTTCTGGGGGTTTTCCATTTTCGGGGTCGGGATTCGTCAGTTTGGCTTATGATTGAAATCTAGCGTTAAGGGGCGTAGACATAACGTGGCACAAGAACGTGCTCCTCGAAGGAGATAGAATATGTCCATCGACCAGACCGCATCCCGCGGCATTCCTCCCGCACCTCCGGCTCCAATCCAGCAGGCCCCCAAGGTCAGCGCCCGTGAGCGTGACAGCGATAACAGCGCGGCCGAGAGCAAGGCAGCCAAGCCGGCTGAATCGTCCAGCCCGGCCCTGCCCTTGCCCACTGATCCGAACAAAGGCCGCCACGTCAATATTTCCGCATGAGGCGGGGCGTCTTTGTTCAGAATCCGCCAATGGCGGGGAGGTGAACCATGACTTCAGTTTCCTCATTGGCAGCGGGGCCTCCTGCTCTTGTCAATGTTGGTCCAAAGACAAAAGCGGGGCCTCAGCCTCAGCAAGAACAGAAACCAGCCGATACGTTGAAAGCCGACGACGGCGGACCCGCGTTTTCGAGTCCGTTGACGACGGTCGACCCCAGTTCCGGGATTGCAATCCAGGTCTTTCGGGATTCAGCGACGGGACAGCAGACCAACCAATATCCGTCCAAGCAGGTTGTCGAGCAGTACGCCCGGGGGAGCAAGGTTGGCTCCAACGTGGCCCCCGCCAACAACTCCAATGATCAGAACGGATAAGTTTTCTGCTCTTCGGTGGATGGCGGGCGTCTTGGCGCCCGCCATTTCCATCCACGGCAAGAACCCGCCGAGAAACGAGGTCCGTTGAAGAATCCCGACGGCCTGGCCTGCTAATCCCGCCGGACGCGAATAACGACGTCGACGCCGAGGATGGACATTCCCGGCGGCGGGGCCGGCAAGCCGACCACCGTCGGCTGCTCACCAGGAATATCTTCGATCCGGCCGGAAACCTCGTCGAAAAAGTGATGGTGCTCGACGGTATTGGTGCAAAACCAAGTCCGATCGCCCACCCCGACCCGACGCAGCAAGCCGGCATCGGCAAAGTGATTGAGCGTATTGTAGACGGTGGCCAACGACATCTTGAGGTCGGCATCGGCCAATTCGCGATGAAAGGATTCCGGCGTCAGGTGGCGGCGCCCACCCTGGCGAATGGCCCGGATCACGCCCAGGCGCTGTCCCGTGGGCCGAATTCCAGCCTCGCGCAGACGCTCCCCATCTCCCGGCTCAGAGGCAACCATGGCAGTCAGGCCTTATAACTGGAATTAGTCTGGCCGGAACCTTCCCAAATACCCACGCCAATATCAAGACCCGAGACCACCGATGACCGTTGGTCATACCCCCATCGGGCCGAGCGGATCAGGCCGAGCGGATATCGCTCAGGAACGTGTCGATGGTGGTATGCAGCCGTCCGGCCTCCTCTCCCATCCGGCGCGACGCCCCCAGCACCTCATCGGCAGCGGTTCCGGTACGGGTGGCGGCGCTTTGAACTCCGCCGACATTGGCGGAAACCTCGGCGGTTCCCGATGCCGCCAGTTCGACGCTGCGAGCGATTTCATGGGTTGCCGCGGACTGCTCCTCCACCGCCGAGGCAATGCCGGTGGCGATCTGGCCAACCTCGCGGATGATGTTGACGATCCCGGCGATGGCGCCGACCACCTTTTCGGTCTGCTGCTGAACCGCGACGATGCTGCTGGTGATCTCGTCGGTGGCCCGCGCGGTCTGGTTGGCCAGATTTTTGACCTCGCCCGCCACCACGGCGAAGCCCTTGCCGGCCTCACCCGCCCGCGCCGCCTCGATAGTGGCGTTAAGCGCCAGCAGATTGGTCTGCGACGCGATATCGTTGATCAGGGTCACCACTTCGCCGATGCGGCCCACCATGTTGGACAGGCCGGTGACGGTGGTCTGGGCTTCGCCGGCCTCTTCCACCGCCTGATGGGAGATGCCGGACGAACGGTTCACCTGACGGCCGATCTCTTGGATGGAACTGGTCAGTTCCTCGGCGGCGGCAGCCACGGTCTGGACGTTGCCCGACGCCTGATCCGTGGCGGCGGCGACCACGGTCGCCCGCTGCCTTGTGTCATCGGCGGCGGCGCTCATGGCGGCGGCGGTACCCTGCAACTGCCCGGCCGCCGAAGCGACCGCCTGCACCATGGCCGAGGCCGAGCCCTGGAACCGCGCCACCAGGGACTCGACCGTGGCGGTGCGGCGCTCGCGCTGCCTGACCTCCTCGGCCTGACGGGCGGCCAGATCGCGCCCGTTGATCATGGCATCCTTGAACACCTGGACCGAGCGGGCCATGGTTCCGATTTCATCGGCCCGGTCGACGCCGGGGACCGCCACCTGCAAGTCATCGGTGGCAAGCCGACCCATGGTGTCGGCGAGGCCGTTGACCGATGCGGTCAATTGATGGACCACCACCCAGGCCAGGGCCAAAGCCAGGGCCAGGGCCACCACCACGGCGGCGATGGTCATCATGAGGACCGCCTTGGCATTGGCGCTGACCTCGGCCGCCAACGCCTGGACATCGACGGCGATGCGGTCTTCCACCGTCTTCAGCAGATTGATGCGGGCGGTGGTGGCATTGAACCATGCCGGGCCGGTGACGTCGCCGATGCCACCGGTGGCGATGCTGTCCAAGCCGACCTTGCGCATGCGCTCCACCGTCCGGGTGGCGTCGCTGTCCAAGGTGGTGCGGAAGAACGCGGCCTGCTCCGACGCGGCATGCGCCAGAAACTCGGTCAACGACGCCTGCTGCTCGGCGACCAGCGCGATGAATCGGATATAGGTCTCGGGCTCGAACTTGCCTGCGGCAAAGGCTCCGGCGCCGTTGGCGCGCTCTTGCCCGGCCTTTTCCTTCCCCTCCATCAGTTTCAGATGGGCGGTGATCATACTGCCGACCCTGGCGTCACTGGACAGGACCGCGATCCCATCGACCACGTCCAGCAGCACCCGGACCGTCTCGGTGAAACCGGCGATAGCGGCCTTGCCGTCATTCCTGAGGGCGTCAATGGCGGGACGCGAGGCGACCAGCGCCTCGACCTTGGCCCGCGCCGCCTCCACCCGAGGCGGAAAGCTTGCCCCCAGGGCGGCGAGGTCCAGCGTCTTGACCGAGTGCTCCAGCCGGTCGCGGGCGGCGTCGGTCAACTTGCGCTGGCTCCGCATCTCGTCTCCGAACCGCTCACCCTTGCTGCCGACGAACACGGCGGATGCGCCACGCTCCTTCTGCAACTCGTGCACCAGGGCGCTGACCTCGGCGGTCAACGGAGCCACCCTGGCCAGGGTCGAGGTTTCCGTCACGATCGACGCCTTACCCAAGACGATATACCCGGCCAGCCCCAGAATCAGCATGAGGGGAAATGCGAAGGAAACGACGATCTTGGCGGAAATGCGGAGATTGGTCAGCCAGCCCATGAAACGAACCCCATCATCAGGATTAGACAGCCATACGAAATGACTATGCCCACTCAACCTGAAAGGTTTGTCTCCGCAAACAATATTTCAATGCAGGTCGCCAGAATTGTTCTTCTCCGACCACCGAAACAGGCTAAACGGCAACAGGCGCCACCCTATTGGGTGTGGCGTCTGACGCAAGCCGTTATCATTGGAAGATATTACCTGGCGGGCTCGACGAACTCGACAGCGCTGGGCTTGACCTCGGGATCGGCCTTTTTACCTTCGTCGCCGACCGGGCCGGCCGCGGCGGGAGCCGATGAAGACTCCGGCTGGCCGGTGGTGGTGGAAACCGGATGAACATCCCGCGCCGGCCGCTGCCCCCGCAACGAGGAGGCGATGGACGCCTCGCGAGTCTGGCGATAGAGGCTGCGAATGGCGGCGTATTCGTCGAGCGAGGTCCGCCGCAGCTCCTTAATCGGGTCGAGATACTGGGTCCGGGTGTCCAGCGTTTCGGCCCCCATCTGGGCCATGCCGAACGCGCCCAGCCCCTGGGCCGCCATCACCATTCCGGTGGGATGAGCCCAATTATCAGCCACCTTGCCGACGCCATCGCGCAGATTGGACGGGCCGAAGAACGGCAACATCAGGTAGGGGCCTTCCTCGAACCCCCAGACTCCCAACGTCACGCCGATATCGGTCTGATGCGCTTTGGCGCCGCCGCTCTCGGCCACGGCGTCACGAAAGCCCAGCATCCCGAAAGTAGAATTGATCATGAAACGGCCCAGCGCGTCGGCGGCGGCGGCGGGGTTGCCCTGAAGCAGGTCGTTGCCAGCGACATAGGGCTCTTCCAGATTGATCAGGAAGCTGTGAAGAGCCTGGCGGAACCAGTTGGGGAAATATTCGCGATACCCCTCGGCGACCGGCGCCATGATGGCGTCGTCGAGATACATGTTGACGTCGAAAATGGTGCGATTGGCCGGCTCCAGCGGATCGTTGACGGCCAGGGCCTCCGCCCGTTCCTCCGGATCATCGGGAAGAGTGGCGCAGCCTGCCAGGATCATCATCGCCATGACGGCGGCCAAGGATACCAAACGACGCACCATTTAACGCCCCCTCCTGCCGGACAATATCGGCCGGATGTGTCGTTCGCACGGACCGGCATGAAGAGTCAAGAGCCGTCCACGTATTGACCCGGCGACACGGATCGGTTGGACCTGACCGCCGGCTTGCGCTAGATTCCCGGCTTGACCACGACGGTCGCGGCTCGGGGAGGAGCTAAGGGTGCGAGAGGCGGCGAAAAACCAGGACGACGCCCGGCGCGAGGCCCCGCAGCCGCAGTCCCCCGCTGCCTGGACCGCCATCGCCGAGACGGCCGACGAAAACCGCGCCAAGCCGTCCGGCCCGCTGCGCCTTCGCCAGATGGCCGAGCGCCTGCGGTCCCTCGGCCGCCGGATCGCCGCCGGATCCTGGGCCGACCGACTTGGCCTCTGGCGGGCCGTGCTGGATCAGGCGGCGAAGACGCTTCACTTCCCCGAGGTCACCGCCCAGGCCCCCATGCAGGCCCTGCCCCAAGCGACGCCGCCCCCGCCGGCGGAACCCCTGGACCCGGCCCATGTCCGCGCCAAGGTCGAAAGCATCATGGCGCGCCTGCCCCCCCGGGGAGACCCCACGATCCCGGCCAACCTTCAATCATTGGGACGATTGCTGACCGATTGTCCGCCCACCGACGACTTCAACGCGACGGACATGCTGCACGACTGCTTTCCACGCGGCACCCGCAATTCCGACAGCCGCGTCCTGATGGCCATCGCCCGTAACCTGACCCGCGCCTTCGGCCGCTCCGGCCGCCTGCCGCTCACCAGCGGCAAGGCCTGGACCATGATCGATCCCGAACTGTTTTCCGAGGAACTGGCGGCCCAACTGGCGGCGATTTGCAGTTTCGTCCTGAACTGGCAGGCGACGGAGAAAGATTTCCTGATCCTGGAATTCGCCGAGGTCGAACTGATCGAATACCTGTTCGAAAACCTGCACCCCCGCCGTCATGCCGGCCTGATGATCAAGGTGATGGACTTCAAGGTTCTGTCCCTGCGCCGCATGGGCCTGCTGCGGCGGATTCCCGCCCGTATCCGCCGCCGCATTCATAACGCCCACGGCGCCAATCCGGCCGGGCTGCGGGACTATGTGGACGACACTATCGCCCTGCTGGACTATTTCGCCCGCCCGGAAAGCTTTTCGGCGGTTGCCGCGGCAGCCCGAACCGCCCGCGCCGAGTTGGAGAAGATCGCCACCCATCTGGCCGGCGCCGCGCCGCCGGAAGCCCTGTCGGCGACGGCTCCGCTTCACCCGGTGATGCGCGGCCTGGGAACGCCGCAACCTTCGCAACCGCTTCCCTCCCGCTCCGTCGCCACCGCCGAGCCAGCGCCGCCGCGTCAGATGACGCCGCCGGAAGCGCCGACGCGCCGACGCTTCACCAAAAAACAGAAGACCGAAGCCGTGATGCGGTTGCTTCAAGGCGAGGAACGCGACTGGGTCGCCATTTCAATGGGCGTCGGCCCCGCCCTGCTGACCCGGTGGCAGGACGCCTTCCTCAACGGCGGCAGCGCCGCCCTGGCTCCGACCGCCAAAGCCCGCGACAGCCGCGAACCGTCGGTCGACGACCTGAAGGATAAGCTTCACGCCCTGATCCGGACGGTGGAGCAACTGAGCAACCAGATGTCCCAGACCCCGGCCACACTCGCCCTGCCCGCCCCGCCGCCGGAAGCGAAAAAGCCAGCCAAGGCCGCCTTGGCCCTGCCGCCGCCCGCGCCGCCCGCGAAATCCCGACGCGGCAAACGGTCGCCATAGCCTACGCCTCGCCGGTCCGCGACCACGCCCGCAGCCATTCCGCCACGCTCCAGGCCTGGGCGGTGCAGCCGCGCGGCAGGTGCGGTGCGGCGCCATCGAACACCTCGGCGACGGTACCGACGCAAAATTCGCTCAGATGAGCCTCGAACCCGGTCAGGAAGGCGCGCGCCCCCACCCGGTCGCCGGGATGCAACTTTAGCCAGGCATCGACGAAGGGGCCGATCAGCCAGGCCCAGACCGTGCCGCGATGATAGGCGAAGTCGCGGGAATGCAGCCCGCCGGAATAGCTGGTCTGGTAATCCCCCGCCGCCGGGTCGAGAGACCGCAGGCCATGGGGCGTCAGCAGGCGCTGGCGCACCACCTCGACCACCGCGTCCCACCGGTCCGGGTCCAGCACCGCATTGGGCAGCGATACCGCCAGAATCTGATTGCAGCGGCAGGTCGGGTCATCGGCCCCATCCTCGCCGTCCACCACGTCGAACAAATGCCCGGCGGCCGGATTCCAGAAGCGGGCGTTGAACGAGGCCCGCGCCCGATCGGCATCGGCCTGGGCCTGGGCGCCGCCAGCGGCGTCGCCCTCCTCGGTCAGCCAGCGGGCCATCAGTGACAGGGCGTTGTGCCACAGGGCGTTGATCTCCACCGCCTTGCCCCGGCGCGGCGTCGCCGAGTCCATCCAGGTCAGCATATAGCCCTCGATCCCCTGCTTCATCAGGCCGTCGGCCGGGTCCATGCCGATGCCGAACCGGGTTCCGCTCCGATGCTTGTCCATGATCCGCCGCAGGGTCGGCAAGATCACCCGCAGGGTATCGCGGTCGCCCGTGGCGGCCACATAGCGGTCGAGGGCGTGAAAGAACCACAGGCTGGCATCGGCGGCGTGATAGACGCCATCGGTACCACCGTCGGGAATATTGTTGGGGATCAGGCCGTCGCGCTCGTAGGAAGCGAAGGTGCGCAAGATCCACTTGGCGTCGTCGGGCCGTCCGGTAACCAGGGTCAACCCCTCCAGGCTGATCATGGTGTCGCGGCCCCAGTCGTTGAACCAGGGATAGCCGGCAATGACGCTGCGCACATCGTCGCCCACCGCATTGGCCCGCGCCACCAGATCGTGACGGCCGCGCGGGTCGAACAGGAAGGCGTCGGCGGCGGCGACCAGCAGCGCCGCCACGCCGTCACGGCAAGCGGGATGAGCATGGGCGATCAGACGGCGGCGGCGCTCGGCCTCGGCCGCCAGTGCCTGATCGGCGGTCAGGGCCAGAGCGGTCGGCCAGGGCTCGGCCGAGGCCACCAGACTGGCGCCGTCGGCTCCCAACGCCACCGTCAACACGCCGGGGCTCCAGACCGGACCCTTGGGAACGTAATCGCGCTCGGCCTCGATGGGATAGAACGCCTCCTCGGTACGGCCGCCGTCCAAGGACAGGTTCCAGGACGCGCCGCGCACCGCCAGCCGCAGCGGCGGATACGGCCCCTGGGTCACCTCGACCCGGTCGCCATCCGCATGGACCACCGACGGCATGTGCAGCGGTTGATCGGCCTGACCGTCATTGCCGCGAAAATGCATCCACGGCCGGATCTCCAGCGAGACCGGACCGTCGCCGGCCAACTGGCGATACGCGATGACCGTGGTGTTCTGGCGGTAGGGCATCGCCACCCGGCGCTCCAGCACCAGACCGTCGCGCTCGAACCGCCAGACCGGCAGCCCGGTTTCCAGGCGGAATTCGACGGTGCAATCGGCGAACAGGGCAAGACGCGAACCATCGGCCAGACGCACCGTCTCGTCGATGCGGTCGAGCAGGATGGTGCGGCCGAACCGGGGCAGCGCCGCCACCAGCAAGCCGTCGTGACGGCGGCTGACGCCGCCGGCCAGGGTGCCGGACGCATAGCCGGCCAGCCCGTTGGCGATCATCCATTCACGACCGCTGGCGTCGGACGGAGCCTGCACGGGGATGCGGATCTGAGCCTGGTCCATGGATGGCACTCCAATAGGAAGACGGTCCAGCGTGCCGCAGGCCCCGGCGGGTGTCCAGGGGCAAAACGGAGTTTGCCCCTTCGGGACGCGCCCGAAACATGACGGCCGGCCATCTTGATTCTTCTCGAATTCAGAATTCACCGGCCTGAATATGGCCGGACGACCATCACCCCTCGTCACGCACCGCCATTACTTGTTATTGTGCATCGCTGAATCTTTGT
Organism: Phaeospirillum sp.; assembly: GCA_030651575.1. Taxonomy (GTDB): domain Bacteria; phylum Pseudomonadota; class Alphaproteobacteria; order Rhodospirillales; family Magnetospirillaceae; genus Phaeospirillum. The sequence continues at coordinate 225,101 of JAUSFB010000073.1, forward strand.
GGTTCACCTGATGTCGATACACAATGGAGGTATGAGGCATGGCGCGGATCGCGGTGGTGGAGGACGAGGCGCCTCTGCGGACGGATCTGGTCGAATACCTGTCGGCTTGCGGGCACGACGTGGTGGGATGCTCGGACGGCAAGGAACTGGACCGCAGCCTGGACGATCGGGTCATCGACATCATCATCCTCGACGTCAACCTGCCGGGCGAGGGTGGCTTTTCCATCGCCGGCCGGCTGAGATCCCATTCCGAGGTCGGCATCATCATGCTGACCGCGCGCGGTCTTAACGTCGACCGCGTGGTCGGGCTTGAGGTCGGCGCGGATGTCTACATGGTCAAGCCGGTCGAGCTGCGCGAGCTTGAGGCCCAGGTCCGCACCCTGGCCCGCCGCATGCGCTCGGCCCCGCCCACCACCAACCCGCCGGCTGCGGGCCGGTCCGAACTTGACGGAGAATTCTTGACGCCGCATCCCTCGACGCCGCCCACCGAATGGATCTACGACCAATTGACCTGGACCCTGATCTCGCCCGAAGGCAAGTCCATCAAGCTCACCGGCAACGAGCGGGTGTTCGTGTCGCTGCTGGTCACCCGACCGGGCGAGCCGGTTTCCCGCGACGAAATCTTCCGCGCCCTGGGTAAACGAGGCTGGGACCCCGCCGACCGCTCGGTGGATTCCATGGTGCGCCGGCTGCGGGCCAAGGGCGAAGAAGCGTTCGGCTGCGTCCTGCCCATCGAATCCGTTCACAGCATCGGATACGCCTTCGCCGCCGCCGTCGGGCTGCGCTGAGCGCCATGACAGAATCGCGCAAGCTGGTCTTTCGTGACCGTGGCCCTCCGGCCGCCGCAAGGCCCGCCGCCGAGCCCTGGACCGTCCTGGTCGTCGATGACGACGAGCAGGTCCACGAGATGACCCGGCTTTTGCTCCGCGACCTGGAGTTCGACGGCCGCCCGTTCAAGTGCGTCAGCGCCAATTCAGCCGCCGAGGCCGCGGCTATCCTCGCCCTGGCCCCCGAAATTCCGGTGGTCCTGCTGGACGTGGTGATGGAAACCCCCGATGCCGGCCTCCGGCTGGTCCGCCACATCCGCGAGGAATTGAACAACCCCCGCATCCGCATCATCTTGCGCACCGGCCAGCCCGGCGACGCGCCGGAGCGCGAGGTGGTTCTGGCCCATGACATCAACGACTACAAAAGCAAGGCGGACCTAACCGCCCAAAAGATGTTCACCGCCCTGATCGGCGCCCTGCGCGCCTGGCGCGACATCACCACCATCGCCGACCTGAATCAGGCGCTGTCGGACCTCAACGCCAGCCTGGAGCAAAAGGTGACCGAGCGCACCCGCAAGCTGGAGGACAGCACCGAGGCGCTGACCCGGTCCAAGCTGCGCGCCGAGACCGCCCTATCCCGCGAGACCGAAGCCAAGCGCCAGTTGCGGCAATTCCTGTCCATGGTCAGCCACGAATTCCGCACTCCGTTGGCGATCATCGATTCCTCGGCCCAGATGCTGCGCCTGCATGCCGAAAAAGGCGATCCTTCCAGCCTGCCGCGCATCGACACCATCCGGGGCGGCGTCCAGCGGCTGCTCGGCCTGATCGACACCTGTCTGGCCGACGAACAGTTGGACAGCGGCCGAATCGTCCTGCACGAAAAGGCGTTCGACCTGACCACGATGATCGACGTCGCGATCGCCCACCACCGGGTCGCGGCCCCCTCGCACTCCTATGCAACCAAGCTGGAATCGCCGCTGATGGTCTGGGGCGACCCCGGCATGGTGGGGCTGGTGATCAACAACCTGCTGGGCAACGCCATCAAATACTCGCCCGAAAACACCGAGATCCGCATCATCGCCCGCCACGAAAACGGTGATATCGAGCTGAATGTGATCGATCAGGGCATCGGCATCCCGGCCGAGGACCTTACGGCCATATTCGAACGCTTTCACCGCGCCTCCAACGCCAGCGGCATTCCCGGCTCTGGCATCGGGCTGCATATGGTCCACCAGATCGTCGAGATGCATGGCGGCTGCGTCGGCGTGCAAAGCTATGTCGGCAAGGGATCGTGCTTCACCGTCAGGCTGCGGCCGGTCCCGAACCAAGCCGCGGAGAAGACACCTTGAGCGCCCCCCTGGCCGGGTGCTACCGTCACCGGCGCCCCTTCTTGTCCACAACCCGACGCGCCCCGAGATAGGTGCCCAGAATGCTTGCAAAATATTACAGGTCCTTCAAGAACGACCTCGACCAGCGGGGCATCATATTCTCATTCTCGGGCTACATGTCCGAAGGCATCTTGTATTCCCTCGGCGCTGCGTTGCGCCAGAAAATGGCCCTGGAAGACACCAATGTGGGCACCGTCAAAAAGGTGTTCTCGGTATTCGTCGAGCAGGCCCAGAACATCATCCGCTACTCGGCCGACAAGGTGGGCGACAGGACGTCCAGCGAACTGTCGTCGGGTATGGTCACCATCGGAACCGAAGGCGGCCGCTTTTTCATCGTCTGCGCCAATGTGGTGCTCGCCGTGGACGAGCCAAAACTGCGCGAAAGGCTGGAATGCCTACAGAAAATGGACAAGGACGAAATCAAGGCCTACTACAAGGAGCAGCTGCGCGAAGCCCCAGAGGAGCAGAGTCGCGGCGCCACCATCGGCCTGATCGAGATTGCCCGCCGGGCCAGCGAACCCATCGAATTCGATTTCGATCGCATCAGCGACGAGACGTTTTTCTTCTGCATGAAAGTATCCATCTGAGGTGGTTATGGAGAATCTCAAGATAGCCGCCACCGAGCGTTCGCCCGAGGTGGATTTCGATTTCGAGCACGGCGCTCTCAGCCTACGGGGAGAGTCCTATCCGGAGGACGCGTCCACCGTGTTCGGCCCAATCTTCAGCGCCCTGGAGTCCTTCCTGGCGACGGTCGGCGACCGTGAAATCCGCATCGATTTCGACCTGACCTATTTCAACAGCTCCAGTGCCAAGGCGTTGATGAATATGTTCCAGCGCCTCGACCACGCGGCGGCGGCGGGCGCCCGGATCAAGATCACCTGGTTCTTCGCGCCCGACGACGACACCATGAAGGAGTTCGGCGAGGACTTCAGCGAAGACCTGGAACACGTCGCCTTTAATCTGATCGCCATCGAAACAGCGGCCTGAGGTCGCAGAGACGATGGCCGACTTCAACCTCTTCGATGCGGAGGAAAAGACCCTCGAACAGGCCGAGGAGTTGCGTCACGGCATGGCCGACGCGCCGGCGGCGATCAGGGACGGCCTTGCCACCCTGATCGATTCCTACGGCCGCAGCGTGCGCGAACAGCGCCGTCTGGTCCGGGTCAGCGACCGGTTGCAGGCCCAGCTGGCCACCGTCAATCACGAACTGGGCAAGCGCAAGGCCGAGGCGGAACAGGCGCTGGACGATCTGAAATCCGCTCAGGAATCCCTGGTCCAGGCGGAAAAGCTGGCCTCGCTCGGCGCCCTGGTCGGCGGCGTCGCCCACGAGATCAACACCCCGGTTGGGATCGCCCTGTCCTGCGCCTCCCACCTCGCCGACGCCACCCAAGACATCAAAAAGCTGTTCGAGGCCGACGATATCGGCGTCGACGACTTCAAACGCTACATGGCCACCGCCATGGACACCACCAGCCTGATCCTGTCCAACTGCGAACGCGCCGCCCAGTTGATCCGCAGCTTCAAGCAGGTGGCGGTCGACCGCACCAGCTCGGAACGTCGCGACTTCGACCTGTGCGCCTATATCCGGGAAACCCTGGCCAGCCTGGGACCGCATCTGCGACAGGCCGGCCACACCGTGTCCATCGACTGCCCCGGCGGCATCACCATGACCAGCTATCCCGGCGCCCTGTCGCAGGTTCTCAGCAACTTTGTGATGAATTCCCTGGTCCACGGCTTTGAACCCGGCCAGATCGGCGAGATTCGCATCGAGGTCGATCAGGTCGAGCCCGATCAGGTCCGACTCACCTACGCCGACACCGGCAGAGGCATCCCGGACCAGAATCGCGGCCGCATCTTCGACCCGTTCTTCACCACCAGACGCGGCATCGGTGGCTCTGGCCTGGGGCTGCATATCGTCTACAACCTCGTCACCGGTCCGCTGGGAGGCAACGTCTCCGTCGAATCCCCCGCCAAGGGCGGCACCGCCTTCGTCGTCACCGTTCCCCAGGTAACGGCCTCCCCCACCGTCTGACTCGCAACGTTTCGTCACCAGATGCGGCAATTGGCCGGTGGCGTCGCAGGGGCTGCCATGCGACGCTGGCATGTGGGAATGGGAGGGAAGTGTCGAGCCCAGGAAAGGGGCTGCTTGAACATGCAGGAAACCTCCACACGACCGGACAAGGGGCGCCCCTTGCTGCGCCGCGCCAAATCGGCCGCCATCCCCTCCGCCGCCGAGCAGCCCTGGCCGATTCTGGTGGTGGATGACGAGCCCGACGTTCACGCCATGACCCGGGTGCTGCTGCGTGACCTGTCCTTTCAGGGACGCCCGTTCGAGGTGATCAGCGCCTATTCCGCCGCCGAGGCCCGCCGGATCCTGACCGAGCGGCCCGACATCCCGGTGGCGCTGCTGGACGTAGTGATGGAAACCGCCGATGCCGGCCTGACCCTGGTCGAACATATTCGCCGCGATCTGAGAAACAACCGCCTTGCCATCGTGCTGCGGACCGGACAGCCGGGTGAAGCGCCCGAGCGCGAGGTCATGCAGGCCTACGACATCAACGACTATCGCGGCAAGACCGAACTGACCGCCCAAAAACTGTTCACCGCCCTGGTCGGCGGCCTTCGCTCCTGGACCAACCTCTCCACCATCGAAACGCTGAACGCCACCTTGGAGCAGCGGGTGGAAGCGCGGACCTGCGAGTTGGACCGCGCCCGCCGCTTTGCCGAAAACCTAGTGGACATGCTGCCCCATCCGGTCTGGTACAAGGACGCCGCGGGCGGTCTGCAAATGTACAACCGCTCGTTCAGGGAACTGTTTCACCTGCCGGATCACGGCTCGGCCATGCCCGCCCCGCTGGAGGAGCTCGACCGCCATACCGACGCGACCGTACGGAACGACGGCCTTGGCAGTCTGGCGTTGGAGGCCACCTTGGACATGGGTGGCGAGCAGCGGACGGTGATGATCAGCAAGGGACTGCTGACCGAGGAATCCGCCGGCCCGCCGGGCACCATCGGCCTGATCACCGACATCACCGAACGCAAGCGGATGGAGCACCAGCTTCGCCAATTGGCCACCACCGACGACCTGACCGGCACCTTGAATCGCCGCGCTTTCTTTACCGCCGCCGAGCAGGAGACCGAACGCTCGGTGCGCTATGGCAATAGCGTCTCCGTTCTGATGTTCGACATCGACTACTTCAAGCAGGTCAACGACCGCCACGGCCACGCCGTCGGCGATCAGGCGCTGCGGGCGGTCGCGGCCGCCCTGCGCGACAACCTGCGCGAGGTTGATATTCTGGGGCGTCTCGGCGGCGAGGAGTTCGCCGTCCTGCTGCCCGAAACCTCGCTGGACGACGCCATCGATGTGGCCGAACGCCTGCGTCAGGCCATCGCCGCCATCCAACTCCAGCCGGGCCAACTCCAGCCGGGCCAACCTCCGCTGACCCTGACCGCCAGCCTGGGAGTGGCCGAGCGCAACGCCGACGAGGTCACCGTCGACATGGTGCTGGCGCGCGCCGACCTGGCGCTCTACCGCGCCAAGGCCCATGGCCGCAATCAGGTGATGGCCTAGGTTTTCTAAGGATCCTCATGCCCGGCGACATCGCCACGGGCGATGGTCAGCGCCTTGATCAGGGCGTGTACCCGCATACCCGGCACCAGCCCCAACTGGGCCTGGGCCAGGGCGGTGATCTGCACCCAGAGCGGCGCGCCGCCGCATGACAGCACCACATCCACCAGAAAGGAATCGGCCGGCGTCACCGAAGACACCACCGCCGGCAGGACGTTGCGGATACTGACCCGCTCCGGCGGGTCGATGGCGATGGCGATGTCACGGGCATGGATGCGAACCCGCACCTTCGCCCCCACCGGAAAGTCGTTGCGGCTGACCAACAGGGTTCCGCCGGCGAAGGACAGTCGGCTGACGCCATAGGCGGCGTCATGGCTGGCGACGATGGCCGAGACCACCGCGCCGGCCTCGTAACGGCCGGTCAGCGGCCGTAACGCCGGGTCGGCCATGAGCCGCTCCAGCGGCCCCGCCACCGCCACCCGCCCCGCATCCATCAGCGCCAGGGTATCGGCCAGCCGCAACACCTCGTCCATGGCGTGGCTGACATAAAGGATGGGAATGGCGAAACGGCGCGACAGGGTGGCGATGAAGGGAAGCAGTTCCGCCTTGCGCGCCGAATCCAGCGCCGCCAGCGGTTCGTCCATCAACAAGATCCGGGGGCTGGCCAGCAAAGCGCGGCCGATGGCGACCCGCTGCTTCTCGCCGCCCGACAGGTTGGCGGGGCGGCGGTCCAGCAAGGAGCCGATTCCCAACACCTCGACCACCTGATCGAAATCGACGCCACGCTCGGCCGCCGGCAGGCGATTGCGGCCGAACACCAGATTGCCGCGCACCGACAGATGGGGAAACAGCCGGTGCTCCTGAAAGACATAGCCAAGCCGCCGCCGCTCGGGCGCCAGATCGATGCCGGCGGCCGAATCGAACAAGACCTTGCCGTCCACCTCGATCCGCCCGGAATCGGGACGGGCCAGACCGGCCACCATATTGATGACCGAGGTCTTGCCCGAGCCCGATCGCCCGTACAGCGCGGTGACGCCGGCCCCGGCGGCAAGATCCACATCCAGCTGAAAAGCGCCCTGACGGCGGCGAACGGACAGTTTCAGCATCGCCTTCAGGCCTTCAACCGAGCCTGAAGCCGGCGCGACAGCAATTCCGAGGCCAGCAAGGCGGCGAAGGCCACCACCACCGAAATGACGCACAGCCGCAACGCCGCCGCATCGCCGCCCGGCGTCTGGGTCAAGGCGTAAAGCGCGATGGGCAGGGTCCGGGTTTCGCCCGGTATGTTGGACACGAAAGTGATGGTGGCGCCGAATTCGGACAACGAACGGGCAAAGGACAGGATCACCCCGGTCAGCACGCCGGGCAGCATCAACGGCAGGGTGACCGAAAAGAAGGTTCGCACCGGACCGCAGCCCAGGGTGCGCGCCGCCTGCTCCAGACCACGATCGACCCCTTCCAGCGACAGCCGGATGGCGCGGACCATCAGCGGGAAGGCGATCACCGCCGAGGCGATGGCCGCCCCCTTCCAGGTAAAAGCGATGGTGACGCCGAACCAGTCGAACAGCCAGCTTCCCACCACGCCGCGCCGCCCCAGCACCACCAGCAGCACATAGCCCACCACCACCGGCGGCAACACCAGCGGCAGATGGATCAGCCCGTCCACCACCGCCTTGCCGGGAAAATCGCACCGCGCCAGCAGCCAGGCGCAGGCCAGCCCCAGCGGCAGCGATCCCGCCACCGCCCAGCCGGACACCAGCAGAGACAGGCCCAGTGCTTCGATCTCAAGGGGAGTCATCTATGGTCCCTCAAGCGCCGGGCGGGGCCATCCGGCCCCTGGGCTATCGCGGCATGGGCCGCGCCGGGCCTTGCCCGCAACTCCGAGCCGGCGGCTCGTCGGGGGTCTTGGTCCCTCAAGCGCCGGGCGGGCGTGGCGGTATCATGGCGATGCATGGCCGAATCCTGGACGAAAACCATGCTCCAAGAGCTATCACGCGTCCAACGGATAGACCAGACGTTCCGGCAGTTGATGGAAGCCGAAATTGTTCTTTCCCGAGCCCTTGACGCCGTACATGGCGCGGTCGGCCAAGCGAACCAACTCCGCCGCGTCATCGGCGTCGTCGGGGAAGATGGCGATACCGATGCTGGCCTTGACGTTGGCCTGATGGCCGTCGAGGTCGAAGTTTTCCGCCAGTCGGGTAACCATCTTGGAGGCGACCACGCCAACCTCGTCGCGGCCGTCGATATCGTGCAAGATGACGGTGAACTCGTCACCCGACAACCGCGCCACCGTATCGGACGACCGCACCGCCAACAGCAGCCGCGCCGCCGCCTCCTGCAACAAAAGATCGCCGATGGAGTGTCCAAAGGTGTCGTTGACCGCCTTGAACCCGTCCAGGTCGATGAACAGCAGGGCAAAACGGGTGCGGTCCCGCCGCGCCGCCTTGATCGCCTGACTGAGGCGGTCGAGAAACAGCGAGCGGTTAGGCAGGCCGGTCAGGGCGTCGAAATTGGCCTGGCGCCAGACCTGCTCCTCGTCCTCCTTGCGCGACGTGATATCGGCGAAGATCCCCAGCATGTGGGAGACATGGCCGGAGGCGTCGCGCACCGAGGCGATGGACAGCCACTCGATGAACACCTCGCCTGATTTGCGCCGGTTCCAGACTTCGCCCTGCCATTGGCCGGTCTCGTTGATGCTGCGCCACATCTCGCGGTAGAACTCGGGCTCGTGACGGCCGGATTTCAAAAAACCCGGCCGCCGGCCGATGGCCTCGTCCGGGCCAAAGCCGGTGATGCGGGTAAAGGCGGTGTTGACCGCCTCGATGGTGGCGTCGGCCCCGGTGATCATGATGCCTTCATTGGCGGTTTCCACCACCTTGGCCGCCAGTTGCAGCCGCTCCTCGGCGGTCTTGCGCTCGGTGATGTCATAGACCCAGGCAAGGTTGACCGGCTCGCCGGCATAGGCCGATTCCCGGATGGTCAAAAGCGTCCAGAACGGGATGCCGTCCGAGCGGCGGAACTGAACCTCGGCGTGATCGACGCTGCCGTTGCGCACCAGATGCTTGATCACCGCGGAACGTTGCTGCTCGTCGACGTAATAGCCGCGCGCGGTCGAGCCCAGCACCTTGGAGTGGGGCACTCCGACCAACTCGCAAAACGTATGATTGGCGAATACGATGACGCCGTCGCGGCGTCGCGAAATCGACACTCCGATCGGACTGTCTTCGAGAACGCTGGCGAGGCCGCTGAGGTCAAGCACGCTCATGCGGCGAAGCTCGAATTTTCAAGTGTCATGGTCGCCCCCTGCTGGCTCCCTGTCGCCGGACGGCCTCTTCCCTCGCCCAGCGACACGCTCACATAACCTATACCAGAAGTGGCATAGCCTCCGCAATCATACCCCCGGACAGTTCCTTGTTGACCACAACATTTCAAGGCGCATAGTCGGCGGATCGATCACGAGAGAACAGCGGACTGAATGCATACCTACGCTCTGGTCGCCCTGGGCAGCGCCATCGGCGGGACTTTGCGCTATTGGCTGTCGGGTCTGATCGCCAATAGCTTTGGCGCGACCTTTCCCTGGGGCACCCTGCTGGTCAACGTCACCGGCTCGTTCGCCATCGGCCTGTTCGCCACCCTGACCGCCACCGACGGCCGGGTCTTCGTGGCGGGGGAGTGGCGGACGTTCTTCATGGTGGGGATCTGCGGCGGCTACACCACTTTTTCGTCATTCAGCCTGCAAACCCTGACCCTGGCCCAGGACGGAGAATGGCTGTCGGCCGGACTGAACATCGTCCTTTCGGTCGTCGCCTGTCTGGTGGCGGTATGGTTGGGCCATGCCTGCGCCATGATGCTGAACAGATAGATCCGACGAACCGCGAGCGACTGAGGAGCTGAAGAATATGCGGATACCCAAGGACGCCGTCCTGCTGCGCATCTTCCTGGGCGAAAACGACAAGCACGCCGGCCAACCGCTTTACGAGGCCATCGTCATGGCGGCGCGCCGGCATCATCTGGCCGGAGCCACCGTCCTGCGCGGTCCCCTGGGCTTCGGTCACTCGTCCAGGGTCCACACCGCCAAGATTCTCCGTCTGTCGGAGGACCTGCCGCTGGTCATCGAGATCATCGACGGGCCAGAGCGGATCGAGGCTTTCCTGGCCGAGATCGATCCGATGATCGGCGACGGCGGACTGGTCACCCTGGAGAAGGTTCAGGTTCTGCGCTACGGGCCACAAAAAAACTAGGCGGCGCGAATCCCTAGGCTCAAATGCTTATTGGCCGGGGCGCCATCCTCCATTTCTGAATGATTCCATCCTACGACTGGACCAAATGCCTGTTCAGGTATAGGCTGTTAACGGAATGTTAAAGGATAAGGGACGATCGCCCTCGGCTACGTCCCTTTCATCGTCAGTGGGGGACTGCGCATGAAGAAGATCCTGATTGGCCTGGCCGTCCTGGTTGTCGTGCTGGTCGGCGCGTTGATCGCGCTGCCGTCGCTGGTCCCCGCCGACAGGATCAAGGACGAAGTGGTGGCCGGCGTCAAATCCGCCACCGGCCGCGATCTGTCGATCCAGGGAAAGGTCGCGGTCGCGGTGTTCCCCTCGCTGTCGGTGCAGGTCGGCAATGTCGCCCTGGCCAATCCCGCCGGCTTCACCACGAAGGATCTGGTCCGGCTCGGCGCGGTGGATGTGCGGCTCAAGCTGCTGCCCCTGCTGGGCGGCAAGGTCGAGGTCGACAGTTTCGTGCTGGTCGACCCGGTGATCACCCTGGAGACCGACCGCCAGGGCAAGGGCAACTGGGTGTTCGATACCGCTCCCGCCGCGGCTCCGTCCGCCGCCAAGACGCCCGAGGCCAAGCCGGCCCCGACCGCCGCCGCCCCGACCGCCCCCGCCGATATTCGCCTGGGCGACGTGCGGATCACCGGCGGCAAGCTGATCCAGATCGACGGCAAAACCGGCGCCAGGCAGGAAATCGGCGACATCAACCTGATGGTGGCGCTCAAAAGCCTGGATTCGCCGTTCACCGCCAAGGGCAGTCTGGTGTGGAACGCCAAGAAGATCGAGATATCCGCCGATGTCGCCAGCCTGAAGGCGGTGATGGCGGGCGAGACCTCCAACACCAGCCTCGCCGTGACGTCCGAGCCGGTGAAGCTGAGTTTCAAGGGCACCACCAAGGGCGGCTCCGCCGCCGGAATCGCCGGCGACCTCGACCTGGGCGTGCCATCGGTGCGCAACCTCGCCGCCTGGGCCGGCGCGCCCATCGCCATGGCCGGAACCGGCCTGGGGCCGCTGTCGATCAAAGGCAAGCTGGCCGCCGCCGGCACCCAGATCGCCTTTACCCAGGCCTCCATCGACATCGACGCCATCAAGAGCAAGGGCGACGTCACCGTCAATACCGGCGGCGCCAGGCCGGCCATCAAGGGCCGCCTGGACGTCGCCATGCTCGACCTCAACCCCTACCTGCCGCCCGCAGGCTCCCCTGCCGCCAAGGGAGGCGCTCCGGCCGGGGAAGCGGGCAAGGCCGCCGCGCCCGCCGCCAAAAGCGGCTGGAGCGACGACCCCATCGACGCCTCCGGCCTCAAGGCCGCCGATGTGGATTTCGCCCTGACCTGCGGCGGCATCGTCGTCAACAAGATCAAGGTCGGCAAAAGCGCCCTGAAGATCGCGCTGCACGACGGCAAGCTGGTGGCCGACCTTACCGAACTGGCGCTGTATCAGGGCGCCGGCAAGGGACGGGTGGCGCTGGACGGCTCGCAGCCCGGAGTCGGCCTCAACGCCGCCTTCCAGCTCAAGGGGCTCCAGGCCGAGCCGTTCCTGACCGACGCCGCCGATACGGACCGCCTGTCGGGCACCGGCAATTTCGACGTGACCGTCACCGGTCGCGGCAAGACCCAGCGCCAGATCGTCTCGGCCCTGGACGGCAAGGGGGCGGTTTCCTTCCTCAACGGCGCCGTCAAGGGCATCAATCTGGCCGCCATGATGCGCAACGTCGCCACCGCCTTTACCGGCGGCCCCGCCTCGACCGAAAAGACCGACTTCGCCGAGTTGGGCGGCACCTTCACCATCGCCAAGGGCATCCTGACCAACAACGATCTGGCCCTGAAATCACCGCTACTGCGCGTCGAGGGCAAGGGAACCGTCGACCTGCCCCAGCGCAGCGTCAATTACCGCATCGATCCCAAGGTGGTCGCCTCGTTGCAAGGCCAGGGCGGCGGCGACGCCAGCGGGCTGGTAGTGCCGGTGCTGGTCTCGGGACCGTGGGAGAATCTCAGCTATCGCCCCGACCTCGAAGCCCTAGTCAAACAAAACGTTCAAAACGTCGGCAAGGCGGTCGAGGGACTGCTGGGCGGCGGGAAATCCGGCGCGACGCCGTCCGGCGGCGGCCTCAATCCCTTGAAGCTGCTGGGCCGATAGAACTTTCAACCCTTTCCACGAATCAACACCCCAAGGAGACATAATTCCATGAACCTGCCTCGCTTTGCCGCCGCCATGGGCATGACCGTGCTTCTGGCCGCCTGCGCCACCCCGTGGGAAGTGTCCAAAGTCAACGAGATCATGGCGGCTCCCGCCCCGACCGTCGGCAGCGCCTTCACCAAGGCCCTGTTCACCGAGTACAAGGCCGAGACCATCGAAGAGGCCAAGAATGAGTACGAGTGGGACCATGCGGCGATCTTCGCGCGCAAGGGCCTGCGCGCCGCCGCCGGCGAGGTTGTCGGCCCCGAGGAAATGAGCGAGTGGTGCCTGCCCGAAGGCCGCGTCAAGGAAGTGTCCGACGCCCGCGCCCGCCTGCTCGGCTATTTCGGCAACGGCGCCCGCGAGCGTGTCCCCACCGCCTCCGCCAAGGCCCAGGCCAAATTCGACTGCTGGCTCGAAGAAGAGGCCGAAGGTGACGCCAATTCCACTTGCCGCGCCGCCTTCTTGAAGGTCGAGCCGGAATTGCAGGTCAAGGCGGCCGTCGCCGCCCCCGCCCCGAAGATCGTCAAGACCTTCATCGTCTACTTCGACTTCAACAAGTCCACCATCACCAAGGACTCGCAGAAGATCTTGAAGGAAGTCGCCGTCGAGCAGGGCAAGATCAAGCCGACCAGCATCTATGTGGCCGGCCACACCGACACCGTTGGCAAGAGCGCCTATAACGACAAGCTGTCGGCTAGCCGCGCCAACGCCGTCGCCGCCGCCCTGGGCAAGCTGGGCGTCAGCGCCAAGGTCGATCAGAAGTCGTTCGGCATGACCAAGCTGGCCGTTCCGACCAAGGCGAACGTCAAGGAAGGCAAGAACCGTCGCGTCGAAATCTACTTCGAGAAGTAGTCTCCGGCCGGTGACCGGCTCAGGCCCGCGTTCGAAAGGACGCGGGCCTGTTTCTTGACGCCGCACATCACCGCGAAGCTGACATTCTTATAGCGGCACTCCACCTCGGTCAGCCCGGCCCGACGCAACCAGTCCAGTTGCGGATCCAGCGGGGTGCGGCGGTCCAGGGTCTGGCGCTGGATGGCGGCGGCGATCTCGGAGTCCTCCAGGCCGCTGGCCTTGACCGTCTCGAACCAGTGCCGCCAGTAGCGATCCTCCATCTCGGGCGTGTCGCCCGCCACCTGATCGGCATTGACCAGCAGACCGCCCGGCTTCAGGGCGCGAGAGCAGGCGGCGTACAGCGCCCGCTTGCCGTCATCCTCCAGATGATGAATGGACAACGCCGACATCACCACGTCGAACGCGGCCTCGTCGCACAAGGCGAGGTGATCCATCACCCGGAACGCCGCCGTGACGCCAGAGCCCGCGAACCGGTCCCGCGCCTGGGCCAACATACCCTCCGACAGATCGGACAGGGTGAAGTCGGCCCCGGGCAGCGCCTTGGCCACCAGCGCGCTCAACAGGCCGGTGCCAGCGCCCAGGTCCAGGATGCGGGCGTCGGGTGGGGCCAGCTCCGCCACCAGTTCCACCGCGCTGGCGTAAAAGTCGTCGAAACAGGGGATCAGCCGTCGCCGCTGACCGTCATAGGAGCGAGCGGCGGCATCGAAGGCGGTCTGGATAGAAGTCATTGCATTACCACTTCCTAAAATACGGATCGTTCCCCACACTGGACATCTTCGACTATCATCTCCCATTCCACCTTCCGATCAAGACCGAGGCGCCCGTGACCCAGGAACATCCCTTCGCCCACTATGTCCGCATCCTCGGCAAGGGGCCGCGCCTGTCGCGTCCCCTGACCTTCGAGGAGGCACGCGACGGTTTTCGCATGGTGATGCGGGGCGAGGTCGAGCCGGTCCAGCTGGGCGCCTTCCTCTGCCTGCTGCGGGTCAAGACCGAGACGCCGGAGGAAGCCGCCGGTCTGGCCGCCGCCATCCGCGAGACGGTGACCCCGCCGGCCGGCTGCCCCCCCGTGGACCTCGACTGGTCGTCTTATGCCGGCAAGACCCGCCAACTGCCGTATTACCTGCTGGCGGCGCTGCTGCTGGCCGGCCACGGCGTCCGGGTGTTCATGCACGGCTCGGAACACCATACCGCCGGACGGGTCTGGACCTCGGAAGCCCTGGCGGCGCTGGGGGTACCGGTCTCGACCACCGCCGCCGACGCGGCGACCCGGCTGGAACGGGCCAATTTCGCCTATATGACGCTGGAACACCTGTCGCCGCCGCTGCACGGCATCATGGAGCTGCGGCACCTGCTGGGGCTGCGCTCGCCCATCCACACGATCGCCCGGATGATCAACCCGTTCCGGGCGGCCTGCTCCATCAACAGCGTGTCGCACCCCAACTACGCCCCGGTGCATCAGGCGGCGTCGCGCCTGCTGGGCGAGACCCGCATGGCGGTGTTCAAGGGTGAGGGCGGCGAGGTCGAACGCCGGCCGGAAAAGGCCTGCGAAGTGCTGTCGCTGGTGGACGGACAGCCGCTGGCCGAGGACTGGCCGGCGCTGGTCTCCGGCACGCGCGCGCATGAGGACAGCCTGGATCTCGGCCGCCTCAAGGCGCTGTGGACCGGCGCGGAGTCCGACGAGACCGCGACCGCCGTCATCAGCGGCACCACCGCCATCGCGCTCCGGGCCATGGGCCGCGCCGCCTCCATCGACGAGGCCGAGGGCATGGCCCTGGCCATGTGGCGGGACCGGGTGCGCACAACGGTTCCGGGGGCGGCGTGAGCACTCGCCCGGCCCCCCGCCTGCTGATCTCGGCCGCTCATAAATCCTCGGGCAAGACCACGGTGACGGTGGGCCTCGCCGCCGCCCTCACCGCCCGAGGCCTCAAGGTCCAGCCGTTCAAGAAAGGCCCCGACTATATCGATCCGCTGTGGCTATCGGCCGCCACCGGCCGTGATTGCCGCAATCTCGACTTCCACACCCAGCCGCCCCTGCAGATCCGCGAGACCTTCGAGCGCCATTCGCGCGGCGCCGATCTCAGCCTGATCGAAGGCAATAAGGGCCTGTATGACGGCGTCGATCTGGAGGGCTCCAACTCCTCGGCCATGCTGGCCAACTGGCTGGAGGCCCCGGTGGTGCTGGTGGTCGATTGCGCCGGCATGACGCGGGGCGTCGCGCCGTTGCTGCTGGGCTATCAGGCCTTCGACCCCACCTTGCGCATCGCTGGCGTCATCCTCAACAAGGTCAGCGGCCCCCGTCACGAGAAGAAGCTGCGGGAGGTGGTGGCCCACTACACCCGTATTCCGGTGCTGGGCGCAGTCCATCGCGGACCCGACATGGAGATCATGGAACGGCATCTGGGGCTGGTGCCCGCCAACGAGGCCGAGGCCGCCGCCCAGGCCATCGCCCGCCTTGCCGGGGCGGTGGCGTCCCAGGTCGATCTGGACGCCCTGCTGGCCCTGGCGAACCAGGCCCCGGAAGCGGAAGTCTTCGACGCCGCCGCGCCGGCTCTGCCGCGCCCGTCCCTGCGCATCGGCGTCGCGCAGGACGCCGCCTTTGGCTTTTACTATCCCGACGACCTGGACGCGCTGCGCCGGGCCGGGGCCGAGCCGGTACCGTTCGACACCCTGGCCGATCCGCGCCTGCCGCCCGACCTCGACGGGCTGTTCATCGGCGGCGGCTTTCCCGAGGCCCATATGGCGGCGCTGGAGGCCAACGCCTCGCTGCGGGCCGAGATCAGGGCCAGAGGTGAAGCCGGCCTGCCGATCTATGCCGAATGCGGCGGCCTGATGTATCTGTCACGCGCCATCGTCTGGAAGGGCGAACGCCACGCCATGGTCGGACTGGTTCCCGGCGACGCGGTGATGCACAAGACGCCGCAGGGGCGCGGCTATGTGCGCCTGCGCGAGACCGCCGATTTCCCCTGGCCCCGGCTGGAAGACGGCCCCGGCGTCATGCCGGCCCACGAATTCCACCACTCCCGCCTGGAGAATATCGAGGGCTCGCCCCGCTTCGCCTATCAGGTGGTGCGCGGCGCCGGCATCGCCGAGAAACAAGACGGCATCATCGTCGGCAACACCCTGGCCTGCTACGCCCATATGCGCAGCGTCGGCGCCAACCCCTGGGCACCCCGCTTCGTCGCCTTCGTGCGGAGCAAGAAGACCATCGACCGGAATTTCCCGCGCCGGGACTAAACCGAAAACGCCATCAAAACCGGGGCGCCCGGTCGTTGAAAAATCCGCGCTGCGTCATGCAACTAGAACGCTTCGGCCTGAAACCGGAGCGCTCCAACAGCCCTCAGCTATGCTGCTCCACAAATTTTTCCAGCCAGTGGATATCGTAGTCGCCATTGACGAAGTCCGAATCCTGGACCAGCCGGTTATGGAGCGGCAGGGTGGTCTTGATGCCTTCGATCACATATTCGCCCAATGCCCGCTTGAGGCGCATCAGCGCCTCGTTTCGCGAGTTGCCGTGAACGATCAGCTTGGCGATCATGCTGTCGTAATGGGGCGGAATGCGATAGCCGGCATAAAGGCCGGAATCAACCCGGACCCCCAGGCCGCCGGGGGCATGATAGCCCTCGATCCGGCCGGGACAGGGGGTGAAGGTCTGCGGGTCCTCGGCATTGACCCGGCACTCGATGGCGTGACCGGCGAAACGCACATCGGCCTGGGTGTAGCCCAGCGGCGCCCCGGCCGCGATGCGGATCTGCTCGCGCACCAGATCGATGCCGGTGATGGCCTCGGTGATGGGATGCTCCACCTGAAGGCGGGTGTTCATCTCGATGAAGTAGAACTCGCCGTTCTCGAACAGGAACTCGATGGTGCCGGCGTTGCGATAGCCCAACTTGGCGATGGCGTCGCAGGCGATCTTGCCGATCCGTTCGCGCTGGCTGGCATTGAGGGCCGGCGACGGCGCCTCTTCCAGCACCTTTTGGTGCTTGCGCTGAAGCGAGCAATCGCGCTCGCCCAGATGGACCACGGCGCCGTAATTGTCGGCCAGGATCTGCATCTCGATATGGCGCGGCTTGCCGAGATACTTTTCCATATAGACGTCGGCATTGCCAAAGGCGGACTTGGCCTCGTTGCGGGCCATCTTCCAGGCCTCGACCAAGTCCTCGGGACCGCGGGCCACCTTCATGCCCTTGCCGCCGCCGCCGGCCGTTGCCTTGATCAGGACCGGATAGCCGATCTCGGCCGCCACGGTCAGCGCCTGCTGCTCGTCCCCGATGGCGCCGTCAGAGCCGGGCACCACCGGAATGCCGGCGTCCTTGACCGCCTGTTTGGCGGTGATCTTGTCGCCCATCATGCGGATATGGTCGGGCGTCGGGCCGATGAAGACGAAGCCGTGCTCCTCGACCATCTGGGCGAAGTCGGCATTCTCGGACAGGAAGCCGTAACCGGGATGGATGGCGTCGGCCCCGGTGATGGTGGCCGCCGACAGGATCGCCGCCTTGTTGAGGTAGGAATCGCGCGCCGAGGGCGGGCCGATACAGACCGCCTCATCCGCCAGACGCACATGCATGGCGTCGTTATCGGCGGTGGAATGCACCGCGACGGTGCGGATGCCCATCTCGCGGCAAGCACGGTGGATGCGCAGTGCGATCTCGCCCCGATTGGCGATGAGGACTTTTTCGAACATCATCGCTATTCGATGATCATCAAGGGTTCGCCGAATTCCACCGGCTGGCTGTCGGTCACCAGGATACGGGTGACCTTGCCGCCGCGCGGAGCCCGGATCGGATTAAAGGTCTTCATGGCCTCGATCAGCATGATCGTCTGCCCCTCGGCGACCACGTCGCCGGGATTGATGAACTTGGTGGCGCCGGGTTCGGGCGACAGGTAGGCGATGCCCACCATCGGCGAGGTCACCGCGCCGGGATGATCGGCGTCGCTGGCCGCCGCCTGACCGGGCTGCGCCACCGGATGGGCGACATGAGCCGAAGCCGAGCCGTGATGGACGGTCACCGGAGCCGCCGTGCGGGCAACCCGGATCTTGACGTCGCCGACGCCATATTCGATCTCGGTGAGATTGGTCTCGTCGAGCAAGGCGGCAAGGGTGCGCACCAGCTCGCTGTCGATGGGAGTCTTGTTGCCCATTATGTCTGTGAACTTCCCTTGATCAGGCGCGCCAGCGCATCAAGCGCGAGGATATAGCCGTGACTGCCAAAGCCACAGATCATCCCCTTGGCCGCCTTGGCCACGTAAGAGTGATGGCGGAACGGATCCCGCTGATGAATATTGGACAGATGCACCTCGACCGTCGGGACTTCCGCCGCCAGCAAGGCGTCGAGAATGGCGACCGAGGTGTGGGTATAGGCGCCGGCATTGATGACGATGCCGGAGGCCCGCCCCCGGGCCTCCTGAATCCAGGTTACAAGGTCGCCCTCGTGGTTGGTCTGGCGAAACTCCAAGGCAAAGCCCTGCCCGTCGGCATGAGCCCGGCACAACGCTTCGATGTCGGAAATGCTTTCGCGCCCGTACACTTCGGGTTGTCGCGTTCCCAACATATTGAGGTTGGGGCCGTTGAGTATGCTGATGATAGGGGTTGCGGTCACGTCACGTCCCCCCGTCTCCCGCTCGTTCGCCATGGCTGGGTTTATAACACGGGCGGGCGAAGGCGCAATGCTCAGAAGCATCTTCCGTCAACAAGCCTCATGACAAAGCGTCGGGCGGGAGAGTTTAACCGCCGTCGGCGTCCCGGCAAAAATCGGGACGCGCCCCCATTGCCTCACGCCCGCTCCGCCCCCATACTCTAGCCCTTCGATTTTATTCGATGGGGCCTGTCGATGAAGCTGGTGATCAATGGTGAGGAGCGGAGCTTTTCCGCCTCCATGAGCGTCGAGGCCCTGCTGGGCGAGCTGGGTGTGGACCCGCGCAAGGTCGCGGTCGAGCGCAACCTGGAAATCGTGCCGAAATCGGCCTATGGCCAGATGGCGGTCAACGACGGCGACAAGCTGGAGATCGTGTCCTTCATCGGCGGCGGCTCGGGCTCGGGCTCTGACAGCTTCACGGTGGCGGGCAAGACCTTCCACTCGCGCCTGCTGGTGGGCACCGGCAAGTATAAGGACTTCGAGGAAACCGCCAGGGCCATCGCCGAATCAGGCGCCGAGATCGTCACCGTGGCGGTGCGCCGGGTCAATCTGTCCGACCCGTCCCAGCCCATGCTGGTGGACTATGTCAGCCCCAAGAAATACACTTTCCTGCCCAACACCGCCGGCTGCTACACCGCCGACGATTCGGTCCGCACCCTGCGGCTGGCGCGCGAGGCCGGCGGCTGGAATCTGGTCAAGCTGGAAGTCCTGGGCGACCAGACCACGCTTTACCCCAACATGCCCGAAACCCTGAAGGCCGCCGAAGCCCTGATCAGGGACGGCTTCGAGGTGATGGTCTACTGCTCCGACGATCCCATTCAGGCCAAGATCCTGGAAGATATGGGCTGCGTCGCCATCATGCCGCTGGGCTCGCTGATCGGCTCGGGCCTCGGCATCCTCAACCCTGTCACCATCCGCCTGATCAAGGAGACGGTGAAGGTTCCGGTACTGGTCGACGCCGGCGTCGGCACCGCCTCGGACGCGGCGGTGGCCATGGAACTGGGTTGCGACGGGGTGTTGATGAATACCGCCATCGCCCATGCCAGGGATCCCATCCGCATGGCGCGGGCCATGAAACTGGCGGTGGAGGCCGGCCGCCTGTCCTATCTGGCCGGCCGCATGCCCAAGAAGTCCTATGCGGACCCCAGTTCGCCGATCAGCGGGCTGATCTAGCCCCCGCTACCTGCGGTATCACGTGACGCGGCGGCCGCGCTATGGATGGGGGTTCGACGCCGTGGAATGGTTCCGGCGGCGTCGAATACCCCATTGATCTTAAATCATATTTCCCGGGGCCTGAATTTATTTTCCAAGCGCCCGGAATTTTCACTTTTCATCGCGGAAAATCAGCGTATATACCGGCTTCAGGACAGACGTACAGCGCACGTGCCTCTGATCGTTCGCGATCAGGCAACGACGTCAAAGGCGTCTTCCGGGTGCAAGCGGGGTGAAAACCCCCGGTGCTTGGAGGAAATCTTATGAACTCGATTGCTCGGCACGCTTTGGCGTCGTCCGGATTTATTTCTCCCTCCTATCAGGAACCCGCGCTACAGCTGGGCTGGGCCATGCTGTGGTCCGATGTTCGAAGTACGTCCAAACGGGCCTGACGGCATCCCTCGATTTGCCGTCACTGCCGGACCCTGTCCCCTCTGCCCGAGGGGAACACGGGGTCCGACTCTGCCTATTCGGCCTAGCCGTGGACCCATCGAAGGGTCCGTTTGGAGACTTGCCATGACCGCCAAGATCGCCCGCTTCCTGGAAGAAGTTCAGCCCGCCACCCCCTGTCTGGTCGTCGATCTGGACGTGGTCCGACAGAACTATCTGGACATCCGGCATTGGCTGCCGGTGGCCGAAGTGTTCTACGCGGTCAAGGCCAATCCGGCCGCCGAGATCGTCTCCCTGCTGACCGGGCTGGGCTCAAACTTCGACGTCGCCAGCCCCGGCGAGATCGATCTGTGCCTGGAGGCCGGCGCCTCGGCGGATCGCATCTCGTTCGGCAATACCATCAAGAAGCAGCGCGACATCGCCTATGCCTATGAAAAAGGCGTGACCCTCTACGCCTTCGACTCCGAGGCCGAGTTGGAAAAGCTGGCGCAGTCCGCCCCCGGCTCGCGGGTGTTCTGCCGCATCCTGATGACCTGCGACGGCGCCGAATGGCCGTTGTCGCGCAAGTTCGGCTGCGAGGTCGACATGGCCCGCGATCTGCTGATCCGCGCCCGCGACCTTGGCCTCGACCCCTATGGCGTCTCGTTCCATGTGGGCAGCCAACAGACCGACGTGTCGCAGTGGGACATCGCGGTGGGCAAGACCGCCATGCTGTTCACCGAACTGGCCGCCGCCGGCATCGAGTTGCGCATGGTCAATCTGGGCGGCGGCCTGCCGACCAAGTACCGCACCGACGTTCCCACCATGGAGTGCTACGCCGACGCCATCATGCACGCCATGACCCGACATTTCGGCAATGACATCCCGGCCATGATCATCGAGCCGGGCCGGGGCATGGTCGGCAATTCCGGCATCCTCGAAGCCGAGGTCGTGCTGATCAGCCGCAAGAGCTACGACGAGGACATCCGCTGGGTCTATCTGGACGTGGGCAAGTTCGGCGGTCTGGCCGAGACCATGGACGAAGCCATCAAATACCGCATCGAGACCCCCTACGGGGATGACGAAACCGGCCCGGTGGCCCTGGCCGGCCCTACCTGCGACTCCGCCGATATCCTCTACGAAAAGTGCGGCTATCGCATGCCGCTGTCGCTCAAGGTCGGCGACAAGGTCCGCATCCTGTCCACCGGAGCCTATACCAGCAGCTACTCGGCGGTGAACTTCAACGGCTTCGCCCCGCTGAAGACCTATTTCGTCTGAGACCGGGCAGGCAAGAGTCCCATATTGCACGTTCTCCCCCCGGTGTTTCCAGGCTACCATGACCACCTTTCGAGATAGACTGGTCCATATGACCGGCCAGGGAGGGGCATCATGTTTTCGAGCGTACGCATCGGAGGGAGACTGGCCGCCCTGACATCCGTGATGGCCCTGTTCCTGGTCGCGAT
Organism: Phaeospirillum sp.; assembly: GCA_030651575.1. Classification (GTDB taxonomy): domain Bacteria; phylum Pseudomonadota; class Alphaproteobacteria; order Rhodospirillales; family Magnetospirillaceae; genus Phaeospirillum. The sequence goes on from JAUSFB010000073.1 coordinate 246,805, forward strand.
CGCCTGGGTCGGTCTGGTCGGTCAGTCCTCCATCCTTGCCGGTCTCAAAACGGTCTACGAGGACCGCACCATGGCCCTGGTCCAGTTGAACGGCATCGGCGATTCGCTCCACCGCATGCGGGCGTACGCCATCTACGCCGCCTCCGGGGCCGCCTCCGACCGCATGGAACCGCTGCTGACCGATGTCGCCAGACTGGACAAAAAGACCAACTCGGTGCTGAAGGACTACCTCTCGACCTACCTTACTCCGGAAGAAAAGCTTATCGCCGACCGGTTCGCCAAGGCCCTGCCCGCTTATCAGGAAAGCCGCAACCGCACCTTGGCGCTGGCCAAGGCCGCCGACCATGCCGCGTCCATGGCCAATATGGCCGCCGATGCCGGCCCCAAATTCATGGCGGCGGTGACCGAACTGGATGCGCTGGTGGCCTTGCAGGACCGCGTCGCCAAGGAAGAATTCGACAAAGGCCTCAAGACTGCCGCCGACAGCCGGACCATGGCCCTGATCGTGACCGGGCTGGCCCTGCTGATCGGAATCGGCCTTGCCGTCGTCATCGTGAAATCCATCACCACGCCGTTGGGCGGCATCCTGGCGGCCATGGCCCGCCTTGCCCAGGGCGATCGCGGCGTCGAGATCGCCGGCGCCGAACGGGGCGATGAAGTCGGCGACATCAGCCGCGCGGTGGCAGTGTTCAAACAGGCCGCCATCGACAAGCACCGCATGGAGGAAGAACAAAAAGCCGCCGACGAAGCCCAGCGTCAGGCCGAAGTCGAACAGCGTACCCGTGAGACCGCCATCGTCGCCGAAGTCGCCGAAGTCGCCAGGGCGGCCAGCACCGGCGACCTTGACCGCCGAATCGACCTGGAAGGCAAGTCCGGCTTCCTGCGCGACCTGTGCGAGGGCGTCAATACCCTGGTCCATCTGACCGGCGTGGCGCTGCGGGACGTCGCCTCGGTCCTGGGCGCCGTGGCGCAGGGCGACCTGACCAAGCGCATCACCAACCCCTATGGCGGCCTGTTCGATCGCCTGAAGGGCGACGTCAACCAGACCGCCGACAAGCTGTCCGAGATCGTCGCCAACATCAACGGGGCCGCCAGCCAGATCGGCTCGGCCGCTTCCGAGGTCGCGGCCGGATCACAGGACCTGTCCCAACGCTCGGAAGAACAAGCCAGCGCCCTGGAAGAAACCGCGGCCTCCATGGAGGAGCTGGCCTCCACCGTGCGCCAGAACGCCGGCAACGCCCAACAGGCCAACCAACTGGCGGCGGGCGCCCGCGATGTCGCCGCCTCGGGCGGCCAAGTGGTGGCCGACGCCGTGTCCGCCATGTCGAGAATCGAGGGAAGCTCGCAAAAAATCGGCGATATCGTGGGTATGATCGATGAAATCGCCTTCCAGACCAACCTGCTGGCGCTGAACGCCGCCGTCGAAGCGGCACGGGCCGGCGATGCCGGCAAGGGCTTTGCCGTGGTGGCGCAAGAAGTCCGTAATCTGGCCCAACGCTCGGCCCAGGCGTCCAAGGAAATCAAGGTCCTGATCGCCCAAAGCACCGGCGAGGTCAAATCCGGGGCCGAACTGGTCAAAGGCGCCGGAAAGACTCTGGATGAAATCCTGAGTTCCGTGACCCGCGTGGCCAACATCATTTCCGAGATCGCCTCGGCATCGTCGGAACAAGCCGCAGGGATTGATCAGATCAATCAAGCCGTTACCCAGATGGACGAAATGACCCAGCAAAACGCCGCCCTGGTCGAAGAAAGCACCGCCGCCTCCCATTCACTGGAAGACCAGTCGCGCGAACTCAACCGCCTGATGGGCTTCTTCCGCCTCGGCTGACCAACCTCCAAACGAGAAAAGGGGGCCGAAAAGCCCCCCTTTGAAAAGAGTGGTGCCGGTTACAGGATTCGAACCCGTGACCCCCTGATTACAAATCAGGTGCTCTACCAGCTGAGCTAAACCGGCGACCCGAGGGAAATTAGAGGTGAATTCCGTCAGCCGCAAGGGGGGCTTTGCGCGGTTCAGCTCCCCCGTGCCAATTCGTACAGCGCCACCGCCGCCGCATTCGAGACGTTGAGACTTTCCATGTCGCCGGTCATGGGCAGACGGACCAGGTGGTCGCAATGCTCGCGGGTGAGGCGGCGCAAGCCCTCGCCCTCGGCCCCCAGCGCGATGATGATGCGCCCCGACAGCTTGGCCTCGGCCAAGGTCTTGGGGGCGTCGGCAGCCAAGCCCGCTGCCCAGAAGCCGGCGGATTTCAACTCGTCGAGGGCGCGGACCACATTGGTGACCCGGACCAACGGCATGCGCTCCAGGGCGCCGGAGGCGGCCTTGGCCAGGGAACCGCTCTCCTCTGGGGCATGACGGTCGGGAACCACCACCGCCAGGGCGCCGAACGCCGCCGCCGAACGCAAGATGGCGCCGACATTGTGGGGATCGGTGACCTGATCCAGCACCACCACCACGCAGGCCTCCCGCATGGCGCCAAGCCGCCCGACATCCTCGATTCCCAGGGCGGCCAGCGGCTCGACCAGGGCCGCCAGCCCCTGATGCACCGAACCGGGCAGCAGCAGCCGGTCGATCTCGACCCGCTCCACCGTTTCGGCCGGCAACGGCAACCGCATCTCGGCCAGCCCCTTGGCCGCTTCGCTGGTGGCGACCAGACGCCGGAACCGCCGGTCGGGATTGTTCAACGCGGCAGTGACCGCATGGGTTCCGTAGAGCCAGAACGAGGCTCCACCGCCGCCGCCGCCGCCGGAACGGGGCTGTCCGCCGCGGCGGGGAGTACGGGCTTCGTCTCGGCTATCACGCTTCATCATGGGAACTCCTTTGACGCCTGACGTTTATCCTTCTCTTTTCGGATTGACAAGCACCAGCAAATTCCCATAGTACAGCCCTCCCGTCCCCCCGGCCAAAAGCCGGACGACGGTGTGGAGGGGTGGCCGAGCGGTTAATGGCAGCAGACTGTAAATCTGCCGACGAAAGTCTACGTAGGTTCAAATCCTGCCCCCTCCACCAACTATCTCCCCTTTTGGGGCTCCGGCGACGGAGAGCAGTTTTTTTTCAGGTTGAGCGCCAGGCGGTGCAGCCGTGCGGGACGAACTGGCGGGTGTAGCTCAATGGTAGAGCAACAGCCTTCCAAGCTGATGACGGGGGTTCGATTCCCCTCACCCGCTCCACTCGCCCCGAGATCGCCCTCGACTTGAAGTACGACATTGAATCAATGCGGCAGCCGCCGCGATCAGACGGGTTGAAAAGATGGCTAAGGCTAAATTCGAGCGCAATAAGCCGCATTGCAACATTGGCACCATCGGTCACGTCGACCATGGCAAGACCTCGTTGACCGCGGCGATCACCAAGATCCTGGCCGAGTCCGGCGGCGCCACCTTCACGGCGTATGACCAGATCGACAAGGCCCCGGAAGAG
>JAUSFB010000083.1 GCA_030651575.1 Phaeospirillum sp.
TGGTCATCCTGTGCGGTTTGGTGTCCTCCACCGCTCTGAACATGGTGGTGGTGCCCGCCCTCTACCTGCGCTTTGGGGCGATCCGGCGGGAGTTGCGCCAGCACGACACGCTGCGCCGCCGCTCGGCGGACATGCTGTGAGGAGGTCTCCCGTGTTCGCTCGACTTGCCGTGCTTGCCGCCTGCGCCATCCTGTTGTCGTCGCCGGTCTCGGCGCGGCAGCAGGTGGCCGGTTCCGTCGGGGACCGGCCATCCGCTCCACCACCCAGGGAACATCTCGCCAATACCCGCGCTTTGCCGCTGTCGCGCCTGCTGGGGCTGTGCGGCGAGGTGAAGAAGATGATCGCATTGGACCAGGAACTGGGAAGGCGCCCCCTGACACGCGAGGATATTTACGTGGTCAGCAACGGGACCAAGTGTCTGGCGGCCACGGCGGCCATCTTCGAGACCATCCGGGTGATGGCCCCCCTGTATCAGGAGCGTCTGGTCTGCATGCCCTCCGGGGTCAAGGACCAGGACTTGCTGGAAGGCATGCTGAAATGGCTGGAAGGCCAGGATCGCCAAGGAAATGACGATATCTTCCGTCTCAGCGCGCCGCAGGCCTTCATCGTCTACATCCGCAAAGCCTACCCTTGTCCGGCGGGGGAGTAGCGCAACTCGGCCAAAGCATGGCGCAGAACCTGGGCCGACCCGCTCAACGCCAAGGCGGCCATGATCCCCGCCACGGCGAAATCGGGCCAGCCCGAGCCGGTGGCGAAGACGCCGCTGGCGGCGGCCAGGACGGCGATGTTGCCGATGGCGTCGTTGCGCGAGCAGATCCACACCGAGCGCATGTTGCTGTCGCCCTCGCGGAAGGCGTACAGCATGGCGGCCACCGCCCCATTGGCGATCAGGGCGATGACACCGACAATGCCCATCGTCGCCGCTTCCGGCACGGTGCCGTTGAGCAGATGGAACGTGGTATCGACGAGCACCCACAGGCCGAATGCCCCCATGGTCGCGCCCTTCAGCACCGATGCCCGCGCCCGGTGGTGCAGACTCATCCCCAGCACGAACAGGCTGACGCCGTAATTGGCGGCATCGCCGAGGAAGTCCAGGGAATCCGCCTGCAGCGCCGACGATCCCGCCGCCATGCCCGCGACGATCTCGACCACGAACATGCCGGCATTGATCACCAGCGCGGCCCACAACGCCCGACGGAAACGCGGCCCTGCCCCGTCCGACGGGGGCTGGCATCCACCTTGGCAGCAGCTTGCGCCCATACCTACCTCCCGGAACCATTCCAGGATATGATGAGGTCTGTAGCGGCTACAGGGTCAAGCGCCATGGTGAAGATAGGTACGGGGATCGGCATCGGGGCGCTCGGCAAGGCGACCGGCGTCAATATCGAGACCATCCGCTATTACGAGCGCATCGGTCTGTTGCCCAAGCCGGATCGGACATTGGCGGGCTACCGCCAATACGGCGGGGAGCATCTGCGGCGGCTGTCCTTCATCCGCAAGGGACGCGATCTCGGCTTCAGTATCGAGGCGATCCGGGCGCTGTTGCGTCTGGCCGAACATCCCGAGCAACCGTGCGAGGATGCCGACCGCATGACCGCGGCGCATCTGGCCGAGGTCGAGCGCAAGATCGAGGAATTAGGGCGGCTGCGGGATGCATTGCGCGGGATGGCGCACTGTCGCGCCGGAACCGTCGCCGAATGCCGCATCATCGACGCTCTGGCGTCATGACGCCCCAAACTCAGGAGGGTCGGGGCGCAAACAGGATGATCGCCGCACCGATCAGGCAGACCGCTACGCCGAGACCATCCCAACGGTCGGGGCGCTGGCCCTCCACCAGCCACAGCCAAACCAGCGAAGCCAGGATATAGACCCCACCATAGGCGGCATAGGCGCGTCCGGCGAAGCCTGCCTCGATCCTGGTCAACAACCACGCGAAGGCGGCAAGGCTGATCGTGCCGGGGAGCAGCCAGACCATCGACTTGCCCAACCGCAGCCACGCCCAGAAGGCAAAGCAGCCGCCGATCTCGGCGAAGGCGGCCAGAACGTAGATGGGAATGGATAGCATTCAGCGATGCCCATGTCGGTGGTGAGCATCGGGGAAATGGGGATGGTGGTGGATCATCGGCTCGTGCCGGTGGGGATGCACATGTGCCCCCTGCGGCTCGTCTCCGTGATGGTGATGGTGCTCGTCGTGCTCATGGGCATGTTCATGCTCCATGGCGTCATGGTGATGATCATGCTCATGCCGTTCGGTCAAATGCAGCCAGACGCCAACTCCCATCAGCGTCGCCGCCGCGACCAGACGCAGGGTGATCGATTCTCCGAGCAGCAATACGGAGACGGTGGCTCCAACGAACGGGGCGGTGGAGAAGTAGGCTCCAGTCCTGGCGGTTCCCAACTCCCGCAACCCGACCACGAAGGCGACGAGGCTGATGCCGTAGCCGAGGAGGCCGATGGCCCCCGCAGCGGCGATGGTTGCAAGTGGTGGAATCTGCACCCCCATGGCGACCGCCAGCACCACATTGGTGACACCCGCACCCAGCCCCTTGATGGCGGCGATCTGGACCGGATCGGACAGCGACACCTTGCGGGTCAGGTTGTTGTCGATGGCCCAGCACAGGCAGGCGGCCAGAACGGCAAGGGATGGCCACGACGGTTCGACCGAACCTGTCGGCCAGGACAGCACCGCCGCCCCCGCCACGATGGCGAGCATGCCGAGCACGATGCGGCGGTCGGCGTTCTCCTTGAACACCACCCAGGCCAGCACGGCGGTGAGCACTCCTTCGGCATTCAGCAGCAGCGACGAGGTCGCGGCGGAGGTGCTCGACAACCCGTACATGAGCAGCACCGGACCTGCGACACCACCCGAGAGAATGGCCCCGACCAGCCACGGCCATTCCCCCGAACCAAGCCTGGATCGCTCTCCCTTGGTCACAAGGTTGACAACGGTCAGGCCGATCCCTGAGCCCAGATACAAGATACCCGCCAGTAGCCACGGATCGATGCCGCCAAGCAGCAGCTTGGCGAACGGAGTGCTGCCACCGAACAGGATGGCGGCGGCAAATGCGGCCAGGATGCCTTTGTTCATCTGGTACCCATAATGACTGGGGGAATTGAAAGGGCCAAAAGCCATCTGAAGATGGATCCGCTGACTTGGAGGTTGCAAGTCCTCAGTATAAACGACAAATGCGGCCGATCAGGGGAGTGATCCCCTGATCGGCCGCAATATGCCAGATGCTATGTTTGCCTATTTGCTGCCAATAGGCGGTGCCTGCGCCAGCAGGGTGCGAGTCTGCTCCGAATCGGCCGATCCGCCGAACTCGAAGTCGAAGGCGGTGGCAAACTTGCCCGCCAGTAAGGTGACCACCGAGATGATGCAGCCGCCGACGGCGGTGTTGCCATCGACATGGCCAAAGACCATGAAGCCGATGCCGCCGACGATACCGAGTCCGGCGGTGATCAGCAGAACGTTGGCGCGGGTGTTGCTGCGCCCGGCCTTGATGAACTCGCTGTCACGGGCACGGGCGTTCTGGCGATCGGCCAGGGTGGCGGTCAGCGTGGTGATGGCCCCGGTCATCTGCTGCATACGTTCGGCATGGGCGAATCCTTGCGCCTGGGAGCGAAGCTGGAACACCAGATTGGGATCGGCCAGCACCTCGCGGGCCTTGTCGGGATCGTCGGTGCCGGTGATGGTGCGGACGGTGTCGGCCAGTTTGCCGACCGCCTTCTCGGCATCGTCGCCGAACAGGCTGGCGATGTCCGGCGCCACGTCCAGCGCCACCTTGGCCAGCCCCGCGATGGGATTGGCGGCGATGGCGGCGGCATCGCCGAGGAGATCGAGCAGGTTCATGGTCAGGCACTCCCCAGCCCCATGCCAACCCCGGCCAGGATCACCTCTCTGGCGTAGGGCTGCTGGCCGTTCTCGTGGCGGATGATGGCTTCGACCAGTCCGGCCATGGTGTCGGCCTTGGTCAGGTCGATGGCCTGATCGGGCGTCACGCCCAGGCGAGAAGCGACATGGGCGATATAGGAGCCGGTGTCGTTCTCGCAGCCCGGCGCCCAGCGGGTGATGATCCCCGTCACCGTGTTGAGGCCATGGCGGCGTTGATAGCCGAGCAGGATGCGGGCCAGGGCACGGATACCGGCCTCGGGGCTGACGAATTCCTCGAACACCGGATCGTCATCGGTGGCGCGCTCGCCCTGCCACTGGGTCTTGTCGCCGGGGGCTTCCTTGATATTGCCGGGGTTGTTGAGGCGAATGCCACGCGGCACGACAGCGTCCTTGGTCATGGGGAACCTCCAATAAAAAAGCCGCCCGGATGGGCGGCCAGAAAAGGATCGGGTTCCAAGGGCCTCTCGGCCCTTGGCGGGGAACGGGGCCGCGCCCCGCAATTAGTTCACATGCACCCGCGCATCCTCGGCGACGGCGGTGATCTCCACCTGCTCGGAGCGGGGACGGATGGTGAGGATACGGGCGGTCTGCGCCCAAGCTTGGCCGGGGCCAAAGGAGAAGTAGGTCCGCTCCTCCGAGCCGCCGGTATAAGGGGTGACGGTCAGCGGCTCGGCGAGACGCACCATGGTGGGCGCATCAGCCACCGGCTCGACCCGGAATGGCCCGGCGAGGCTGCCGTCGCGGCGGCGCAGCGCCAGGTAATGGCTGGCGCCCTCGGTCCAGGTCAGCGGTTCGGACAGCATCAGCACCGCCCCAATCCAAGGCGGCTTGGTAGATTCGGCCCGCCAGTCGATTACTTCGCCGCCCTGGCCCCAGCGGGGCATGTCGTGGGTGATGGCGACCAGATCGCCGTAGGTCGGGATCATGCCCTCCAGCTCGGTGCGGAAGGTGACCATGCGGCGGCGATAGCGGTTGTTGGCGGCGATGTAGAGCCCTTCCCTTTGGGCATGGTCCTTGGCGGTGCAGCCGAACAGG
>JAUSFB010000004.1 GCA_030651575.1 Phaeospirillum sp.
GGCGATGCGCTTGCCCGCTTCCTCGATCTCCTCGTCGGTGGCCTCGATGACGCTGTAGATCAGGCTGTGGATGGTCCGAGCCGGGGTGCCCTTGCGCCGCAGCACCAGGGCGGCCTTGCCGGTGAAGGTGGCGGTGACCACGCCGGGACAATCCTCGGTGTGGGGGCTGAGACCCAGATCCTCGAGGGCAAATTTCAGCACGGTGGATTTGCCGGTGCCGGCGAAGCCGAACAGCCGGAACACCTGCTGCTCGTCCGTGCGGTTCTGGAACCACTGGCGGATGGCGGCGATGGCCTGGGCTTGCGTGTCGGACGGGGTGATGTCGGTCATTGAGCCGGCCCCCTTGAAAGCTTGCGCGCCCGTATCCACTTGGATACAGTTGAGCCATGAACACGCTGTTGCGCACCGCCAGCTTTGATGCGTGGCTTTCGGCCTTGGCCGATAACAAAGGGAAGGCCCGCGTCCTGGCTCGTCTCACCGCCGCCGAGTTCGGGAACTTTGGTGATTGCGAGGCGGTCGGCGAAGGGGTGAGCGAGATGCGCATCCATTTCGGGCCGGGATACCGGGTGTATTTCACCCGGCGCGGCAAGGTGGTCTATCTGCTGTTGCTGGGCGGCGACAAGTCGACCCAGGCGCGGGACATCAAGCGGGCCAAGGAACTGGCCAGCATGATCAAGGAGGTTTGAGCCATGACGGAACCAGTCGCAGCATTCGATGCCGCCGCCTATCTCGACAACGGTGAGGTGATGGCGGAATACCTGACAGCGGCCCTGGAAGATCCAGATCCGTCGATCTTCCTGGCGGCGCTGAGCCACGTCGCCAAGGCGCGCGGCATGAGCCAAGTGGCTGAAAAGGCCAAGCTGGGGCGGGAAAGCCTGTACAAGGCTGTCGCTCCTGGCGCCCATCCCCGATACGAAACCATTCGCTCGGTAATCGATGCGCTGGGGCTGAAGCTGACCATTTCCGCGTAGGGTGATGTCGCCCATCGCCGTCACCGGGGTTGAAAGCGCTTCTCGACCTCGGCCAGCCGGTTGGCCAGGGTGCTGGCCTGGGCAATCAGGGCGGCGATGTCGGTGCGCAATTGGTCGATCTCGGGATCGGTGCGGATGGGGCCATAAGCCGCCTCCCGGATCTGCTCGATCATCTTGCGCGGCAGCTTCAGGTCTTCGGCGACGCGCTGGTCACTGAATCCGTCCAGATACATGCCCTTGGCATCGTCGAACACCCCGTCCAGCTTGTGGCGGATGCGCATGCGCTCGTCAGGGGTGGCAGGGCGGACGGTGGTCATCGGCATTTCCTTCCTGATGGTGGGTTTGGTGGGTTTCATCGCGGCCGCCATGATCGGCCGACGGGGACGGGCCTTGCAGTCGGGGCAGAGGGTGCGGCTGGGGCGATTCTTGTCGCAGTCCCAGCCCTTGGCACGGGCGCGGCGTTCGATGTCGTCGGCATGGCGGCTGGCTGTCAGGGTGAGATCCAGCGTTTCACCGCATTGGGCGCACCAGAGGCGGGCGACGGTGCGCGGGCCGGAGGTGTCGCGGACCTGGACGACGTCATAGCTGAGGGGGCGGGTTTTCATCGGCACGTCCCCCAGCAGCGATCCTGCCATGAGCAGGAGGAATGCCACCCCCCGCTGGTCTTGCCGCCGCGGCAGACCACCGAGGTCCGCTCGGCGACGGCGCGGGGCAGCAGCTCCTGGGCATCGCTGGCCTGGACCACCTGGACGGCGCGGTCGCTCATGGTCTGGGCCAAGGTGGCGTCGAACGGTACCAGCTCGCAGTGGATTTCCCAGGTGTCGCGGTTAAGCGCGGTGAACAGCGCCGGGGCGGGTAGATCCATATAGGCCTGATAGAGCGCAAGCTGGGCGGCATAGACCGGCTTGGACAGCACCACGCCGCGCTTGACCACGTCCTTCCACGAAGAAACGCCGAGGGCCTTGTTCTCCCACAGGGCGGGATAGTCCATGGCCACCGGGCCGCCGACCAAGCAGCCGTCGATATGGCCCTTGAAGCGTCCTCCCAACGCCGAAAAGCCGAATTGACGTCCGTCGCGGCGTTCGGTGCGCAGATCGAACCCGGCGGCCCGCAGCCAGGCCGCCACCACGTCCTCGCCGCGATGCCCGGCCTCGAAAATACGGAGCGTCTTGGGCTCAAAATCCCGGCCTTCGTCCTTTGGCACGGCGAGATAGTCGTACTGGATCTGGCGCAGGCATTCGCGGCCTATCCCTGAGGTGCTGACGTACTGGCGGGCCACCTGGGACTGGTTGCGGGCGACCAGCATTTGGTCGATGGCGGCGTTCACCGCCACAGTGATACCGGGATCGCGGGCGGGTCCCTGGTACTGGCAGCCGGAACCGTGGTTGAGGTCGAGCATAACGGCTGCTTTCAGAACGGGATGGGATCATCGAAGGGAGTGCCGGTGCGTTCCTTGATACCCGCCTGCCGCTGCATGGAGTCCACGTAGCCGGTGACGGCGGCCTCGATTAGGCGGTCGATGTCGGCGGCGGAACGGTTGAAGAAATGCTCCATCAGGCCCAGCGCAGTCAGCGCCTCGGCGAACAGCGGCCGGGCATCCTTGATGGCCTGGGTTTCGCGGGCGGTTTTGTCGATCATGCCATTGCTCCGTCGAGCGATCTCGGTGCCGGCCTGCTGGCAGCGGCGCGAGCAGAAGCGGTGGAACGGGTATTCGTCATGGCGCAGGCGGTGGACGTAGCCGAAGCCTCGGGCTTCTCGACCGCACACAGCACACAGTGTCAGGCCAGCAAGAACCGGGTCAGGTCCGGGTGCTGGCCCGGTTCGTCCTTGATCCGGGAACAGCCCAGGACCACGAAGCTGCTGATGGCGGCCTGGGCCATGGCCTCCAGTTCCCATAGGGAGAGAACCCTGATGGGCTGATGCAGTTTTCCGCGGGCTTCGAGCCATTCTCCGATCGCCTTTGCCGCCTGGCGCGTCACATGCGCCTGCCATTCGTCATCGGTCATGGCAGGCGCCGCCATCGTCAGGTGTTGAGCCAAGCCGGGCCGGTGGCCGATGCCGCCGGGGGAGTGGACTGCTGGGCTGTGGTCTGCTGCTGCGCCGGAGGCTGCTGCGTCCACGGCATGCCGGCCTGCTGTTGCGGCGCCTGGGCCGGCGCGTTCCGCGCCATCATTGAGTCTGGCAGCGAAGCCGCCGGAGCCGCGTCGGAGGCCCAGGCCGGGGCGTTCTGTCCGGCACCGGCATTGGCGGGCTTGCGCGGTTTGGCGTTGACGGGATCCGGCTCCACCGTCTCACCCTTCATCACGGCGGCGTATTCCGGCTCATCGGGCAGCACCACATTGGCCAGCCGATTCTGGTCGCGGTACTTGGGGTCGCTGGCGGGCTCGACCATGATACGGGCGGCGAAGGTGATGCCGTCCAACTGCTTCAACCCCTGTAGCACCCGCTTGGCCTTGGCGGCGTCGCTGGTGTCCTTCGGGCCGAGGCCCAAGGCGCTATCGACCATGGCGCGGAACGACGCCTTCGAGATGTTCCAGCCCTTGCTCTGGCCCTTGTCGTCCAGCTTGCCGCCAGCCACCGTGAAGTTCTGCCAGAATTTGCGGCGTACGAACGGCCCCTCGACCACGGTGAATTCGCAGTCGAGCATCTTGGCGTCACTCTCGGAGGCCGCCTTCAGCAGGCCGGCATCCATGGGGACCGAGCCATTGACCCCGCCGGGGCGGATGGTCATGCGGATCTTGGCGAAGGTGCCGTCGGGGATCAGTTCGCCCGAGGGCATCATCTGCGGCTGGGCGTCGTTGAAATCGTAGGACATGGGGGTGGGTTCCTTTCAGTCAGGCGGGGATGCGGTTGATCTTGGTGAGCAAGGCACCGAGGTCGGGCGCCTCGGTCACGTCGAGGCGGCCGGAGCGATCCTTGGCGGGCAGGCCATAGGGATTGCCTGACTGGCAGACCAGGCGGCGCTCGGCGGCCTTCTCGTTCAGTTCCCAGTTGCCGTCGGCGTCGTGGGAAAACAGGTGCATGGAGATGACCTGATCGACGATGCCGGGCAGTTCGCGTCCCGCCTTCGATCCCTCCATCTGCGGCTGCCAAGTGGTGGCGTTGAATTCGTCGGTGACCTTCTCCAGCACGCCGACGAAGATCACCGTCTTGCCCGGCGCATGCTGCAGGTGCTTCAGGGCCTGGATCACCTCGCGGCCCAGCAGGCCATAGGCGCCGCGGATGTCGGGCTTGCCGGTGCGATCCGAGAACGCCTCGGGCTGCTGCTTGGCGAAGGCCATGGCCTGGCGGGTCAGGTCGGTGATGGAATCGACAAAGATCACCGGCATGGAGGCGAGGAATTCCTCGACCCCACTGCCAGCATAAACCGAGCGCACATGCTGGTAATGCTGGGCACTGTAAAACGCATTGGGATCGACCGCCGGATCGGGGCCGCCGATCAGCACGGCAAGGTCGCGGAAGTCGCCGAAGCTGCGCACCGGGATGCTGGCGCCGGGCCAATCCTGCACCGACTTCATGCCGGCTTCCAGATCCAGGCAGACGGTGTGGGCGGGCGGCAGGGTCTTTAGCAGCGAGGTCTTGCCGACCCCCGGCGGGCCGAAGATGGCCACCGAGGTCTTGTTGCCGGCGGACGACAGGCGCTCGTCGGCGGTGATGATGCGAACGGCCATGGGGTTCTCCGATTCAAAGGGGGAACGACGGGGCGTTGACCGGGCGCCGAAGGGATGCCTGCCCGCCCTCGCGGGTCGGGCTGCCCCGCCGCTGACTCAGGGGGTGGTGGGCTTCAGCGTGAAGGTCGGCTTGCCGGTCTTCACCGTGCGGGCGGCCTCGAAGGCGGCGCGGATGTGGGCGGGCCAGGCGCCGTATTTGCGCTCCGGCACCTTGAACGCCGTCTCGACGTATTCGGCCGGATCGTCACCACTGGCGCGGATGCGTTCGACGGTGGCCGCCAATTGCTCCTGGTCCCACTCCACCTTCTTGGGCAGATCGGCCACCACGGTGACGGCGCCGTCCTCGAAGCGCACCGTGCCGGTGTCCTTGCCGTCGCGGCTGCGCAATTCGGCGGCGATGGGGGCATAACGACGATCAAGGACGCCATCCATCCAGTCTTTGGCGGTCTTGGCATTGCGCAAGCCGTGTTCAACATCTTCCTGAAGCAGGGCCAGCATCTCGACCGGTAGGTCGGCGACCTCACCCAGCGGCAGCCGCATCATGTCGGCAAGGCTGGGGCGGTTGGGGATGGTCATGGTCAGATCCTCCGGGGCTTGTCGCCGCTCGCCTTGATGGCGATGTAGGCGATGCGGTCTTCAGCAATGCGGCGCTGCACCAGCAACACGGCACCGTCCTCAGCCAGAGCCAGGGCACGGGCAGCGACACGGTCGAGGTGGGAGCGGGCGGTTTCGGGCAGGGACGACGGGCCGCGGGTGCGGTCGATGCCGAGCAGGCCCTGGTGGTAGATGATGCCGTCACCAGGAACAGCGTCCATGAACCAGGACTGGAAGGCCGGGATAGTCATGGGGGAGGTCATCGGCCCGCCCTCATTTCGGCCACGGCAACGTCCTCGAACAGAACGTTCTGCCCGAAGCCAGGCTGGGTCTGACGGGTCTCGTAGGCTTCGACTTCTTCAATCTTGTAGAAAATCTTGCCGCCCAGCCTCAGGAACGGCAGGCCATGCCCCCGGTAGCGCCAGTTCTCCAGGGTGCGGTGGGAAATCCCCCACCGTCGGGCCAGTTGCTTCTGGCAGAGAAATTGTTCGGCCATGTCGGCGTGCTCCGCTGCGTGAACTCTGGCGGAAGCATGTCGAAAACTTCAGGCGCGGTATGGGGAGGAGGCGACGACGAAAAGGGGACGCTTCGTCCCCGAGGCGTCCCCTTGACAATGGCCGGAAAATTGATCGGGACTACAGTCGCAGTCGCAGACGCACCCGACCGATGGCGTCGGTCTCAAACAGGGCGTCGCGGTCATGGTTCTTAAAAGCGCGGCGCAAATCCTCACTCCCGGATCCGGCATCCGACAAAAGCTGCCTTTCTGGAACCCACGGGCAGGGTGTATGACTGGCTTCGTGTAATTGACGAATAATGCGCGCCTGAATCATTCCGAAGCGGAATATCTCACCGTTCAGCCTGATCCTGTCGTAGTCGGCAGAATGCTCGAACCCACCGGCCAACGGAATATCGTCTACTTGCGGTGAATTCTTGTCCTTCTGGCGGTCGCCGTCGTCGGCCATCGCGACGTCCACGGCGCGGGCATCGATATTGATGGGGGCGGCGTTATGCTCAATCACATTCACGACCGTCGCCTTGATCTCGTATTTCGGGGCCACGATTATGCTCCTTTCCGGGGCAACGGGACTGCGATCGATCATCTTGGCAAGCAACGTA
>JAUSFB010000005.1 GCA_030651575.1 Phaeospirillum sp.
GGCGATGCGCTTGCCCGCTTCCTCGATCTCCTCGTCGGTGGCCTCGATGACGCTGTAGATCAGGCTGTGGATGGTCCGAGCCGGGGTGCCCTTGCGCCGCAGCACCAGGGCGGCCTTGCCGGTGAAGGTGGCGGTGACCACACCGGGACGATCCTCAGCATGGGGCGCAAGGCCCAAGTCCTCAAGTGCGAACTTCAGCACGGTGGACTTGCCGGTCCCGGCGAAGCCGAACAGCCGGAACACCGGCTGCTCATCGCTGCGATTCTGGAACCAGTCGCGGATGGCAGCGATGGCGCGGGCCTGATTATCCGAAGGCGTGATGTCGGTCATCGCGGGCAGGCTCCCGGTTATCTGGGCTGGAAACGCTTCTCGACCTCGGCCAACCGATTGGTCAGGGTGGAGGCCATGGCGATCAGGGCGACGATGTCGGTGCGCAATTGCTCGATCTCGGGATCGGTGCGGATGGGACCGTAGGCGGCTTCGCGGATCTGCTCGATCATCTTGCGCGGCAGCTTCAATTCCTCGGCGACACGCTGATCGGAATAGCCGTCCAGGTACATGCCCTTGGCATCGTCGAACACCCCGTCCAGCTTGTGGCGGATGCGCATGCGCTCGTCGGGGGTGGCGGGGCGGACGGCAGGGGTGATGGCGGTCATCGGGGGCTCCATATTGGCGATTGGGATGGCGGGGATGGCGGGTTTCGCCGCGGTGGCGGATCGGCAGGCTTTCGGTGCGACGGGCATGGCCGGCTTGATTCTCGCGGGAGGAGCCGCCTTGCAGTCGGGGCAGATGGTGCGGCTGGCGCGGTTCTTGTCGCAGTCCCACCCCTTGGCCTTGGCCCGTCGCTCGACGTTGTCGGCGTGACGATTCGCGGTGAGGGTGAGATCGAGGGTGTCGCCGCACGCGGCGCACCAGATCCGGGCGATGGTGCGGGGGCCGCCAGTCTCGCGAATCTGGAGGATCTCGTAGCTCAAGGGGCGATGTTTCGTCGTCATCGTGCATCTCCCCAGCAGCGATCCTGCCACGAGCAGGATGAATGCCAGCCCCCGCTGGTCTTGCCGCCGCGGCAGACCACCGAGGTCCGTTCGACAACAGCGCGGGGCAGCAGCTCCTGGGCATCGCTGGCCTGGACCACCTGGACGGCGCGGTCGCTCATGCTCTGGGCCAGAGCAGCGTCAAACGGCACCAGTTCGCAGTGGATTTCCCAGGTGTCGCGGTTCAAGGCGGTAAACAGTGCCGGTGCGGGCAAGTCCATGTACGCCTGATAGAGGGCGATCTGGGCGGCATAGACCGGCTTGGACAGGACAACACCGCGTTTGACCACGTCCTTCCACGACGACATGCCCAGCGCCTTATTCTCCCACAGGGCGGGATAATCCATGGCCACCGGTCCGCCGACCAGGCAGCCGTCGATATGGCCCTTGAACCGGCCATTCAACGCCGAGAACCCGAATTGCCGCCCGTCGCGGCGTTCCGTGCGCAAATCAAAACCGGCGGCCCGCAGCCAAGCCGCTACCACGTCCTCGCCGCGATGCCCGGCCTCGAAGATGCGGAGCGTCTTAGGCTCGAAATCTCGCCCTTCATCTTTCGGTGCGGCCAAATAGTCGTACTGGATCTGCCGCAGGCATTCCCGGCCGATACCGGAGGTGCTGACGTATTGGCGAGCAACCTGCGCCCGGCTGCGCACCACCAGGGCGGCATCGATGGCGGCGTTCACCGCCATGGTGATACCGGGATCGCGGTCGGGAGGCTGGTACTGGCAGCCTGAGCCATGGTTGAGATCGAGCATGATGGCGGCCTCAGAATGGGATGGGGTCGTCGAAGGGGGGGCCGCTGCGCTCCTGGACACCAGACTGGCGCTGCATGGACTCGACATAGCCGGTGACGGCCGCCTCGATCAGCCGGTCAATGTCGGAGGCAGAACGGTGATAGAACGGTTCCATCAGACCCAGCACGGTCAGCGCCTCGGCGAAGAGGGGCCGGGCATCCTTGATGGCCTTGGTTTCTCGAGCGGTCTTGTCGATCATTCCATTATGTCTCCTGGCGATTTCAGCGCCGGCCTGCTGGCAGCGCATGGAGCAGAAGCGATGAAACGGGTACTCGTCGTGGCGCAGGCGGTGGACATAGCCGAACCCCCTGGCCTCACGACCGCAGATGGCGCAGACCGCTACCCCAGCAAGAGCCGGGTCAGCTCCGAGTGCTGATCGGGTTCCGCCTTGATCCGCTGCGAGGCCAGCACGATGAAGCTGCCGATGGCGTTGGTTGCCATGGCCTCCAACTCCCACATGGCCAGCGCCCTTATGGGTTGATGCAGTTTTCCGCGAGCTTCGAGCCATTCGCCGATCGCCTTCGCCGCCTGGCGCGTCGTATGCGCCTGCCATTCGTCATCCGTCATGGCAGGCGCCGCCTTCGTCAGGTGTTGAGCCAAGCCGGGCCGGGGGCCGATGCCGCCGGGGGAGTGGGCTGCTGAGTTGTGGTCTGCTGCTGCGCCGGGGATTGCTGGGTCCAAGGGACGTCGCCGGTCTGTTGCGGTGCCGGAGCAGGAGCCGCATCAGTGGCCCAGGCCGGAGCGTTCTGCGCTGGGGCACCCGCGGACGGCTTGCGCGGCTTGGCGTTGATGGGATCGGGGTCGACCGCCTCGCCCTTCATCACCGCCGCGTATTGGGCCTCGTCGGGCAGCACCACGTTGGCCAGCCGGTTCTGGTCGCGATACTTGGGGTCGCTGGCCGGTTCCACCATGATGCGGGCCGCGAAGGTGATGCCATCGAGTTGCTTCAGCCCTTGGATCACCCGCTTGGCCTTGGCCGCATCGCTGGTGTCCTTGGGATTCAGCCCGAGTGCGCTGTCGACCATGGCGCGGAACGACGCCTTCGAGATGTTCCAGCCCTTGCTTTGCCCCTTGTCGTCCAGCTTGCCGCCGGCCACGGTGAAATTCTGCCAGAACTTGCGCCGCACGAACGGCCCTTCGACTACGGTGAATTCGCAGTCGAGCATCTTGGCGTCGCTCTCGCTTGCGGCCTTCAGCAACCCGGAATCCATGGGGGCCGAACCATTGACCCCGCCGGGGCGGATGGACATGCGGATCTTGGCGAAGGTGCCATCGGGGATCAGCTCGCCCGAGGGCATCATCTGCGGCTGGGCGTCGTTGAAATCGTAGGACATGGGGGTGGGTTCCTTTCAATCAGGCGGGAATACGGTTGATCTTGGCAAGCAGGGCGCCGAGATCTGGCGGCTCGGTCACGTCCAGACGGCCGGAGCGATCCTTGGCGGGCAGGCCGAACGGGTTCCCTGACTGGCAGACGAGGCGGCGCTCGGTGGCCCTCTCGTTCAGCTCCCAGTTGCCGTCGGCGTCGTGGGAAAACAGGTGCATGGAGATCACCTGATCGACGATGCCGGGCAGTTCGCGCCCCGCCTTCGACCCCTCCATCTGCGGCTGCCAGGTGGTGGCGTTGAATTCGTCGGTGACCTTCTCCAGCACCCCGACGAAGATCACCGTCTTGCCGGAAGCGTGCTGTAGGTGCTTTAGCGCCTGGATCACCTCGCGCCCCAGCAGGCCATAGGCGCCGCGGATATCCGGCTTGCCGGTGCGGTCAGAAAAAGCTTCCGGCTGCTGCTTGGCGAAGGCCATGGCCTGCCGGGTCAGGTCGGTGATGGAATCGACGAAAATCACCGGCATCGCGGCGAGGAATTCCTCGACACCCGAGCCAGCATAGAGCGAACGCACATGCTGGAAGTGCTGGGCGCTGTAGAAGGCGTTGGGATCGACCGCCGGGTCAGGGCCGCCGATCAGCACGGCGAGATCGCGGAAGTCGCCGAAGCTGCGCACCGGGATGCTGGCGCCCGGCCAGTCCTGCACCGACTTCATACCGGCTTCCAGGTCCAGGCAGACGGTCTGGGCGGGAGGCAGGGTCCTCAGCAGCGAGGTCTTGCCGACACCGGGTTGGCCGAAGATGGCCACCGAGGTCTTGTTGCCGGCGGACGAAAGGCGCTCGTCGGCGGTGATGATGCGAACGGCCATGGGAGTCTCCGATTCAAAGGGGGACGACGGGGCGTTGACCGGGCGCCGAAGGGAAGCCTTGCCCGCCCTCGCAGGTGGGGCTGCCCCGTCGCTGTCTCAGGGGTTGTTGGGCTTCAGCATGAAGGTCGGCTTGCCGGTCTTGATCGTCCGGGCCGCCTCGAAGGCGGTGCGGATGTGGCCGGGCCAGGCACCGTATTTGCGCTCGGGCACCTTGAAGGCGAGATCGACATATTCGGTCGGATCGTCACCGGCTGCGCGGATACGCTCGACGGTAGCCGCCAGCTGCTCCTGGTCCCACTCGATCTTCTTGGGCAAATCGGCCACCACGGTGACGGAGCCGTCATCGAAACGAACGGTACCGGTGTCCTTGCCGTCGCGGCTGCGCAATTCGGCAGCGATGGGGGCGTAGCGGCGCGCCAAGACAGCATCGAGCCAGTCTTTGGCCGACTTTGCGTGGCGCAGGGATTCCTCGGCTTCTTCCTGCAGCAGGATCAGGATCTCGGGCGAGAAATGAGCAACTTCGCCCACCGGCATGGTCATCATGTCGGCAAGGCGGGGGCGGTTGGGGATGGTCATGGTCAGATCCTCCGGGGCTTGTCGCCGCTCACCTTGATGGCGATGTAGGCGATGCGGTCTTCGGCGACGCGGCGTTGAACCAGCAGCAGGCGGCCGTCCTCGGCCAGCGCCAGGGCGCGGGCGGCAACACGGTCGAGTTGGGAGCGGGCCGCTTCGGGCAGGGACGACGGGCCGCGGGCGCGGTCGAGACCGAGCAGGCCCAGGTGGTAGATGAGGCCGTCACCAGGAACGGCGCCCGCGAACCAGGACTGGAAGGCCGGGATGGTCATGGGGGAGGTCATTGGCCCGCCCTCAATTCGGCCACGCCAACGTCCTCGAACAGAACATTCTGCCCGAAGCCGGGCTGGGTCTGACGGGCCTCGTAGGCTTCGACTTCCTCAATTTTGTAGAAAATCTTGCCGCCCAGCCTCAGGAACGGCAGGCCCTGGCCCCGGTAGCGCCAGTTCTCCAGGGTGCGGTGGGAAATCCCCCACCGTCGGGCCAGTTGCTTCTGGCAGAGAAATTGTTCGGCCATGTCGGCGTGCTCCGCTGCGTGAACTCTGGCGGGAGCATGGCGAAAACTTCAGGCGCTGTATGGGGAGGAGACGACGACGAAAAGGGGACGCTTCGTCCCCGAGGCGTCCCCTTGACAAGCAGGAATATTGATCGGGGCTACAGTCGTAGACGCACCCGACCGATGGTATCGGTCTCAAACAGGGCGTCGCGGTCATGGTTCTTAAAAGCGCGGCGCAAATCCTCACTCCCGGATCCGGCATCCGACAAAAGCTGCTTTTCTGGAACCCACGGGCAGGGTGTACGACTCGCTTCGTGTAATTGCCGAATAATGCGCGCCTGAATCATTCCGAACCGGAACCTCTCACCGTTCAGCCTGATCCTGTCGTAGTCGGCAGAATGCTCGAACCCATCGGCCAACGTAATATCGTCTGCTCGCTGTGGATTTTTGTCCTTCCGGCAGTCGCCGTCGTCGGTCATCGCGACATCCACTGCGCGGGCATCGATATTGATGGGGGCGGCGTTATGCTCAATCACATTCACGACCGTCGCCTTGATCTCGTATTTCGGGGCCACGATTATGCTCCTTTCCGGGGCAACGGGACTGCGATCGATCATCTTGGCAAGCAACGTA
>JAUSFB010000013.1 GCA_030651575.1 Phaeospirillum sp.
GGTGACCCTGCCGGAAGGCACCGAGATGGTGATGCCGGGCGACAACGTGTCCATGGAAGTCCATCTGATCTGCCCGATCGCCATGGACGAGGGTCTGCGCTTCGCCATCCGTGAAGGCGGTCGTACCGTCGGCGCCGGCGTCGTCGCCTCGATCGTCGAGTAATTTCCGGCCCCACGGCTGGAATGAAGCGGCCCTCGGAGGGAAACCTCCGGGGGCCGTTTGCTTGTGACGGGGGTGTTACAGATTCTTTTACGAGTCCGCTTGCCAAGCCGCCATTGCCCCTGTATAAACCCGCCTTCTGCTTCGGCAGTTTCCGTAAGAGCCGGCCCCGCGCATCGCGAAAGTGGGGCAAGCTGACTGCGGGAGGTTCTTTGAACCTGACGAATTCACACCGACCGGCGCCCCAAAAAAGTTGGGGCGCCGGTCCGATTTGACGGATGACTTGAACATGGATAGCCAGAACATCCGCATCCGCCTCAAGGCGTTCGATCACCGCGTGCTCGACCAGAGCACCCGCGAGATCGTGAACACCGCCAAGAGGACCGGGGCGCAGGTGCGCGGACCGATCCCGCTTCCGAGCCGGATCGAGAAGTTCACCGTCAACCGTAGCCCGCATATCGACAAGAAGTCGCGCGAGCAGTTCGAAATTCGCACGCATAAGCGTCTCCTGGACATCGTCGATCCGACGCCCCAGACCGTTGATGCGCTGATGAAGCTCGACCTGGCCGCCGGCGTCGACGTCGAGATCAAGCTCTAAGGAAGAAAACGATGCGATCCGGTCTCATCGCCCAGAAGGTCGGCATGACGAGGATCTTCACCGCGGACGGCACCCATGTGCCCGTCACCGTGCTGAAGGTCGACACCTGTCAGGTGGTCTCGACCCGCTCTGTGGAAACCGACGGCTATGTGGCCGTCCAGCTTGGCGCAGGCGTTGCCAAGGTGAAGAATGTGAGCAAGCCTGCTCGCGCCAACTTCGCCAAGGCCAAGGTCGAGCCCAAGAAGAAGGTTGTCGAGTTCCGCGTCACCGCCGAGAACGTTCTCGAGGTTGGCGCCGAGCTCTCCGCCGCCCATTTCATCCCCGGCCAGTTCGTGGATGTCACCGGCACCACCATCGGCAAGGGTTTCGCCGGTGTCATGAAGCGCCATAATTTCCGTGGTCTCGAAGCCACGCACGGCGTTTCGGTGTCCCACCGTTCCCACGGTTCAACCGGCCAGCGCCAGGACCCCGGCAAGGTGTTCAAAGGCAAGAAGATGGCCGGTCACATGGGTGACGTGCAGGTGACCACCCAGAACCTCACCGTGGTGTCCACCGACGTCGATCGCGGCCTGATCCTGGTCAAGGGTTCGGTTCCCGGTCACGAAGGGACTTGGGTGCTCGTCCGCGACGCGGTGAAGCGCAAGTTGCCCGATGGCGTGCCGTTCCCGGCCGGCATCAAGGGTGCTGGTGCCGCTGCCGTCGACGCTCCCGCGGCCGATGCCGGCGAGCAGTAAGGAATAACGGCGATGAAGACGAACGTAATCAGCCTGGATAACCAGACCGTCGGCGAGATCGAACTGGCCGATGCCGTGTTCGGTCTGCCGGTTCGCACGGACATCTTGTTCCGCGCGGTGAACTGGCAGTTGGCCAAGCGCCAGTCCGGCAATCATAAGACCAAGGGGATCAGCGAGATCTCCGGCACCACCAAGAAGCCCTTCAATCAGAAGGGTGGCGGTCGTGCCCGTCAGGGTTCGCTGCGCAGTGCGCAGTTCCGTGGCGGCGCCACCATTTTTGGCCCGGTTGTCCGCTCGCATGCCCACGACCTGCCCAAGAAGGTCCGCAAGCTGGCGCTGAAGACGGCGCTGTCGTCCAAGGCCAAGGACGGGAAGCTGATCGTGTTGGACACCGCCTCGGCGAACAGCCCGAAGACCAAGGAGCTGGCGGCGCGTCTGTCCACGCTCGGTTGGACCTCGGTGCTGATCATCGACGGTGCCGTGGACGGCAACTTCGCCCTGGCCAGCCGCAACATCCCCTATGTGGATGTGCTGCCGCAGGTCGGCGCCAACGTCTACGATATCCTGCGTCGCGACACCTTGGTTCTGACCAAGGACGCGGTGCAAGCCCTGGAGGCTCGCCTGAAATGAGCAAGCTCGTCATCAGCAAGGAGCGGATGTACGACGTCGTCCGCGCCCCCGTGATCACCGAAAAGGCGACCATGGGCTCCGAGTACCGTCAGGTGACCTTCAAGGTTCCGCTGAACGCGACCAAGCCGGAGATCAAGGCCTCGGTCGAGGGCATTTTCGGGGTGAAGGTCACCGCCGTGAATACCTTGATCCAAAAGGGCAAGGTCAAGCGGTTCCGCGGTCGTATCGGCGTGCGCAACGACGTCAAGAAGGCGGTCGTTACCCTGGCCGAGGGCCACTCCATCGACGTGACCACGGGAGTCTGACGCCATGGCACTGAAGACATTCAAGCCGACGACGCCGGGCCGCCGCCAACTGGTCCAGGTCGATCGTTCGGAACTCTGGAAGGGCAAGCCCGAGAAGGCGCTGACCGAGGGTCTGCGCTCCAAGGGCGGCCGCAACAACACCGGTCGGATCACCATGCGCTGGCGTGGCGGTGGGCATAAGCGCCGCTATCGCCTCATCGACTTCAAGCGCACCAAGTTCGACATGCCGGCGACGGTCGAGCGGTTGGAATACGATCCCAACCGGACCGCGTTCATCGCGCTGGTCACCTATACCGACGGCGAGAAGGCCTATATCATCGCTCCGCAGCGCCTCGCGGTCGGTGATCAGGTAATCGCCGGCGAAAAGGTCGACATCAAGCCCGGCAACGCCATGCCGCTGAAGAACATCCCCGTCGGCACCATCGTGCACAACGTGGAGCTCAAGGTGGGCAAGGGCGCCCAGATGGCCCGTTCGGCTGGCACTTATGTCCAGCTGGTCGGCAAGGATCAGGGCTATGCCCAGCTCCGGCTGTCCTCGGGCGAGCTTCGCATGGTCCGCGGCGAGTGCATGGCCACCATCGGCGCCGTGTCCAATCCCGACCAGCAGAACGTCTCGCTGGGCAAGGCTGGTCGCAGCGTGTGGCTGGGGCGTCGTCCCAGCGTTCGCGGTGTCGCCATGAACCCGATCGACCATCCGCACGGTGGTGGTGAAGGCCGGACTTCCGGTGGTCGTCACCCGGTTACCCCGTGGGGCAAGCCGACCAAGGGTAAGAAGACGCGTAGCAACAAGAAGACGGACCGGCTGATTATGCGCCGCCGTCAGACTCAGTAGGAGGGGCTGGAAAATGGCTCGTTCCGTTTGGAAAGGCCCCTTCCTCGACGGCTACATGCTGGGCAAGGCCGATAAGGCCCGCGCCAGTGGCCGTAACGAGGTTATTAAGATCTGGTCGCGTCGTTCGACCATCCTGCCGCAGTTCGTCGGTCTGACCTTTGGCGTCTATAACGGCCAGAAGTTCATCCCCGTGCTGGTGACCGAAAACATGATCGGTCATAAGTTCGGTGAGTTCTCGCCGACCCGGACGTTCTACGGTCATGCGGTCGACAAGAAGGCGAAGAGGAAGTAGCCATGGGCAAGAAATCCAATGAGCGGGTGTTGGCGGATAACGAGGCGAAAGCCTTCGCTGCGACCATCCGCACAGGCCCCCGCAAGCTCAACCTGGTTGCCGAGAGCATTCGTGGTCTCAAGGCCGAGGTGGCGCTGAATGCCCTGACCTTCTCCAAGCGGCGCATTGCCGTCGAGGTGAGGAAGGTCTTGCAGTCGGCCATCGCCAATGCCGAGAACAACCATCAGCTCGACGTTGACCGGCTGTACGTGGCAGAGGCTCATGTCGGCAAGGCCATGGTGATGAAGCGGTTCGCCGCCCGCGCCCGTGGCCGGTCCAGCCGGATCGAGAAGCCGTTCAGCAATCTGACCGTCATCGTGCGCGAACGCGCCGAAGTCGCGGGGGAGTAACCAGATGGGTCAGAAAGTCAATCCGATCGGTCTTCGGGTCGGGATCAACCGCACCTGGGACTCCCGGTGGTTCGCCGATGCGAGCTACGCCAAGTTGCTGCACCAGGATCTTGCCCTGCGCAAGTATCTGCGCGAGAAGCTGGCCCAGGCCGGTGTGTCGCGCGTGGTTATCGAGCGTCCGGCCAAGAAGGCCCGCATCACCATTCACACCGCCCGTCCGGGTGTTGTGATTGGCAAGAAGGGCGCTGACATCGAGGTGCTCCGCAAGGAGCTGTCCAAGATGACCGGTGCCGAGGTTCACCTGAACATCGTCGAGATCCGCAAGCCGGAACTGGACGCTCAGTTGGTGGCCGAGTCCATCGCTCAGCAGCTGGAGCGCCGCGTCGCCTTCCGTCGCGCCATGAAGCGTGCGGTTCAGTCGGCCATGCGCCTCGGAGCCCAGGGCATCCGGATCAATTGCTCCGGCCGTCTGGGCGGCGCCGAAATCGCCCGGATGGAGTGGTATCGCGAAGGTCGCGTGCCGTTGCATACGCTGCGTGCCGACGTGGACTACGGTGTGGGTACCGCCAAGACCACCTATGGCACTTGCGGCGTCAAGGTTTGGGTGTTCAAGGGCGAGATCCTCGCGCACGACCCCATGGCCCAGGACAAGCGCGCTGCGGGTGAGACCACCCCGGCGAGCCGCTGATCGAGAAGGGTTTGAGAGATGCTTTCGCCCAAGCGTACTAAATACCGTAAGGCCCATAAGGGCCGGATCAAGGGTGTGACCAAGGGTGGTTCGGCCTTGAACTTCGGCGCCTTCGGCCTCAAGGCCCTGGAGCCCGAGCGCATCACCGCCCGCCAGATCGAGGCGGCCCGTCGTGCCCTGACCCGTCATATGAAGCGTCAGGGACGGGTGTGGATCCGGATTTTCCCGGATCTGCCGGTGTCGTCCAAGCCTGCCGAAGTCCGCATGGGCTCTGGTAAGGGTGCCCCGGAATTCTGGGTCGCTCGTGTCGCTCCCGGCCGTATCCTCTTTGAGGTGGATGGCGTGTCGGAAGAGATCGCGCGTCACGGTTTCGCGTTGGCGGCTGCCAAGCTGCCGATCAAGACCAAGTTCGTCTGCCGTATCGGGGAGATCTGAGCCATGGCGACCAAGGCTGCCGATCTGCGCCAAAAGACTCCGGACCAGCTCAAGGAGCGGGTTCTGGAGCTCAAGAAGGAGCAGTTCAACCTTCGCTTCCAGCGGGCCTCTGGCCAGTTGGAGAACACTGCCCGAGTGCGTGTCGTGCGTCGTGAAATCGCGACCATCAAGACGCTGCTCGGCGAGCGCGCCAAAAGCGCGTCCTAAGGAGACCACGCGACATGCCGAAGCGCATTCTTCAAGGGGTCGTGACGAGCGACAAGATGGAAAAGACCGTGGTGGTGCGCGTCGAGCGGCGCGTCATGCACCCGATCTACAAGAAGTTCATCCGTCGCTCGAAGAAGTATCACGCCCACGACGAAAACAACGCCTTCAAGGTTGGTGACACTGTCCGCATCTGCGAGTGCCGCCCGCTGTCGAAGACCAAGTGCTGGGAAGTGATCGTCGAGCCGCAGGCTTGACGAGAGCGGATCTGGGATAAGGAAGACACAACATGATCCAGATGCAAACCAACCTGGACGTCGCCGATAATTCGGGTGCCCGCCGGGTGCAGTGCATCAAGGTGTTGGGCGGTTCGCACCGTACCATCGCCACGGTTGGCGACGTCATTGTCGTTTCCATCAAAGAGGCGATCCCGCGCGGTCGTGTGAAGAAGGGTGACGTTCATCGCGCCGTCATCGTTCGCACCGCTAAGGAAATCCGTCGGGCCGATGGCTCGGCGATCCGCTTCGACACCAATGCCGCCGTGCTGATCAACAAGCAGGGCGAGCCCATCGGCACTCGTATTTTCGGGCCGGTGACTCGTGAGCTTCGCGGTAAGAAGTTCATGAAGATCATTTCTCTCGCGCCGGAGGTCCTCTAAATGTCCTCCATGAACGTGAAGAAGGGTGATCGGGTCGTCGTGCTTGCCGGTAAGGACAAGGGCAAGAAGGGCGAAGTCATCTCCGCCAGCCCGAAGGAGCAGCGCGTCATCGTCCAGGGCGTCAACCTGGTGAAGCGTCACACCCGTCCGTCCGCCACCACTCAGGGTGGAATCGTGGAGAAGGAGGCTGCCATTCACGTCTCCAACGTCGCCCACGAAGATCCCAAGGACGGCAAGCCGACCCGCATCGGTCACAAGATCCTCGAAGACGGTCGGAAAGTGCGCATCGCGCGCCGTTCCGGCGAAGTCATCGACCGATAAGGGCGAAAGGACAGTCAGATGGCACGCTTGCGTAAGCACTACGAGACGGTCGTCAAGCCGGCGCTGCAGACCGAGTTCAACTATGCGAACCCGATGCAGATTCCGAAATTGACGAAGATCGTCATCAACATGGGCGTCGGTGAAGCCGCCCAGGATGCCAAGAAGATCGAATCGGCGGTCGCCGAGATGACCCTCATCGCCGGTCAGAAGCCGGTGGTGACCAAGGCCAAGACCTCCATCGCCCAGTTCAAGCTGCGCGAAGGTCAGGTTGTGGGCTGCAAGGTCACTCTTCGGGCGGACCGCATGTACGAGTTCCTCGACCGGTTGATCAACATCGCCCTGCCGCGCGTCCGCGATTTCCGCGGCGTTCCCGGCAAGAGCTTCGACGGCAACGGCAACTACTCGCTGGGCCTCAAGGAGCAACTCATATTCCCCGAAATCGACTACGACAAGGTCGAGACCACTCGGGGCATGGACATCATCTTCGTCACGACCGCCGAAACCAACGAGGAAGCCAAGTCGCTCCTCAAGGGTTTCGACATGCCGTTCGTGGCTTGAGTGGAGTTATAGGCAATGTCTAAGGTCAGCTCCGTCGAGCGCAACAAGAAGCGCGAGCGCATGGCAAAGCAGTTTGCCAATCGCCGCGCGAAGTTGAAAGTGGTCGCCAACGACCGCGAGGCCAGCCCCGAGGAGCGCTTCGAAGCGACCCTGAAGCTGGCTCAGTTGCCCCGCAATTCGTCTAAGGTTCGCGTGCGTCTGCGTTGCGAACTGACCGGTCGGTCGCGTGGTAACTACCGTAAGTTCAAGCTGTGCCGGATTAAGCTTCGCGAGCTCGCCTCGCAGGGCCAGATCCCCGGCATGACCAAGTCCAGCTGGTAAGGGAGGGCTTAAGTCTATGTCTATGACCGATCCTCTCGCCGATATGATCACCCGCATCCGGAACGGACAGCGGGCGAACAAGGCAACCGTCAAGTCGCCGGCGTCGAATCTGCGCGCCAACGTTCTCGAAGTGCTGAAGCGCGAAGGTTATATTCGCGGTTTCGCCCGCGTCGACGTTCGTCCCGGCATCGCCGAGTTCAATATTGAACTCAAGTATCACGAGGGTCAGCCGGTGATCCGGGAAATCTCGCGCGTGTCCACTCCGGGCCGTCGCGTGTATTCCAAGATCGCCGACCTTCGCCGCGTCGCCAACGGGCTGGGGATTACGATCCTCTCGACCCCGAGCGGCGTCATGTCCGACACTGAGGCTCGCGCCCAGAATGTCGGCGGCGAAGTCCTCTGCGAAGTGTTCTGAGGAGGGCTCTCAAATGTCGCGAGTCGGCAAATATCCCGTCTCGGTGCCGTCGGGGGTCACCGTTCAGATTTCCGGTCCCGACGTCACCGTCAAGGGCAAGCTGGGCGAGTCCCGGCTCACCGCCAGGGAATGCGTCGAGGTCACCCTCGAAGGCAACCTGATCTGGGTGAAGCCCAAGAACGAAACCAAGGAAGCCCGCATGATGTGGGGCACTACCCGTGCCTTGCTCAACAACATGGTCAAGGGCGTCTCCGACGGTTTCACCGTTAATCTCGAAATCAACGGCGTTGGTTACCGCGCCGCGGTTGAGGGCAAGACCCTCAAGCTGCAGCTTGGTTATTCGCACGACATCCTCTATCCGATCTCGGACGATGTCACCATGAAGTGCGACAAGCCGACGGCCATCTCGATCTCCGGGCGCGATCGCCAGCGCGTCGGCCAGATCGCGGCGGAGATCCGCGCTTTCCGTGGTCCCGAGCCCTACAAGGGCAAGGGTATCAAGTACGAAACCGAGACCATCCTTCGTAAGGAAGGTAAGAAGAAGTAAAGGGCACCGCCATGATGACGCCGAAAGATTTATTCGAGCGCCGCAAGCGGCGCGCTCGCCAGAGCATCAAGGCGAAGAGCCATGGCCGCGTGCGGCTGTCGGTCTTCCGCTCTGGGAAGAACATCTACGTCCAGGTTATCGACGACAGCAATGGCGTCACCCTGGCCGCCGCCTCGACGCTCGACGCAGAGCTCAAGGGCACATTGAAGACCGGCGCCGACAAGTCGGCTGCGGCCGCGGTCGGCAAGCTGATCGCCGAGCGGGCCAAAGCGGCCGGCATCACCGAGGTGGTGTTCGACCGTGGCGGCTACATCTATCACGGTCGGGTCAAGGCCCTGGCCGATGCGGCCCGCGAAGGCGGCCTGTCTTTCTGAGGATGATGAGCAATGGCACGTACTCCCACCACTAGTGATCGGCCCGAGCGGGGTCGCGGCGGCGAGCGCAGCGGCCGTGGCCGCAGCGAGCAGACTCCCCGTGAACGCGAGGAATCGGAATTCGTCGATAAGCTGGTCCACATCAATCGCGTCGCCAAGGTGGTGAAGGGTGGCCGTCGGTTCGCCTTTGCCGCCCTGGTCGTGGTCGGTGACGCCAAGGGTCGCGTCGGTTACGGTTCCGGCAAGGCCCGTGAAGTTCCGGAAGCCATCCGCAAGGCTACCGAACAGGCCAAGCGTAACATGGTCAAGATCGCGCTTCGCGAAGGCCGCACTCTGCATCACGACGCTTTCGGCCGCTTCGGCGCCGGCCGCGTCATCCTGCGGGCTGCTCCGGCCGGTACCGGCATCATCGCCGGCGGCCCGATGCGCGCTGTTTTCGAAACCATGGGTGTGCAGGACGTCGTGGCCAAGTGCCTCGGCACCTCCAACCCGCATAATATGATCAAGGCGACCTTCGCCGCTCTGGTCAACCTGGCGTCTCCGCGCTCGGTTGCCGCCAAGCGTGGCAAGAAGGTCGGCGAGATCATTGGCCGTCGTGACGGAGCCGCTGCCGCGGCTGCCGCTGGCGCTTGAGGAGGGCTCGATCAATGGCCGCCAAGAAGAACACCGCCGAAAAGACCACCGTGACGGTCATCCAGGTGGGTAGCCCGATCGGCCGTCCGGCCGATCAGCGCGCCACCCTGGTGGGCTTGGGCCTGAACAAGATGCGTCGTCGCAGCGTGCTGGAAGATACCCCTTCCGTGCGCGGCATGATCGCCAAGGTCCGGCACCTGGTGCAGGTGGAAGACTAGTATTTCCGAGTGTCCGGGGGCTTCGGCCCTCGGCATTTTCGGTCATGAGGACGAAAAGAAATGAAGCTGAACGAACTTCGCGACAATGACGGCGCGCGTTACAAGGCAAAGCGCGTCGGCCGCGGCATCGGCTCCGGCAAGGGCAAGACTGCTGGCTCGGGTGTCAAGGGTCAGAGCTCGCGTACCGGCGTAGCCATCAATGGCTTCGAAGGCGGTCAGATGCCCATCTACCGTCGCCTGCCGAAGCGGGGCTTTCATGTCCCGTTCCCCAAGGAATTTTCCGAGGTCAATCTCGGCCGCATCCAGAAGGCCATCGACGAGAAGCGTCTCGACGCCTCGAAGCCGATCAACGCCCTGGTGCTTCAGGCCGCCGGTCTGATCGGCAAGATCCATGACGGCGTCCGGCTGCTGGGACGTGGCGAACTGACCGCCAAGGTGACCATCGAGGTTACCGGCGCGTCTGCCGCCGCCATCGCCGCCGTCGAGAAGTCGGGCGGATCGGTGACCGTCATCGCCCCCAAGGCCGTTCCGGTCGAGGGTTGATGATTGCGGCCGGTTTCGGCCGCTGATCATTCGCGTAGAGTCAGAGTGATCCGGATCATTTGATCCGGATCATTTGACAAATTCAGGATTTGTGGTGCGGTAGCGAGCGTCGAAGTCGGCACCGTGAACCGGACCGGCACCACCAACCCCGGAGTATGGCATGGCCTCCGCTGCCGAGCAGCTCGCCGCGAATTTGAACTTTGGTGTGCTCGCGAAGGCGACCGACCTCAAGAAGAGGATCTGGTTCACCCTCGGGGCTCTCATCGTCTATCGTCTCGGAACCTGGATTCCCTTGCCGGGCGTCGATCCTCAAGTGCTTGGCGACCTGTTCAAGCAGAGCGGGGGCGGCATCTTGGGCATGTTCGACATGCTGGCCGGCGGTGCGCTGCACCGTATGACCATCTTCGCGTTGAACATCATGCCGTATATCTCGGCCTCCATCATCCTCCAGTTGATGACCACCGTGGTCCCCAGCCTGGAAGCGGTGAAGAAGGAAGGCGAGGCCGGCCGCAAGAAGATCAATCAGTATACCCGCTATCTCACCGTGATTATCGCCGCGTTCCAGGCCTACGGCATCGCCGTCGGTCTTGAGAGCATGACCAGTTCGCGCGGTTCGGCGGTGATGATCGACAATTCCATGCTGTTCCGCTTCACCGCTGTGGTGACGCTGACCGGCGGCACCATGTTTCTGATGTGGCTGGGCGAGCAGATCACGGCGCGCGGCATCGGCCAGGGTACGTCGCTGATCATCATGGCCGGCATCGTGGCCGAGTTGCCGATGGCGATCATGAACACCCTGGAGTTGGGCCGGACCGGCGCCCTTCCGGTCCTGGTGATCATCGGGATCCTGATCATGTCGGTGGCGGTGATCGCCTTCATCGTCTACATGGAACGCGCCCAGCGGCGGATCATCGTTCAGTATCCCAAGCGCCAGGTCGGCAATAAGATGTTCGGCGGCGAATCGTCGCACCTTCCGCTCAAGGTCAATACCTCGGGCGTGATTCCGCCGATCTTCGCCAGCTCGATCCTGCTGATGCCGGTGACCATCGCCCAGTTTGCGTCCCAGGGCGGCCCGGAATGGCTGACCTCCTTTGCCGCGATCATGGGGCGTGGGCAGCCGCTCTATATCACCATGTATCTGGCCCTGATCGTTTTCTTTGCTTTCTTCTATACCGCTGTCGTGTTCAATCCCGTGGATACGGCGGAGAATCTGAAGAAGTACGGTGGGTTCATTCCCGGCATCCGTCCCGGCAAGAACACGGCCGAATACCTGGACTACGTTTTGACGCGTCTGACCGTCGCTGGCGCCGCCTATCTGTCGATCCTGTCGATCTTGCCTGAGCTGCTGATCTCGAAGTGGTCCGTGCCGTTTTACTTTGGCGGCACCAGCCTGTTGATCGTGGTCTCGGTAACATTGGATACGGTGGCTCAGGTCCAGTCGCATCTGTTGGCACATCAGTATGAGGGGCTCATCAAGAAGTCCCGCCTTAGGGGTAGGCGCTAGGCACTCAAGAAAAGCAATGGGAGACATCTGATGAATCTCGTTCTGTTGGGTCCGCCCGGCGGCGGCAAGGGAACCCAAGCCAAGCGTTTGCAAGACAAGTATGGCTTGGTTCAGCTCTCGACCGGTGACATGCTGCGAGCCGCGGCTGCGTCGGGTTCGGATGTGGGAAAGCGGGCGAAGGCGGTGATGGATGCCGGGCAATTGGTGTCCGATGAGATCGTCATCGCCATCATCGACGAGCGGCTGGATCAGCCTGACATGGCCAGCGGCGCCATCTTCGACGGCTTTCCCCGCACGTTGGCCCAGGCCGAGGCGCTGGACGCCATGATGGCTCGCAAGGGCAAGAAGCTGGATTTCGCCATCGAGATCCGGGTGCCGGACGATTACATCGTCGAGCGCATCACGGGCCGCTTTACCTGCGGCAAGTGCGGCGCTGGCTACCATGAGAAGTTCCAGCAGCCCAAAGTTGCCGGACAATGTGATTCCTGCGGCGCCACCGCGTTCGTGCGCCGCCCCGACGACAATGTGGAGACCGTGAACAAGCGGCTCGAAGCCTATCACGCCCAGACCGCTCCGTTGCTGCCCCACTACGACAAAAGGGGCGCGCTGAAGCTGGTGGACGGCACCATGGACATCGCCGACGTTACCCGAGAACTCGAGGCATTGCTCGATTCGACGCGATAACGGCTTTGGTGTAAAAAGATGGGGTGAAACGGTTGACTCTCGACCGATACACCCTATAATCCCGCACCTTCGGTTTCCCCCGTCGTGGGAGAGGCCTGGAGTTGTGTTTTTTCGGTAATGGCTCCGGGCGCATCATGGCGCGGACTTTTTGTGTGAAGGAGTAACCAGCTTTGGCTCGTATCGCTGGCGTCAATATTCCGACCAATAAGCGCGTTCTCATCGCGCTCACCTACATTCATGGCATCGGCCGCGCCAAGGCGCAGAAGATCACCAGTTCGCTGGGGATTCCCGTTGACCGGCGCGTCAATCAGCTGTCCGACGACGAAGTGCTGAAGATTCGCGAACTGATCGACCGCGACTATCAGGTCGAGGGTGATCTGCGCCGCAATGTCGCCATGCACATCAAGCGTCTGATGGACCTGGGCTGCTATCGCGGCCTGCGTCATCGTCGCGGCCTGCCGGTGCGTGGTCAGCGGACCCACACCAACGCTCGTACCCGCAAGGGTCCGGCGAAGCCGATTGCCGGCAAAAAGAAAGTTACGAAGTAAGGAATACCTCAGATGGCAAAGCCTGCTGCTGCCGCGCGCCCCCGTCGTCGCGAGCGCAAGAACATTACGTCGGGCGTGGCGCATGTGAATGCCACGTTCAACAACACCATGGTCACCATCACCGACGCCCAGGGAAACACCATTTCCTGGTCCTCGTCCGGCACGCAGGGCTTCAAGGGCTCGCGCAAGTCGACTCCTTACGCCGCCCAGATGGCGGCCGAGGATGCGGGGCGCAAGGCTTCCGAGCACGGCATGCGTACTCTGGAGGTCGAAGTGAAAGGCCCCGGCGCCGGTCGCGAGTCGGCTCTGCGCGCGTTGCAGGCGGTTGGTTTCCAGATCACCTCGATCCGTGACGTTACGCCGATCCCGCATAACGGGTGCCGGCCGCGCAAGCGTCGTCGCGTCTAGTCGAGTTTTCCACGGGACTTCGGTCTGCCGCTGGCTTCCCCGTTTCGAGGAAGTTCGGCGGCACCGTCGTTCTCCTTCGTCATTCGTTCCTAGCATGAGGTCACACCCGTGATTCAGAAGAATTGGCAGGAACTGATTAAGCCCAATAAGCTCAATGTCGAGCCCGGGGCCGATCCGCTGCGTATTGCCACCGCCGTTGCCGAGCCGCTGGAGCGTGGCTTTGGCATGACGCTCGGCAATTCTCTTCGTCGTGTGCTGCTGTCCTCGTTGCAAGGGGCCGCCGTCACCGCCATTCAGATCGACGGCGTTCTGCACGAATTCTCGTCGATCCCCGGCGTTCGTGAAGACGTCACCGACATCATCCTCAATATCAAGACCCTCGGCCTGCGCATGCATGGCGAGGGGCCGAAGCGCATGCATCTGCGTGCCGTCGGTCCGGGCGAAGTCACCGCCGGCCTGATCGAAGTCGGCCACGATATCGAGATCATGGACCCCGATCTGGTGCTGTGCACCCTGGACGAGGGCGCCAAGCTCAATATCGAGTTCACGGTCGAGACCGGCAAGGGCTACGTTCCCGCGTCGCAGAATCGTCCCGAGGATTCGCCGATCGGCCTGATCCCGATCGATGCCATCTTCTCGCCGGTGCGCAAGGTCGCGTACAAGGTCGAGAATACCCGCGTCGGTCAGGTCACTGATTATGACCGCCTGTCTATGACCATCGAGACCAACGGCGCCGTGACGCCGGAGGATGCGGTGGCTCTGTCGGCGCGGATTCTGCAAGACCAGTTGCAGTTGTTCATCAACTTCGAAGAGCCGACCGCGGTCGTCGAGGAAGAGAAGAAGGACGAACTGCCCTTCAACAAGAACCTGCTGCGCAAGGTTGACGAGCTTGAACTGTCGGTCCGTTCGGCCAATTGCCTCAAGAACGACAACATCATCTATATCGGCGATTTGGTCCAAAAGACCGAGGCCGAGATGCTCCGCACCCCCAATTTCGGTCGCAAGTCGCTGAACGAGATCAAGGAAGTGCTGGCGCAGATGGGGCTCCATCTCGGCATGGAAATTCCCAACTGGCCGCCGGAGAACATCGAAGAGCTCGCCAAGAAGCTGGAAGAGCCCTACTGAGGTTCGCCTTCACCCAACACCCCCGGATAACCTCCGGGGGTGACGGTTTTGTACCCATGGGCCGGTCTGGCCCGCCCGCGCCGTTCTCCGCCCAGGCGGTGGCTGTCGCGGTTGTTCCATCGGTCTCGCCCGGCGAGGCCAAGCGACGAGGAGAGTTTTCATGCGTCATGGTATGTCCGGCCGCAAGCTTAACCGCGATAAGTCGGCCCGTAAGGCTTTGTTCGTCAGCTTGGCGAACGCCCTGTTGAAGCACGAGCAGATCAAGACCACCCTGCCGAAGGCCAAGGATCTGCGTCCGATCGTCGAGAAGCTGATCACCCTTGGCAAGCGCGGCGATCTGCATGCCCGCCGTCAGGCTTATGCCTTCCTGCGCGATGATAAGGTGATCTCCAAGCTGTTCGCCGTCATCGGCCCGCGTTACAAGGAACGTCAGGGCGGCTACTGCCGTGTGCTGAAGGCCGGCTTCCGCTATGGCGATTGTGCCCCGATGGCCTTCATCGAGCTGGTCGATCGCGATCCGGCCGCCAAGGGCCTCGACTCCGGCCCGACCGCCGCTAAGGGCGACGAATCCGAGGATTAGTCCTTTCGGGTTTGGGTTAGAACAGATAAGCCCCGCTGGTTTCCGGCGGGGCTTATTTATGAATAAGGATAATCGGCGGCCCGGTCCACGATCAGCCGCCGCCGCACTTGGTGCAGCCGCCGCAACCGCCGGTCTTCTGGCTTCGCCGCTTGCTGGTCCAGCGCCAGATCCGCAATCCGATCCAGCCGGCCGAGGCCGTGACGATCAGGGTGGCCGCGATCTGTTGGATCATGGCGGTTCAGCCTCCGAATACCGCCACCGCGACACGATAGGTGACGAAGGCGGCGAGATAGGCAAGGCCGGTCAGGACGACAAACATCACCGTCGGCCAGAGTAGGGAGTTCAGTTCGCGCCGCACAACGCCCAGGGTGGCGATGCACTGGGGGGCGAAAACGTACCAGGCCAGCAGCGACAGGGCGGTGGGCAGGCTCCACGACGCCGCCAGCAGGCCGCCCAGCGAGGAGCGGAGCGAATCGCCGCTGCCGCTGAGGGCGTAGATGGTGCCCAGCACCCCCACCGCCACTTCGCGGGCCGCCATGCCCGGCACCAGCGCCACCGCGATCTGCCAGTTGAAGCCGATGGGAGCAAGGACGGGTTCGATGGCGTGGCCGATCATGCCGGCGATGGAATAGTGGATGGCCGGCTCGGTGGCGCCGGGCGGAGCGCCGGGGAAACTGGCCAGGAACCAGATTACCACCATCAGGGCGAAGATGGTGGTGCCGGCGCGGGTCAGGAAGGCCTTGGCCCGCTCGAACAGCCCCAGGGCGACGTTGCGCGGACGGGGGATGCGGTAGGCGGGCAACTGCATCAGCAGCGGCTCGCGCGCTCCGTGCAGGACGGTGCGTTTCAGCACGAAGGCCACCACCAGCGCCGACAGGATGCCGGCGGCGTAAAGCGTGAACATCACCAGCCCAGGCAGGCCAATCCAGCCGCCCAGAACATCGCGTTGGGGCACGAAGGCGGCGATGATCAGGGTATAAACCGGCAGGCGGGCCGAGCAGGTCATCAACGGCGCGATCATGATGGTGGCGATGCGGTCGGCGCGGTTTTCGATGGTCCGGGCGGCCATGATGCCGGGAACGGCGCAGGCGAAGCTGGACAGTAATGGGATGAAGGCGCGGCCGTGCAGTCCTACTCCCCCCATCAGGCGGTCGAGCAGGAAGGCGGCGCGGGCCATATAGCCCGAATCCTCCAACAGCTGAATAAACAAAAACAGCACCACGATCTGAGGCAGGAAGATCACCACGCTGCCGACGCCGGCGATGACGCCATCGGTCAGCAGGCTGCGCAGTGGCCCTTCCTCCAGGGAGGCGTCCACCAGCCCCTTGACCATGGTCAGGCCGGCATCGATCAGCTCCATGGGAAGCCGCGCCCAGGTGAACACCGCCTGGAACATCAGGAACAGCAACGCCAGCAAGATCGCCAATCCCGCCGCAGGATGCAGCAGCACGGTGTCTATGCGGTGGCTCGCCCGGTGGGGGCGGGCGGGAGAACTGACGGCCTGGGCGATGATGCGTTCGACTTCGCGGTGATAGTCGCGCAGATCGTGGGCGCTGGGTTCACTCCAGCCGCACTGGGCGTGAACCGGGGCGAAGCCCTCGGTCTCGGCGATCTGGATGGTGCGGTCGATCTGGTCAAGCAGCCTTTGAATGCCGCCGGTCTGGATGGCCACGGCGGGCACCACCGGGATTCCCAGCGCGGCCGACAGCTCGGCGGCATCAATGGCCACTCCTTGCTTATCGGCCTCGTCCATCATGTTGAGGGCCAGGATGAGGGGGCGGCCCAGCTTCTTCAGTTCCAGTACCAGCCGCAGGTTCAAGCGCAGATTGGTGGCGTCGGCGACGCAGACGATGGCCTCGGGGACCTCTTCATCCTCCATCCGCCCCAGCACCACGTCGCGGGTGACTTCTTCGTCGGGCGAGCGGGCGCGCAGGGAATAGGTGCCGGGCAGGTCGATCACCTTGACCCTCGTCCCGGCGGGGCTGATGAACAGCCCTTCCTTGCGCTCCACCGTGACGCCGGCATAGTTGGCGACCTTTTGGCGCGCCCCGGTCATGGCGTTGAACAGCGCCGTCTTGCCGCAGTTGGGATTGCCGACCAAAGCGATGCGGGGAGGGGAGGTTTTCACGCCGATGGCTCGATCACCTGGACGAAGACCGCGTCGGCTTCGGCCCGACGCAGGGCGACGGTGTGGTCGTTGACCCGAACCGCCATGGGGTCGCGGCGGGGAAAGCCTTCGTGCAGCACTTCGATCCGGGCGCCTTCCACCAGCCCCATCTCGATCAGCCGCCGCTCTAATTCGCCAGCCGGCAGGGGGGTGGCGATCCCGGTTTCATCGAGGCCGACGATCTCGGCCCGAGCCGTCTTGCCAAGGCTGCCCAGCCTGATCGTGTCCGGGGTCATCGGTCGCAAATGAGGGTGCATCGCATCATCTCCTTGTCCCATCATAGGGGCAAGTTTCGCGCTTGCAAATCATTCGCGCCGATAGCCGCTGATTTTATGTGGGTATGGCGGATTCCGGCCATAGCCGCCGATCCGGGCCGATGGGACGCAAGGCGTGGCGACGGGCCAACTTGGCCTGCCACCAAGCCCGATAGTCCGCGACGGTCAGGGTCTCGAACGCGTCGTAATCCTGCTCGATCCCGACTTCCAGATAGGTTTCGAGGTTGGTCAGGTCGGGTCTCGGCAGGCTGTTGCTTTCCAGTTCGGCCCACATCTGGGCATAGAGGCCTTCCAGCCGGCCGACCAGCAGAGGGGTATCGAACAGGATGCAGCTGTCGCGGCGGGCCAGCAGCTGTTCGCGGTACCTGCGGGTTACGGCCCGGTCGCGGCCCAGGGCGACGGCGCGATCCACGTATTCATCGGGAGACGAGCAGGCCAGTTCGGGCAGGCCGGCGGCGCGGACCAGACTGCCGCAGACCCGCGACGCAAAGGAGCGGCCGCTTAGGGTCAGCACCGGCACCCCCATCCACAGGGCGTCCGAGGCGGTGGTATGGGCGCCGTAGGGCGCGGTGTCGAGGAACAGATCGGCCAGCGGATAGCGGGCCAGATGATGGGCGTTGGCCCGCTTGTCGGCGAAGATCAGCCGGTCCGGATCGATGCCCCGTGCCCGGGCGAAGGCGCGCAACCGCTCCTGCGGGGCTTCGGCGCTGCCCAGCAGCCACAACACGCTGCCGGGAACCCGGTCCAGGATGGTGAGCCACCGCTCGAAGGTGAAGCGGTTCAGCTTGTGGACGCCGTTGAAGCAGCAATAGACCATGGCGTCTTCGGGCAGCCCGGCCGCGGTGCGCGACGGCGGTTGGGGGACGACCACCCGCTGGCGGTCATTGGGCTGGTAGCACGGCAGTCGGACGACTTTTTCCGCGTAGTAAATCTCGGACTCGGGCGGGATCACCCAGTCATCGGCGATCAGGTAGTGGTGGTAGGGGCTGGCGATGGTGCCGGGATAGCCCAGCCAGTTGACGATGATCGGCGCCGGGCGCAGGGCCAGCAGTTTGGTGCGGCCGTCCCTGGTATAGCCGTTGACGTCGACCAGGATCTGAATGCCGTCATCGGCGATGCGCCGCGCGGCGGTGGCGTCGTCCAGGTCGGAGATGGGAACCCAGTGGTCCACCGCCGCCTTGATCCGGGCGTTCAGCGGGTCGTTGGCAACCGGGCCGCTGTAATAGGCGAAGATCTCGACGGCGCTCCGGTCGTGCAGCTCGAAAATCTCGGCGGTCAGATGGCCGACCGCGTGCTCGCGCAGATCCGAGGACAGGTAGCCGATACGCAGCGGCCCCGTCCGGCGTCCTTCGCGCGCCGCCCAATGGGATTGGACGATGGGGTTGGCGGGCTGGCCGACATCGCATTTGTTGTAGTGCCAGGCCAGCGCCAGTTGCAGCATGGGGTCGTCGGTATAGGCGGCGATGGACAGCGGCGACATCCCCTTCATCAGGGCGTCGCGGCCGACCCGTTCCCAGGGCGCCACCACCGGCCATTCACACTGGCGCTGGCGCAGGGCGATGTAGTGCTGGAGGGCCTCGCGCTGATCGCGGTCGAGGTCCAGGCTCTGGCGCAGCATGGCCTCGGCGGACTCGTCCTGATTGCCGTCCTCCATCACCCGGGCGATCTGATTGAGCGCCGCCGTCTTGTGGGTGATGGCGTTGCCGGTGACCTGCGCCAGCCGGTCGGTCATGGCCGACCATTGCAGCACGGCGGTCCCCGCCGCTCCCAACCGCTCGTGCAGGCGGCCCAGATTGATATAGGCGGGCATGAAGTCGGGGTTGAGGGCCAGCGCCCGCTCCAAGCAGTCCTTGGCGGCGGTCAGGTCGCCGACATCGCCGAGCGAGACGCTGTAATTGAACAAGACGGCGTAGAGCAGGGGATTGTCGGAATTATGCGAGATCCAGCTATCGTAGAGGGCCAGCACGCTGGCGGGGCCGCCGATGGGCTTCAACTGCTCGGCAATGCGGATCAGATCCAAGACGCTCAGATTCCGCTCGGCGGAGCGGGTCATCGCTGACGACAAGAGTTCGCTGTCCATACCTGTTCCTAGAGCCTTATGTCAGGGCGGTCTGCATGGCGGCGACCTGGGCCACCGTCATGCCACCGACCTGGGTGGGGGTGAAGGCGTCGATCTGGGTCGCGGTCAGCGACTCGATCTGGGTGGTGCTGAGGGCGCCGATCCCGGTGGCGGTCAGCGCCGCCATCTGGGTCGTGGTCAGCCCGGTCAACTGGGCGGCGCTGAGGGCCGAGACCTCGGTCGTGCTGAGATTAGCCAGCTGGGTGACGGTCAGCGCCCCGATCTGGGTCGCGGTCAACGCGCCGAATTGGGTGGCGTCCAGCGATTGCAGCGTCGTGCCGGTCAGGTTGGCGATCTGGGTGGTGGACAGCGCTCCGACCTGGGTCGGGGTCAGTGCGCCGAACTGGGTGGTGGTCATGGCGCGGAGCTGCACGCGGGCCAGGGCTCCCATCTGGGCGGTGGAGAGGGACGGAAGCTGGGTGGTGGTCAGGCCGCCGATCTCGGTGGTGGTCAGCACGCCGATCTGGGTGGCGGTCAGTCCGTCCAGCTGGGTGACGGTCAGCGCCGCGATCTGGTCGGCGCTCAGGCCGACGATGCCGGTGGTGGACAGCGCCCCGATCTGGCTCGACGACAGGGCGGCCAGCTGGGTCAGGGTCAGCGATGCCATCTCGGTGGCGGTCAGGCCGCCGATTCCAGACGCCGACAGCGACGCGATCTGGCTGGTGGTCAGGCCGCTCAGTTGAGTGGTCGACAGCGCCGCGATGCCGGTCGCGGCCAAGCCGCCCAGCTGGTTGGCGCTCAGTGCTCCAATCTCGGTGGCGGTCAGGCCGGACACCTGGGTGGTGGTCAGCGCCCCGATCTGGGTCACCGTCAGGCCGGCCAGTTGCGTGGTGGTCAGCGCCGCGATCTGGGTATCACCCAGCCCGCCGATCCCGGTGGTCGACAGCGAGCCGATCTGGCCGGCGGTCAGGCTGCGGATCTGGGCGGTGGTCATGGCCGCGATGCCGGTGGTCGACAGCCCCCCCAACTGGGTCGCGGTCAGGGCGGTGATCTCGGTGGAGGTCAGGCCGCCGATCTGACCGGCGGTCAGGGCTCCCATCTGCGACGCAGTCAGGCCGCGCAGCTGGGTGACGGACAGCGCCGCGATCTGGGTCGGAGTCAGGCCGTCGATGGACGAGGTGGACAGCGCCCCCATTTGAGTCTCGGTCAGGCCCCGGATCTGGGTGGTGGTCAGCGCCGCGATCTGGGCATCGTCCAGGCCGCCGATTCCGGTGGTGGACAGCCCGGCGATCTGTGTCGCGGTCAGACGGCCCAGCTGGGTCGCGGTCAGCGCCTCGACCCCGCCGGCGCCAAGGCCGCTCAGTTGGGTGGTGGTCAGGGCCGCCAGATCGGTGGTGGTCAGGCTGGTGATCTGAGTGCTGGCCAGCGATCCCATCTGCGACGCGGTCAGGCCGCGCAGCTGGGTGGTGGTCAGGGCCGC
The DNA here is from genome assembly GCA_030651575.1 of Phaeospirillum sp. Taxonomy (GTDB): domain Bacteria; phylum Pseudomonadota; class Alphaproteobacteria; order Rhodospirillales; family Magnetospirillaceae; genus Phaeospirillum. The sequence continues at coordinate 20,686 of JAUSFB010000013.1, forward strand.
GATCTGGGTTTCGGACAGGCCGTCGATGGCCGAGCTGGACAAGGCTCCCAACTGGGTCGCGGTCAGGCCGCCAAGCTGGGTGACGGACAGCGCCGCGATCTGGGTGTCGCCGAGGCCGTCAAGCTGGGAGGTCGACAGCGCCGCGATCTGGGTCTGGGTCAGGCCGGACACCTGGGTGGTGGTCAGGGCGGCCAGGCCGGTCGCCGCCAGCGCGCCCAGCTGATTCATGGTCAGGGCCGCCAGTTCGGTGGTGGTCAGGCCGCTGACCTGATCGGTGGTCAACGCCCCCATCTGGGTCACGGTCAGGCCGCGCAGTTGGGTGGTGGTCAAGGCCCCGATCTGGGTCAGGGTCAGTCCGCCGATGCCGGTGGTGGACAGTCCGCCGATCTGGGTGGCGCTCAGGCGGTTCAGCTGGGTGGTGGTCAGCTCTCCGACCTGTTCCTCGGTGAGGCCGGCCAACTGAGTGGTGCTCAGTGACGCCAGCTGGGTGGTGGACAATCCACCGATCTCGGTGACGGTCAGCGACGCCATCTGGTCCGTCCCCAGGCCGCGCAGCTGAGTGGTGCTCAGCGATGCCATTTGGGCGGCGGTCAGTCCGCTGATTTCCTCGAAGCCCAAGGCGCTGATCTGAGTCGAGGTCAGTCCGTCCAGCTGAGTGGCGGACAGCGCCGCCATCTGGGCGGCGGTCAGGCCGTTGATCCCGGTCAAGGGCAATGCGCCGATCTGGGTCGGACTGAGGGCGCTTAACTGGGTGGTGGTCAGCTCCTCCAACTGAGTCTCGGCCAGTCCCTTGATCTGGGTGGTGGTCAGGGCCGAAATTCCGGTGGTGGTCAGGCTGGCGATGGCGGCGGCGGACAAGGCGGAGACCTGGGTTTCGGACAGGCCGCGCAGCTGGGTGGTGGTCAGCGCCGTGATCTGGGTCGAGGCCAATCCGCCGACCGCCGTGGTCGACAGCGCCGCCAACTGGGTCGAAGCCAGACTGGCGACCTGGGTCGGCGACAATGCGCCGGCCAGGGTCTCGGACAGGCCGCTCATCTGGGTGACGGTCAGGGCGGCGATCTGGGTGGTGGTCAGTCCGGCCAACTGGCTGGCCGACAGTCCGGCCAGCTGGGTCGTGTTCAGCCCGCGTAACTGGCTGGTCGACAGCGCCGCCAGCTCGGTGGTGGTCAGCCCGTCGATGCCGGTGGCCGATAGGGCGGTGATCTGGGTCGTCCTCAGCGCGGCCAGTTGGGCGGGGGCCAGGGCCGCGACCTGGGTCTCGGCCAGCCCGCCGATTCCGGTGGTGGTCAGGCCGGCGATCTGGGTGGTGGTCAGGTCGCCGATCTGGCCGGCGCTGAACGATCCCATCTGGGCCGCGGTCAGCCCGCCGATCTGGGTGATGGTCAGCGCCCCGATCTGAGTCTGGGTCAGTCCGCCGATCTGAGTGGTGGTCAACGCGCCGATCAGGGCGGGGGTCAGAGCGCCCAACTGGGTGGCCGACAGCGCCGCGATCTGGGCGGGGGTCAGGCCGACGATGCCGTCGGTGGACAAAGAGCTTAATTGAGTGGCGGTCAGTACGCCCAGTTGCAGCCCGGTCAGCGCCTCCAACTGCGTGGTCGCCAGTCCGGACAGCTGGGTGGTGGACAGCGCCGCGATGTCGGCGGTGGTCAGGCCGCCCAGTTGAGCCGCGCTCAGTTCCGCCAGTTGGGTGGGGGTCAGGCTGCGGATCTGGGTGGTGGAGAACGCCGAAATGCCGGTGGCGGTCAGGGCGTCGATCTGTTCGAGGCCGAGGCTGCCGATCTGGGTGGTGGTCAAGGCTCCAAGCTGGGCGGTGGACAGGGCGGCGATCTGGGTATCGGCCAGCCCGCCGATCGCCGTGGTCGACAGCGCCGCCAGCAGCGTCGAGGTCAGGAGGCCCAGCTGAGTGGTGTCGAGGGCTCCCGCTCCGGTCTCGGTCAGCCCCCGGATCTGGGTGGTACTCAGCAAGGCGATTCCGGTGGCCGACAATCCGCCGATCCCGGAGGTGGACAGGGCGGCGATCTGGGTTGCTGTCAGTTCCCGGATCTGGGTGGAGGCCAGGGCGGCGACCTGGGTGTCGGTCAGCCCGGCGATGCCGGCGGCGGTCAGGCCGCCGATCAGGGTGGTGGTCAGGGCCGCCAGCTGAGTGGTGGTCAGCGATCCCGTCTGGGTCTCGGTCAGGCCCCGGATCTGGGTGGTGGTCAGGGTGCGGATCTGCGTCCCGGTCAGCCCATCGATCCCGGTGGTGGTCAGGGCGGCGATCTGGGCCGCGCCGAGGCCCCTGATCTGGGTGGTGGTCAGGGCGGCGGTCTCGGTGGCGGTCAGGGCGCCCAGCTGGGTCGCGGACAGAGTCCCGATCTGGGTCGCCGTCAGGGCGGTCAGCTGAGTGGTGGTCAGCGCCTCCATCTGGGCCTCGGTCAGGCCGTTGATGGCGGTGGTGGACAGTGCCGCGATCTGGGTGGTGGTCAGGCCGCCGATCTGGGTCTCGGTCAGCGCCTCCATCTGAGTCTGCGCCAGACCGGTCAGCTGGGTGGTGGACAACGCCGCCAGATCGGTGGTGGTCAGGCCGCCGACCTGAGCCTCGGTCAGCGCCCCCAACTGAGTCGAGGTCAGGGCGGCGAATTGTGCGGTGGTCAGGGATTCAAGCTGCGTCGTGGTCAGCCCCCGGATGCCGTCGGCGGACAGCGCCACCACCTGGGTCGTTCTCAGCGCCGCCAGCTGGGTGGTCGCCAGCCCTTCGACAGTGGCGGCGGGCAGGCCTTGAATCTGGGTGGTGGTCAGGGCCGAAATCCCGGTGGTGGTCAGGGCGTTCAGCTGGGTGGAAGATAGGGCCGCCAACTGGGTGGCGTGCAGCCCCAGGATCTGGGTTGAGGTCAGGCCGGCGATCTGGGCGGAGGTCAGGCCGCCGATCTGCGATGCGCTCAGGCCGCCCAGCCGCGTCGTGGTCAGGGCGTTCAACTGGCCGGTGGACAGGCTCCCGATCTGGGTCTGCTCCAGCCCCTCCAGCGCCGAGGCCGTCAGGGCGGCAATCTGGGTGCTGGCCAGGGCGCCCAACTGGGTGGCGGTGAAAGCGGCCAACGCGGTCTGGTTCAGGCCCTGAATCTGGGTGGTGTTCAGCCCGGCCAGCTGGGTCGTGGTCAAGCCGCCGATTCCGGCGGTGGACAGTCCGCCCAGCTGTGTCGCCGTCATCCCTCTCAACTGGGTCGCGGTCAGGCCGGCGATTCCGGTGGCGGTCAGGCCATCGACGGCGCCCGCCGACAGGGCGGCGATCTGGGTCGATGACAGGATAGTGATCTGGGCGGCGGTCAGGGATTCCAGCTGGGTCTCGGCCAGCCCCTGGATCTGGGCCGTCGAAAGGCTCGCCACGGTGGCGGCGCCGAGGCCGGTGATCTGGGTGGTGGTCATTGCTCCGATCTGAGTGGCGGTGAGACCCCGGATCTGGGTGGTGGACAGCGCCGCGATTTCCGTCTCGGTCAGGCCCGAGACCTGGGCGGCGGTCAGGCCGCCAATCTGGGTCTGGGTCAGCGCCCCCAACTGGGTGGTGGTCAGTGCGCCGATCTGGGTCTCGGTCAGTCCCGAAAGCCCGGTGGCGGACAGAGCGGTGATCTGGGCGCTGGTCAGGCCGCCGATCTGGGTGGTCGACAGCGCCCCCAACTGAGTCGAGGTCAGGCCGCCCAGTTGGGTGGTGGTGAACGCCGCCATTTCCGCGGCGGTCAGGCCCGCCACCTGGGACTCGGTCAAGGCCCCCATCTGGGTCGCGGTCACGGCCCCCAGCTGGGTGGTGGTCAGTCCGCCGATCTGGGTCTGGGTCAGGCCGCCGATTCCGGCCGCCGACAGGGCCGCCAGCTGGCTGGTGGTAAGGACGCCCAGCTGGGTGGCGTCCAGCGCGCCGACCATGTCGCCGGTCAGACCCTGCAGCTGCGTGGTGGTCAAGGCCGCCACATGGGTGGTTGACAGGGCGGCGATCTGGGTCTCGCCCAGAGTCCCCAACTGGACCGCCGACAGGCCCCTGATCTGGGTCGCGGTCAGGGCCGCGATATCCGTGGCGGTCAGGTTGCCGATCTGGGTCCGGCTCAGGCCCGCGATCTGGGTGGTGGTTACGGCCGCCAGCTGAGTGGCGGACAGCGCGGCAATCTGGGTCTCGGCCAGCCCGGATGTCGCCTCGGCGGAGAAGGCGGCGATCTGGCGGGTGCCGAGGGCGGAGATTTGAGTCTCGGTCAGGGCCGCTACGCCCGTCGAGTTCAGTCCGCCGAGCTGGACGGAAGACAGCGCCGCCATCTCGGTCTGGGTCAGCCCGCCGATGGCGGTGGTGCTCAGCGCCCCGATCTGGGTCGAGCTTAGCGCCGCCAGTTGGGAGGGGGACAGCGTCCCGATCTGGGCGGCGCTCAGGCCGCCGACGCCGGTGGTGGACAGCGCCCCGATCTGGGCCGCCGACAGCGCCCCGATCTGGGTGGCCGACAGTTCCGCCGCGACGGTGGCGCTCAGGCCCTTGATCTGGGTGGTGGTCAAGCCTGCCACATCGGTGGAAGACAGCGTCTGGAACTGGGTGTTGTCCATGGCGGCGAACTGGGCCGCCGTCAGGGACTTGATCTGAGTGGCGGTCAGGGCGTCGATCTGGCTGACCCCCAGGGCGGCGATAACGGTTTCGGTCAACCCCCGGATCTGGGTGGCGGTCAGGGCCGCGATATCGGCGGTCGACAGCGCCGCGATCTGGCTGTCGTCGAAAGCGCCCAACTGGAAGGCCGACAGCCCGGTGATCTGGGTGGTGGTCAGGGCAGCGATGTCCGTGGCGGTCAGGGTGGCGATCTGGTCCAGGCCGAGGGAGGCGATCTGCGCGGTGGTCAGCGCCGTCAGTTGCGCGGTGCTCAGTGCCTCGATCTGGGTGCTGGCCAGCCCGCCCACCGCCGTGGTCGACAGGGCTGCGATCTGACGGGTGGTCAGAGCTTCCATCTGGGTCGCCGACAGGGCCGCCAGTCCGGTCGAGGCCAGCCCGCCGATCTGCGCGATGCTCAGTGCCGCGATCTCGGTCTGGGTCAGCCCGCCGATGGCGGTGGCGCTCAGCGCCCCGATCTGGGTGGCGGTCAGGGTCGCCAGCTGGGTGGTGGACAGGGCGGCGATCTGGGTCGGGGAGAGGCCGGCGATTCCGGTGGCGGACAGCGCCGCGACCTGCATAGTGGACAGGGCGGCGATCTGGGTGGCCGACAGCTTGGAGACGGCGGTGGCCTTCAGCCCGCCGATCTGGGTGACGGTCAGATCGGCGATATCGGAGGTAGACAGTCCCTGGAGCCGCTCCGTGTCCAGCGCGGAGAGTTGGAGCGCGGTCAGCGACCGCATCTGGGTGGTGGACAGGGTTTCGATCTGGGTATTGTTCAGCGCGCCGATCTGGGCCGTGGTCAGGACGGAAATCTGGGTGGTCTTCAGCGCCCCGATCTGGGTCGCGGTCAGGGACTGGAGCTGGGTTTCGTTCAGGCCGATGATTCCGGTGGAGTTCAGCGATCCCCACTGGGTGCTCGACAGGGCGGCCAACTGATCGACGTTGAAGGAATCCATCTCCGTGGCGGTCAGCGCCTTGACCTGGGTGACGGTCAGCGCTGCGATCTGGGTCGAGGCCAGTGCCCCGATCTCGGTGGTGGTCAGCCCGGCGATCTGGGTGGCGGTCAGGGCGGTGATTTGGGCGGTGGACAGGGCGCCGATCTGGGACGCGCCCAGGGCGCCGATCTGGGCGGTGGACAGGGCTGCCAGCTGGGTGGAGGCGAATCCCCCGATCTGGGTGGTGGTCAGCACCGCCATCTGGGTGGCGGTCAGCCCCGCGAGCTGGGTGGCGGTCAGCACGCCGAGGCCGGCGGAAGTCAGGCCGGCGATGGCGTATTCAGACAACGCCGCGACTTGCCTGGATGTCAGGCCACGCGCCTGGGTCGTGGTCAGAGCCGCGATCTGCCCGGTGGTCAGGGCTCCGATGGCGGTGGTGGACAGGGTCGCGATCTGGGTCGAGGCGATCGCCGCGACCTGGGTGGCGTCCAGCGTCCCGATCACCGTCGCGTTCAGGCCGGTGATCCCGGCGAAGGACAGGGAGCGGATCTGCGTTCCGCTCAACGCCCTGACCTGATCCTCGGACAGGGACCAGACCTGCGCCGCCGTCAGGCCGCCGAATTGGGTGGTGGTCAGGGCCGCCATGACCGTGGTGGTCATGGCCCCGATCTGGTCGATGGTCAGCGCCCCGATCTGGGTGACGGTCAGGGCGTTCAGCTGAGTCGCCGTCAGCTCCGCCAGCTCCGTCGCGGTCAGGCCGGGAATCTGGGACGTTCCCAGGGCGCTGATCTGGCCGGGGGTCAGGCCACCGATCTGGGTGGCGTTCAGCATTCCCAGTCCGGTGGAGGTCAGGCCGCCGATCTGGGTGGAAGACAGCCCCGCCAATTGCGTCGCCGACAGTTGACCCAACTGCTCGGTTGACAGGGCGCCCAGCTCGGTGGTGGTCATGCCGGCCAGCTGGGTTCGGGTCAGTCCGCCGATCTGGGTGGCGGTCAGACCGCCGATCTGCGAGGTGGCGAGGGCCGCGATCTGGGCCGCGGAGATGCCGCCCAGCTGAGTCGAACTCAGCGTCGCGATCTGCGTATCCAGCAGGCCACGGAGGGAAATGGTCGAAATCCCGGCGATCTGGGTGGCGGTCAAGGCGCCGATCTGGGTCAGGTTGAGGTTCCGGATGGCCCCGAGGCCCAGCCCCTTGATCTGGGTGGGGCTCAACGTCGCGATCTGGTCCGCCGACAGGCCGCCAAGCCGATATATGTTGAGCGCCCCGAGCTGCGACGATGACAGGGCGGCCAGTTGGGTGGTGGAGAGCGCACCCAGATCCTCTTCGGCCAGATTGGCCATGGCGGTCAGCGACAGCCCCGCGATCTGGGTGGCGTCGAGGGCGGCAATCTGGGTCGAATTCAGGGCCTCGGTCTGCTCGGCGGTGATCCCTTTCAGCTGGAGCGGGCTGAGGGCGGCCAACTGGGTGGCGGACAACGCCTGGAACTGGTCGGAACTGAGCGATCCCAGCTCGGTCGAACTCATGCCGCCGATCTGGGTCGTGGTCAGGCCGGCGATATCGGTTTGCGAGAAGGCCCCAAGCTGGGTGGTGGTGAACGCCCCGACCTGGGTCGCGGTGAACGCCCCCAGCTGAGTGGCGCTCAGGGCGTCCAGCCCGGTGACGGTCAGGCTGGTGATTTTGGTGGCGGACAGGGCGGTCAGTTGGGTGGCGGACAGGATTCCGATCTGCTCGACGCTGAGGGCCGCCAGCTCGGTGGCGGTCAGGCCGCCGAACTGGGTGGCGCTCAGGACTCCCACCTGGGAGGTGGTCAGGCTGCGGATCTGCTGCGCCGACAGCGCCGCGACCTGGGTCGCGGACAGGGCGGAAATCTGCGTCGCGGTCAGCGCCGTCAGGGAGGCGGGGGCCAGGGCGGAAATCTGGTTGGTGTTCAACCCGCTCAACTGGGTGGCGGTCAGGCCGACGATCTGGGTCTCGGTGACGCCGCGAACTGCGAAGATGCTGAGCGAGGCAATCTGAGTGACGCTCAGCGCCGCGATCTGGGAGTCGGACAGGTTGGCCATTCCGGTGAGCGAAAGCCCCCGGATCTGCGTGCCGTTCAGGGCCGCGATCTGCTCTGGCGACAGCGCCCCCAACTGGGTGGCGGCCAGCACCGACAGATCTTCCGATGACAGGCCGCCGACCTGGGTGACAGTCATGGAGGCCAGGGCCTCGGTCGACAGACTGAGCGCCTGGGTCGAGGTCAGCCCGGCGATCTGGGTGGAAGACAGGCCGCCGATCTGGGTGGAGGTCAGGATTTCCAGCTCGGTGTCGGCCAGTCCGGTGATCTGGGTCGTGGACAGCGCCCCCAGCTGGGTCGGCGACAGAACGCTGAACTGCGAGGTGGTCAGTCCGCCCACCTCCGCCGCGGTCAGCCCCTTGATCTGCTGAGTGCTGAGAGCGGCGATCTCCTCGACGCCGAAGGCGTCCATCTGCGCGTCCATCAAGACGGAAAGCTGCGTCGCGCTGAACGCCATCTGACCGACGCTGATCGCTGAGATCTGCGTTTCGGTCAGCGCCCGCATCTGTCCGGTGGACAGCGCCGCGAGCTGGGTTCCGCTCAGGTCGCCGATTCCGGTGACGGTGAAGGCTTGAATCTGGGTGGCCGCCAGTCCGCCGATATCCGTCGCCGTCAGCCCCTGGATAGAGGTTCTCGACAGCTGTGCAATCTGCACTTCGGAGAAAGAGGATATGGATGAGACCACGGCGGCGTGACTCCAATTACCGTGAACAGAACAACGTCATGTGGCGAAACTTTGCAATATTATCATGTGGTTCTGGAAGGGGTGAGGGCTTTGAGCCCATCTTGAACTTCCTTTTTCACGGTTTACATGGGGCAAGGCCTCGATTCCATGCGCGGAAAATCCTGAAAATATCGGCTTTGCTGGCATTATTCGTCGTCTTCACCGTGGCGCGCCATCATACGCACGGCCATGCCTTGCCGCCATGCAATCGTCGAGCCATCCCCGGAAGGAAGCTGGAATCCAGTGTCCTCGCCATTTCATCGCCCGGAGCCATTGGCTTGTCCCCGATTCTGCCCGGCAAATCTTGCCGGGTAAGGCGATGGTGGGAAAATCGGGACCAGCGGATTACATTGTTCCTTTCAATTCGGACAAGGACCAGCGATGAGCTTTTCGACTCCCATCACCGATCGCTATTTCGAGGATTACGTCACCGGAGCCGTGCATTGTTTCGGCTCCATCGTGGTGGAGGAGGACGAGGTCATCGCCTTCGCCAAGCGTTTCGACCCCCAGGATTTCCACACCGATCCCGAGGCGGCCAAGGCCACGCCCTTTGGCGGGCTGATCGCCAGCGGTTGGCACACCGCTGGCATGATGATGCGGCTTTACGCCGATCATTACCTGACCAAGGTGGGCAGTCTGGCGTCCCCCGGCGTCGACGAGTTGCGCTGGATCAAGCCGGTGCGGCCCGGTGACGCCCTGTCGGTGCGGGTGACCATCCTGGACGCGGTTCTGTCGCGGTCCAAGCCGGATCGCGGCGTCGTCACCTCCTTCATCGAGGTTCTCAATCAGGCCGATGAGGTGGTGATGTCCATGCGGGCGGTCAACATGGTCCTGCGGCGACCTTCCTAGAACCCCTTCACCACCAGCACCGGGCAGTCGACCTTGCCGATCACGCCCAGGCTGTTGCTGCCCACCAGCAGGCGGCCGAGGCCGGTTCTGCCGTGGCTGCCCATCACGATGATGTCGGAACCGGTCTTTTGGGCGGTTTCCACCACCATCTCGGCGGGGGAGCCACGGGCGACCACGCCGTCGACTGCGACGCCCTCGGCCACATAGGCGGCGACGGTGCGTTCGACGATGCGGGCGGCCTCGGCCTGGCGCTCGGGCGAGTGCTTGGGCACTTCCACCGACAGTACGGTGGCGGGAATATGGCAGCAAAAGGCGATTCGCAGCCCGGCGACGGCGGCGGCGTCGCTGGAGCGCGAACCGTCGGTGGCCAGCAGCAGGCGGTTCTGCCACATCTTGGCGGCCTTGGGCACCACCAGCACGCTGCACTTGGCGTTGCCGATGATCTTGGCGGTGGCGTCGCCCAGCATGAAGCGGGCCAGACCGCGCTTGCCGCGCCGGCCGGCGACGATGACGTCGGCGTTTTCATCATTGGCGGCGCCGACGATGGCTTCGAACGGGTCGAGGGCGCGGCGCACCAGCGGTTGGCATTCCACCCCCTCGGCGGCGGCCTGGGCCACCACCTTTTCCAAGATACCAAAGACCCGCTCCTCCGCTTCCATGGCGGCGGCGGGGGCGACCTCTTCATAGACGTAATTGGTGATCACCACGCTGACCGCCAACAGGCGGGCCTCGGCCTTCTTGGCCATGGCGATGGCGATGCGGACCGCGCCGTCGCTGAACTCCGAGCCATCGGTGCACACCAGAATCGTCTTGAACCGACCGGTCGGCGATAGTCCGTTGACACCCATGATTCTCTCCTCAGTGACCGATCGCCAACAGCCCGGAAGCCGCCAGCGACAGCACGACGATCTCGCTCGCCACCACCGTGATCATCACCTTGTCGCGGCTGGCCAGCGGAAAGCGCAGGAAGGAAGCGTAACAGTAGACGGTCACCGCCGCCATCAACGCGATCGCCCCGAACACCAGATCGCCTTGAAAAATTTGCGCCAGCCACGGCCAAGTCTGGTGGGCGATGCCGCGCTGCTCCAAATAGGCCGGCGCCGACATCCCCCAGTAACGCGACATCTCCGATGCGGGAATCGTGGGGGAAAACACGTCCAGCATATAGGCGACGAAGCTGACCGCCAGCAGGATCAGGCTGGCGCGCATACCGACCTGAAGGATCTTGGCATAGGCCAGCGCCTCGGCGGTGGCGTACTGCTTTCTCTTGAGCATCGTGTTTTGTCCTCAATCGTCGGCGCGAACTCCGTTCGCTTGGCGCGTCGGTGGGTTTATGCCCAGATTCCCAGGCCCTTGAGCAGGGCGCGCGAGCCGGCCAGCAGCAGCATGGTCAGGATGATCTTGCGGATGACCGAGGTCTTGGCGCGGGTCAGCAGCTTGGCCCCCACCATGGAGCCCAGCATCATGCCGATGATCGACGGCGCCGCGATGATGGTCAGGACCGCGCCCTTGTTGAGGTAGACCCAGGCGGCGGCGGTATCGACGATGGACAGCAGAAAGCTGCTGGTGGCGGCCGATACCCGCAGCGGCACCCCCATCACCAGATTGAGGACCGGCACATTGGCCCAGCCGGCCCCCAGGCCGAACATTCCCGCCATCATGCCGATGCCGAAGAACAGCACCATCCCCAACGGCGTCCGGTGGACCTGCCAGTCGATGTCGCGACCGGCGGCGGGGTCATGGAAGATGCCGTGCATCTGAAGCATCTGCGACAGCCGGTCCGGCGCCGGCACATTCGGCACATCCGACCGCTTCGAGGCCCACATCAGCGCCACGATGGCCAAGATGGTAACGCCTAGCGCGGTCTGAACCACATTGGTGGGCAGGGCGAGGCCGATCATCGCCCCGAAAATCGCCGAAATCGAGGCAATCAGCCCCAGCGGCAGCGCCAGCCGCAGATTGGCCAGACCGTTGCGCAGCAGGGACGGCCCCGCCGCCAGCGATCCCGCCAGGGCGATCAGCAGGCCGGCTCCCCTGACGAAGTCGAGGTGGAAGGGAAAGAAGCTGCCGATGATGGGCACGAACAGGACGCCGCCCCCGACCCCGCCCAGCACCGCGACCACGCCCAGCAGAAAGGTGATGCCGAACAGAATCATCGGCCATGCCCACCAGGGCAGACCGCCCGGCGCCGCCGGTATCGGCGCGGCCTCGGCCGCCATGGCCGGCGACAGCAACAGGCATACCGCGGTCAGGACCGCGGTCGTCAGGACGGCGTGACGCATCTCCCTCACCTTCTTTTTCTTTTCCCAACCGAGCCCAGGGGATCGGCGCGGGTATCCCGGCCATGTTGGCTGCGGTGATCTCCCTCGGTCTTGTAAGGATAATGTCACTATCGTAGCGATGTCTCAATTAGAAACTACAAATATACAGGAGCGTCCCGTCATGGCACCGCCGACCGGCTCATTGGACGTTCTCCGGCACGGTTTTATGAGCTAGGGTGCGCCGTATTTCGGGTCGTCGCGGGTCGGACAGGGGGCTGGATCATGTCGTTGCAGACCGTGCTGGACTTGCTGGGCAAGCAAAAGATCGTCGAAGGCATGGTCCGCACCCAGGCCAGCCGTCAGCACGATCTGGTCGAGACCGTGGTGCATCGGCAGCATCTGGCCGAGTTGCAGACGGTGCTGTCGCGACAGTCCTCCGCCGAGATCGGTAAAATTCTGGAGGCGGTGCCGCTGGATGACGCCAAGCGGCTGTGGGACCTGATCGGGGCCGAGCGCCATGACGACATTTTGTGGGAAATCTCCAAATCCCTGGGCGAGCATCTGGTCGGCTCGCGCCAGCCTCGATTCCGTCAAGGTCAGGTGACCGCCTATACTCTGGTCGATGGCCGGATGCGGATCGTCGATGTGGCGGACCGTGGCGATTTTGAAAGTCTTCGCCCCATCTGGGTCGATGTGCTGGGCGCCTCCAAGTCCGAGCGCGGCTGGATCGCCCGGCAATGCGGCCTGGAACTTCCGGCTCCCGAGGAGCTGACCGATCTGGAGGTCAGCGCCCGTTTTTACGTGGAGGAGAACGACGAGGTCCATCTTCACTCGAACTTCCTGCTCGACCGCGAGGGGGCGTCGCGCAGCGTCCCGGTGGCGTTCATCGTTCACGCCGACGTGCTGTACACTGTCCGCAACGATGATCTGCCGGTGTTCCGTCTCCAGCGGCTGCGGGCGCGCAACCTGCCGGGCAAGGTTCTGACCTGCAAGGATCTGTTGCTCGATCTCTATGGCGCCGATGTGGAATACTCGGCCGATTCGCTGGAAGACGCCTACGCCACCCTTCGCCGCGTCGGCCAGGAAGTCCTCAGCGAGAATGTCAGCGACGCCGATGCCGCCCGCATCCTGGCCGATATCGCCGAGGAGGAGGACCTTAACGGCCTGATTCGGGGCAATATGCTGGACACCCAGCGGGCGGTGTCCTTCCTGATCCGCGGCCGCTTCCTGTCACAGGCCCAAACCGAGGACGCCAAGGAAATTCTGCGCGATATCGAATCCCTGAACAGTCACACCGCCTTCCTGTTTGAAAAGCTGAACTTCCTGATGGACGCCACGGTCGGTTTCATCAATATCAATCAGAACCGGCGCGTCACTCAGCTAACCATCCTCAGCGTGGTGTTCATGCCGCTGAACGTCCTGGCCGGCGTCGGCGGCATGTCCGAGTTCTCCATGATGACCCAGGGGATTGCCTGGCAGATCTCTTACAGCGCCTTCACGATCACCTTGTTGCTGGTGGGCTGGGCGACCTATCTGATTCTTAAATTCTACGAAAGACGGCGGGCTAAATCCAAGCTTCAGGCGGCCCAGGCGCGCAAGCCCGCCCTGGCGGCGGTGAAATAGCCCAGGGTGGGAAAAACCCACTCTAATTTATTTGAGAATTCACTAATATAAGTGTAGCATTCCCCTCTGGATCGGCGATGAACCGGGAGGGGGCGCGGATGGGCATCCAAGCGAAGAGTGGCATCTCCGTCGTCATTGCCGAGAAGAGTCCCTTGCTTCAGGCCAGCCTGATCGGCCTGTTTGCCGGCGATGACAGGTTCGCCCGGATTCGCATGACCGCCGACGGTCTGGACTTTGTCGAGGCGGTGGCGGAGGAAAACTTCGATGTGGGGGTGATCGGCTGGGAGATGCCCAACCTCGACGGGCGAGGGGTGTTGCAATCCCTGCGGGGCCGCCTCGGCGCGCCCCGGATCGTGGTCTATACCGGCAGCGCCAACGCCGACCTGCCCCGTCAGTCCATGGCCCTGGGGGCGGCGGCGTTCTGCTCCAAAAGCGAACAGCCGGAGCAACTGCTTGATATCATCGTCGCGGTGTCCGGCGGGCGGATGGCGTTTCCCTTCATCGATGTTTCTGGTCTGGCCAAGGATCCGCTGACCGATCTGACATCGCGGGAGCGCGACATGCTGGCGACTCTGACCGTCGGCTACACCAATCAGCAGATCGCCAGTCAGCTCGACATTTCGCTCAACACGGTGAAGTTCCACCTGAAAAATCTCTACGACAAGCTGGGTGTCGTCAGCCGGGCTCAGGCGGTGGCCTTTTACCTGACGGAATGCCATCCGCGCTGATCGGAATCGGTCAGCAGCTTGGGCAGGGAGTCCTGGCAAGTTCATCGAATGTCATGGTGCGAGAGGCGATCCGCAACGCGGCGGCGCAGGCTTCGCCTTCGTCGCATTGCTGGGTGCAATGGCGAACGCGCTCGATGATGGTCAGGCACTCGGCGTACCGGGCGGCTTCATACAGGAGGCGGGCCTCGGAAATCAGTTCGATGCATCTGTATGAGGAGCCGGTCATCGTCCCTCCCGATGGCCTGGAATCAGGCCGCGTGCTGCGTATCAGCATCGGCGGCGCCGCTGGCATAGAGTTGCTCGACCAGAATGCGGGCGATGCCCGGCGTCAGGGACGGGTCAAGCGCCAGCAACACCGCGCGGGCCGCATGGCGCTCTTCATCATCGTCCAGCCCTTCTTGCCGGGCGGCGGCGATGGCGCTACCGATAATCTCGATGAGGGAGCTGTTCATGGGGCGACCCGATTGTCCAAGGCTTCAAGTATCACAGGCATCATCATCTCGCGGTGTAGTGTAGTGAACCAGCTACGAACGGAAAGGATTTGTGAGCTTGTGTGATGAAAGGCGTAGAGATGGACAGGAATCGATTTGGAGGACTATGCAGAAGTATTGGTAAAATAACCTTTCGTATAGTGAGAACCCCTATGCCGCCGATACGGCGTCCAGCAACATTCCCTTGAACAGGATCAGCAAATTCTGGTCGATATCGCCCGACATGCGTTCCGTCATGAGCGACAGGGCGTCTTCCGGGGCCATGGGCTCCTTGTAGACGCGGCGGTCGGTCAGCGCGCTGAAGATGTCGACGATGGAGGCCATGCGGGCCAATTCGTTCAATTGGCTGCCCTTGAGGCCCTTGGGATAGCCGGTTCCGTCCAGCTTTTCATGATGCTGTTCGGCGATGGTGATGACGCCCTTGGGCAGGGTCTCGCACAGCTTGAGGTAGTCGACGCTTTTGGGCACATGGGAGCGCATGACCTGAAGTTCGGAATCGTCGAGGCGGCCGGGTTTGTTCAGCACTTCGTGGGGGATCTTCATCTTGCCGATGTCGTGGACCAGCCCGCCGCTGGCCAGCAGGCTCATATCGTCGCCCTTGAGGCCGATGGTATGGCCGAACAGCGACAGCAGCGTCGCCACCCGTAGTGAATGGACGTACGAGTAGTTGTCGTGGCCCTTGACGTTGTCCAAGATGATCTTGAAGTCATGGTTGCTGACCGCGTCGACCAGGGATGAGCAGGCGGTGGAGACGCCCTTGTAGTCCAGCGGTTCGCCCCGATCGATCAGGTCGGAGATGTCGTTGAAGCTGTCGACCGTGCGCTGGAGCGAGTCGCGGTACTGGGGCGCCAGGGACTCCCATCTGGCTTCGACAGCCTTGTTGACCAGCCCGGAAATCGTCCTGATCAGGCTGCTGCGGCGGAACGGTTTTTCCAGGCAGGCGTCGGTATCGGCGGCCGTCGCGCCCAGTTGCGCCGCCGGGCGGTTCAGGGTGCGGATGATGGGAACGCCGGGCAGCAGCCGGCGAAGGATGGCGATGGGGTTGCCGCCGGCGCGGGGGGCGGCCATTTCGTCCACCAGCACCGCGCAGGGCGGCGACTGGGCCAGATCCTCCACCGCCTTGTCGAACAAGGCATAGTCGGCGATCTGATAGAACGAGGTCAAGGCCATGGCGACCTGACGGCGATGGTCGGAATTGGCGTCGATCACCGCGACCAGGACTTTGCGGGATTGCGCGCGGGCGGCGTCCGACAGGGTCACGACGAAGCCGCCTGCGCCATGGTCGGTGTCATCATCTCCAGTCCCCGCACGGTGTGGCTCAGTACGTCACGGATGGAATCGGTCTGTTCGGCCGACGGGCGCAGGCCGTTCGGAGCCGGACGGCTCATGGTCGTGAGCCAGGCTCTTTGGCCGGTGGGGGAGTCAAGGAAGCGCAGCAGCCGCTTCAGGGCATGAACCATGATCTGCGACACCCGCGGTTCGCCGTGGAAGGCGTCCCATTCCAGATTGTTGCCATGCGAGACCAGCAGGGCCTGCATCAGGGCTTTGCTGGCGCGCTCGTACTCGGTGTATTTGTCGGCATAGGCCGCTTCCAGCACATCGAAGTAATTGCCAAGCAGCGGTCGCGGGTAAGGCGGCTGATCACCGTTCAGCAGGGTCTCGAACGGCCGGACCATCATGCGGCGAAACGGGTCGGTGCGGCTGGACGCCTTGTTGCGCGCCGGGGCCAGATCCTGGCGGCACTTTTTCTCCTGGTGCTCGAAGGCCACGTCGAGTTCGTAGGTGCCCCGCCCGACCAGCCGCATGATCTTGACGGCGTCCTCGACCCGGACCATCCCCTCGCGGGAGGTTTCGCGCAGCAGGCGTTCCAGCACGTCGGAAACGATGGTCGCCGCCTGATAGCACTTGCGATCTTTGGCTGCGCAACCGGTTTGCTGCGTTGTGGTTGGTGCGCTCATCTTGGCCTTGCCATCCCCCCCAAGCCCCCGGACTTCGTGGCGGCTATATCATACGACTATTGGTGAATATGCCCATGGTCGTAGATAGGGATCAACGCACGGAAGGTGACGAAGCACGATCAATTGTAAGAGTTTGATAAATGCGGGCGAGAAAAAACCCCTTCCCCGGTTGGGGGAAGGGGTTTGGCCGTTCTCCTCGGGGGAGGGGCGGCTTAGTACATGTGCTGGCCGCCGTTGGCCGAGACGGTGGAGCCGGTGATGAAGTCGGCGTCGTCGGCGATCAGGAACATGACGCAACGGGCGATGTCATCGGCGCGACCCAGACGACCCACCGGGATCTTGGCGATGATCTTTTCCAGCACCGCCGGCGGAACCGCGCGCACCATGTCGGTATCGACATAGCCCGGTGCGATGGCGTTGACGGTGATGTTCTTGGCGGCGCCTTCCTGGGCCAGGGCCTTGGTGAAGCCATGGATGCCCGACTTGGCGGCGGCGTAGTTGACCTGACCGTACTGGCCGGCCTGACCGTTGACCGAACCGATATTGACGATGCGGCCAAAGCCGCGCTCGCGCATGGAATCGATCACCAGACGCGCCATGTTGAAGCACGAGGTCAGGTTGGTGTGGATGACCTCTTCCCACATCTGATAGCTCATGCGGTGCAAGGTGGCGTCACGGGTGATGCCGGCATTGTTGACGACGATCTCGACCGGGCCGTGCTCGGCGACGATCTTGGCGATGGCGGCTTCGCAGGCCGGATAGCTGCCCACATCCCACTTCATGGACGGAATGCCGGTTTCCTCGGTGAACTTGCGGGCGGCCTCATCATTGCCGCCGTAATTGGCCACGACCTTGTAGCCGGAATTCTTCAGGGTCACCGAAATCTGACGGCCGATGCCGCGGGTGCCACCGGTCACGATTGCTAAACGCCCCATGGGCTTCTCCTCTTGCTATGTCTCCGTTCGGCTCTTGTTATACCGGATTGGTCCGGACTGGCCGATTTCCACCCGAATGAAAGGGAAGGGGAGCCGCCGGGCAGGTGCGGCTCCCCGGTCTTGTAAAGCCTTAACGCTCGACGCAGAGGGCGATGCCCATGCCGCCGCCGATGCACAAGGTGGCCAAGCCCTTCTTGCCGCCACGCTTTTGCATTTCATGCAGCAGGCTGACCAGGACGCGGGCGCCCGAGGCGCCGATGGGGTGGCCGATGGCGATGGCGCCGCCGTTGACGTTGACCTTGGAGGTATCCCAGCCCATCCCCTTGTTGACCGAAATCGCCTGGGCGGCGAAAGCCTCGTTGGCTTCGATCAGGTCCAGGTCCTCGTGCTTCCAGCCGATCTTGGCCAGCAGCTTCTGCGAGGCCGGAACCGGGCCATAGCCCATGAGGTTGGGATCGACGCCGGCGGTGGCCCAGCCGGCGATGCGGGCCAGCGGGGTGATGCCGCGACGGGCGGCTTCCTTGGCGGTCATCAGCACCAGGGCGGCGGCGCCGTCATTGATGCCCGACGCGTTGGCGGCGGTGACGGTGCCGTCCTTCTTGAAAGCCGGCTTCGGCTTGGCGATGGCGTCCATGGTGGCGCCGATGCGGACGAACTCGTCGGTGTCGAACAGCTTTTCTTCCCGCTTCACCGTGATGGTGACGGGAGTGATTTCGTCCTTGAACTTGCCGGCCTTGATGGCGGCTTCGGCCTTGTTCTGGCTGGCGAGGGCGAAAATGTCCTGCTCTTCGCGGCTGATGCCGTACTTCTCCGCCAGATTCTCGGCGGTGATGCCCATGTGGATCGGGCTGAAGGCGTCGGTCAGGCCGTCGCGCAGCATGGTGTCGGACAGTTCCAGCGAGCCCATCTTGGTGCCATTGCGCATGAAGGCGGTGTGCTGGGCGTTGGTCATGCTCTCCTGACCGCCGGCGACGATGATGCTGGCGTCGCCCAGAGTGATGGCCTGGAAGCCCAGCGCCACGGCGCGCAGGCCCGAGCCGCACAGCTGATTGATGGCCATGGCGGTGGCGGTGGCGGGAATGCCGGCCTTGATCGCGGCCTGACGGGCGGTGTTCTGGCCGCAACCCGCGGTGAGGACGTGGCCCATCAGAACTTCGTCGACGGCTTCGGCTTCGACGCCGGCGCGCTTTAGCGCCTCGCGGATCGCGATCTCGCCCAGTTGGGCGGCTTGGAGGCCGGACAGCGAGCCCGAGAACGAACCAACGGGGGTGCGGGTGGCGGCGGCGATAACGATATCGGTCATGAGCTTGGTCTCTCCTCGGTGGATAATAATCCGCTCATTGGCGAATTCGAATTAGAGGAATTCACCCTGAGTCATACTTCTTCGATACGGCTTCGCGCAACCGCCGTATTGTGTCGGCGGCGCTGGAGCCAGCGGACGAGCGGGCCGTAAACCTCGGTCTTGGCGCGCGGCCCGGTCAGCATTCCCACATGCCCACCGGACAGCATCATCAGTTTGGCACCTGGAATGCGTTCTGCCAACGGTAGAGCAGAGGCCGGCGGTACGATTCTGTCGCGATGGGGGACCATCACCAGGGTGGGAACCATCACCTCCTCGGGAATCACCGGGCGATCCTTGATCCGCCAGTGGCCCAGGGCGGGGGCGTTGTCGCCGTACCATCCGAACAGGCATTCGCGGGCCACGGCTCCGCCCAGGGGGACGCCGTCATTGGCCCAGTCCTCCAGGGCGACGAAATCGCGGGCGCGGGCGCAGGCCGGGCGCAGGCGGGCGAAGGCCATGAATTTGCGCGCCGCCAGTCCGGGGTCCAGGCTGGCGAACATGGCCTGGAGCATATCCACCGGCACCAGACCGGCGGCGTCGATCATGTCGCCCATGGGGCCGCGGAGGGCGCGCATCATGGCCGCGCCGGACTCGCGCCCGACCACGAAGTCGAACGGCGTCGCCAGCAGCACCAGCGACGCGACGCTTTCCGGCCGGCGTTGCGCCAGCGCCAGCGCCAGCAGCCCGCCCATGCAATAGCCGACCACCGCCGGTTTTCGTCCGGTCAGGGTGACGACCTGATCCAGCATGGCCTCCAGCCGGCCGGCGATGTAGTCGGTCAGGGTAAAGCCCGCCTCCTCCGGTCCCGGCGCATCCCAATCGACCATGAACGGGGCCAGCCCCTTGGCGGCCATATAGCGCGCGACGCTGCGCTTTTGGGTCAGGTCCAGGATATAGGCGCGATTGATCAGCGAGGGTACGATCAGGACCGGAACGGCGTCCTTGGCGTCGGGAAGGCGATAGTCGAGCAGGCGGGTGCTGCCCTGGCGCCAGACCGTCGGCGGTGGGTCCAGCCGGCGGTGGTAGCGATGGTGGCGATACGTCTCGATGCCGGCGAGGAAGGCGTCGTGGCGCCGGGTCGCTTCGGCGGCGATGGCGGTGTCCAGCTGTTCGAGGGCGTCAGGCCCGCCGTTTTCCAGGCTTTGGCACAGGGCCTGTCCCGCCTCCGCCAAGTGTGGTTTCCAGCGCAGCGACCCGTTCTTCAAGAGCGGCAACGCGGCGCGCGAGCTCATCATGGTGGAGGCGTGCGTCATCAGGTGCAGCGGTAGGGGGCGAGGCCCCGTCCGTGCCGTGTTGGGGGGGGCTGTTGCGCGACGTTGTCCGCTCATCCGATCCCGATTCATCCCCGACGGGCGCCGTCTTGGCGCCTTGAACATTCGTCGCCTTGGCCATGGCGGCGGCACTTTGCGTCATCATGGCGACGCCGCGCGCCACGGTCTCGGCCAGGGCGGGGTCGGCGGCCACGGCGGCGACCTGCTCCTGCCAGAGATCGAGATAACGGCGCGCAAGTGCGTTAAAATCCGGCGGCGTTTCTGACATGGCGGAACTATAGCCGAGCCTTCGGGCCTTGACCAGCCCGCCCCGACATAGTTCGTGCTGCGACCGCGAATGTTTTCTGTTATTACTGATAGGATCGGTGGGCAATGAGGCCCGGCCGACACATCGAGACAAAGAGACAGATGTCAGAGCCCCAGACTGCCGCCAAGGCCCCGATCACGATCAAGAAATACGCGAATCGCCGCCTCTACAACACGGCGACCAGCAGCTATGTCACGCTTGATCATCTGTCCCAGATGGTGAAGGACGGTGACGATTTCGTGGTGTTCGACGCCAAGAGCGGCGATGACATCACCCGCTCGGTCCTGACCCAGATCATTGTCGAGGAAGAGGGCAAGGGTGGCCAGAATCTGCTGCCTATCAGCTTCCTGCGCCAGTTGATCGGGTTCTACGGCGACTCGCTGGGCGGGCTGGTGCCGCGCTATCTCGACTACAGCATGGAAGCTTTTTCGCGTAACGAGCAGCAGATGCGCGAATCCATGCGCAACGCCCTGGAAGGGATGTTCCCCTTTAATCCTTTCGAGGAAATGGGCAAGCAGAACATGGCCTTCGTCGAAAGCGCCATGAAGATGTTCACCCCGTTCTATCAGGCTCATGGCGCCGATGGCGGCGAGCCGCGTGCCGAGGAACTGCAAGAACGCCTCAACGCCCTTCAGCAGCAGATCGACAGCCTGTCCAAGAAGAAGTAGGCCGGCGCTTCGCCTTCCAAGACGAAACACCACCCTCCGGGCCTGTTCCGGAGGGTGGTGTTTTTGGTGCAAGCGTGGTCCCGAAGGACCGCGTTTCCCTACATTCCCGCCGGACGCCCGACCGCCACGATGGTCAGCGTGCCGGGGTCGAGCAGGCGGCGGGCGGCCCGTTTCACGTCGTCCAGCGTCACCGCGTCGATCAGGGCGTTGCGGCGGTCCAGGAAGTCGATTCCCAGATTGTCCGCCTGAAGCTGGACCAGCAGGCCGGCGATGGCGGCAGTGGAGTCCAGTTGCAGCGGGAACGAGCCGTTGAGATAGGTCTTGGCGTTGGCCAGTTCCGCCTCGGTCGGCCCCTGGTCCCGCATACGCTGGAACTCGGCCCGGATCAGCCCGATGGATTCGGCGAATCGCCCGTTCTCGGTGGCGACACCGCCAAAGATCAGGCCGGAATGGCGCTGGGGCAGCAGGTAGGAATAGACCGAATAGGCCAGCCCGCGTTTCTCGCGCACTTCCTCGGTCAGCCGCGATGAAAAGCCGCCGCCGCCCAGGATGTAGTTCATGATCGAGGCGGCGTACCAGTCGGGGTCGTCGCGCTTGACGCCGGGGGCGCCGAACACCGCCACGGTCTGGGGATTGTCCTTGTCGATCACCGTCACGCCGCCGGTCGCCCTGGCGGCGGTGTCGGCGACGGTGTCGGGGGCTCCGGCAGCCGGTAGGCCGCCAAAGGTGGCGTCCAGCAGGCGGGCCAGTTCGGCCGGGGTGATATCGCCGACCACGCCGATCATCAGGCGGTCGCGGGCCAACTGGCCACGGGCGAAGGCGCGCAGATCGCCGACCTGAATGGTCTTGACCGTTTCCGGGACACCGTGCGGCGACCGGGCATAGGGGTGGCCGGGGAACATGGCCTGAAACCAGCGCCGCGTCGCCATGGCGTTGGGGTCCTGGGCCTCGCGCATCAGGCCGGACAGGATCTGGCCCCGAATCCGCTCGACCGGTTCCTTGTCGAAGCGCGGCTGGCCGAGTGACAGCCGCAGCAGGTCGAAGGCGGCGTCGCGGTTGGCGGTCAGGGTCTTGAGATGGCCGCGCAAGGTGTCGCGGCTGGCGTCGAAGTTCAGGGTGATGACCTGATCCTCCAGCTTTTGCTGGAAGGTCTGGGAGTCGTAGGGGCCGGCGCCTTCGTCCAGCAGTCCGGCGGCCATTTCCGCCAGCCCGGATTTGGGGGCGGGGTCAAGCGCCGCGCCGCCCTTGAAGGCGATCTCCATGGAGATGATGGGATTGGAGTGGTCCTGTACCAGCCAGGCCTCGATGCCGTTGGGGCTGGCGACTCGCTCCACCGTGACCGCCTGGGCCGGCAGGGACAAGAGGAGGCCGGCGAGGAGGACGAGGGCGGAAATGCGGCGCTTGAGGGGGCGGCGAGCCGAAGGCGCTTGAAGGGGCAACGTGGAGTCCATCAATGCAGCTCCCTCGAAAAGCCGGACAGGGGAGCGGCGGCCGGCCGCTGGTCGGGGGAGGCCTTGGGGTCGGGCAGCAACTGGCCGGTGACCGAGGCCTTGACGTCCAGCACCTGGGCGGCGGCGCGGGCCACCAGGTCCGGGGTGACGGCGGCGATGCGCTCGGGCCAGGATTCGACCTGGGCGACGGTTTGGCCGGTGGCCAGGGCCTCGCCCAGCACGCGGGCGCCGGTGTGCATGCTGTCGCGGGCATAAGCGCCGCCCGCCGTCAGGCGGGTCTTGGCGCGCTCGACCTCGTCGGGGGGGATGCCGTCCTTGATGATGCGGGCCAGTTCCTGATCGACCAGGGTTTCCAGCTTGTCCAGCGGCACGCCGGGGCGCGGCGTCACCCCGATGCGAAAGGAGGACAGGTCCAAGGCGGTGGCGTCGTAGGAGGCCGAGGCCGAGGCGGCGAGGCCGCGATCGACCACCAGCGTCCGGAACAGCCGCGACGTGCTGCCGCCGCCGATCAGTTCGGCCAAAACTTCCAGCGGCGCGGCCAGGGTCGTGTCGCCGGCATTGTCGCTGGGGGCGAGGTAAAGGCGGATCCAACTGGGCTGGCCGACGCGGGCATCGGTCAGGGTGACGCGTCGCGCCGCGCGGGCCGGCGGTTCCTGGGTGCGGGCGCGGGCGGGGGTGTCGGCGCGCTCCAGCCCGCCATAATACTTTTCCGCCAGCGGCCGGATGGTGGCTGCGTCCACATCGCCAGCGACGACCAGGATGGCGTTGTTGGGAGCGTACCAGCGGCGGTAGAAGGCCAGGGCGTCGTCGAGGCGAAGGGCGGCGATCTCGCGCTCCCAGCCGATCACCGGGCGGTGATAGGGGCTGTTGAGGAACAGCGACGCTTCCATCTGTTCGGCCAGCAGGGCGGCGGGGTTGTTGTCGACGCGCGAGCGCCGCTCTTCTTGCACCACCGCGCGCTCGGTTTGGAAATTGGCCTCGTCCAGCACCAGATTTTTCATCCGGTCGGCTTCCATTTTCATCACCAGTTCCAGCCGGTCGACGGCGACATTCTGGAAATAGGCGGTGTAGTCCGACGAGGTGAAGGCGTTGTCGCGGCCGCCGTTGCGGGCCACGATCTTGGAGAACTCGCCGGGCGGAATCGACGGCGTGCCCTTGAACATCAGGTGTTCCAGCAGATGGGCGAGCCCGCTTTTGCCCGGTTCCTCATCCGCCGCCCCGACCTTGTACCACACCATGTGCGACACGATGGGGGTGCGGCGATTGGGGATCACCACCACTTCCATGCCGTTGGCCAGGGTGAAGGTCTCGGGATCGAATACCCGCGCCTGGGCGGGGGGGGCGATCAGGGTCGAAAGGGTGAGGAGCAGGGTTGCTCCCCACATGGATAGGCGAACGGGTTTCATCCGACCTCCTGGGTGAGATGGGATGCATATGGGGGATATTGGCGGCGCGGCAAGGAGGCCTAGTTGAACACGCCTTCGAGCCAAGCCTTCTTGCGGCGCTCAATCTGTGGGGTCTCGCCATCAGAGACTGATTTGCCCAGAGCTTGATTCTCGCGCAGGCGTTGGGTTTCCTTGGCGGGATCGACCGAGGCGCCGGGCGGGTCGGCCTTGCGCCAGAAGATGATGCGGTCGGAGAAGCTCTTATCGGCTTCCAGCAGCGACTGGTTTTCCTTGTTCACCAGGACGCGGATATCGGGCTGGATGGAATCAGCGCCGACTCGCTTCAGCAGGACGAGGTCGCCGGAGGTGCGGCCCTCGGTGGCGATCGGGGTGCCCATGCGCTGGCCGGTGATGACCTTGCGGGCCTGATCGCGGGTGGTCCCCTCCTGCGGGCGGGTCGCGCCCGGCTGCGGCGGGCGCAGGGTGAAGTCCGGCGGCATGCTGAGTGGCGCGCGCTGCACCACCTGGAATTCATCCGGCGGCATCTTCTCGTAGCCAAGGGCGCGCTTGGCGTCCTGGCAGGCGGACAGCACCAGCGGCAGCAGCACCGCGAGGGCGGCGATACGGACGGAATTTCCGAGGGGGCGTTGAGTGTGTGTCATGGCCCTAATTCTTAGTCGAAACGCGGCCGGCAAACAAGGAGTCGAAGACGAGAAACACCGCGCCGACGGTAATGGCCGAATCGGCCACGTTGAAAGCCGGCCAATGATAGCCCAGGACGTGAACATCGAGAAAATCGGCGACCGCGCCGAATCTGAGGCGATCGATGACATTGCCCAACGCTCCGCCGATGATGCCGCCCAACGCCACCTGAATCAAGGGGGTGGTCGCGGTGCGCAACCAAGCCAGCATGGCGGCCACGATGATCAGGGCCAATCCGGACAGCAGCAGGGCGTTCCAGGGGCCGTCATTGTTGCCGATGCCAAAGCTGACGCCCCGGTTCCAGGTCATCACCAGATCGAAGAACGGGGTCACCGCGACGCGCAGCGGGGTGAAGAAGGGTGTTCCCTCGACTCCTTCGGGACGCATGACCCTTTCCATGATCCACCATTTGCTCCACTGGTCGAGCACGACGATCAGGCCGGCGATGCCGAGGCCGTTGCGGAGATTATTGCGCATCGATGGCGTCCGAGCAGCGATGACAGACCTCGCCATGGCTGGCGGTGCCCACCTCGTGCAAGACCTTCCAGCAGCGTTGGCACTTGACGCCCTCGGCCGCGTGCGGCAGCACCGAGACGCCGGGAACCTCGGCCAGGGTGAAGTCCTCGCCGCGCGGCCGGCCGTCCAGCACTCGAATTCCTGAGGTGATGCAGATCTCGGCCATGTCGAGACCCTCCAGCAACTGGTGAATCTCGGTCGAGACGGTCAGCAGCGGCGACGCCTGGAGCGAGGAGCCGATGCGCTTGGCGGCGCGCTCGACCTCCAGGGCGCCGGTGACGACGCGGCGCACCTCGCGGATCTTGGCCCATTTGGCGGCCAGTTCGTCGTCGCGCCAGCTTGCCGGGATCTCGGGGAATTGCTCCAGATGGACCGAGCCGTCCTCGGAGGGGTGGCGCGCCAGCCATGCTTCCTCGGCGGTGAAGGACAGGAACGGGGCCAGCCACTTGCACAAGGTGTCGAGCACGATGTCGAACGCCGTGCGCGCCGCCCGACGCCGCAGGCTGGACGCGGCGTCGCAATACAGCGCGTCCTTGCGGATGTCGAAGTAGAAGGCCGACAGATCGACGGCGCAGAAATTGTGCAGCTCGTTGATCAGGCCGTGGAAGGTGAAGTCGTCGCAGGCGGCGCGGACCTGGGAGTCCAACTCGGTCAGGCGGTGCAGCAGCCAGCGTTCCAGCTCGGGCATCTCGGCATGGGGAAGCTTCTCCGCCTCGGTGAAGCCCTCCACCGCGCCCAGCAGATAGCGCAGCGTGATGCGCAGGCGGCGGTAGATATCGACCTGGGTCTTGAGGATCTCCGGTCCGATGCGCAGGTCGTCGGAATAGTCCGATCCCGCCACCCACAGCCGCAGGATATCGGCGCCCTGGGTGCCGACCACTTCCTGGGGGCTGACCACGTTGCCCAGCGACTTGGACATCTTGCGGCCCTGCTCGTCCAGCACGAAGCCGTGGGTCAGCACCGCGTCATAGGGGGCGCGGCCACGGGTGCCGCAGGATTCCAGCAGCGACGAGTGGAACCAGCCGCGATGCTGGTCCGAGCCTTCCAGGTAGAGCGAGGCCGGCCAGGACAGGCGCGGCCACTCGTCGCCCTCCAGCACGAAGGCGTGGGTGCAGCCGGAATCGAACCAGACGTCCAAGATGTCGAACACCTGATCGAAGTCGGCCGGATCGCGGCCCTCGCCCAGGAACCGCTCGGGCTTGGCGGTGAACCAGACGTCGGACCCCTCGGCGGCGAAGGCGGTGACGATGCGGTCCACCACCGCCTGATCGCGCAGCGGCTGGCCGGTGGTCTTGTCCACGAATACGGCGATGGGCACGCCCCAGGCGCGCTGGCGCGAGACGCACCAGTCGGGACGGTTCTCGACCATGGAGCCGATGCGGTTGCGGCCCTGGTCGGGGATGAAGCGGGTGTCGTCGATGGCCTTCAACGCCTTGGCGCGCAGGCCGGTGCTCTCCATGGAGATGAACCACTGCGGCGTGTTGCGGAAGATCAGCGGCGCCTTGGAGCGCCAGGAATGGGGGTAGGAGTGCTCGACCTTGCCATGGGCCAGCAGGTTGCCGCATTCGGTCATGGCGGCGATCACCGGCTTGGCGACGGGGCTGTAATACTTGCCGTTCTTGCCCTGAGCCAGCACGTCCTGGCCGGCGAAGATCGCCACATGGGGGAAGTACTTGCCGTCGGGCTGCACCGTGTCGGGAATGGCGATGTCGTGGGCCTTGCCCAGATGCCAGTCGTCCTCGCCATGGCCGGGCGCGATATGGACGAAGCCGGTGCCGGTGTCGGTGGTGACGAAGTCGCCGGCCAGCAGCGGTACCTCGAAGTCATAGCCGCTATTGGCCTCGGGGTGGAGCTTCAACGGGTGATGGCAGATGGCGCCGTTCAGCCGGGCGCCCCTGACGGTGTGCAGGATCTTGAAGGCGCATTTGGAATCCTTGGCCACCTGGGCGGCCAGATCGGCGCAGACCACCAGCTTTTCGCCGACCAGGGCGGTGCTGCCGGTCTCGGCGCTCTCGACCTCGACCACCACATAGTCGAACTCGGCCCCATAGGCGATGGCGCGGTTGCCCGGCATGGTCCAGGGCGTGGTGGTCCAGATCACCACCTTGGCGCCCTCGATCTCGGGGATGCCGGCCTTGACCACCGGGAACTTGACCCAGATGGTGATGCTGGTATGGTCGTGATACTCGACCTCGGCCTCGGCCAGGGCGGTCTTTTCCACCACCGACCACAGCACCGGCTTGGCGCCCTTGTACAGCGAGCCGTCCATCAGGAATTTGCCCAGCTCGCCGACGATCACCGATTCGGCGTGGTTGGTCATGGTGGTGTAGGGGTGGCCCCAGTCGCCGGTGATGCCCAGGCGCTTGAACTCTTCCTTTTGGATGTCGATCCACTTGGCGGCGAATTGGCGGCATTCCTCGCGGAAGGCGACGATGTCGATCTCGTCCTTGTCCTTGCCGGCGTCGCGGTATTTTTCCTCGATCTTCCACTCGATGGGCAGGCCGTGGCAGTCCCAGCCCGGCACATAGCCGGCGTCCTTGCCCCGCATCTGCTGGCTGCGGGTAATGACGTCCTTCAGGATCTTGTTCAGGGCGTGGCCGATATGCAGGTTGCCGTTGGCATAGGGGGGGCCGTCGTGAAGGATGAACTTTTCCCGGCCGGCGGCGCTGGCGCGCAGGCGGTCGAACAGGCCGATCCTGGCCCAGCGCTCCAGCAGCTTGGGCTCCAGATCGGGCAGGCCGCCCTTCATGGGGAAGTCGGTCTTGGGCAGGAAGACGGTGGTCTTGAGGTCGATGGTCATGACGGCATTCTCGAAGGTGAGGGCGAGACCGGAACCATGGGTCCGGGGCTCGCGGTGAATTGCCGGCCAGACAGCATGGCGCGGCCGGTCTCGATGTCGAGGGCGATCTGAGTCCGCAACTCGTCGAGGCCGGCGAACTTGCGCTCGGGCCGGATATAGTCGATCAGCGCCACCCGCAGATGGCGGCCGTAGAGGTCCTCGTCCAGATCGAGCAGGTGGACTTCCAGCAACTCGTCGGTCTTGTCGAAGGTGGGGCGGCGGCCGAAATTGGCCACGCCGTCGTGCCAGACCGTGTCGCCGCCCTTGTCGATGCCGGCGCGCACCGCATAGACCCCGACGGCGGGGTGCTGGTACTCGCCCAGGCGCAGATTGGCGGTGGGGAAGCCCAGTACATGGCCGCGGGCGTCGCCATGTTCGACCCGGCCCTCCACTTCCCAGTAATGCCCCAGCAGTTTGGCGGCGTCGGCGGGACGCGCTCCCACCAGATACTCGCGAACCTGGGTGGAGGAGAAAATCTCGCCGGAGGGCGCCATGGCCGGCGGCACCACGGTAACGCCAAAGCCCTTGTCCTCACCGTATTTCTGCAAGAAGGCGCAGGTGCCCTGGCGGCCCTTGCCGAACACATAGTCATAGCCGACCACAACATGCCTGGTGGCCAGGCACTGGATCAGCTGATCTTCGATGAACTGGACGGCGCTGATGCCGGCAAAGCCGATGTCGAAATGCTGTTGCAGCAGCAGGTCGATGCCCAGCGCCTCGATCAGGCGGGCCTTGACCCGGAACGGGGTCAGGCGGAATGACGGCTGTTCCGGGTGAAAGACGGTGCGGGGATGGGGCTCGAAGGTCATCACCCCATGGGCGACGCCCAGGTCCTCGGCGATGCGTTTGGCGGTCAGGATCACCGCCTGATGGCCGAGATGAACGCCGTCGAAATTCCCCAGCGCCACCACGCAGCCGCGGTGGTCAAGGTTGAATTCGCCGCAATGCCGAACCAGACGCATGGGAAGGAGACCCCAGGAAAAACGAGGGTCCAAGGGGTATTCGATTACCGGCCGAAGTGCAAGGCCGGCGGCGTGCCGAAAAGTCCCCCTCTCCCGGTGGAAGAGGGGGACCCTGGACGATCAGCCCTTGGACGGAACCATCAGGGTGGCTTCGCCATCCATAACCAGCTTGCCGGCCACCGAGCAGGTGGTCTTGAAGGTGGCGAACTTCTTTTCCGGGGTCAGGGCGGTGACCTCGACACGGGCGGTGACGGTGTCGCCGATGCGAACCGGCGCCTTGAACTTCAGCAACTGCGAAACGTAGATGCATCCCGGTCCGGGCAGTTTGGTGCCAAAGACGGTGGACACGAACGCCGCCGACAGCATGCCGTGGGCGATGCGGCCCTTGAACATGGTCTGGCTGGCGAATTCCTCGTTGATGTGGACCGGGTTGAAGTCACCAGACACGCCGGCGAAGGCGACGATGTCGGCCTCGGTCACGGTCTTGGCGAAGATGGCCGACTGGCCGACCGACAGTTCCTCGAAGTACATTCCGTTCAGCGATTCGCCGCTCATTACCAGTCTCCATGGTTTGTGTGATGCTGCACCGCAGCGCAACGGCGGCGGGAGTATAGACCCCGCGATGATGGGGGGAAACGGAATTGTTCCAGGGTGGATTTTGCCGGCTCCCGGTCGCTGTTCGCTCTGTCTTGCCAATGGCGTCGGGTTGTGGCGGTATGGCGGCATGAAGATCGCAGCCGCTCTTATTCTCGTTCTGTCGCTGTCCGCCTGCGCCGCCACTTCGGTGCCGTGGAGCAATCCCGACGTGCCCAAGGATCAGTGGAGCCGCGACTATTCCGCCTGTCGCCGTTACGCCGACCGCGATGTGGGCTGGCGCGAGGATGACAGCGCGTCCGGCAGCCCCTTTCGCGACTATGACCGCCACCAGGCCAAGAAGCGGTTCGAGGCCGCCTTGGCGTCGTGCATGATCGACCGGGGCTATGTTCCCGCCTCTCGCGCTCCCGCTTCCCGTTCCAAGGATTGACCGCCTTGCGCCATATCGCCGCCGTTTCCCTCGCCCTGATCGCATTCAGCCTGCCGGTCTTCGCCGGCGACCTGCCTCAGGGGGCGAAGGCGCCGCCGCCCGAGCCGCTGCCCGAGGTCGGTTGCGACGCGACCAAGGCCGATTCCGGCGACTGGCTGGTGGGTCGCTGGGTCGCGCCTTATTCCAAGTGGGAATTCCAGCGCGCCGCCGCTGGCGAGTTGGTGTGGTCCTTGGAGCAAAAGCCCGATATCAACCGCTCATTGGGGTGGAAGGACGGCACCCGGATCGACGGCAAGGTCGCGGCGATCAGCGCCTGCACCCTGCGCCTGACCGCCGGGGACGGCGGCGCGGTGGCCTTTGCCTTCGACGGCGTGCGGACCGATGACGGCAAGATTTTCGGATACGCCGTCAACACCTCTGGGCAGCAACTCCGCTGGGTCCTGCGCCGCGAGCGTTAAGGCTTCGGCGGCCTCGCCCCGGATATGCCCGATGGAATAGGCTGTAAGTGCGGGACCGCCTGCCTATCTGAATAGGCCGGGCTTGGCTCCTTGCCTTCCCGGGCCGGAGTGTTAGGCTTGATTCCACGTTATTTCTTGGCAGGAGGCGGTTCATGAAGGGTAAGAAGAGCGTCATTTCGCGCCTCAATGCTCTCCTCGTCGGAGAACTTGTGGCCGCCGATCAATATTTCGTTCACGCCAGAATGTATAGGGAATGGGGCTTTCACAGGCTTTACGAGCGGATCGACCACGAGCGCCAGGATGAAATCGGTCATGCCGATTTGCTGCTTGGCCGAATCCTGTTCCTGGAGGGCGCACCCGACCTCTCCAAGCGGCCCGCTCCGACCATCGGCAAGGACGTGCCCTCCATGATGCGGGCCGATCTCGACCTGGAACTGGCGGTGATCAAGGAACTGAAGGAGGTCATCGCCCATTGTGAGGAGCAGCAGGACTACGACAGCCGGCGCATCCTGGCCAAGATCCTGGAGGACACCGAACAGGATCACACCTTGTGGCTGGAGCAGCAACTGGGGCTGATCGACAGGCTCGGTCTGCCGAATTACCTGCAATCCGCCGCTGGCGGCCTTGGCTGAACGGAGGGCGTCATGAAGGGTGACAAGGATGTCATCGCGCGGCTGAACCTGATCCTCAAGGTGCAGCTGGCCGCCATCAATCAATATTTTCTTCATGCCCGCATGCTGAAGAACTGGGGGTTCAAGGATCTGGGCAAGGCGGTCTACTCGGCTTCCATTCACGAGATGAAGGCGGCCGACGCGGTCGTGGAGCGCATCTTGTTTCTGGAGGGGCTGCCCAATCTTCAGGACCTGGGAAAGCTGATGATCGGCGAGGATGTGCCCGAGATTCTGTCCTGCGACCTCAAAATGGCCAGCGCCGGGCATCAGGCGCTGGTCGCCGCCATTGCCCTGTGCGAGACGCGGGCAGATTTCATCACTCGCGACGAACTGGCGGAGCTTCTGGAAGACTGCGAGGAGCATGTGGACTGGCTGGAGACTCAGACCGGCTTGATCGGCGCGGTCGGATTGCCGAATTATCTGCAATTGGCGGTGGGTGGAATCGAGGGGGCTTGAAATTTCCGGTGTGGTTCAACTCGGTATGATATCCCCCCAGGCCTTGCGCCGCCCGCTGCGGAGTGCGGTGCTGGTCGTGTTTGCCATCTGGCTGTCGGTCGGCCTGCTGGTCTGGTGGGATCGGGTGGAGGCGCGGCGGTCGGCCGGTCGGCTGACCGAGTCCATCACCCGCTCCACTGCGCAACGGGTGGACGCGGCCTTGCGCGATGTCGACCGGATGCTCCTAGATATCGGGGGAAAGGTGACCGATCCGGTCAAGCTGGACGATGCGGCATTGCTGGCGCTCATGCGCAATCGCGGTGCGGTTTTCTCCGAGGTGTTCGCGGTCTTTGTCGTCGATGCCGACGGTATCGTCCGGCACAGCACCCTTTCCCCGCTACAGGGGAGCGATCTTCATCACCGCAACTATTTTCAGGCCATCAAGGCAGGCCAGGGGCTGACCCTGACCGAGCCGTTGCTTAATCCGACCCTGGGGCGGATTGGTGTGTTGCTGGCCCGGCCCCTGGTAGGGCGGCTGGGCAGCTTCGACGGGATCGTGGTGGCGGCGCTCGATCCCGGTTTCTTCCTGGAAATGTTGAGCGGAACCCTGTCGGTCGATGTGGATCGTTCGGTGATCGCCACCCGCAACGGCGATGTGCTGGCCAAATTGCCCGATCAGGATGGCGGAAGCCTTGCCTCCATCCGTTCCGGGCCATTGTTCACGCGGTATCTGCCAAGCGCCCGGTCAGGCACGTTCACGGCCGAAAGCGCGTTCGACGGGCGCTCGCGACTGGCCTCCTACATCGCCTCCGACCGGTTTCCGGTGGTGGTGTCGGTCGGAGTCACGGTCGAGACCGCGCTGCGCCGGTGGAGCGTCAATGCTGCCGCAATCGCCGCGGCGGGGGCGGTCTTCAGCCTGATCGTGCTGCTGATCGCGCTTCAGTTGGAGCGGCGCGGAAAGGCTGCGCGGGTGGCGGTCGAGGCGCTGGCCCTCAGCGAGGGGCGCTATCGGCGGTTGATCGAGGACCAGACCGACCTAATTCATCATTATTTGCCCGACACGACCCTGATCTTTTGCAATCGGGCTTATGCCGAGTTCTATGGCGCGACGCCCGAGGCGCTGAACGGTCGGAAATGGCTGGACTTCATACCGGCCGCTGAACATGAGGAGGTTCTGGGCATCCTGCGCGGGATTCGTCCCTCCGCCCCCAGCCGCGAGGACCGGCGGCGGGTCGTGCGCCCCGGCCAGCCCGACCGGTGGATCGAGTGGCGCACTACCGGGCAGTTCGACGCTTATGGGGTGTCTTGCGGCTTTCACACCATCGGTCGCGACGTCACCGACGCCACCTTGGCGCAGCAGGCCATCGCCGAGCGCGAGGAACTGTATCGGCAGATCTTTCACTGCAATATGACGGTAAAACTTCTGATCGATCCCTCGGACGGCCGGATCGTCGACGCCAATCAGTCGGCGGCGCAGTTCTACGGCTATCCGGTGGATGTGCTGACAACCATGCGCATCACCAGCATCAACACCCTGCCGGCCGCGGAGGTGAAGGCGGAGATGGAGGCGGTGGAGCGGGGGGAGCGCCTGTTCCTGCGGTTCAAGCATCGCATAGCTTCGGGGGCGCTCCGCGATGTGGAGGTCTATTCCTCGCCCCTGCACGGAGGGGGGCGATCCTATCTCAGCAGCATCGTGGTCGATGTCACCGAACGCAATCGCTTCGAGGCGGAACTGGCGACCAAATCGGCGGAGTTGGAACGCTCGAACGCCGATCTGGAGCAGTTCGCCTATGTGGCCTCCCACGATTTGCGCCAGCCGCTGCGCATGGTTTCAAGCTATATCACCTTGTTGGCGCGCAGTCTGGCCGGCAGGCTCAGTCCCGACGAGGCCGAATTCATGGGCTATGCCGTCCACGGCGTGAAGCACATGGACGCCCTGATTCTGGGATTGCTGGAATATTCGCGGGTCGGCCGGGGGGATGAGGCCAGCGAGGCCGTCGATCTGAACGACGCCGTCGATAGCGCCGCCGCCTCGCTGGGGCTCGACGGGCCGGATTCCAGGGCGACGCTGGCCGTCGACCGCCCCTTGCCGACCGTCACGGGGGTGCGGGGCGAGTTGGTGCGGTTGTTCCAGAACCTGATCGGCAACGCCTTGAAATATCGCGACCCCGTCCGGCCGCCGCGGATTGAAATCGGCAGTCGGAAGGACGATGGCGAATGGGTGGTCTGGGTTCAGGACAACGGGATCGGCATCGCGCCCGAATATTCCGAGCGGATCTTCAAGATTTTTCAGCGCCTGCATGCTGAAAGCAAGATCGAGGGGACCGGGATCGGCTTGTCCATCTGCCGCAAGATCGCCCACAGCCATGGCGGCAGGATCTGGGTTGAATCCGAGCCCGGCCAGGGCAGCAGGTTCCTTGTCGCCTTTCCGGCAGTTGACGGGGGCGTCGCTTTGCGCGAGTCTGTTGCCGCTTCTCAAAGGAGTTAGGCCATGAAGGTCGCGGCGATTTCATTCAACGACAACCACAGCATCAGCATGGATGTCGAGGGAGTGACCTATGTCGGCACTGCCGCGCCCATTGAATTGGACGACGGAACCTGGTTCGTCGAATTGTTGGTCCGCACCGACAGCGGCACCATCGCCCTGCAACTGGTGGCGGATTCGCCCGAGAAGCTGGTCATCGGCAGCTATGTTTAGGTTGCACGCGCCCGGCGACCGAACACCCCGACCGCAGGGAGTTGCGGGCAAAGCCCGGCGCATGCCGCGTAGCCAAGCGAACGGAGTTCGCGCCCGGCGGCTGAGGGGCTAAACCTCAGGGAATCGCGTAGGTGGCGGTGACGTGAGCCACCAGTTCGTCGGTGCCGGCGGCGATCATCTCCACCGCTCCCATGGCCAGCCGTCGGCCGAGCTTCAGCAGGCTGGCCTCGGCGATGATGTCGCAGCGTTCGGCCTTGCGCAGGAAGCTGATGTTGAGGTTGCTGGTCACCGCCATCTCGACCTTGCCGATGGCCGATAGCACCGCCGCGTACAGCGCCACATCGGCCAGGGTCATCAGGGCCGGGCCGCAGACGACGTCCACCGGGCGGGTAAGGTGGGGGCCGAACGGCATGATCAGCCGGGCGGTGCCCTTGCCGATGGTCTCTGCCCGGATACCCAGCGCCACCCCCATGGGCAGCTTTTCGGTGAGAAGGGCGTTGAAGGCTTCGGCGGTTATGGCGGGCATGGGGCCTCCGGGATTATAACTGGTCCGACCAGTTTCGCCGTGAAGACCTCAGACTTCAAGGGAGCTTCTTTCATGTTCGCGCCAATTCTTTTGCACCATGTCGAAGACGGCGTCGCCACCCTGACCCTGAACCGGCCCGAGGCGCGCAACGCCTTGTCGGTGGCGCTGATGACCGAGTTGGAGCGGGCGTTGACAGCGATCTCGACCGACCGGTCTGTCAAGGTGGTGGTGCTGGCCGCCAGCGGCCCGGTCTTTTGTTCCGGACATGACCTGAAGGAGATGCGCGGCCTCGACGGGCGCGACGCGGTGGCCTCGGTCTTCACCCTGTGCTCGCGGGTGATGACGGGCATCGTGCGGCTGCCCCAGCCGGTGATCGCCCGGGTTCACGGCATGGCGACTGCCGCCGGCTGTCAGTTGGTGGCCAGTTGCGATCTGGCCTATGCCTCGGTCGAGGCCCGCTTCGCCACGCCGGGGGTCAATATCGGCCTGTTCTGCTCGACCCCCATGGTGGCGCTGTCGCGGGCCGTCGGGCGCAAGCAGGCCATGGAGATGCTGCTGTCGGGGCAGCCTATCGACGCCGCCACGGCCGAAGGTTGGGGCCTGATCAACCGCGCGGTGGCGCCCGAGCGGTTGGAGGCCGAGGTGGCGGCCATGGCGGCCCTGATCGCGGCCAAGTCGTCCTATACCGTCAAGGTCGGCAAGCAGGCGTTCTATCGTCAGCTCGAACTGGGCCTGGACGACGCCTATGCCCATGCCGCCGAGGTGATGACCACCAATATGCTGGCCCGCGACGCCGCCGAGGGCATCGACGCCTTCCTGGCCAAGCGCCCACCCCGCTGGCAGGGGTGTTAGAGTTCGACCATCAGCGGGGTGAAGCCGATGTTGTCCGGCGAGCCGCGTTGACGGCTGAGGATACGGCAGCGGCCAAGCCGATAGTCGCAGTCGGCGTGGCTGTGGCCGTGAATCCACAGGTCTGGACCAGCACTTTCCATCAGCGATTCCAGCGGTGAGACCGACGCCGCCTGAGGGACATGGCCGTGACGGCGGCGCGGCAGGCTGAGTTCGGACGGCAGGTGGTGCGTCACCACCACGGTGGGGCCGTCATGGGGGCGCGCCAGTTCGGCGGCGATGAAGGCGGACGAAGCCCGGTTGGCGGCGACCACGTCGGCGGGGGTGAGGACGCCGCCCCGGGCGGAGCGGCCGTTGCGGTAGTCGGGCATGCTGTCGCCGGCCTTGGTCATGGTGGCCTCGGCATCGCCATCCAGGGAGAAGTCGGTCCACAAGGTGGCTCCCACCACCCGCAGGCGGGCTCCCGCCAGCTCCAGCGTCACCGCTTCGTTGTGCAAAAAGATCAGGCCTGGCACCAGGACGGCCTCGCGGCGCAGCTCGGCCAGGGGATCGACGCCCTCGGGGTGGTGCCAGTATTCGCGGTTGCCGGCCACATAGATCATCGGCCGCCCGGCCAGGGTGCGGCCGATCCAGCGGACGCCCTCCAGGCCCCAGCCCACATCGCCGGCCAGGATGATCAGGTCGCAATCCAGGGCGGGCGGCTGGTAGTCTCCCTTTTCCACATGCAGATCGCTCAACACCGCCAGTCTGATCATGGTCTTGTCGCTCTCCAAGAGATCGGCGGAACCATAGCCAGGGTCATTGCTTCAGACAATCCTTATATAGAATGGGCTTCATGCCGCGTCGGCGGCCAGCCGCTTGCGGTCCATCAACTGGTGGATGATGGGGGTGAAGACCAGCTCCATGGCCAGATTGGTCTTGCCGCCGGGCAGGACGATGGTGTTGCGCCGGCTCATCCACGAGCCCTCGATCCGCGACAGCAATTGGGGAAAGTTGACCACGAAATCCTCGGGCTTGCGAAAGCGCACCACGGTGACGCTTTCGTCGATGCTGGGCAGATCGCGGGCGATGAGCGGGGCGGAGGTATCGACCACCGGCACCTGCTGGAAGTTGACGTCGCTGTGCTTGAACTGGGGCACCACGGTGCGGACATAGTCGTTCATGCGGCGCAGCACGGTTTCAACCACCGCCTCGGGGGAGTAGCCCCGCTCGTTGGTGTCCTTGTGGACCTTGCGCATCCATTCCAGATTGATTACCGGCACCATCCCGATCTTGAGATCGACCAGTTTGCCGAGGTCAAAGCCGTCGCCGCGCACCACGCCGTGCAGGCCTTTGTAGACCAGCAGGTCTGTGTCGGCGGGCAGATCCTCCCACGGGGTGAATTCGCCCGGCCTCAACCCGGAATTCCCGTGCTGGGCGACATCGGTCGCCGAGTGCAGATAGTGCCGGCGTCGGCCGGCGCCGGTGGCGCCATAGCTGCGATACAGCGTCTCCTGCTCCTCGAACAGATTGGCTTCGGCCCCGAAATGGCTGAAGCGGTCATCGCCGGCGGCCAGCCGCTCGGCCGTGATCCGGCGCATTTCGGCGCGGGTGTGGCGGTGAAAGCTTTCGCCTTTGACATAGGCGGCGGTCAGCCGCTCGCGCCGGAAAATCGCGTCGAAGACTTGGCGGACGATGTCGCGGCCGGCTCCGGACGAACCGGTCACCGCAATGATGGGGTGTCGCGTGGACATGGGCTGTCTCCCTCGGGGATGTTGCTCTCCCTCTGGCATAACCATAATACAATTGGCGGAATTGGCGCTTCACCCGCCAGA
Source organism: Phaeospirillum sp. (assembly GCA_030651575.1). Lineage (GTDB taxonomy): Bacteria > Pseudomonadota > Alphaproteobacteria > Rhodospirillales > Magnetospirillaceae > Phaeospirillum. Next base: position 57,756 of record JAUSFB010000013.1, read on the forward strand.
GGGTGGGGGGAGCCCCCCAGCCGGGGTGGGACGGGGCCGCGCTCCAATGTAAAAACGCCCGGCGGGACCCCCGCCGGGCGTTTTCAGGACGTCGGTGGCGTGGTTCCTATCCCACCGCGACGGCGAAATCGCGCAGGGCCGCCACTTCCTTTTGTTTTTCCGACAGCCGGTATTTGACGATGTCGGTGATGCTGAGCATGCCGACCAGCGCGCCGAGACTGACCACCGGCAGGTGACGGATGCGTCGGCCGTTCATGGTCTCGACCGCCTTGGCGACGCTGTCGTCGGGCGAGCAGGTCTGGACCGGGCTGGACATGAAGTTTCGCACTTGCATGATCAGCGCCGCCGCCTTGTGATCGGTGATGGCCCGAATGATGTCGCGTTCGGACAAAATTCCGACGACTTCGCCCCGGTGACGGACCAGCACGACGCCGATGCGGTGTTCGGCCAGCACATTGGCCGCGTCGGCCACGGACTGGTGGGGATGAACGGAGTAAACGTCATCACCCTTTATATGGAGGATATCGCCAACGTTCATTGCTTGTCTCCCTGTTACGGATTCTGTGTCCGTTCAAGTACAAGTAAACTACAGTTGGATAAGTTGATGGAAGAGTATTTTCACTGTGCAGTGCGGTTGGCGGCAAAGTATTTTATAGACGCCTTCTAAAGTCACTCCGTCCGGGTAGTTCTCTCCCAGATCAGGGCTGGGAGGCTCCTACCCGAACGAAGCAGCCCGGGGTTACTTCGCCCGCGACAGCAGGGAAACCGGTGGGATCAGGTGCTGGTGCAAGGCGGCGTCGGTCTTGGCCTCCAGCCCGAACGCCACCGCCATCAGCTGGCTGTAGAACAGCACTGGAAAGTTGAAGTCGGTGCCGAACTTCTTGTTGATCTCGGGCTGGTACATTTCCAGATTGGTCTGGCACAGCGGGCAGGGGGTGACCACCGCCTCGGCCCCGGAGGTTTTGACCTCGTCCAGGATGTCTTTCATCAGGTGCAGGGTCTTGTCGGGGCTCATGACGCTGACCGAGCCGCCGCAGCACTTGGTCTTGCCCTTGAATGGCACCGCTTCGGCGCCGCAGGCGGTGACGAAGTCATCGAGGAAACTGGGATCGTCATAGGTCTCCCACATGCCGCCCCGGTCGGTCTTGGCGAAGGGCCGCACGGTCTGGCAGCCGACCCAGCCGGCGATCTTCATGCCGGTCAGCGGGTTGGTGACCTGATCCTTGACCTTGTCCATGCCGATGTCGTTGACGATGACCTCGCAGGCGTGGCGGACATGCAGGCCGCCGTCATAGGACTTGCCGGCCTCGGCCAGGGCCTCGTTGACCTGGGCCTTGACGGTGGGGTTCTCGCGGATCTTTTCGTTGGTGTAGTGGCTATTGAGGTAGCAGGCGGCGCAAGGCGTGACGAAGTCCTCGTCGCCCGCCGCCTGGGCGTTGGCGAGATTGCGGCCCGACAGCGCCGCCTGTCCCAGATGGCCGCCCTCGATATGGCCGACCGAAGCGCCGCAGCAGTTCCAGTCCTCCACGTCGCGAAGTTGAACCCCCAGCTTGCCCATGACGGCGCGCAAGCTGGTGTCGAGGTGAACCGCCGAGGCCTGCGACGAACAGCCGGGATAATAGGACATGGTCTTGGTCATGGCTCTTACCCCTGCTTTCCGTGGTCGCGCGCCTCGATCTCGGCCGCCTTGGCCAGGATCTTGTGCAGTTCGCCGGTGTTGGAACATTTGTGCGGCATACCCAGATGCATGCGCTTGGTCTTGATCATGCCCATGGCGATGGGCAGGTTAGCCATGCCGCGCTTGTAGCCCTCGCCGATGCCAAAGCTGAAATAGTACTTGCCGGTGACCAGACGCTCGTCGGTGCGGCCGTATTTGGCGGCTGACCACCAGAACGCCTTGGCGAAGCGGGCGTTGTCGCTGTTCCTGGCCTCGGCATAGCCCTCGCGCACCGCCACGGTGGCAAGGTCGTGCAGGATATAGGCGACCGGCACCTTGCGCGGGCAGCGCACCACGCAGTTATAGCAAGACACGCAGTTCCACAGGGTGTTGGAGGTGAGAACCGCTTCCTTCATGCCGGCGCGGATCATCATGAACAGCTTGCGCGGCCCATGATCCATCTGGGTGCCGATGGGGCACGAGCCCGAACAGGTGCCGCACTGCATGCACAGCGCCATGCGGTCGCCGCCGTCGATATTGTCGTAGACCCAGCGGGCGAAGGACAGGTCGTATTTTTTGGTGGGCGTGGGTGACGGGGCATTCATGCTCAGAACCCCTTGAACGGATTGAAGCCGATGGCGGTGATCTGCTCGACGAAGGCGTCGATCACCTTGGGCAGCCGGTCGGCATCGGCGATGGAGGCCTCGGCCTGGGTGACGCGCTCGGGCTCCAGCATCATGCTTTTCAGCGTTTCGCCCACCTTGGACAGGCGCTCGGCGGCCATGGCCGAGCCCTTGACGAAGTGGCACTGATAGTCGTCGCCGGGCTTGCAGCCCATCATCATCACGCCGTCATAGCCCACCGACAGAGCGTCCGAGATGCAAAGCAGGCTGACCGAGCCCAGGCAGCGCACCGGCAGGATGCGCACATGCGCCGACCACTGATTGCGCTTGATGCCGGCCATGTCCAGCGCCGGAATGGCGTCGTTCTCGCAGGCCATGATCAGGATGCGCGGCTTGCCGGAAAACTCGTCGGGAACCTTCACCGCCTTGATCATGGAAGACAGCATGTCGACCGAGTAGTTGTCGAAGCTGATGGTTCGCACCGGACAGGCGCCCATGCAGGTGCCGCAGCGCCGGCAGCGGGTTGCGTTGACGATGGGGTAGGTCTGCTCGTCCTCGTCGATGGCGCCGAACGGGCATTCCACGGTGCAGCGTTTACACTTGGTGCACTGGTTCAGATTGATCTTGGGGAAGGACAGGTCGCCGACGCGCGGATGCAGCGCCGCCCCGGCCGAGGCCGAACGCACCGCCTGGACCGCCTTTAGCACCGCGCCGGAGGCGTCCTCGGCCGCCTCGGCCCAATCCATCGGCCGGCGGACCGGGCCGGCGGTGTAGATGCCGGTGCGCCGGGTCTCGTAGGGGAAGCAGATATAGTGCGAATCGGCGAACCCGTCATGCAGCACCGGCAGGTGCGGCCCCTGGCGGTATTGCAGGTTCAGCAGCGAGCCGCCTTCAGGCGCCGCCTGGGGGCGTTTGGCATGGGCGGCGGGCGCGTCGCCGCAATAGCCGGCCACCGGGAACGGAACCTCCGGGTCGATGTCGCCGGCCAGTTGCTCGGCCCCTTCCGCCGGGCTGGGGGCGTCGGTATTGGTCGAGTTGGGCACCATGCCGGTGGCCAGAACCACCATGTCGAGGCCGGCCAGCGGGATGTCTTCACCGATCAGCTCGTCGGCGACGGTGACGGTCAGGTCGGCCCCGACGGTCTTGACCTTGCCCTTCATGAAGATGACGCCGGCGGCCTGGGCCGTGCGGTACAACTCCTCCATCACGCCGGGCGTCCGCATCTCCTCGTAGACCACATAGGCGTTGGTGGCGGGCTCGGCCTCGATCAGCTCCAGCGCCTGCTTCAGCGAGGTGGCGCAGCAGATGGACGAGCAATAGGGCAGGTGGTCGGGATCGCGCGACCCGGCGCATTGGACGAAAGCCACCGACTTGACCGGCGCGCCGTTGGACTTGCGCGTGACCTTGCCGGCCTTCAGCATGCCTTCCAACTCGACCCCGGTCACCACGTCGGGCGAAGCGCCATAGCCGAGATGACCCAGCTTGGAGGCGTCATAGGGCCGCCAGCCGGTGGCGACCACGATGGCGCCCACCGTCTCGACGCTGCCGTCGGACAGGTTGACCACGAAGCGGCCGGGCATGCCCGAGGTCTGGGTGACGGTGCAGCCGAGCCGTGCCGTGATCTTGGCGTTGCCGGTGACCGAGGCCACCAGATCGCCGATATCGTTGGCGGCCGGCTGGGCATAGGGCGGACGATGGGGCAGACGCTTGGAGGAGTCGAGCGCCCGGCCGCCCAGGCGGTCGGACCGCTCCAGCAGCAGTACTTCGTGGCCCAGCGCGGCGGCCTGCGCCGCCGCCGCCAGACCGGTGACGCCGCCGCCCATCACCAGGATGCGCGAGGACCACTCGCCTTCCACATAGGGCTCGGGGGCCTTTACCTTGGTGGCCATGGTCAGGACCATGCGCACGGAATCCTCGGCCAGCGCCTGGGTGTCCTCGTGATTGGCGGGATGGCTCCAGATCACCTTCTCGCGCAGATCGGCGCGCAGTACCTGGATCGGCTCGAAGCCGAAGCGGTCGGTCATCACCCGCGACGAACAGGCGGCGATGGCCACCTGATTGATCCCGGCCTCCAGATCGGCCCTGATCATCGCCACGCCGTCATCGCCGCACAGGCAGGCATGAGTCTTGGAGTCCAGCTTGAACTCCTTCTTGGCGACGCCTTCCAGGGCGGCCACGTCGATGGCTTCACCGATGCCGCAGCCGCCACACAGGTAGATTCCGGTCTTCCTCTCGGTCATGTCCTACTCTCCTACCCGCGCACGCCCGAGACGACCTGGATGGCCTTGCAGGCCGCGGCGGTCGCCGATTGAACCGACATGGAGACGTCCAGCGGCCCGGAGGCGACGCCGGCGCCGATGGTCTCGCCCTCGGTGAAGACGAAGCCGTAATCGTCGTAGGACCCGGCCAGCCGGCCGTCCTCCGACACCGAGGCCTGCATGCCGGTGGCCAGCACCACCAGATCGTAGGCCCGGGCGTAAACCTCGCGGGTCAGGGTGTTCTCACCGCAGACGGTGGGGTTGCCGCCCTCGCCGGGCTCGACGCGCGACGGCTTGGATTTGACGAAGCGTACCTGCGGATCGGCCTTCAACCGCCGCATGAACGACTCCAGTTTGTCGTGGGCGCGCAGGTCGATGTAGTAGACATCGACCTCGGCCTCGGCCACCTGCTCGCGCACATAGGCCGCGTGCTTCATGGAGGCGAGGCAGCAGATGCGCGAGCAATAGGCCAGATGGTTGAGATCGCGCGAACCGGCGCACTGGATCAGCGCCACCTTTTTCGGCACAGCGCCGTCCGAAGGCCGCACGATGCGGCCCTGGGTCGGGCCATCGGGCGAGGCCAGACGCTCCATCTCCACATTGGTGATGACGTTGGGCAGGTCGGCCCAGCGATAGGCGGTGAGGTTCTCCGCCGGATAGGGCTTCCAGCCGGTGGCCCAGACGATGGCGCCCACCTCCAGCTCGAAGCTGCTCCCCTGATCGTCGAGGTCGATCGCGCCGATCTTGCAGGCGGCCTTGATCCGCTCGCCTTCCGGGGTCTTCGCCACTTCGGGGGCCACCACATAGCGCATGGGGAACGCCATGGTGTGGGGCAGATAGGCGGCCTTGACCGTCTTCATGCCATAGTTGAACGGATCGGCGATTTCGCTTTCCGCCGCCTGGCCGCAGTCGCCGCAGGCGGTGCAGTTGGTCTTCACGAAGCGGGGCTCCGTCTTGACCGTCACGGTATAAGCGCCGGCCGAGCCCTTGACCGCCGCCACCGTAGACAGGGTGAACAGGCTGATGCGCTTGGACTTCTTGATACGCTGATAGTTGATTTCCAGGCCGCAGGTGGGGTGGCACAGCTTGGGGAAATAGCGGTTCATCTGGGCGACGCGGCCGCCCAGGGTCGGTGACTTTTCCACCATGACCACGTCATAGCCCGCCTCGGCCGCCTCGACCGCCGCGGTGATGCCGGCGATGCCGCCGCCGACCACCATGATGGTTCGGCTTCGCGGTTGTTTATCGGTCATGCTTTTCTCCCCGCTCTCTTTTTGTCCCTCAGTCGCCGGGCGGGCGCATCCGCGCCCTTGGCTTTCGCGGCACGGGCCGCACTGGCCTTTGGCCGCAACTCCGCACCCTTGGCGCGTCAGCCTAGACTGGCGTAGTACTCGCGCAGGATCGCCACCACTTCCGGGCGGCTGAATTCGGGCGGGATGGGCTCGCCCTTGGACAGCATCTCGCGCTGTTTGGTGCCCGAGATGTTGACCTGATCCTCCTTGCCGTGGGGGCAGGTCTTGGCGGTGGCCATGCCGTAGCACTTCTTGCAAAAGAAGGTGATGTCGATCTTCAGCGCCTGGGTTTCCAGCGCGCCGGGCCACAGGGTGTCGAAGATGTGCTGGGCGTCGAACGGGCCGTAATAGTCGCCGACTCCGGCATGGTCGCGCCCGACGATCAGGTGCGAACAGCCGAAATTCTGGCGGATCAGGGCGTGGATCAGGGCCTCGCGCGGGCCAGCATAGCGCATCTCGATGGGATAGCCGGCCTGGATCACCGTGCCGGGCACGAAATAGCCCTGGATCATGGCGTCGATGGCCTTGGTGCGGACCTCGGCCGGGATGTCGCCGGGCTTCAGCTTGCCCAGCACCTGGTGGATGAACACCCCGTCGCAGACCTCGATCGCGATCTTGGCCAGATGCTCGTGCGAGCGGTGCATGGGGTTGCGGGTCTGGAAGGCGGCCACCTTCGACCAGCCCTTTTCGGCGAAGACGGCGCGGGATTCAGCGGGGCGCAGATAAAGGCCCTTGTACTTGGTCGGGTACTCGCCCTCGGACAGGCAGCGGACCCGGCCGGCCAGATTGACCGGCCCCTGCTCGTTGACCTTTTCGACGCCGGGATGCTTTGGGTCGGTGGTGCGGTAGATGTGCTGGCACTCGAAGGCGCGGTCGATCTCGTACTTTTCCGAGACCTCCATCACCGCCATGATCTCGCCGGTTTCGCCATCGACCAGCGCCACTTCGTCGCCGTCCTTGATGGCCTTGGCCAGCTCGCGCGAGCAGGACAGCGTGATGGGGATCGGCCAGAACAGGCCGGAGGCGGTGCGCATATCGGCGCAGACGCCGCGCCAGTCGGCCGAGCCCATGAAGCCGTCTAACGGGGTATAGGCCCCCATGGCCAGCATGATGACGTCGGATGTCTCGCGGCTGGTCATGGGCACGGGGCGTAGGGTCGCCGCGCGCTTCAGCTCATCCTTGCGTTCGATCTCGGGCAACAGCAACGGCTTGAGCGAGCCGCCGCCATGAGGCTGCACCAGCTTGGACATGTCTCCGGCACTCCCATCTCTCATTTTTTGCGGAAGCCTCTAGCGGGCCTCTCGTCGCACATTATGAAAGTCTAAATTATAACTCTTTTCCACAAGAATCTGCTGTTGTACTAAAGTTCGTTATATTTCCGGGCGTTGCCCCTGGATTTATCCGCCGGGTATTTGGCGTCGTTGCGGACGATCTTGGCCGCCGCCGCCCGCACCAGATCGATGTCGAGGCGCTGGGTCAGCAGCAGCAGGTAGAGGAATACGTCGGCGCATTCCTCCTCCAGCCGGGCCTTGACCGCCGGGTCGGCGACCGCGTCCTCGACCTCGGCATCGGTCTTCCACTGGGTGACTTCCAGCAGTTCGGCCGCTTCCAGGGTCAGCGAGACGATCAGGTTCTTGACGGTATGGAACTGCCGCCAGTCGCGGGCGTCGCGGAAGGCGATCAGCCGCCCGGTCAGCTCGGCCAACGAGGGTGATTCCGTTTCTTTCATGATTTCAGCCGGATGGGTTCTTAAGTTACAGGGATTCCAGAGTTAACGAAATTGTCTGGCGCGTCTGGTATCTCACGCATTGCAAATATGTAAAACACGTAATATAAATGGGGAATAGCCGGTCGACCCCGAATGGGCGGATGCAGCTTTGCGCCGCGCCTCCGGGTAACGACATTGGCGACGAGAGGGAGACCCGCCGAAAAGGCAATAGGGGAGGTTTTTATGCCCACGTTTGTCCATACTGAAAAGTGCGACGGTTGCAAGGGCGGCACGGTCACCGCCTGCATGTATATTTGCCCTAATAATCTTATGAAGCTCGATACCAGCCGGATGAAGGCCTTCAATCAAGAGCCTGATCAGTGCTGGGAGTGTCAGTGCTGCGTCAAGGCTTGCCCGCAGCAGGCCATCGAGGTTCGCGCCTATCAGGACTTCGTTCCGATGGGTGGCGCCGTTATCCCCATGCGCACCGACAGTGCCATCATGTGGACCATCAAGTTCCGTGACGGTGAAGTGAAGCGCTTCAAGTTCCCGGTTCGCACCACGCCGGTTGGCTCCATCGACCCCTATGCCGGTAAGACGGCTCCGGGCAGCCTGGACGACAACCTGCTGTTCACCGAGACCGGCAAGACCCTGCCCCGCATCTGACGCCTCGACGGTGACAGAGCAACAGGACCGCGCTTCCAAGGGAAGGAAACGACTATGACCGAATATAGCTTCGGCAATCCCGAAATTATTGAAATCGATACCGACATTCTGATCATCGGCGGCGGTATGGCTGCTTGCGGCGCCGCCTTCGAGGCCCGCCGCTGGGCTCCCGACGCCAAGATCACCCTGGTCGACAAGGCCGCCATGGACCGCTCCGGCGCCGTCGCCATGGGCCTGTCCGCCATCAACACCTATCTTGGCCCCGACCGCGACCCGTCCGATTACTGCCGCATGGTCTCCGCCGACCTGATGGGCATCACCCGCGACGATCTGGTCTATGACGTGGGCCGCCATGTGGACGACTCGGTCCATATGTTCGAAGAATGGGGCCTGCCCATCTGGAAGGACAAGACCACCGAGGGCGTACCGCTGAAGGACGGCGGCAAGCCGGTCCGTTCGGGCAAGTGGCAGATCATGATCAACGGCGAGGGTTACAAGACCATCGTCGCCGAAGCCGCCAAGAAGGCCTTGGGCATCGAGAACATCATCGAGCGCTGCTTCATCGTGAAGATGCTGCTCGACAAGAACGAGCCCAACCGTATCGCCGGCGCCGTCGGCTTCTCGGTGCGCGAGCACAAGCTGTACGTCTTCCGCGCCAACACCATCTTGGACGTGGCCGGCGGCGCGGTGAACTGCTTCCGTCCGCGCTCCACCGGCGAGGGCAACGGCCGCACCTGGTATCCGGTGTGGAACTCGGGCTCGACCTACGCCATGGCGGCGGAAGTCGGCGCCGAGCTGACCATGATGGAAAACCGCTTCGTGCCGGCCCGCTTCAAGGACGGTTACGGCCCGGTGGGCGCATGGTTCCTGCTGTTCAAGTCCAAGGCCACCAACGGTTTTGGCGAGGACTATGTGGTGAAGAACGCCGACATGCTGGCCGACTTCGCGCCCTACGACAAGGCGACGGTGGTTCCGACCTGCCTGCGTAACCACGCCATGCTGAAGGAAATGAAGGAAGGCCGCGGCCCGATCCTGATGCAGACCCCGGCGGCCATGGCCAAGCTGGCCGAGACCATGACTCCCCAGGAGATCAAGCATCTCGAAGCCGAAGCCTGGGAAGACTTCCTCGACATGTGCATCGGTCAGGCCGGCGTCTGGGCGGGCAACAACATCCGTCCCGAAAAGACCGCTTCCGAGCTGATGCCGACCGAGCCCTACCTGCTGGGCAGCCATTCCGGCTGTTGCGGCATCTGGGTCTCCGGTCCGGAGGATCTCAGCTCTCCGGCCGAGTGGCGCTGGGGCTACAACCGCATGACCACCGTGAAGGGCCTGTTCACCGCCGGTGACGGCGTCGGCGCTTCGGGTCATAAGTTCTCGTCCGGCTCCCATGCCGAAGGCCGTATCGCCGCCAAGGAAATGGTCCGCTTCGTCCGCGATCACAAGGGCTACAAGCCCGAGCTCAAGGGCGACATCAAGGCCATCACCGAAGAGATCTATCAGCCGGTTCGCACCTATCTCGAGCACAAGGACAAGACCACCGCCGAGGATGTGAACCCCAACTACATCCTGCCGCGCATGCTTCAGATGCGTCTGCAAAAGCTGATGGACGAGTATGTGGCCGGCGTGTCCACCTACTACAACACCAACGGCAAGCTGCTGGACATGGGCCTGCACTACCTGACCATGCTCAAGGAAGACAGCAAGAAGATGCGCGCCAAGGACCTGCACGAGTTGATGCGGGCCTGGGAGAACTACCATCGCATCATCACCGCCGAGGCGCATCTGCGGCACATCATGTTCCGCGAGGAGACCCGCTATCCGGGCTTCTACTACCGCGCCGACTATCCGAAGCTGAACGAGGCTGACTGGAAGTGCTTCGTCAACAGCCGCATCGATCCCGACACCGGCGACTGGAAGTGCTTCAAGCGCGCCCATGTCGACATGGTCGAGAAGCGCTACGAAGGCCAGGGCCACTGAGCCCTGTTTCAAAGCAGCACCGATGATGTGACGGGGTGCCGGCTTGCCGGCACCCCGTTTTCGCTCCAAGATAGCCATTCCCTTGATCTGAGAGTGCCCCCATGACCAACGCGCCCCGCACGCCCGATGATGACGAGGATTATTACATCGACGAGGAGGAACTGGCCGAGAGCTGCTATGTGCCGGCCCAGCCCGATCTGCAACTCGAAGTGTTCGACGCGGTGCGCGGCGGAACCCCGGTCAATCCGGTGCGGCTGAACGCCGAGGACACCTTTTGCTTCAGCTGTCACAAGGGCGTGTCGTGCTGGAACGAGTGCTGCCATGGCGCCGACATTACCTTGACGCCGCTGGACATTTTGCGCCTGTCCAAGCATTTCGGTGTGCGCCCGGCCCAGTTTCTGGCCGAGTACACCGTCCCCGCCACCTTCGACAAGTCCAACCTGCCGGTCGCCAAGCTGAAGATGGGCGGAGCGGACGGCAAGGGCGCCTGTGCCTTCGTCACCGATGAGGGTTGCTCGGTCTACGCCGCCCGTCCGGCCACCTGCCGCTATTATCCCCTGGGCGTGGTCTCCATGAAGATGAAGGAGGCCGAGGCCAAGGAGGATTTCAACTTCATCGTCAGCGAACCCCACTGCAAAGGGCACGCGGAAACCAAGATCCAGAACGTCGCCGTCTATAAGGAAGAGCAGCAGGTCGCCGAGAACGAACGGGTCGATCGCGGCTGGATCGACATTCTGATGAAGATGACATCGTGGAGCACCATGGGCGGCCCCATGGGCAAGGCACCTTCGGTTCAGACCCGCAAGATGTTCTTCATGGCCACCGCCGACGTGGACGCCTTCCGCAGCTTCGTCTTCAACACCCGCTTTCTCGACTCCTACGAAATCGCCCCCGAAGCGGTCGAGATCATCAAGACCGACGACGAAGCCCTGCTGCTGCTGGGTTATGACTGGCTGAAAGCCGTGCTGTTCAACGAGCCGACTCTGATCTTGAAGGAACACGTCCTCCAAGGCGCCATCGCCAAGGCGCGGACGGATATGGGCGCGGCCTAGACCTGTCGAGAGGGGGAAGGGGGCTTTGTCCACGAAAGAGCCGCCTTCCCCTGACAGCCCCCTTTCCCGGTTGCCTTATTAGAACGCTCTAAAGTACTCTGTGTCGGAAGCACTTGACCAGAGAGGGGTGGTGGCATGAGGGATCCCGCGTCCATACCGGATTCCGAGCTCGGGCGGTCCGAGGTCAAGACCACCACCTGTTACATGTGCGCCTGCCGCTGCGGCATCCGGGTGCATCTGCGCGACGGCGAAATCCGCTATATCGAGGGCAATCCCGATCATCCGCTCAACAAGGGCGTGATGTGCGCCAAGGGCGCGTCGGGCATCATGAAGCAGTACTCGCCGGCCCGTCTGACCATGCCGTTGAAGCGCAAGGAAGGGGCCGAGCGCGGTACCAGCCAGTTCGAGCCCATCAGCTGGGAGGAGGCGTTCTCGACCCTGGCCGAGCGGCTGGGGCGTCTGCGCGCCACCGATCCGAAGAAATTCGCCATGTTCACCGGCCGCGACCAGATGCAGGCGCTGACCGGCATGTTCGCCAAGAATTTCGGCACGCCCAATTACGCCGCCCATGGCGGGTTCTGCTCGGTCAACATGGCCGCCGGCATGATCTATACCTTCGGCGGCAGCTTTTGGGAGTTCGGCGGCCCCGATCTGGAGCGGGCCAAGCTGTTCATCATGATCGGCACCGCCGAGGATCATCACTCCAACCCCATGAAGGTGGAGCTGAGCAAGTTCAAGCGCAGCGGCGGCCGCTTCATCGCGGTCAATCCGGTCCGCACCGGCTATGCCGCCATCGCCGACGAGTGGGTTCCCATCCGCCCCGGCACCGATGGGGCGCTGCTGCTGGCCTTGATCCACGAGATCATCAAGCTGGGCCTGTTCGACCGCGAGTTCCTGATCCGTTACACCAACGCTGCCGAGTTGGTGAACCAGGACTCCGCCAGCGACGACCACGGCCTGTTCGTGCGCGACCCCGACGTGCCGGTGCGGCCCGACACCTTCGAGACTCCCGACAAGCTGTGGTGGGACCGCCATAGCGACAAGCCGGTGGTTTCGCGCACGCCCGGCACCGATGGCCGCCTGATGGGCAGCTACGTCCTGCCCGACGGCATGCCGGTCAAGCCGTCCTTCCAGTTGCTGAAGGAGCGGGTCAAGGACTACACCCCCGATTGGGCCGAGGGCATCACCGGCATTCCCGCCGACACCATCCGTCGCCTCGCCCACGAGATGGGGGTGACGGCGCGCGACCAGACCATCGAACTGCCCATCGCCTGGACCGATGCCTGGGGCGTCGAGCACGACAAGGTCACCGGCAATCCGGTCGCCTTCCACGCCATGCGCGGGCTGGCGGCCCATTCCAACGGCTTTCATTCCATCCGGGCGCTGGCCATCCTGATGACCCTGCTGGGCACCATCGACCGGCCCGGCGGGTTCCGCCACCGTGCCCCGTTTCCACGCCCGATTCCGCCCTGTCCCAAGCCGCCCAAGGGGCCGCAGGCGGTCAAGGCCGGCGAGCCGCTGACCGGAACGCCCCTGGGCTGGCCGGCCGATCCCGACGACCTGTCGGTGGACGCCAAGGGTAATCCGGTCCGCCTCGACAAGGGCTTTTCGTGGGAGTTCCCGCTGTCGGTCCACGGGCTGATGCACAACGCCATCACCAATGCCTGGAAGGGCGACCCCTACCCCATCGACACCATGCTGCTGTTCATGGCCAACATGGCCTGGAACTCCAGCATGAATACGTCCGAGGTGCGCAAGATGCTCACCGACAAGGACGAGGCCGGCCAGTACAAGATTCCGTTCCTGGTGGTGTGCGACGCCTTCCAGTCCGAGACGGTGGCCTTCGCCGATCTGGTGCTGCCCGATACCAGTTATCTGGAGCGCCATGACGTCATGAGCATCCTGGATCGGCCGATCTCGGAGTTCGACGGGCCGGTGGATTCGGTCCGGGTGCCGATCTTGCCGCCGCTGGGCGATTCCAAGCCGTTCCAGGACGTGATCATCGAGTTGGGCACCCGGTTGAAGCTGCCCGGCTTCACCAATAAGGACGGCTCGCGCAAGTTCCGCGACTATCCCGACTTCATCGTCAATTTCGAGACCGAGCCGGGGTCCGGCATCGGCTTTCTGTCGGGATGGCGCGGCAAGTCGGGCGAAAAATTCCTGGTGGGCGAACCCAACCCCAACCAGTGGGAAATGTACGCCCGCAACAACAATCACTATCACCACGAACTGCCGCGCAGCTACCAGTACATGCGCAACTGGAACAAGGGGTATCTGGACTGGGCCTATCGCCACCGTCTGGTGCGCTACACCGATCCGGTCATTCCGCACATCTATTCCGAGGTGTTGCAGAAATTCCGGCTGGCGGGCGAGGGCAAATGGCGCGGCAAGCAGCCGCCCGATCATCTACGCGACCGGGTCAGGACCTTCTTTGATCCGCTGCCGTTCTATTACTCGCCGCTGGAATGGGGCAAGTCGGACAGCAGCAGCTTCCCGTTGGCGGCGCTGACGCAGCGGCCCATGGCCATGTACCACTCTTGGGACTCGCAGAATGCCTGGCTGCGTCAGATTCATACCAGCAACGTGCTGTTCGTCCATCCCAAGGTCGGAGCCGCCGGTAATTTCGAGGATGGCGGCTGGGTCTGGGTGGAAAGTCCGTGGGGCAAGGTCCGCTGCCAGGCCCGCTTCTCCGAGGCGCTGGAGCCCGGCACGGTGTGGACCTGGAACGCCATCGGCAAGGCCTCCGGGGCCTGGGGCCTGGACCCCGACGCCAACGAGTCGAAAAAGGGCTTCCTGCTCAATCACCTGATTACCGAGGAATTGCCCAACATGGCGGGCTCGCTGGCCATCTCCAATTCCGATCCGGTTACCGGTCAGGCGGCGTGGTACGACCTCAAGGTCCGGGTCACCGCCTGCAAGCCGGGCGAGGCCGAGGAAAGCTGGCCGCAATTCGACCCCATGACTCCGGTTCCCGGCCAGACCATCGACTTCAAGACCAAGGTCCGCGCCTTCATGGCGGGGAGGAAGGGCAAATGAGCATTGGGAACCACAATTCGACCGCAGGGAGTTGCGGGCAAGGGCCGACGCGCCTCGTGGCGCGTAGCCAAGGGCCGGCGCTTGAGGGCCAACCATCATGACCAAGGTCCAACTCGCGCTGGTCATCGACCTTAATGTCTGCGTCGGCTGCCATGCCTGCGTCACGTCGTGCAAGGAGTGGAACACCTCGGGCTGGGCCGGGCCGTTGGCCGATCAGAATCCTTACGGCGCCGATCCCACCGGCGTGTTCTTCAACCGCGTCCAGACCTATGAATGCGGCACCTATCCCAATACCGAGACCATCCACTTCCCCAAGAGCTGCCTGCATTGCGAGGAGCCGCCCTGCGTGCCGGTCTGCCCCACCGGAGCCAGCTATAAGCGGGAGGAGGATGGCATCGTCCTGGTGGATTACGACAAGTGCATCGGCTGCAAATACTGCTCGTGGTCGTGCCCTTACGGCGCTCGTGAGTTCGATCCGATCCAGGGCGTGATGAAGAAATGCACCCTGTGCGTCGACCGTATTTATGACAAGACCTTGCCCGAGGATCGGCGCAAGCCGGCCTGCGTCCTAGCCTGCCCGACCTCGGCCCGCATCTTTGGCGACATCAACGATCCCGACTCCGAGGCCGCCAAGGCCATTCGCGACGCCGGCGGTTTCCAGCTGATGCCGGAATGGGGCACCAATCCGGCCAATCACTATCTGCCCCGGCGCAAGACCACCATGACGCTGCACAAGGACGAGCTGGTGCGCGCCGACAATCCGCTGAAGATCGAGGGCGAACTGCCGCGGCCCAAGTTCAACGCGCCGTCCATCGACGACCTGTCGAGCTGGTGAGGCGGAGGAGAACCCCATGAGACCCGCATTTTCCGTCCTCTTCCTCACCACCCTGATCGGCTCTGGCCAGGGGCTGCTGATCGCCTTGGTGACGGCGCAGTTCTTCTTCGTGATCGGCGCCGGCAAGGGCGGCGAAAGCGGCGCTTTCTATGCGGTGGGCAGCGCCCTGGCCCTGGTCCTGCTGGGCCTGGGGCTGGTGGCGTCGTTCTTTCATCTGGCCAATCCCCAGCGCGGCTGGCGGGCGGCGGCGCGGTGGCGCACTTCGTGGCTGTCGCGCGAAGTGATCCTGATTCCGGCGGTCTGCGGCCTGACTCTGCTTTATGCCGGAGTCCATTGGCTGGACTGGCGGCCGGTGTTGGTGGTGTTCGCCAACGGCAAGGCGCTGGATCTGCCCATGGCGGTGGGCTTTGCCGCCGCCGCCGTCTCGCTGCTGCTGTTCGTCTGCACCGGCATGATCTACGCTTGCGTCAAGTTCATCCGCCAATGGGCCTCCATCTGGACGGTGGTCAATTACCTGCTGATGGGGCTGGCTTCGGGCTTTGCCCTGGCCGCCGCCTATGCCGGCCTGATGGACAGCGTGCTGCGCGACTTCCTGGTGGCCGACGCCCTGGCGCTGACCCTGCTGGGTATGGCGACCCGTCTGTATCAGATCCGCCGCAACGGTCATGCCCGGTTGCGTTCTTCCCTGAAGACCGCCATCGGCACCCACCACCCCCAGATCCGCCAGATCACCCAGGGCTTCATGGGGCAGTCCTTCAACACCATCGAGTTCACTGCCCCCGGCGGGGCCGAGACGATCCGGGGACTGACCGTGTTCTTCACCCTGGCCGGCTTCGCGGCGCCGTCGCTGTTGCTGGCGGTCAGCCTGGGCGGAACCGGCGCGATGCTGCTGGTGGTGGCGGCGCTGTGCCAGTATGGGGGCCTGCTGGCCGAGCGCTGGGTGTTCTTCGCCGCCGGAAACCACGTCCAGAATCTTTACTATCAGGCCAAGGCGTAGCCGCCGCTTTTTCGTGGTGTTGCGTTTGACGCAACCGGGCCATGCTTTGGTCCGGGTAGACAGGCTCGGCCACTTCACTATACCGTCCAGCCGGTACACAAACCGCCCGGACGGTATAGTCACTCATGAGCACTTTCGACAACATCATCGACGCCGCCATGGCCATCGTGCGCGACCAGGGGGTGGCGAAGCTGACCCTGGACGCCGCCGCCAAGGCGGCGGGTATCAGCAAGGGCGGCGTGCTCTATCACTTCAAGAGTAAGGACGACCTGATCCGCGGCATGGTCCAGCGGCTGATCGATCAGTGTGACCAGCTCAATCACGACTATTACCAGCGCGAGTCCGAGGGGCCGTATCGGTGGGCGCGGACCATGGTCCATGCCTGCTTCGACCCCACCGGACCGGCCAATGACCCGGTCGGCGGTGCGTTGCTGGCGGCGATCACCGTCAATCCCGTGTTGATGGCCCCTATCCACGCCATGTACGCCCGTTGGCAGGAGCGGTTGGCTGGCGACAGCCCCGATATGGAGCGGGCCGGTCTGGTCTGCTCCGCCATGGACGGTTTGTTCTTTCAGCGGCTGATGGGCATCCGGCTGGGCGATTCCGCCGCCTCCGAGCGCCTGATGCGCCACGCCCTCGACTTGCTGACCCCCAAGGAAGGAGCCTCGTCATGAAGGCCAAACGGATGATGATCATGCTGGTGGGCAGCGCGGTGGTGTTCGGCGGGGTGTTCGGCTTCGTCAATTTCCGCAACACCATGATCAAGCAGTATTTCGCCTCCATGCCCAAGCCGGTGGTGGCGGTGACCACCGCCACGGCGTCGCTGGACGAGTGGCGCAGCGTGGTGCCGGCGGTTGGCACCCTTCAGGCGGTCAATGGCGTCGATATCGCCGGCTCCATGTCGGGTCTGGTCAAGGAGATCGCCTTCCAGTCCGGTCAGGAGGTCAAGCGCGGTCAGCCATTGCTGCGGCTTGACGCCGATGTGGAGCTTGGCGATCTGCGCAGCGCCGAGGCCGAGCTGGCGCTGGCGCGGACCAGCTACGACCGCAGCCGGGCGCTGTTGCGCTCGGACACGGTCAGCGTCGCGGCGGTGGAGAAGGCCGAGGCCGAGTTGAAGGTTCGTCAGGCCAAGGCCGGCGGCTTGCAGGCCCAGATTGCCAAAAAAGCGGTGACGGCGCCGTTCGACGGTGTGCTGGGAGTGCGCAAGGTCGATCTGGGGCAGTATCTCCAGCCCGGTCAGGTCATCGTCAACCTTCAGGACCTGTCGCTGATGCTGTGCGACTTCACCGTGTCGCAGAAGGATCTGGGAGTGGTGGCGGTGGGCCAGCCGGTCCGTCTGACCACCGACGCCTGGGTCGGTCACGACTTCGAGGGAACCATCGCCGCCATCGAGCCGCTGGTGGACGCCAAGACCGGAATGGTGGGGGTGCAGGCCAAGTTCCCCAATCCCGACCGCCGCCTGCGTCCGGGCATGTTCGCCAAGATCGAAATCGTGCGCCCGGCCGGCGACAAGGTGGTGACGGTGCCGACCTCGGCGGTGTCTTACAACCTGCACGGCGACGCGGTGTTCGTGGTGCGGGATGGAACCCCCGCCGCCGACGGCAAGGCGGTCAAGACGGTGGAGCGCGTCGTGGTGCAACTGGGCGATCGCCGCGACGGCGTGGTGGTGGTCAGGCAGGGCGTTGCCGTCGGCGATGTGGTGGTGACCTCGGGTCAGGTCAAGCTGGAGAACGGCTCCCTGGTCCAGATCGCCGCCGAGGACCCGTTGCGGGCTCCGGCCAGGACCGCGTTGCAGTAGGAGTGGCCTCCATGTTCGATATTTTCATCAAGCGGCCGGTGATGGCCTCGGTGGTCAGCCTGCTGATTCTGTTCATCGGCCTCAGGGCGCTGACCAGCCTGCCGGTGCGGCAGTATCCCGAGATGACCAATACGGTGATCACCATCACCACCACCTTTCCCGGCGCCGATGCCGACCTGATCCAGGGCTTCGTCACCCAGCCGATCCAAAAGGCGGTGGCGACCGCCGAGGGGATCGACTACCTGACCTCGCGCTCCATGCAGGGCATGTCGGAGATCAAGGCCTTCGTCCGCCTCAACGAAGATCCGGAAACCGCCATGACCGAGGTCATGAGCAAGGCCAACGAGGTTCGCTCGGTGTTGCCGCGTGGCATCAACGATCCCATCATCAAGAAGTCGACCGGCCAGTCCTTCGCCTCGGCCTATCTCGCCTTTTCCTCCGACCGCCTCAGCCAGCAGCAGATCACCGACTATGTCATGCGGGTGATCCAGCCCAAACTGGCGGCGGTGCCGGGCGTCGCCAACCCGGAGGTGTTCGGCGGCCAGAAATTTTCCATGCGGGTCTGGCTCGATCCGGAAAAGATGGCCCAGTACGGATTGGGGGCGGACGATCTGCGCAATGCGCTGACCAGCAACAATTTCACCTCGGCCTCGGGTTCGACCAAGGGCTCCTACGACGTGGTCAATACCCAGGCCTCGACCGATCTCAAGACGGTGGACGAGTTCCGCCAGCTGGTGGTCAAGCATGACGGCGTCCGGCTGGTCCGCCTGGGTGACGTGGCCGAGGTCAAGCTGGGGCCGGAGAACGACGATATGAGCGTGTTCGCCGGCGGCGACCGCGCCATCTTCGTCGGTATTTTCACCACCCCAGAGGCCAATCCGCTGACGGTGATCCGCCAGGTGCGCGAACAGGCGCTGCCCGAGTTGCAGGCCCAATTACCGCCGGGGCTCAAGGCCCAGATCGCCTATGATTCGACCCTGTTCATCGAAGCCGCCATCCACGAAGTCGCCACCACCATCATCGAGGCGGCGTTGATCGTCATGGTGGTGATCTTTTTCTTCATGGGCTCGTTCCGCGCCGTGGTGATCCCAGTGGTGACGGTGCCGCTGTCGCTGGTGGGGGTGGCCATCCTGCTGCTGGCGCTGGGCTTTTCCATCAACCTGCTGACCCTGCTGGCCATGGTGCTGGCCATCGGGCTGGTGGTCGACGACGCCATCGTGGTGGTGGAGAATATCCACCGCCACATGGAAGAGGGGCTGCCGCCGTTCAAGGCGGCGCTGGTGGGAACGCGCGAGATCGCAGGCCCGGTCATTTCCATGACCGTGACCCTGGCGGCGGTCTATGCCCCCATCGCCTTCATGGGCGGGCTGACCGGGTCGCTATTCAAGGAATTCGCCCTGACCCTGGCCGGCTCGGTAGTGGTGTCGGGGGTGATCGCCCTGACCCTGTCGCCCATGATGTGCTCGCTGATCTTGCGCCATGACGACGACAAACGCGGCCTGCCGGCCTTGATCGACCGGAGCTTCGAGCGGGTCCGGCTTCGCTACGAGCGTTGGTTGGCGGCGTCGCTGGCCGACCGTCCCACCACCTTGATCTTCGCCCTGATCGTGCTGGCCAGCCTGCCGTTCCTGTTTCTGGCGGTGCCGACCGAGCTGGCGCCGGAGGAGGACCAGGGGGTGATCTTCACCGCCTATAACGGCCCGGCTTCGGCCAATAACGATTTCATGGATGCGTTTTCCCACCAGGTCGATCAGAAGTTGCGGACCTTCCCCGAGACCCGCGACACCTTCCTGATCAACGGCATGGGCTCCATCAACCAGGGTTTCGGCGGCACGGTGCTAAAGCCCTGGGCCGACCGCGACCGTGCCGCCAAGCAATTGAGCGCGGCCATGCAGTTGGCCCTGAACGAGGTTTCGGGCGTCAAGGCCTCGGTATTCCCGCCGCCGCCGCTGCCCGGCGTCGATGGGCTGCCGGTGCAGTTCGTCATCTCGTCCACCACGGAATACGGCCAATTGCAGGAGCTTCAGGCCGAGATCATGCGCCGGGCGCAGGCCTCGGGCCTGTTCGCCTTCATCGACGGCGACCTGAAGTTCGAAAGCCCCCAGACCAAGGTGGAGATCGATCGCGACAAGGCGGCGGCCTATGGCATCTCCATGCAGCAGATCGGCGATTCCCTGGCCACCATGACCGGCGGCAATTACGTCAATCTGGTCAATCTTCAGGGGCGTTCGTATCAGGTGATCCCCCAGGTTCCGCGCGAGTACCGCCTGGACCCGGCCCATCTGGGGCGGTTCTATGTGCGGGCGGCCGACGGCACCGCCATTCCGCTGTCGTCGCTGGTGACCCTGGGCAGCGCGGTGCGGCCGGTGTCTCTCAACCAGTTCAACCAGCTTAACGCGGTGACGATCCAGGCCTTTCCCATGCCGGGCGTGACCCTGGGCCAGGCGCTGGATCTGCTGAGAACCGTCGCAGCCGAGGTGCTGCCCCAGGACGCCACCATCGATCACGCCGGTCAGTCGCGCCAGTATGTGCAGGAGGGCAACGCCCTGATGCTCACCTTCGTCTTCGCGCTGGTGGTGATCTTTCTGGTGCTGGCGGCCCAGTTCGAAAGCTTCCGCGATCCGCTGGTGATCATGGTCTCGGTGCCGCTGTCCATCTGCGGCGCGCTGATCCCGCTGGCGTTGGGGGTGGCCAGCATGAATATCTATACCCAGGTGGGGCTGGTGACCCTGATCGGCCTGATCACCAAGCACGGCATCTTGATCTGCGAGGTGGCGCGCGAGCGTCAGGAGCAGCAGGGATTGTCGCGGCGCGACGCGGTGATGCTGGCGGCCGGGTTGCGGTTGCGCCCGATCCTGATGACCACGGCGGCCATGGTCGCCGGCCTGCTGCCGCTGCTGTTCGCCAGCGGGGCGGGGGCGGCGTCGCGCTTTTCCATCGCGGTGGTGATCGTGGCGGGCATGAGCATCGGCACCTTGTTCACCTTGTTCGTGCTGCCGGTGATCTATACCTTCATCGCCTCGGACCGGCGGCCGGTCGCGGCGGCCGAGCCGGCCGTCGCCACCGTCGCGGTGGAGTAGGCCCATGACCCCGGAAGACCTGATCGCCCGCGTCTTGTATCGCGACGCCTCCATGCTGATCATCGACAAGCCCGCCGGGCTGGCGGTCCATGCCGGCCCCAAGGGCGGCGACCATCTGCAACTCTATCTCGACGCCCTGCGCTTTGGCCTGCCGCGCGCGCCGGAGCTGGCCCATCGCCTTGACCGCGAGACTTCGGGTTGTCTGGTGTTGGGTCGCCATCGCAAGGCCCTGGCGGGGCTGGGCGATCTGTTCGCCTCGGGCAAGGTGGACAAGACCTATTGGGCGGTCGTGGTGGGAAAACCGCGCGAGGAGACGGGAGTCATCGATCTGCCGCTGAAAAAGCGCGAGGCCAAGTTCGGCTGGCGCATGGAGAGCGACCGCTCTGGGCTGGCCTCGGTCACCCAGTGGCGCTTGTTGGGCAGTGACGGGCGGTTGTCTTGGCTGGAATGCAAGCCGCTGACCGGGCGAACCCACCAGATCCGGGCTCATTGCGCCGCCATCGGCCACCCCCTGGTGGGTGACGCCATCTATGGACGCGGAACCGGGACGCTGGCCGGCGACAGGCTGCATCTTCATTCCCGCGCCGTCACGGTGCCGTTTCAGCGCAACAAGCCGGCCATAACGGCCGAGGCGCCGGTTCCCGAGCATATGCGGGCGGCGCTGTCCGGCTGTGGGTGGCTGCTATAATTACGCAATCTGATACCGAATTACGTAATTTTGCTTGACGGCGAGGCCTTCCAGCGGTGAACTATCCCGAACCGGCGGGATTTTCCGGGCAGGGGGGATCATGAGCATCAAAGATATTCTCGTTCACGTGGATGGCGACGAAAGCACCGCCGCCGGTCTGGCACTGGCCATCGCCCAGGCACGCCGTTTCGGCGCCCGGTTGACCGGGCTGTTCGCCCGCAACGAATTGTACGCCCCCGCCTTGATGGCGCATCGGCCCAGCGACGCGCTGCTGGCGACGGCGGAGGCGGCTAAGGCCGCCTTTGCCGCCGCGACCGAGGGGCTGGAGACCCGCTGGTGGCAGATCAATCACGGCGGCGCCGAGGATATGGTCGCCGAGGCGGTCTTTTGCTGCCACTACATCGACTTGGTGGTGCTGTCGCAGCCGGCCTCGCAGGGGGTCCATGTGCCGCCGCTCATGGTGGAAAAGATCATTCTGGATTCGGGCCGTCCGGTGCTGGTGGCTCCCACCGACGGCAAGGGTGCCGTCCTTGGTCAAAAGGTGGTGATCGGCTGGCGTTCGGGCAAGCAGGCCTCGCGCGCATTGCATGATTCGCTGCCGCTGATCGAAGGCGCCAAGGAGCTTCTGGTGGTCTACCGGCGCGACCTTGTCACCAAGGACGCCACCACTCCGGCGGTGAACATCATCGATCATCTGCTGGCCCATGGCCTGCCCGCCAAGGGCGAGCGCGTGATGACCGAGGATCTGGGAGTGATGGATACGCTGCTGTCGCGCGCCTACGACGTGGATGCCGACCTGTTGGTGGTTGGCGGCCATGTGGGCAAGGTTCTCTCGTTCAGCGGCAAGGCCGGCGCCGGCACCCGGCACATCCTGGCCCATATGGGCCTACCGGTGCTGTTCTCCTGCTGATTCCGGCTTCGAGATAACGTGAAACGGCGTCCTTCGGGACGCCGTTTTCATGTGTGGGGTCCGTCATACCGGCCAGCCGTCCATTCGTGACGCGAAGCTTTTTCCTCCGACTTGCAAAAGAAAACCCCCGCCTCAATCAAGAGGCGGGGGTTCATGTCTTCGCCGTTCGGACTATTCAGCCGGCGGGGCTTCCGGAGCCGGGCTTTCCACGCTGGGAATGGCCTGGACCACGGAGGCAGTGGCGGCGTCGGCCAGATCTTGCATGTCTTTGTCGCGCTTGGCGGCAATTTCGCGCAGACGGTTCATCACCGCGCCGGTACCGGCGGGGATCAGACGGCCGACGATGACGTTTTCCTTCAGGCCCTGCAAGTTGTCGACCTTGCCGGAAACCGCTGCCTCGGTGAGGACGCGGGTGGTTTCCTGGAACGAAGCCGCCGAGATGAAGGAATGGGTCTGCAAGCTGGCCTTGGTGATGCCCTGAAGCACCGGGGTGCCCGAAGCGGGGCGGCCATTCTCGCGGATCGCCTTGGAGTTCTCGATATCGAACTCGACGCGATCAACCTGTTCGCCCACCAGCAAGGTGGTGTCGCCACCATCGGTGATCTCGACCTTTTGCAGCATCTGGCGAACGATCACCTCGATGTGCTTGTCGTTGATCTTCACGCCCTGCAGACGATAGACCTCCTGAATCTCGTTGATCAGGTACTGCGCCAGCGCCTCGACACCCAGAACCTTCAAGATGTCGTGCGGCACCGGATTGCCGTCCATCAGCGGATCGCCGCGACGGACGTAATCGCCTTCCTGGACCGAGATGTGCTTGCCCTTGGGGATCAGATACTCGAAGGCGTCGCCGTCCTCGGGGACCACCATGATCCGGCGCTTGGACTTGTAGTCCTTGCCGAATTCGACGCGGCCGTCGATGTCGGAGATGATGGCGTGATCCTTGGGCTTGCGCGCCTCGAACAACTCGGCCACACGCGGCAGACCGCCGGTGATGTCGCGGGTCTTGGAGGATTCGCGTGGGATGCGCGCCAGCACGTCGCCGGCATTGACCTTGGTGCCGTTCTCGACCGACAGGATGGCGTCCACCGACATGAAGTAGCGGGCTTCCAGGCCGTTGGCCAGCACCACTTCCTCGCCCTTTTCGTCACGCAGGGTGACGCGTGGGCGCAACTCGGCGCCACGCGGCATCTGCTTCCAGTCGATGACCACCTTGCTGGCGATGCCGGTGGCCTCGTCGACCACCTCACGCATGGACAGGCCTTCGATGATGTCGACGTAGTGGGCCACACCCGCCCGCTCGGTGATGATCGGCAGGGTGTAGGGGTCCCATTCGGCCAGCTTGGTGGCGCGGGCGACCTTCTGGCCCTCGTCCACGAACAGCTTGGCGCCGTAAGGCACGCGGTGACGGGCGCGTTCGCGGCTGTTGCCGTCCAGCAGGATGATTTCGCAATTGCGGCTCATCACGATGCTGTTGCCCGACGAGTTGACCACCAGATTGCGGTTGATCAGCTGGATGGTGGCGTCGATCGAGGATTCGATATTCGACTGTTCGGCGCCACGCTGGGCCGCGCCACCGATATGGAAGGTTCGCATGGTCAGCTGGGTGCCGGGCTCGCCGATGGACTGGGCGGCGATGACGCCGACCGCTTCACCGACGTTGACGCGGGTGCCACGGGCCAGATCGCGGCCGTAGCAGGTGCCGCAGACGCCTTCCTCGGACTCGCAGGTCAGGACCGAACGGATGACCACGGTCTCGATGCCGGCGGCATCGATCTTCTCGATCTCGGTTTCCTGGATCATGGCGGCGGCGGGGACGATGACCTCGCCGGTCAGCGGATTGACGATGTCGCGCGACGCCGAGCGGCCGAGGATGCGTTCGGCCAGCGAGGCGATGACCTCGCCGCCTTCAATCACCGCCGAGACGGTCAGACCGTTGGTGCTGCCGCAATCTTCCTCGCAGATGATCGCGTCCTGGGCGACGTCGACCAGACGACGGGTCAGGTAACCGGAGTTCGCCGTCTTCAAGGCGGTGTCGGCCAGACCCTTACGGGCACCATGGGTGGAGTTGAAGTACTCCAGCACGGACAGGCCTTCCTTGAAGTTCGAGATGATCGGGGTCTCGATGATCTCGCCCGACGGTTTGGCCATCAGGCCGCGCATGCCGGCCAGCTGCTTCATCTGGGCGGCGGAGCCACGGGCGCCGGAATGGGCCATCATGTAGACGGAATTGATCGGCTTGCCCGGCTTCAGGCTGGAGATCTGCCGCATCATGGCGTCGGCGACGTCGTCGGTGCACTTGGACCAGGCGTCAACGACCTTGTTGTACTTTTCGCCCTGAGTGATCAGGCCGTCCTGGTACTGCTGCTCGTATTCCTTGGCCTTATCTTCGGTGTCGCCGACCAGCTGACCCTTTTCGGGCGGGATGACCAGATCGTCCTTGCCGAACGAAATGCCGGCCTTGAAGGCGTTGGAGAAGCCGATACCCATGATCCGGTCGGCGAAAATGACCGTCTCTTTCTGACCGCAATGGCGGTAGACCACGTCGATGACGTTCTGAACCTCCTTCTTGGTGAGAAGGCGGTTGATCAGCGAGAACGGCACGTTCTTGTTCCGCGGCAGGATCACCGACAGCATCATGCGACCGGGCGTGGTGTCGACGATCTGAATGACCGGGGTGCCCTCGGAATCCACGGTGTGGAAGCGGGCGCGGATCTTGGAGTGCAGCGAGACGGTCTTTTCCGCCAGAGCCTGCTCGATCTCTGCCATGTCCACGAACACCGGCACCCGATACAAGATGGCCTTGTTCGCCTTGATGGCCTTCTCGGCTTCGTCGGCCGAGGTGGTGTTGAACAAGGTGCCGGGATTTTCCACGTTGAACAGGCGCAGCGCGCCGCTCTTCAGGCCGGCTTCGAGGGCGTCCTTGCCGGTGATGTTGACGCGGCGATGGGCCGTCACGTCGCGGGTGGCGATGCGGTCCAGCAGGACGTCAAGATCCTTGGTGTCGATCTTGGTATTGGGATCGGTCGGGCAGTAGAACAGCACCGAGTTGTTGGCGATGGCGCCCTTCAACTCGTCGAGCGAGCGGATCTTCATCGCCTGACCGGGCTGCTCGTCCCGTTCCATGGTGATGTAATAGATGCCGAGCACGATGTCCTGGGACGGCACGATGATCGGCTTGCCGTTGGCGGGCGACAGGATGTTGTTGGTCGACATCATCAAGACGCGGGCTTCGAGCTGGGCTTCCAGCGACAGCGGCACATGGACCGCCATTTGGTCACCGTCGAAATCGGCGTTGAAGGCGGTGCAGACCAGCGGATGCAGCTGAATCGCCTTGCCCTCGATCAGGACCGGCTCGAACGCCTGGATGCCCAGACGGTGGAGGGTCGGGGCGCGGTTCAGCATCACGGGATGCTCGCGGATGACCTCTTCCAGGATGTCCCACACCTCGGGACGCTCCTTTTCCACCATGCGCTTGGCGGCCTTGATGGTGGTGGCCATGCCGTAGAGTTCGAGCTTGGAATAGACGAAGGGCTTGAACAGCTCCAGCGCCATCTTCTTGGGCAGGCCACACTGGTGCAGCTTCAACTCGGGACCGACCACGATGACCGAACGGCCGGAATAGTCGACGCGCTTGCCCAGCAGGTTCTGACGGAAGCGACCCTGCTTGCCCTTCAGCATGTCGGACAGCGACTTCAGCGGACGCTTGTTGGCGCCGGTGATGGCGCGGCCGCGACGGCCGTTGTCGAACAGGGCGTCGACCGCCTCTTGCAGCATGCGCTTTTCATTGCGCACGATGATCTCGGGCGCCCGCAGTTCGATCAGCCGCTTCAGGCGGTTGTTGCGGTTGATGACGCGGCGGTAGAGGTCGTTGAGGTCGGAGGTGGCGAAACGGCCGCCATCCAGCGGAACCAGCGGACGCAGTTCCGGCGGGATCACCGGAATGACTTCCAGGATCATCCACTCCGGACGCGAGTCCGATTCCATGAAGGCTTCGACCAGCTTCAGGCGCTTGACCAGCTTCTTGCGCTTGGCCTCGGAGGTGGTTTCCTTGAGGTCGACCTTCAACTGGGCCTTTTCGGTCTCCAGATCGATGACCGTCAGCATGTCGCGGATGGCCTCGGCGCCGATCTTGGCGGTGAAGGCGTCTTCACCGAACTCGTCGACGGCGCGCATGTACTGCTCTTCGGTCAGCAGTTCGCGCAGCTTCATCGGGGTCAGGCCAGGCTCGACCACCACGTAATTCTCGAAGTAGAGAATCCGCTCCAGATCTTTCAGGGTCATGTCGCACAGCAGACCGATGCGCGACGGCAGCGACTTCAGGAACCAGATATGGGCGACGGGGCTGGCCAGCTCGATATGGCCCATGCGCTCGCGCCGGACCTTGGCCAGCGTCACTTCGACGCCGCACTTCTCGCAGATGATGCCGCGATACTTCATGCGCTTGTACTTGCCGCACAAGCACTCGTAGTCCTTGATCGGGCCAAAGATGCGGGCGCAGAACAGGCCGTCGCGCTCCGGCTTGAAGGTCCGGTAGTTGATGGTTTCCGGCTTCTTGATCTCGCCGAACGACCAGGAGCGGATGCGCTCCGGCGACGCGATCGAGATCTGGATCTGGTCGAAAGCCTGCGTACCGCTGGCCTGACCGAAGATCTTCATAAGTTCGTTCATGCTTATACTCCCGTATGAGCTTTAGGCTGCTGCGGGGGGATCGATGTCCCCCCGCGCCGGGTCCGTATCTTTAGAAGTCGCGCTGAGTAAGCTCGACATTGAGGCCAAGGGAGCGAAGCTCCTTGACCAGAACGTTGAACGACTCGGGGATGCCGGCCTCGAAGGTGTCGTCGCCGCGCACGATGGCCTCATAGACCTTGGTGCGGCCGGAAACGTCGTCCGACTTGACCGTCAGCATCTCCTGCAACGTATAGGCCGCGCCGTAGGCCTCCAGCGCCCACACTTCCATTTCGCCGAAGCGCTGGCCGCCGAACTGAGCCTTGCCGCCCAATGGCTGCTGGGTGACCAGCGAATAGGGACCGATGGAGCGGGCGTGGATCTTGTCGTCGACCAAGTGGTGCAGCTTCAGCATATAGATGTAGCCCACCGTCACCTTGCGGTCGAACGGCTCGCCGGTGCGTCCGTCGACCAGGGTCACCTGGCCCGAGGACGAGCGGTTGGCCTTGCCCAGCATCTCGACGATGTCGCTTTCGCGGGCGCCGTCGAACACCGGCGTCGCGATCGGCACGCCGGGGGTCAGGTTGTGGGCCAGCTCGGTGATCTCGTTATCGCCGAGGGTGGCGATCTCGTCATCATAGATGGCGTCGCCGTAGACGTCTTTCAACTTGGCGCGAAGATCGCTCATGGTGGCGGTGTTGCGCTTGTACTGGGCGAGCATGTCCCCGATCTGCTGACCCAGGCCGGCGCAGGCCCAACCCAGATGCGTTTCGAGAATCTGACCCACATTCATGCGCGACGGCACGCCCAGCGGGTTCAGCACGATATCGACCTGCTGGCCATCTTCCAGGTAGGGCATGTCTTCCAGCGGCATGATGCGCGAGATGACGCCCTTGTTGCCGTGACGGCCGGCCATCTTGTCGCCGGGCTGGAGCTTGCGCTTCACCGCGACGAACACCTTGACCATCTTCATCACGCCGGGCGGCAGTTCATCGCCACGCTGGAGCTTTTCGACCTTGTTCTCGAACCGCTCTTGCAGCTTTTCCACCTGGGCGTCGAAGGCGCGCTTCAACTGTTCGGCATCGGCCATGACGGCGTCGTCGTCGATGGCGATGTTGCGCCAAGCGGTGGGGTGCAACTCGTCCAGCACGGCATCGGTCAGGCTGACGCCGGCCTTGATGCCCTTGGGGCCGGACACGACCTTGTGGCTGAGCAACAGCTGCTTGAGGCGGGCGAAGAAGCTCCGCTCCAAGATGCCGCGTTCGTCGTCGCGATCCTTGGCGAGACGCTCGATTTCGGCGCGTTCGATGGCCAGGGCGCGCTCGTCCTTCTCGACGCCACGGCGCGAGAAGACGCGAACCTCGACGATGGTTCCGGCCACGCCCGGCGGCAGACGCAAGCTGGTGTCACGCACGTCGGAGGCCTTCTCTCCGAAGATGGCGCGCAGCAGCTTTTCTTCCGGAGTCATCGGGCTTTCGCCCTTGGGGGTGACCTTACCCACCAGAATGTCGCCCGGCTTCACCTCGGCCCCGATATAGACGATGCCGGCTTCGTCGAGGTTCTTCAGAGCCTCTTCGCCCACATTGGGGATATCGCGGGTAATTTCTTCCTGGCCCAGCTTGGTGTCGCGGGCCATCACCTCGAATTCCTCGATATGGATCGAGGTGAACACGTCGTCACGCACGATGCGCTCGGAGATGAGGATGGAATCCTCGTAGTTGTAGCCGTTCCAGGGCATGAACGCGACCAGGACGTTACGGCCCAGGGCCAACTCGCCCAACTGGGTGCTGGGACCGTCGGCGATGATGTCGCCGGTCTGGATCAGATCGCCCACCTTCACCAGCGGACGCTGGGTGATGCAGGTGTTCTGGTTCGAGCGCTGGAACTTCAGCAGGTTGTAGATGTCGACGCCCGAAGCCGCCGCCGAGGTTTCCTCGGTGGCGCGGATGACGATACGGGTGGCGTCGACCTGATCGACGATGCCGGTCCGCTTGGCGGTGATGGCGGCGCCGGAGTCGCGGGCGACCGCCTGCTCCATGCCGGTGCCCACCAGCGGGGCCTCGGCGCGGATCAGCGGAACCGCCTGGCGCTGCATGTTCGAGCCCATCAGGGCGCGATTGGCGTCATCGTTTTCCAGGAACGGGATCAGGGCGGCGGCGACCGAAACCAGCTGCTTCGGCGACACGTCGATCATGTTGATCTCGTTCGACGGCACCAGGACGAAGTCGCCGGCCCGACGGCACGACACCAGATCCTCGGTGAAGCGGCCCTCGGCATCCAGGCCGGAATTGGCCTGCGCCACGGTGTAGCGGCCTTCTTCCATGGCCGAGAGATAGACCACGTCGCTGGTGACCACGCCGTCGTGAACCTTGCGGTACGGCGCCTCGATGAAGCCGTACTGGTTGACGCGGGCATAGGTGGCCAGCGAGTTGATCAGACCGATATTCGGGCCTTCCGGTGTTTCGATCGGGCAGATGCGGCCGTAATGGGTCGGGTGCACGTCGCGGACTTCGAAGCCGGCGCGCTCGCGGGTCAGACCCCCCGGCCCGAGGGCCGAGAGACGCCGCTTGTGGGTGATTTCCGACAGCGGGTTGGTCTGATCCATGAACTGCGACAGCTGCGACGAGCCAAAGAACTCGCGCACGGCGGCGGCGGCCGGCTTGGCGTTGATCAGGTCATGCGGCATCACCGAGTCGATGTCCACCGAGGACATGCGCTCGCGGATGGCGCGCTCCATGCGCAGCAGACCGACGCGGTACTGATTTTCCATCAGTTCGCCGACCGAACGGACGCGGCGGTTGCCCAGGTGATCGATGTCGTCGATCTCGCCCTTGCCGTCCTTCAACTCGACCAGAACCTTGATCACGCCCAGGATGTCTTCCTTGCGCAGGACGCGCACGGTGTCGGCAACCTCGGGAGTGTTGAGGCGCGAGTTCATCTTGACCCGGCCCACGGCCGACAGGTCGTAACGCTCGGAGTCGAAGAACAGGCCGGTGAACAGGGCCTCGGCGGTCTCCAGGGTCGGCGGCTCGCCCGGACGCATGACGCGGTAGATGTCGATCAAGGCTTCCTCGCGCGAGGAATTCTTGTCGACCGCCAGCGTGTTGCGCATATACGGGCCGATATTGATATGGTCGATGGCCAGCACCGGCAGTTCGGTGATACCGGCCTTCTCCAGATCGGCGACCAGGTGGGCGGTCAACTCGTCGCCGGCTTCGGTGTAGATCTCACCGGTCAGCTCGTTGATGATGTCTTCACCGACATACTGGCCGATCATGTCCTCGGGGGCGACCAGCACTTCGGTGAGGCCGGCTTCCTTCAGCTTCTTGCCCAGGCGCGGCGTCATCTTGGCGCCGGCGTCGGCCACCTTCTCGCCGGTCTTGGCGTCGATCAGGTCGGAAACCAGCTTGACGCCCTTCAGGCGGTCGGTGTTGAAGACGGTCTTCCAGCCCTTGGGGCCGCGGGTATAGACCACCTTGTCGTAGAAATAGGACAGGATCTCTTCCGAGGTCATGCCGCGAATTTCGTTGTGTTCGAGGCCACGGCCGTCGATGGCGCGCTTCTTGCGCAGTTCGGCGGTCGGCATGCCGTCCAGCGCGTAAAGCAGCGTGGTCACCGGCAGCTTGCGGCGGCGATCGATGCGGACATAGACCATGTCCTTGGCGTCGAACTCGAAGTCCAGCCAGGAGCCGCGGTAGGGAATGACGCGGGCGGCGAACAGATATTTTCCCGAGGAATGGGTCTTGCCCTTGTCATGGTCGAAGAACACGCCGGGGCTGCGATGCATCTGCGAGACGATGACGCGCTCGGTGCCGTTGATCACGAAGGTGCCGTTGGACGTCATGAGCGGCATGTCGCCCATATAGACGTCCTGCTCCTTGATGTCGCGGATGGAGCGCGCGCCGGTATCTTCGTCGATATCCCACACCACCAGGCGGAGCGTCACCTTGAGGGGGGCTGCGAAGGTCATGCCGCGCTGCTGGCATTCCTCGACGTCGTATTTGGGCTGCTCCAGTTCGTAGCGCACGAACTCAAGGGTTCCGCGCTCGGAGAAGTCCCGGATCGGGAAGACGGACTTGAAAACCTCTTGCAGGCCGACATTGGCGCGCTGCTCGGGCAGGACGTCCATCTGAAGGAAATGATCGTAGGAGCTCTTTTGCACCTCGATCAGATTCGGCATGGGCGCAACCGTGGGAATACGCCCGAAGCTTTTGCGCACGCGCTTGCGACCCGTATAGGATTTAGCCATTGCCGCTCCTCGTCCTCTTCGTGGGCATCAGCCCAACTCAACTTTCGTCCCCGGTTTTGCCGGGATGCCCCAGACAGGGCGCCACCCGTTCAGGTGGTTAGTCCCTACCCGAAGGGCAGGGTCGATAAAGCGCCAGAAGGCCGGGATGCGCTAAAACGCATCCCGGCCCCTGGTCAAGACACCAGAAGGCGATCCTACTTTACCTGCACCTTGGCGCCGGCTTCCTCGAGGACCTTCTTCAGCTTCTCGGCTTCGTCCTTGGTCGCGCCTTCCTTGACGGTCTTCGGAGCGGCTTCGACCAGATCCTTGGCTTCCTTCAGGCCCAGGCCGGTGATGGCGCGGACTTCCTTGATCACGTTGATCTTCTTTTCGCCGGCATCGAGCAAGATGACGTCGAACTCGGTCTGCTCTTCGGCGGCGGGGCCGGCAGCGGCGGCAACGGCGGCAACGGCCACCGGAGCGGCGGCGGAAACGCCCCACTTCTCTTCGAGCATCTTCGAGAGCTCGGCGGCCTCGAGAACGGTCAGGGCCGACAGGTCGTCAACCAACTTGGCAAGATCAGCCATTTTCAACAACTCCTAGATATAAAAAAGCTTGAAGCTTCGTTTGTCGGGGAAAATCTCACGCAGCGTCCTTGTCCGCCTTGGCGCGCAGGACCCGGGCCAACTGGCCAGCGGGAGCCTGAAGCACACCGGCGATACGGGTAGCCGGGGTCGAAATCATGCCGATCAGGCGGCCACGCAGCTCGTCGAGCGACGGCAGGGTGGCGAGGGCCTTAATCCCATCGACGTCAAGACGCATGGAGCCCAGCGATCCACCAAGGATCTTGAGCTTGTCATTGGTCTTGGCGAACTCGACGGCGACCTTGGCGGCGGCGACCGGATCGCTGGAAGCAGCGATAGCGGTCGGGCCGACGAACAGGTCGGCAAGGTTCTCGAACTCGGTACCAGCAAGGGCAAGCTTGGTGAGACGGTTCTTGGTCACCTTGAAGCTGGCGCCGGCCGCCCGCATCTTGGCCCGCAGATTCGTCATCTCGGCGACCGTCAGACCCTTGTAGTGGGTGACGACGACGAGACCCGCGTCTCCGAGCTTTCCATGCAGCGACCCGACCCAATCTGCTTTCTGTGTCCGGTCCACTTTCGTCTCCAAACATAGAGCCGAAGCCCCGCGTCCGGGAAAATCCCTTGGCGTTCTCTTCGGTCCATTGCCCATGGCCCCATTGAGCGGCAAAACCGCCCGCCGGAGCCGGTGGCCTGTCCCAGAAGCTTCAAGCCGTACACCATCCGACCTTTTAGGGGTGCGGAGGGAAAACGTCCTTTTACCTCTGTCTCGGTAGGCGGGAGCCCCCATCAAGCCTTGGGCCGGCAAGCCGTCCCTCGGCACCTACTGTCTCGGACAGGTTCGGAACCCTCCCGAGGGAGGATTCCGTCTCATCCACCCCCGAGGGGGCGGAAACCTTGAACCATGCGGGGGTTAGGCCCCGATGGTCGCGATGTCGAGCTTCATGCCGGGGCCCATGGTGGACGACAGCGACACCCGCTTGAGATAGGTGCCCTTGGCGCCCTGCGGCTTGGCCTTGGAAATGGCGTCGACGAACGCGCGAACGTTTTCCTGCAACTTGTCTTCCGGGAAGCTGGCCTTGCCGATGCCGGCATGAACAATACCGGCCTTTTCGACGCGGAACTGCACCTGACCGGCCTTGGCGGCGCGGATGGCTTCGATCACGTTGGTGGTGACGGTGCCCAGCTTCGGGTTCGGCATCAGGCCGCGCGGGCCGAGAACCTTACCGAGGCGGCCGACCAGACCCATCATGTCCGGGGTGGCGATGCAGCGGTCGAAGTCCATGGTGCCGCCGTTGACGATCTCGAACAGATCGTCGGCGCCGACGATGTCGGCTCCGGCCTTGCGGGCTTCCTCGGCCTTGTCGCCCTTGGCGAACACGGCGACGCGGACGGTCTTGCCGGTACCGTGGGGCAGCTCGACCACGCCGCGGACCATCTGGTCGGCGTGACGGGGGTCGACGCCCAGGTTCAGGGCGATCTCGATGGTCTCGTCGAACTTGGCGACGGCGCCGGTCTTGATCGCCTTCACCGCATCGGCGAGGCTGTAGAACTTGTCGCGGTCAATGCCGGCATAGGCCGACTTCAGGCGCTTTCCGATAGCCATGGGATTACTCCACCACCTTGAGGCCCATCGAGCGGGCGGAACCGACGATCATGCTGCTGGCGGCTTCAACGTCATTGGCGTTGAGGTCGACCATCTTCTTCTCGGCGATCTCACGGATCTGCGCCATGGTCACTTCGCCGACCGTGCCCTTGCCGGGAGTGGTCGTGCCCTTGGTGATACCGGCGGCCTTCTTCAGGAAGAAGGTGACCGGGGGGGTCTTGGTCACGAAGGTGAAGGTGCGATCCGAATAGGCGGTGATAACCACGGGGATCGGCATGCCCGGCTCAAGACCCTGGGTCTGGGCATTGAAGGACTTGCAGAATTCCATGATGTTCAGGCCGCGCTGACCCAGCGCGGGACCGATCGGTGGCGAGGGATTCGCCTTGCCGGCCGGGACTTGGAGCTTGACGTAGCCCACGATCTTCTTTGCCATCTCATTGCCCTCTGTTTGACGACCAGAGTTGGCGGTGCGGCCATGGCTGGCCTCCCGCCGACTTCACCGATGGCGGACATCCGCAACCGGAAAACAAAAACACCCATAAGCCGCTCCGCCAATCCGGCGGGGCGGCTTATGGACGAAAAAACTAAACCTTTTCGACCTGGGTGTATTCCAGCTCGACCGGAGTGGAACGCCCGAAGATCGATACCGCCACCTTGAGGCGGGCCTTCTCCTCGTCGACTTCCTCGACAAGGCCGTTGAACGAGGTAAAGGGGCCGTCGGAGACGCGAACCTGCTCGCCCACCTCGAAGGTGATGGAGGGCTTGGGACGCTCGACGCCTTCCTGCACCTGCTTGATGATGCGCTCGGCCTCTTTTTCGGTGATCGGAACCGGGCGGCCCTTGCCACCCAGGAAGCCGGTCACTTTGGGAGTGTTCTTGACCAGATGCCATGTGTCGTCGGTCAGGTCCATCTTCACCAGCACATAGCCGGGGAAGAACTTGCGCTCGGCGCTGATCTTGGCACCACGGCGCACCTCGACCACTTCCTCGGTCGGAACCAGGATCTGCTCGAACAGATCGGCCATGCCCTTCTGTTCGGCCTGCTCGCGGATCGACTGCGCAACCTTCTTTTCAAAGCCTGAATAGACGTGAATTACGTACCAGCGGGCGGTGGCCATTTGGTCTTCAGCCTCCCAGACCGAAAATGAGCTTGATGCTCCAGGCGAAAAACTGGTCGACGACCAGGAAGAATACAGCCGAAAGCATCACCATCACGAACACCATGGCGGTCGAGATCGTGGTTTCGCGCCGTGAGGGCCAAGTCACCTTGGCGACCTCCTGGCGGACCTGCTTGAAGAATAGGGCCGGAGTCGTCTTTGCCATTTTTCTACTGTCGTAATTTGGCAGGAGTGGAGGGGCTCGAACCCCCAACCCCCGGTTTTGGAGACCGGTGCTCTACCAGTTGAGCTACACTCCTGCAGCCATCACCGGTCCCCTGTTCCAGGAGACCGGCATGAAGGCCCGGCGCGACCGAAGCCACGCCTTATACAGCTACTCGACGATCGATGCAACAACGCCGGCGCCGACGGTACGACCGCCTTCACGGATGGCGAAGCGCAGACCCTCGTCCATGGCGATCGGGCAGATCAGATGGACTTCCATGGACACGTTGTCGCCCGGCATCACCATCTCGGTGCCTTCCGGCAGGGTCACC
>JAUSFB010000019.1 GCA_030651575.1 Phaeospirillum sp.
TTGGATGTATACCGCTCGGCATATTGCCGAATGCGTGTTTCGTCTCTAGCGTAAAGCCCGCCCACGTTGACAATGGCGTTCGCGAGGTAAGGTCAGGGGATTTCGTGGCGGAAGAGATCACCTTGCCGGACGGAGCCGAAGCCCCGCCACCGCCCGATACCGGCCTCGTCTGCCTCGCCTTATTGGCGAAGTTGTTCGAGAAGCCGGCCGATTATGAGGCCCTCAAGCATCGCCACGGCGCTCCCGGTCTGGTTGTGGGTGAAATCGACCTGATCCGCTATGCGAGGGAGGTCGGGTTCAAGGCCAGCGGGGTCGACTCAAACTTCGAGAAGCTGTCCGCGACCCCTCTTCCCGCCATCGCCCGGCGGCATGACGGCGGCTGGTTTGTCCTGGCCAAGGTCGAGGGCGGTCAGGCCATCATCCATGACCCGCTGATCGGCCGGGCCGAGCAGGTCGGCGCCGAGGACCTCAACTCCCGCTGGGACGGAAGACTGGTGCTGCTGGCGACGCGGGCGCAACTGGCGGCGCTGGGGACGCGATTTGATCTCACCTGGTTCATCCCGGCGGTGGTCAAGTATCGCAAGCTGTTCGGGGAAGTTCTCCTTGCCTCGTTCTTCCTCCAGCTGTTCGGGCTGATCTCGCCGCTGTTCTTCCAGGTGGTGACCGACAAGGTGCTGGTCCACCGCGCCGTCACCTCGCTGGACGTGCTGGTGTTTGCTCTGATCGCCGTCAGCCTGTTCGAGGTGGTGCTGGGCTATCTCCGCACCTATGTGTTCAGCCACACCACCAACCGCATCGATGTGGAGCTGGGCTCCCGCCTGTTCCGCCATCTGATGAGCCTGCCCATCGCCTATCACGCCGCGCGGCGGGTGGGCGACACGGTGGCGCGGGTGCGGGAGTTGGAGAATATCCGAAGCTTCCTCACCGGCTCGGCCCTGACCCTGGTGATCGATCTGGGCTTCACCGTGGTGTTTTTCGCGGTGATGTTCTGGTACGCCCCGATCCTGGCCTGGATCGTGGTGGGCTCGCTGCCGCTCTACCCGTGAAGGGAATCTGACCAATGGCTCAGGCCGCACTCAAGCATCCCGGAACCAGTCATCTCGAAGAGGCCCAGCAGGCTCTTCGCGCCCGGACCCGGCGTTCCCAGCAAATGGCCTCCGACCGGGCCGAGGTCATCAACGGCGCCATGGCCGCCTCCGGCATCGCTCCGCCGCCGATCTTCGTCGCCAAGAACGTCAGGGCGACGTTTGAGGACCTTGATGGCAACAGCTATCTCGACACCTGCATGGGGTTTGGTGTCCATATCCTCGGCCATCGACCGCCGAGCGTCGAATCGGCGCTGCGGGACCAGTTGAAGAAGGGATGGCACTACAGCCTGCGAGGTGAGGATCAACTCGCGTTCGCCAATATGATCCTGGCGGCGTCACCGGCCAATGAACGGGTGGTGCTGGCCAACACCGGCACCGAGGCGACGTTGTATGCCATCCGGGCCGCTCGCGCCCTCTCGGGACGCACCAGGATCGCCCTGTTCGACATCAGCTACCACGGCGCCCACGATACCGCCTTGATCTGGCCGGGTCCTGGATCGACGGCCGAACAATTGGCGCCCATGACCCTCGGCCACGGCATTCCGGACAGTGTGGTCTCCGATGTTCTGCTGTTGCCTTACCGCAGTCCGCGCGCCTTGGAGCAGATCGCCGAACATGCCCATGAACTGGCTGCGGTCTTGGTCGAACCGGTTCAGGGATCTTGGCCCGAGGCCGAGGTGGGCGAATTCCTCCAAGCCCTTCGCTCGCTCTGCGATGATCTCGGTCTGATTCTCATCTTCGACGAGGTCCTGACCGGCTTCCGGCTGGACTTCGGTGGAGCCCAGAAGCGCTACGGTGTCGAGGCAGATCTCACCACCTATGGCAAGATCGCCGGCGGCGGCCTGCCCATCGGCGTTGTCGCCGGCCGGGCCAATCTGATGGCGGCGTTCGGTGACTTCACCGGGCCGCACGGCATCTTCTTCGGTGGGACCTTCTCCGGCAATCCCATGAGCGTGGCAGCCGGACTCGCCGCTCTTCAGACCCTCCATGCCGATCCGGAGATCTACCGGCGCATCGAGCGTCTGGCGGACCGGGTGAGAGACGAGTTCAACACCTTCTGCATCAACCAAGGCTATCCGCCCCGGATTAAGAGCTGCGGCTCGATGTGGCAGGTGTTCTTCCGCGATGAACCCCTGGGCGGGTTCGACTATGCGGGCAAGGAGGCCGAGGGAGCCTTCTACCTTCACTGCCTCAACATGGGCGTGTTCATCCACGCGACCCATCGGTGCTTCTTTTCCGCAGCGCACACCGAGGCGGATGCCGACCGGATCATTGCAGTCTTCAAGGCGGCGCTGGAGTTGGTGCGTGAAGACGGGTTGCTGTGAAACTCCGAGTCAACTGAGCGAGGACCGCTTCACCGGCCAGCCGGTGAAGCGGTTACCCAGGAGGTAGAATGCCGTCACTGAAACGAATTGGAGAAGGCTGGTGCATTGTGAACGGCCATGCTTTGATCGACATCTCCCTCGACCAGGCAAAAGCTTTCGCGCTTCAAATCCTGGTGGACTGCCGAATGAATGCCGTTGACGACAGGATCGAAACGCGGACGGAAAGGTTGGTGCGTCTGATTCTTGGCGACATCGCGGACGGCACCTTCGCTGAGGGTGAAAGATTGGATGAGTCGATCCTGGCCCGGCGGTATGGGGTTTCACGCACCCCAATCCGCGAGGCATTGATCGAATTGGCCATTTTCGGCGCAATCATTCGTGAGCCCAACAAGGGCTGCCGGGTCGCCTGCCGACTGCTAGAAATTGAGTCGTAGAATGCTTGTTATAGAGACATTGACGTTGCCGCCTCCAGGTTGTGCCTGCTAATAGCTTCGCCCAACTCCTACAAACGACAAAAGCGGCCGACCGGGGGATTGCTCCCTCGGTCGGCCGCATCATCGGTCCGGTGCAGTTCTCACGCCGTCACGGCTCCTCCTTTCCCAGCGCCTCGATCTCTTCCAGGCGCCCATTGCAGATGGCCAGGGCGGAGCGGTCGAGCGTCCAGATCTCGGCCACGTTCTTGTAGGTCACCATGGCCGGGATCGGGGCCGGGTCAACGCGGGCGGTCAGGGCCGCCGGGGGCTTGAGGCGGATCACCTTGGGCTCCGGCACCATCACCGGCGGTGGGGTTCCGCAGGCGGTCAACAGCGGCAGCCAGAGCGCCGCGCACAGGCTGGTCGTCCTCGGGCAGGGCATGGGCGATCTCCTCTTTGATGATTCGGGTGGCGGTGGCCCGCATCGCCACCTCCTTGGTCTGGCGGGACGCGATGGCGGCAAGGTCGGCGGCGTGGCTGGCCTGTAGGTCGGCCAGAGCCTTATCCTTGGCGGCACCGGCCGCGACCAGGGTGGCGGCATTGGCCGAGAGCCGGTCATTGTCGGCCTTGAGGCCGGCACGCTCGGCCCACAGCCAAGCGAAGGTGGCGGTGATGACGGCAACCACCAGCGCCGCCGCCGCGATCCGATAGGGGAGCGGAATCAGGAAACCCATCATCGGTGTTCCTCCATCAGCGCCCGCCAATGCAGGGTGCGGGTGACGTAACCCAGGGTCTCACCGGCATGCTGGCCGGTGACCTGTGACAAGCAAGGTGAAATGTCCGACCACAGCGAGGCGCCGCCACAGGCTCGCTGTGCCTTCAGGATGTGGCCGGTGCCGGCGTTGTAGCTGGCCAGGGCCAGACGATGGGCCTCCATCGGCGACCGGTTGCGGCTCCATTGCCGGCGCAGATCGGCGTCGTAGACGGCACCGGCCTCGATGGCGAGCTTGGCGTCATGGGGGCTGGCGACCGGAGGGAAATCCAGCCGTCGCGACAGATCCCCCCAGGTGCCCGGCATGATCTGGGCGATCCCCCTGGCGCCAACCGGCGACACCGCCGCCGGGTCGAGATGGCTTTCCTGGAACAACTGCGCCTTCCATAGCAGCCAGTCGGGCAGATCGCCCCACCAGCGTTTGACGGCGGTGCGGATCGGCTGGTCGTAGCGGTCGGTGAAGGCCCCGGCGGAGCGGTCAGTGCAGCACGGAGCCGACCACGAAGGCGACGCCCAGCACAAAAGCAGCAGAAAGAATGGCAGCACCGGTCGCATTGTTGTCTCCCTTGTCGAAGATGTCGGCGATCTCGATGCCGACCAGTTTGAACACCCAGCGCACGCCCAGCCCGAAGGCGGTGAAGCCGATGAAGACGTAGCCGAGGTTCATGGCGGCGGCCTTGTGGGCGAAGCCATCGGCCAGCAGCGCCACCGCCAGGCACAGCAGGGCGATGGCGATGAACGGCAGGTGATGCAGGAATTCTCGAATCCTGGTCATAGGATTGGTCCTTATGCGGTTGTGGGGAATGGATCGCTGCGCGAGCAGGCTGCCGCCTGCACTGCCCGGAGGCGCAGCCTCCGGCCCTCCAGTCTTGTTATTGATGAAGAAAGGAGAGGGTCCGGGAGGCCTGCCTCCCGGTTGGGGCTGGGGGCGAAAGCCCCCAAAGGGTGGTCAGTTCACATGCACCCGCGCATCCTCGGCGACGGCGGTGATCTCCACCTGCTCGGCGCGGGGGCGGATGGCGAGGATGCGGGCGGATTGGGCCCAGGCCTGGCCGGGGCCGAAGGAGAAGTAAGTCCGCTCCTCGGAGCCGCCGGTATAGGGGGTGACGGTCAGCGATTCGGTGAGACGTACCAGGGTGGGCGCTTCAGTGATCGGCTCGACCCGGAATGGCCCGGCGAGGCTGCCGTCACGGCGACGGAGCGCCAGGTAATGGCTGGCGCCCTCGGTCCAGACCAGCGGTTCCGACAGGGTCAGGACCACCCCGATCCAGGGCGGCCGAGACGAGTCCGCCCGCCAGTCGATCACCTCGCCACCCTGGCCCCAGCGGGGCATGTCATGGGTGATGGCGATGAGGTCGCCATAGGTCGGGATCATGCCCTCCAGCTCGGTGCGGAAGGTGACCATGCGACGGCGATAGCGGTTGTTGGCGGCGATATAGGCACCTTCGCGCAGGGCATGGTCCTTGGCGGTGCAGCCGAACAGATTGACCTTGGCGGGATTGTCGCCGCTGCTGTCGGCCAGCTTGGCGGTGACCTCGTCGGGCTTCCAGGTGCGGGACGAAAAATACTCGACGGTGACCGCATCGGCGGTGTCGTCGCCGGGCATGATGTATTTGATCTTGAACGAGCCCTTGACGATGTTGCGCGGCCCGAACATGGCCACCGGCATGACCTGGGGTGCATCGCGGATGATGCGGACGATGCCGGCCTGCTGGATCGGGATCGCCCGGCCACAGCGGGCGATGCGGGTGAACGCCTCCCACGCCGTCATGCTGGAATCGAATACCGCGTCGAAGGTATCGCCGCGGGCCTGCCAGATGGCGTCCAGCGCCACCAGCGCCTTGAGATCGATCCGGCTGTCGGCCAGCTTCGCCCCGTATTCAGCCTTGCAGGCATCGGCGAAGGCCCAGGCGATGGAGCGGGTCGGCACCGGTTGCGTCCAGCCGCCCGCTTCCGACCAGACCGGCAGCTTGCGGGTGACGATGACATTGATCAGCCGCGACGAGCGCTGGCTGAGATTGTCGGTGGCCCGCATCTTGACCGCCAGCAGGGTAATGGCGCCGAAATCAGGCTGGTCGGTCAGGGTGGAGCGAAGGGCGCCCCAGCGGATTTCGTGCCCGGCGCGGGCGTCGGTATCCTTGTTGTCGAGGCGCTTGGCCCGCACCTCGTAGCGGCCGGGCGGCACGGCATAGCGGTAGGAGATCCGGATGGTGTTGTTGTCGGCGGCGGTACGGGTCTCGGAGGCCAGCACCGACCAGCCGCCGGTGGCGATGCCGTCGCTGTCGATGGGACAGGTCTCGATCTGCCACTGCGCGGTCCGCTCGGTCAGACCGCCGGAATCGTTGGCGTAATAGAGGCCACGGGGAAAGACGATGTCGATGCCCAGCGCATTGGCGGTGGTGTCGACCGGATTGGCGGCGAAGGGACCGACAGTGCCATCATTGCCGGCCAGCACCAGATTGGGGGCCACCAGTTCCTGGCCGGCAACCTCGGGAGCGGACACCACCTCGGTGGGAAACAGAGTCACCGGGCGGCCCGGCGGCACGATCTCGGTCTGGACCTCCTCGAACGAGGAGATGGGCGTGTCCTCGATGCGGATCTGCTCGAGGTCGTATTCGCCCTGACCGATGACGTGAAGCTGGTAGAGAAACTGCTCGCCGTTGACGTAGTCCTGGTAGGGTTCAGCCGCCAGATCGGGATAGACCATGTGGCGACCGTAGATCACCGGGATCGGCTGGCCCAGCCGGGCCTGATTGCCCTGGGCCTGGAGCGAATAGGTCGGGCTGGGGGCCGGCGTGCTGCCGCTGCCGCCCCAGTTGAGCGAGGGCATCGACGGTTTGGGGGCCGGGATCACCGTGTTGATCAGCACCGAACCAGCCAGGGCGATGCCGGCGGTCGCCATGGCGGCGGCGGTGCCGGCCTCGGCGTAGCCCATGGCCACCGCCGCGATCGGACCCAGATAGATGGCGGCGACCATCACGGCGATGGTCAGCACGATGCTCAAGGGATTCTTGCCGCCGCCCCCACCGCCTCCGCCGCCCTGGGGCCAGCGGATGACCGAGACGATGTCGTCCTCGCCGATCACCCGGATGGCGAACACCGCGGCCGGGACCACCTGGCCGCCGATGCGGATCTCGGGACCATCGGCCCAGCGGTCGGACTCAATGCCGCAATCGAGCAGCAGCCCGCCGACCGTCATGCCGGCAGCAATCACATGCACGCTGCGGCTGGCCACCGGCTCGAACGGATTGGCGACGATGACGCAGGTAGCGGTCATGCCGGGTTCCCGATAAAGCGGTAGAAGCCCTCGATGGCCAAGCCGTTGAGACGCAGCGCATCAGGACGCTGGAACACCACCCCGGATTCCCGCGAGCAATGCAGCACGCCGCCGCCATCCACATCGAGCCAGATTCCGACATGGATGGGATGGCGCGACTGGCGCAGCAGAACGCAATCGCCCTCGGCCGGGTGTTCAACCTTGGCCCAGCGCCGCCGCTCCGGGTGGTCACGGAAGGTGCGGCCCAGACCCAAGATGTCTTCCGGATTGGCGATCTCGGCCAGGGTGCGGCCGAAATGGCGGCTCTGCACCATGCGGACGAATTCCCAGCAATTGAACAGATCCGGCCCGCTGCCGTGGACGGACCACGGCAGGCCGATCAAGGCGGTTGCCCAATGGGGAGCGCCAACCGGTGACTGGCATTCACGGTTCATTGTCGCTATCTTCATCTGGTCAGAATGGTCAGGAGACGCCCATGCATGCGTGGCAGGTTCAGGACGCCAAGGCCCGGTTCAGCGAGCTGCTGCGCAGCGCCGCCAACGAAGGCCCGCAGGCGATCACCGTCCGGGGACGCACCACGGCGGTGGTGATGTCCCAGGACGAGTACGAGCGGCTGAAGGGGCGCAAGCCGTCGCTGGTGGAATTCCTGCGGGCTTCGCCGCTGTCCGGCGTGGACCTCGAAATCGAGCGCGACCGCTCGCCGTCGCGGGACATCGAGTTGTGAGCTATCTGGTCGATACCTGCGCCCTGTCCGAATTGATCAAGCCCGTCCCCGCGCCTCAGGTGGTGGAGTGGTTCGAGACGGCGCCGCAAGAAGCGTTGTTCCTCAGCGCCCTGACCCTGGGGGAAATCCGTAGGGGTGCCGAGAAGCTGCCGGACGGACGGCGGCGCGGCCGGATCATCGCCTGGCTTGAGATCGAGCTACCCGACTGGTTCGGGGAGCGCGTGCTGCCGGTCGATACCGCTGTCGCCGACGAATGGGGCCGCCTGACCGCACGGATCAAGCAGCCCCTGCCGGCCATCGACAGCCTGATCGCCGCCACCGCCCTGAAACATCGCCTCACCGTGGTGACCCGCAACGTCGCCGATTTCGCGGCAGCCGGCGTCGATATCCTCAATCCCTGGGAAACATGATCTTGGTCATCGCGCCAAGCCGGGGAAGCGCTGGGCGGTGTAGGTGATGGACGGGAAGGACTTATTGCCAGCGTCGAGCATGCGGGCGCGGCCGGTGACGCGGAGCGTGTCGGCCTCGACCTCGGACAGGGTCAGGGTGATGGGAGGGTCCATATGCGGCCCCTCCAGGTCGGTGGAGAGGTAAGGCCGATAGATGATGTCGATCTTGTCCTGGCTGATTGCCGCGGCTTCCAGGGCATCGACAATCTCCTGGCCGACATTGTCCAGGGTGACCGCGATTTCCGGCACCGGCGCGGTATCCACCGGCGGTAGATCGAGATCGAAGGCCAACGCCACGAAGCTGACCATCCGGCTGGCATCACGCGGCGCCCCGGTTTCCAGCCGGGCGGTGAGCTCGGCGTGATCGCGCACCACCCGAATCGGCTC
Source organism: Phaeospirillum sp. (assembly GCA_030651575.1). Classification (GTDB taxonomy): domain Bacteria; phylum Pseudomonadota; class Alphaproteobacteria; order Rhodospirillales; family Magnetospirillaceae; genus Phaeospirillum. Next base: position 8,436 of record JAUSFB010000019.1, read on the forward strand.
GGTGAAGGTGGGGTGCCAGATCTCCAGGGTGTGCAGGATCACCGTGTCGGCCGGCGCGGCGGCATAGGCCTCACGCAGGGCCTGGGACAGGGCGGGATCGGGCATGATCAGCCTTCGGCCTCATCCACCCCGCAACGCGGAACCGGGAACGGGCACAGCGTCCTGGTTTCCAGCAGCATCCGGATCTGATGGACAACCTCGCTCAATCCTTCGACCGCCGAGCGAAGGGCCTCGGTCTGGCGGGCCTGTTCCTCGACCACATGGGCGAAGGCCTCGATGGGGACGCCGGAGGATTCGCCATGCTCCCGCCGGTGCGTCCAGGCCCAGGCGGCGATGGCGGCGACGATGACGGCGGAGACGATGGCGGTCATCTGCACCATGGGCACCGCCTGGCCCCAGGCGCCGACATACTGGCTGGCGAGCCCGGCCCAGATGTCGGGCGACGGTTCGGTCATGGCGAAGCTCCGTCAAAGATCGATGCGGGTGATACCGGGACGGCGGATGGTCTCGCCCTCGATACGGACCAGCCGCATGCCGGTGAGGAACCACAGCGCCGCCGAGAACAGCGCCAGATTCCAGGTGAAGGCGTTGTCGCAGGCTCGCCGCCAATACTCGCCGTCGAGGAACATGCATTCCCCCAGGCAGAGCGGCAGCACCGGACAGCGCGGGCATTCCGGTCGCCGGCTCCAATGCCAAGCCTGTTCCAGACGGATTCCATCGGGATCGGCGACGTTGCCCAGGTGATGGCGGCCCTCGGCGGCGACGTTCTGGCAGGTGGCGATATTGCCCTTCAGGTCGACGGCCATGGCCTTGGGCGTGTCCATGCCGCACTTCTGCCACAGGCTCTCCGATGGCCGATGCGACGCCAGGGCGGTGAACAGGCCGGTGATCTTCTGATGCACGGTGGGCAGCGCCAGCCCATCCCAGTCGGTGAAGTCGCGGGCGAGCACCCGGCCGATGGCCCGGTGCTCGCCGTCGCCCACGGGCGAGAACAGCAGCGAGCCGGGATCGTAGGGGGTGAGGAATTCGCCGGTGGCGACGGTGACATCGGCGATGCCGGTCCTGGCGACGAACCAGCGACGGATTGCCGCCACCTCGTAATTCCGGGCGGTGACCATGAAGTTGAGGCTGATGCGGCGCTGGGGATGCAGGCGCTGGATCAGCTCCATCAAGGCCGGGCCGGCGATGGGATGGTCGAAGGGATCGGGACCACGGTCGGCCTGGCCGGGACCGTCATGGGAGATTGCGATGGTGAATCCCATCGCGTCCAACCAGGCGACCTTGTCCAGGTCCAGCAGCGAGCCATTAGTGAACATGAACAGCTCGCCGAGATTGGGACAGCGCTCCTTTAGCCCCGGCACCAGTCGGCGCAAGGTCTTCCAATAGACCAGCGGCTCGCCGCCCCAAATCTCGATGCGGACACCCTGGCCGAGACCGTCTGCGCCGCCGTCGAACCAGCCCGGCATGGAGTCGAGGAAGCGCTCGACCTCGGCCGGGCTGCCGCCGACCGTGGCCCGGTGTTCGATCTGGCTGCAATAGCCGCAGGCGTAATTGCAGGCCTTGCCCAGCATCAGCTTGATGCGGCGGAGATCGCGGGATTTGGCCACCAGATGGCCGGGGCCGACCTGCTGCGCAATACGATGGCCGATGAAGCGGTCGGCGTAGCCCAGATGGACCCGGCCCAGATCGGGCAGCCTGCCATCGGCGAAGACCAGGCTTGAGTCGTGGGGGCGCCAGAACAGGGTCGTGCTTCCACCTTCCGGGGTCTCCATCAGGAGCCGGAACTCGATATCGTCGAAGCTTTGCATCAGGGATTCCGTTTGGCATCGAAGCGGTGGGATACCGCGTCAAGGGAACGGGCGCGGGCGTAATAGGCCGCCGCCAGATGGCGGTTGGCGGCGATGAAGGTGCCCAGATCCTGGCCGTCGGCCCGCATTCGGTCGAACAGCCGCAGCCTGAGGGCGCAGTCGTTGGCTTGGTGGTTGGAGCGCTCCAACGGACAGCCGCCCTGGCAGAGGCCCCAGGCCCGGCAACCGACGCAGGCAGGATCGACCGCATGGCCGGCATAAAGGGAATGGCGGACCGCGATCACCTCGGCCAAGCTCATGTCCCGCCAGTCGGCGAAGGCCAACGCGGCCGAGTAGCCCTTGTTGCAGGAATACGCCTTGCCGTCGGCGCCCAGCTCCAGCCAGAAGCAGCCATTGCCGGCGAGGCTGCACAGCCCGGCCTGGAAGCCCAGGCAGCGCCAGACCTGACCGGACTCATAAAGCCAGTCGGCGAAGCGGATCTGCTGTTCCGCATTCATGCCATGGGGACCGGCGAGCAACTGGAAGAACAGGAACTGCCGCCGGGCGACCAATTCGTCCACCCAGGCGGCGTAGTCGTCGAGACGCTCGACGGTATGACCGCCGACGCAGGACAGCACATAGGTCTGATAGCCGCGCCGGATCAGCTCGTGGAGTCCCGCCCAGGCCCGGTCGAACGAGTGTCCGCGCATGGTGTCGTGGATCGCCTTTGGCCCGTCGAGGGTGATGCCGATCTTGAGGATGCCGCGCGACGGGATAGCGCTTTCCAGCCGGTCGAGCCAGTCCCCGTCGATCATGGTTCCGTTGCTCTGGAGTCCGACCAGTCGGCCCGAGCGCTGATGAATCATGCTCGCCATCCGCCCCAGGCTCTCGGGAGCCAGCAGGCCGGGCTCGGCGCCATGGAGATGGACATTGCCGATATCCATGCCCTCCCGCTCCGCCTTGGTGAGCAGACCGGCCAGCGCCGCCTCGGCGTCGAGCGCGTCGTCCCCCGAGCGCCGCTCCAGCGGCAGGTAGCAGTAGCGGCACCGCAGGTTGCAGCTCCGATTGACGGCGAAGAAGATGTTGAGCATGTCACGCCACCGGGATGGAGATATCGGCCAAGCCGGTGAACAGCCCGAGTCCGGCCTTGACCCGCACCGCCTCGCCCGCCTCCAGGCAAAGGGCCATCACTTTGAAGGTGCCTGCACCGCCTGTGATGACGGCACGGGTCCTGGGCAGGATGCCGGCCACGGCTTCCAGCAGCACCTCGCTGGCAGCATCGGTGATCACGGCACCCTCGCCATCGACCACCATGACTTCGACGACGGCAATGCCATTGGGGGCGACGGTGGCGGGACCGATCAGTTTCAGCGACGGGAACACTGATTCACGAGGCACGAACGGAACATCGCTCGGCAGCGTTTCGGTGGGCTCGATAGTGCCGATCAGGCCGAAATCGGGATGGGTATTGACCAGCAGGGAAAAGCGGGCCAGCGGCCAGGCCTTGAGGGGCACCATGACACGAAGCGGGCAGAGATGGCCGCCGCGCAGGCGGTGCCATGGGCCGACGGTCTTGGCCACCGCAGTCTCGACCATCCGATTGAAGGGAGAATGCAGGCGACCATCGGGCGATACCCGGAATTCCCACACCGCGTGGTCCGACCATTCCTTGCCCAGGCTGTCGCGGTCGGCGAGATCGAACAGCATCTCGTCCAGCATCAGGAAATCGCGCCCAGGTCGGCCAAGGGTGTCCCCTTGAATGGCCGGCACCGGTGAAAGCGAGAGTGGTACCGGAAACTTCCGGCTGGCCTGGGTGCCAATCACGGCAACAGCTTCCGCGTCCAGCGCTGCCCGGCCGCTGATCCTGCCCCGCCGGTTGGGCACGCCATCGACGACCTCTTCGTAGAGACGGAGTGTCAACTGGGTCACGGCTCGCACCACCTCGACCAGGACCGGCAATTCCAGCCGCTCCATGATGATCACCTGGGACATGGGCATCACCCGCCGCAGCAGTTGCAGCATGCGCAATTGCAGTTGCAATTGCAGTTTGAATAGGCGCCGTCATTGGGCGGCATGACACTGGTCGGCAGCCGGCCATCGGCCTGCACCAAGGGCACCTGTCCAGGGGCGGTGCCGGTATTCTTGGCGGCGACACTGCCCAGGATGCCGGCGGCGATGTCGTCTGCCTGGATCTTGTCGCCGCCCTTGATCAGCTTGCCGGTGGCGCCATCGAAGCGGACCAGCTCGCCATCGGTGGCGTTGGCCGGGCCATCCACCAGGGCGCCTCGGGCATGGACGTGATCCTCGCGCGAGGCGAAGTTGGCCGCACCGGTGGCGGCATTGCCCAGCGCCTGAGGAACTCCGTTGCCGAGATTGGCGGCGGGGCCGGTGTCACCCTTGGCGGCCAGCAGATCCCAATAGGCGGCGTTGGGCGGCTGGTGGTTAGTGTGGGGCTGGCGGCAGACATAGCTGGTGCCGTTCAGCGTCACCGCGTCGCGGTTGGCATAGGCGAGGGCCCCATCCCACACTCCCTGCCACACGATCTTGGCCACCTGGGCGGCCTGGGCCGAAGCGGCAGCGGAGGTGGCCGAATCTGCGGCGGCATCGCGGGCACCGAGCGTGGTCTCCGTGTCGGCCGCCACCTGGGCCGCCCCGGCCACCGCCTGGTCGCGGGCGCCTAAGGTGGTGGTGCGGGCGCTATCGACGTCACCGAACGCCGCCACCACATCGGCGATGGCCTTGGCCACCGTCTTGACCGGGCCGGACTCGGTAACAACCGTCGAGGCGGCATTGCCGTGGACGATGTCGTGCAACAGGTTGCCATCCGCCGTCACCTTGGCGACAGCAGTTTGAAGATCGGTCTGCAGGCTCATGGCGGTTTACCAGGACAGAGGGAGGCTGGAATTGATCAGGTCGTGGAAGGCGTCGATGGAGTCGAACAGGGCCGCCGGATCGCTGTCGAGAATGATGTCCAGCGCGCCCTCGTCAAGCATGGGGCGCTCCCGGATCTCCATGATCGAGGTGACGATCCAGACACCACCCCGGCTGGGCACCGCCTTATAGGGAACGCTGCTCTGGCCGACGAAGCGGGCCTCGTGCGCGACCATGCCGATCCCGCCCAGCAAGCCGATGGAGAACCATTGGGTGCCATCGGCGAGCTTCAGGCGGAACCACGCCTCGAAGGTGGCGAAGTCCACCGGCCCGAACCGCCAGCGCACCGGGATGCGGGTCGGTACCTGGGTGAAGCGACGGCGCGTCCGTGCCGGTCCCGCCTCCATCTCGGTGCGCAGGCAGGCATCCTGCGGTTCCACCGACATGCCCTCGAAGGTCGGCAGCGGAAGCCGGGACGGCCAGGAGATGGTGGTGGTCATCGATACGTCCCCGCCGCCGGGTTCAGGCCATAGCGATGCTCCAGCATCGGGGCCATGCCTTCGCCGCGACCAATGCGGCGGCTCATGCGGCCCTCGATCTCCTCGACGATGATGTCGAGATGGATGCGGCCATCGGCCCCCTGGTACGCCTGCTCGACCTTGGCATGGCCGATCAGCTTGTCGAAGAATTCCGGGGACACGAGGGCCAGCACGCTGGTCATGGTCTCGCCCTTCAGTTCGGTCTCCACCTTGCGCAAAACCTCGCGGATCTTGGCCTGGACGTTGGTGGTGGCGGTGCCCAGGGTGAAATCCACCTGCTGGCGGCTCAGGGCGAACTCAGAGAAGTAGTCGTAAAGGGTGGAACCGGAGCCGTCGCGGATGATGCCGCGGAGCGCGTTGACCTCCATGAACTCCCGTGTCTGCGCATGTTTCGAGCGCATGCGGGTCAGCTTGCGCTCCATGACGGTGGCCAGCGGATCGGCGGCGTCGGCGACGCCAAAGCCACGCACGCCCTGGACATCCTGGGGCGTGATGGAATCATCGTGGGGAATCCACGGCACGGTGAAGGAGCGCATGGACCGGGCATCACGATTGGCGACGGTCGCCGGGCCGCCCAGGGGAACGGTGGGCAGCAGATTGAGAACACCCTCGGCCTGCTCGATGATGACGCTGCGCTGGGTGACGCCCTCGAAGCGGAACAGCCCCATCTGGCCCAACCGGGTGTACAGGTTGGGCAGGATGTTGATGGCTTGGGTCATTTCGGCGAGCGAGTAGCCGCCCACGTCGAAGGGATTGATGATCTGGGTCATGGGAAAGGCTCCGATCAGACGGTGTCGCGGGCAACGAGGCCCATGGCGGCAAGCTGGACAATCTTGGCCGTGCGTTCGGCCGGTTGATCGACCGAGGCGTCGAACACCAGGGCGGCATCGGCCAAGATGACCGGGCCGCGGGCGGCGATCAGGCCGGTGGCCACGCCGTCGGTGGCATCCACCGCGTCCAACAGCACGGCGACGGCCACCTCCGCCCCTTCGTCACCCACCACTTCGGCGGCGGGGGACAGACGGTATTCGCCGTTGGCGGTGATACGGCCCAGCACGGAACCCAGGGGATAACTGGTCCCCGCCTTCAGGGTGACGGTCTCGCGGGTGTAGCTGGCGTTCAGTTCGAACTTCAGCAGATCGCCCAGGGTGGGCGAAGCGGTCAGCACAGGCATGGGGCTATTCCTTACTGGCGAGCGGCGGCTTCGCGGGCACGCCGGACGATGGGGCTTTCGGTTTCGGTCTTGGCCGCCGGGGCCGGCGCGGCAGCCACCACGGCGGTGGCATCGGAGCGGGCGGCCAGTTGCTCCAGCACCGTGCGGCGCAGCGCCTCGGGGCGGATGCCCTTGGCCATGGCCTCGGCGGGATCGATGGTCACGCCCAGTCGGGCGGCCTGGGCGGCGATGGCGCTGATTTCGGAATATTCGGCGCGCAGGCGCTGTTCCACCTGGGCGGTTACTGCGCCGGGCACCGGAACAATGGCTCCTGGAGCGGGGCGCTCGGCTTCGATGACGGGGATGTCCCCCATTTGCTCGGACATGGTGGTCTCCTTGGGTCTGGACAGGATGGGGGAGCGGATGGAGGGGCGCGCCAGCACGGCCCCGAGATCAGCCAGGGCGACGCGGAGCGTGCCGACCTTGTCAGCCAGCCCGGCAGCCACCGCCTGGTCGCCGCGATAGATCGCAGCCTCGGTGGCCCGCACGGTGTCGGGAGATAGCCGCCGCCGCTCGGCCACCAGGGTGGTGAATTTTCCATACAAGGCGTCAACATCGGCCTGGAGCGTGGCGCGGGCAGAGTCGGACAGCGGCTGATGCGGGTTGCCATCGACCTTGGCGGCACCGGCATGGACGAAGCTCCAGGCCAGCCCGGCTTGGGCATCGGCCCCGGATTCGTCGCGGTGGACCGCCACCACGCCGACCGATCCCACCTCTCCGGTCTGGGTAACGTAGAGGCGGTCGGCGGTGCAGGCGATGGCATAGGCCGCCGATAGCGCCGCCTCATCGGCCACCGCCCAGATGGGCTTGCCGCATTGGCTGCGGATG
>JAUSFB010000023.1 GCA_030651575.1 Phaeospirillum sp.
CTGGTCAACAACGCGGGCGGTCAATACATCACGCCGCTGGAGAAAATCAGCGCCAAAGGCTGGGAAGCGGTGATCAACACCAATCTGACCGGTGGCTTTCTGGTGGCGCGCGAATGCTATGTGCAGTCCATGCAGGCGCACGGTGGCGCCATCGTCAACATCGTGGCCGACATCTGGGGTTCCATGCCGGGCATGGCGCACAGCGGCGCGGCGCGGGCGGGCATGGTCAGCCTGACCGAAACGGCGGCGCTGGAATGGGCGCAGTCGGGGGTGCGGGTCAATGCGGTGGCGCCGGGCTACATCGCGTCCAGCGGCATGGACCATTACCCGCCCGAGGCCGGCCCCATGCTGCGCGAAATGCGCGAGACCGTGCCACTGGGCCGGTTTGGCACCGAGGCGGAAACCTCCGCCGCGATCGTTTTCTTGCTCAGTCCGGCGGCGGCGTTCATCAGCGGCACGACCTTGCGGGTCGATGGCGCACGGCCGCAAGTGCGGATGGGCTGGGGCGCCATTGCCGCGCCGGCCGAGGTGCGGCAACGTGCGGCGATTGCACCCTTTGACGGGTTTCACCTGGCCCAGACACCGAAGGTGTTTCTTGCATAAACGTCCGAAGGTGTTTCAAACATGACCATTTTTCAGTCCTCATGGAACGCGCAAGGCCCGCTCGCGCAGGAGCGCCGCCGTGCCATGCTGGCACGCATCGCCGCCTTGCGCGCCCTGGAGGAGCGATCGATGCGCGCCTCTGCCAAGTCCAAAGCGGTTTTTGACAAGCGCGGCCAGTTGTTGCCGCGTGAGCGGGTGGCCTTGCTGCTCGACGCGGGCGCGCCCTACCTGCCGCTGTGCACGCTGGCCGGCTATCTGCAAGACCACAAAGACCCGGACAAATCCATCCCCGGCGGCGGCATGGTGGCCGGCATTGGCTTTGTCGAAGGCACGCGCTGCATGGTTGTGGCGAGCGACTCCGGCATTGACGCCGGCGCGATTGGGCCGATGGGGCTGGACAAGATTTTGCGGGTGCAGGAGATCGCGCTGCAAAACAAGCTGCCGTTTATCCACCTGGTGGAAAGCGCGGGGGCCAACCTGACGCGCTACCGCGTCGAGGGCTTTGTCCACGGCGGGGCGCTGTTTCGCAATCTGGCCCGTTTGTCGGCAGCGGGCATCCCCGTCATCACCGTGCAGCATGGCTCGGGCACCGCCGGCGGCGCCTACATGCCAGGACTGAGCGACGTGGTGGTGATGGTGCGCAAGCGTTCCCGCGCCTTCCTGGCTGGCCCGCCGCTGCTGAAAGC
>JAUSFB010000036.1 GCA_030651575.1 Phaeospirillum sp.
CTCTCGGGCTCATAAGGGGTCAGCAACCTGGTACCGGAAGGATTCAGGCTGACCCCTTTTCCTTTTCGGCCAGGTTGCTGACCCAGCGGTACTACTACCGGCCGCGACCGGGACATATTCCATAGGAGGTGCCTGTATGGGCAAATATGCTAGCTGGGCCGAGTTCGAGAAGATAGTGCCCACCAACTACACCGAGAAGGCCACGCCGGACGCCTACCGCACCGGCATGAACGGCATCGCTCCCCACGGCTTGAAGGTCAAGGAGGGGCGGGTCGGTCATTATGGCGCCGGCGTTGAGGGCAAGGGCGAGCAGGTAGTGGCCGGCTACAAGCGGGCCATGTTCGAGTAGCCATTCCCAGGCTTGCCGGCATCGTCGTAAATGATGGCCCTGCCGCCCTCGCGGGAGCGGCGGGGCCGTCGACAATGCGGCAAGCAGCGCTGAAAGCGTCATCAACGAAGCACCAACGCACGAGGAGGACAAGATGTTCTATCCACAGCAGGTAACGGGACCGATGGCGCCGGGACTCGCCCCGCAACAGGTGAGCGGTCCCTCGTCCTATTATCCCCTGCAGACCACGACCGATCCCATGTCGGGCATGTTCAGCAGCATGATGCCCATGATCATGATGGTGCTCATGTTCGCACTCATCGGGCCCATGCTCAAGGGAGTCACCAACAAGGAATGAAGACGGACCGCACCGTCAGCGAAAGAAACGCCGAGCCGGGCCGTGCCCCGGCAATCGAGGAGGTAACTGAGCCATGTTCCAGACACAGCAGTTCGCCGGGCAGCAGATGAGGCCCCAGCAGTACCAGTACGGCACCGTGGGGGGCGCTTATCCGATGCAGACCACGACCGATCCCATGTCGGGGATGTTCACCAGCATGATGCCCATGATCATGATGATACTCATGCTGTCCATGCTCATGCCCATGTTCAAGGGCATGACCGGCTCCAGCACCAGCAAGGCCTAAAGGGCGACGCTGGGAAGCACCAGGCAACTCTCAACAAGGAGAACGCGTGATGGAAAAGACGATAGCGCCGCAGCAGGCGCCGGGCCTTCCGGGCACCAGGCCTCCCAAGGGCTGGGTGCCCCCGCTGGGCCAGCAACTGGAGCTGCTGGGCGTGTTTGACAATGAGACCGGCTACTGGGTGGGCTTCCCCCTCCAACTGCTGCGCGAAGCGCTGCTGGAAGCCGAGTACCTGCATACCGAGGACCGCATCGATGAGCGCGACAAGATCGCGGTCACCGTGCCCGACGCCTCCGCCCAGGACACGGTGAAGACGACCGAGTACGAGGTGCCCGCGGGCGAGGTGTGGTACCTCAACCGCCTCAACCTGGTGACCGAGGCCGAGGTGTCGGGCAACATCCGCATCTCGAAGTTCCCCAAGGTCAGCGACGTGGACAAGAAGTACCTGGGCACCGACCAGGCGGCCAGCGCAAACACCAACTACGACCCGGCCGCGGCGGGACAGCTCGGCGCTGACCTGAGGCTGATAGGCGGGGACAAGATCACCGTGGTGGCCACGGTCACCGCCGCCGGCGGTACCACAGCCGACCGCAAGGTGACGCTGAATCCATACGGCCGGAAGGCTCGGCGACTGGTCTAGCCGCCGCAGGGAGGTGGCCCATGCCCTACACCCTGGATGCCGCTGCCGCCATGATTCCGCCGGGATACCAGGCGGTCCTGCTGGGACAGTCCGCATCGTTGGATGACCTGGGCGCCTTCGCCCCGCTCGAAGAGAGCGCGGAGGAAGGCGCCCTTTTCCTGGCTCGGCTGGAGCTCGCCGGCATACCGGATGAGGAAGCCCTGGCCGGGATGGAGAAGGCCCTTGCGGATGCCGGTGTGGAGCGCTGGCCGGGATATGACTTCGTGGTCTATGCCGCCCCCGGTGAGCCAGCCGTCTACCTGGCCTGGCAGAAGGGCTTCGCCTGGCTGCCCATCATCATCGGCATCGTCGCCATCGGCGCGCTGCCGCCGCTGCTCGGCGGGGTATTGTGGTGGCTGGTGCCGTCAAGCATCAAGAACCTCATCAATTCCATTATCAGCCTGGGTGGGATGGCGCTCATGCTGTACCTGGTGAGCAAGGTGATGCCGAAACC